>CAVRZL010000015.1:0-31690 GCA_963725565.1 uncultured Acidobacteriota bacterium
CCGCGACAAGGTCAAGGACACACACAATGTAGAGGATGTGTGGAAGCGCGGCTATGGTGACGGGTGGGACATCACCTGGCTTTTTCTCGCACTGGCGCGCTCCGCCGGATTCGATGCAAGCCCGGTGCTCATCTCCACCCGCGACCAGCACTTCTTCGACAAGAGGCTGATGAATCCTTACGATTTAAATACGAATGTCGTGCAGGTAAATCTCATCGGCAAAGACCTGTATCTCGACCCTGGGGTGGCGTTTGCTCCCTACGGCCTGTTGCCATGGTCTGAGACTGGGGCGGCAGGTTTGCGCCTCGACAAAGATGGCGGCACATGGATCACGACAACCACGCCCGAGCCTTCCACATCAGGAGTCGACCGAAACGCCACGCTCACTCTCGACGAGACGGGTTCGCTCGAGGGCAAAGCGACGCTCACATTCAAAGGCCTTTCGGCACTGGGTCGTCGCATCGAGGAGCGCGCCTCGGACGACACCGCGCGGAAGAGACTCCTCGAGGACGAAATGAAGAGTTACATCCCCGGCACCGTCGAGGCAGAGATGACGAATACTCCCGACTGGAAGAGCCCCTCCACGACTCTGGTCGCTGAATTCGACGTTAAGATCACGGGATGGGCTGCATTTGCCGGACGCCGCACCATTCTCCCCGTTGGTCTGTTCGGCGGCAGTGAAAAGCACGTTTTCGAACACACAACGCGTGAGCACCCAATTTACTTCCACTTTCCCTATACAGACGTAGACAACGTCACGATCTCCCCTCCGCCAGGACGGCAAATCTCGAGCCTGCCAGAGCCGAAGCACTTGGACGCAAAGGTCATCACCTATGATCTGGCCGTTGAGAACAGAGACGGGTCTCTGCGCCTCAACCGCAGTCTGATGCTCAATATCGGTCTCGTGCAGGTGAAATCTTACCCAGAGTTACGCAGGTTCTTCCAAAGCGTTAGAAGCGCAGACGAGGAGCAAATCGTATTATCGTCTTCCGCCTCCCACTAGCGATGCCTTCTCACTTCCCTGTATAGCTCACCCTCCAGATCGTGTTGGACGCGTCGTCACTCACCAGCAGCGATCCATCCGGAGCCTCTGTCATTCCCACCGGACGTCCCCAGACCTTTCCATCCGGCAGCACGAATCCGGTCAGAAAATCTTCATACTCACCGGTAGCATGTCCCGTCTGATGCAGCGGGATGCGGATCACTTCGTATCCCACGCGCACCGACTTGTTCCACGATCCATGCTCCGACGCGAAGATATCTCCCTTATACTCCGCAGGAAACTTATCTCCCTGGTAGAAAGTGAACTCCAGCGAGGCATTGTGCGGCTGCAGCAGCACGTCGGGCACGATCGCCTTATCCTTCAGCTCTGGATGCTTCCCTGCATGCCGCGGATCCTGATGCGCTCCCATATACCACCAGGGCCATCCGTAAAATCCGCCCTCCTGCACATGCGTGATGTAGTCCGGCACCAGATTGTCGCCCAGAGCATCGCGCTCGTTCACGGAGCACCACAATTCGCCCGTCTGCGGGCTCACTTTGATCCCACCGCCCGCATTGCGAATGCCATACGCATACACCTTCAGCTGGCAATTCGCCGGATCGCACCACAAGATATCCGCGCGATCTTTCTCTTCCGGATGCGTATCCGGATCGTCGACATTCGATCCCGATCCCACAGCAACAAACATCTTCTTGCCATCCTGCGAAAACTCGATGGCCCGCGTATTGTGGCCGCCGGGTCCGGGCAGATCGGCGATATGCTGCGCCGGCCCGCCTGCCTTCAACTCTCCATTGTGATACGGAAACCGCACCACTTCGGTTTCGCCACCGATGTAAATCCATTGCGGATCGGGACCCGGAGGATAAAACGCGATTCCGTAAGGGTGCTTCAGTCCATCCTTGAATACTGCGGTCTGTTCCGCCTTGCCGTCACTGGTCATGCCGCGAAAGACGACAATGCGTCCCGGCTGCATCTCCGCCAGGAAAATGTCGCCGTTCGGAGCCGTACGCAGCCATCGCGGATTCTCCAGCCCCGTCGCATACATCTCGACTTTGAATCCCGCTGGCGCCACTGGCCAGGCGCCCTCTGGGCGCGCTACTTCATCTGCACCGTTGTTCGACGACTTCGTCGCGAACGGCTCCGGCAGGTCCTTCACCGTAATCTTCCGCGTTGTCCCCGGCTTCTCATAGCGAAAATCTGTAAAGGGTGCATTCGGCGCCGCAGCACTCAACTTTCCCGCGCTGCTCTCTTCCGCCGGGGCCGCGACTGCAGGCGCGGAACTCGTTTTCCCGGATGCCAATGCCTCAACGTACGTGATGATCTGCCAGCGCTTCTCTTCTGGCAAAAACCCCCAGGCGGGCATTCCGTTATCGGTGCTCCCCTTGGTGATGAACCAGAACACTTCGCCCGACGTCACACCTTTCAACTTACCGTCGACCAGGGAGGGCACATTTCCCGTACCCTGTCCCGCCTTTCCGTGACACGAAAGACAATTGCGTGCATATAACGTCTTGCCGGCATCGAGTGCAGCCGGTTGCCCCTCGAAAGGATTCTTCATGGCCTTGGCGGAGGCTGGCGCATCGTGGAATGGTTTGTCAGCAGCCTGAAGGGTGATCACGGGCAGAAGAACGAAGAGAACTGCAGTGCAGATGGCACGCTTACACAGGGGCATAGTCTTCCTCGCGAGGCAAATTTCCCACTTAGATTCAATGCAGAGTGTAAATGATGCGAGCTGAAAACGCGTTTCCTAGAGCTATTTCGACCGACGGAGGCCCATTTCTAGCGGGACATTCGCGTGATTCAGGTACCGAGCCACATGAACCGGCCAGATTCTCGCAATCCATCATCGAGCGGAAGGACTTCCTCGCGCGTTCGATACGACGAGCTTATAAGCCCAGCGTCGCCAATCTGAGACCAATGGCATGCCGGCCAGCCTCAATGAACATAAGCTTTAATATCCGAAACTGACTTCGCAGATGCTTCTGCTCCCTTCAGGAGCTTGTCTAATGCGGCATGATCAAGGTACCTGCCGGACAGAAAGACTCCTGAAATCCGCGTTGTATTGTGGATATCCTGCAGGGGGTCGGCGTCCAGCAGCACCACATCCGCGAGTTTGCCAGCTGCAATGCTGCCCAGCTCGTTTTCCCTTCCGAGAAACCGGGCGGGATTGATGCTTGCGGCTTGCAGCGCTTCGACTGGCGTCAATCCTGCTCGAACCAGTAAAACAAGCTCATCATGTAGAGAAAATCCCGCATAAATGAATGGAACACCCCAGGAAGTGTCAGTTCCCGCCATTATGGGCACGCCTGCGCGGCGCATCGCAGCCAAAATTCTCATATGTTGCTCGAAGACTTTTTTCATC
Source organism: uncultured Acidobacteriota bacterium (assembly GCA_963725565.1). Lineage (GTDB taxonomy): Bacteria > Acidobacteriota > Terriglobia > Terriglobales > Acidobacteriaceae > Sulfotelmatobacter. Next base: position 3,366 of record CAVRZL010000015.1, read on the forward strand.
GCTGTCGGCCCGGCGTGGTGCTGTGCGTAATCACCCCACTGCATTCGAATCGAGGGGGGAATGTATTTCAACCGCAAATCATTGGTGACTCGTGAATCGTTGAACTCTGCATCTTGCAAGAAGGCAGTGAACGTCGGGACCTGCCACGTATGGTTCTGGGCAAAAGTAGCGATGGCGATCGCGCATTTGTCTTCACTATAGGAATTGCTTGCTTCGAAAATCATCCTTTGCCCGGTTTCGTTATTCATCTCGCTATCCGACTTCGGCAATGCGTTGCGGATCTCATCCTCGCGTGCGGAGCAGACGAGGTCTATGCCACTCATGTGTTCTATGCTTTTTTGCCCTGCCGCCGACGCTTCCAGCGCCGTTACGGACATCGGAACATGTCCGACGAAAGGAAGAGCCTGCTTCTTCGATTCATCAACGATGCCCATGTAAGCCTCTTTCGATAACCACGTATAAACCTTCACGAACTGCGCTCCTCTGGCCTTGAGTGTCTTCACTGCAGCATGACCATCAGCCGCGGTGAGGATCGCCGCAAAAGTTCGTGAAGGCGGCTTTACACGCCCCTCCAATATCTGGCCGGTACTAACGATAAGAGGACCGAGTCGGTTCCCGCTCGCGACCTCCTTGCGAATTACCTCCGCCACAGCCATGTCCATGTCGGTACCCATATCGCGTATGCCGAGAACCCCGTTTGCGACAAACATAGGAAACATCGTCGCGATTCGTTCACCACGTACAGCATGCGCGTGCATATCCCACAGGCCAGGGATGAGGTATTTGTGTCGACCATCCACGATCTGGGAGTTCGCCGGTACGGCCACAGTGTTACTGCCACGCACATAGGAGATCTTGCCGCCTGAAATCATCACCGTTTGGTCTCTGGCTTCTTTGCCGGTTTCGGTTTCAATCACGGTGATGTGAGTAATGAAGACTTGGGATTGTGGCGTGAAAGTCGAACGGTTTTGTGCGCTGCCGGTGAAACACGACGCGAGCAGAAATACCTTCAAGACATTCCTCATCGACTACCCTCCTCTATAGCCTCGGTGTTATTGTCGCTCAAACCTTCATCTCAAGGCATAGCTAGCAGTTGGCCGGCAATCCGCAGGATGCGCGTCTTCTATGGCGAGCTCAGGAGAGTTCGTCGACAGCCTCGGCAAGACCTTCAGATCCGCGTTGGATGTGGTAGGGGACGAGGCCGGCATGCATTTGACGGTGCTGCTGCCGCCCGGGTACCGCGATCAAGAAATCGCCGGACGGGCGCTCCATCACAATCTTTCTCTGTGGCCCCTCTCGCGCATGTACATGACCCAGCCCCGTCAAGGTTTCATCTTGGGTTTCGGCGGCACCAGCATGAAGGAGATCCCTCTCGCAGTGCGCACGCTGCAAACCCTCTTAATCCGCTCAAAATGAAGACCGCTTCAGGGAAGAACTTGATGGGAAGTCGAATCCGCGAGCGTTTATCCGGATGTTGTGGACAGGAACCGCCTCAACATCTGACTCGCGTCTATTCCGGCAGCTGCAATACCGGAGTCCCAGACCGACAACATACGCCGTAGCTTCGCCAGAGCCGGAACCATGGGCTTTGGGCTAACGCCTCGTCGTGCCTTCGGTTCGCAGCAGAGATGTCGCTTGGGCTGAGCGGTCTTATGTCCGGCGCTTCGAACAATTCCTCGAGCTGCTCGATGTCGTCGATGATGCGTTCAACGTCCATGCGTCACAATCATCTAGGAAAAAGCGCGGAGCGGTCAAGCTTCAAGCGGCAACCACAAGGACAGTCGTAACGACGGCGCTAATGCGAAATGTAGGGGCGGACGCCTTCGTCCGCCCCGCCGAGCGCAGCGAGCCGCTTGGGCACCATAACAGGTATCGTTCCGGGGCAAGATCAGAAGATAGCCGGGCCAATGGACGCACGCCTACTCAAATGCATCCGCAAAAGCCACTACATTCGACTGTGGAATACGTTTGAGCAAGCATTTTGGTAGGCAGGAAATCTCATTGGAATAGAGCAACTCAGGAAGTTGTTGGTAGCGCTACCGGGAATCGAACCCGGGTTTGAAGATTGAGAATCTTCCGTCCTAACCCCTAGACGATAGCGCCTCGCACGCGAGCTTAAATTATAACAAAGCTATTCCGTTCTTTTACGAAACTGCACGGAGCCTTTCATGTCGCCCCGCTATGCACGCGGCCCTAACTCCTGGTGGGTTTTTGTGTACATTTCCATTTCGGAATTCGGCACGTCACCATTCATTTTTTTTGTACACTTCGCCACTATCCACAGCCTCACAAGAGTTATAGTAAAGACAACTTCGAACCCATTTAGATCTTAACGAAGTAGCAGGGGGCGACCTCGATGTTCTCCCTTCATCAACCAATCCAATCATTCCTAAACTTAGGAGTTTGCAAGGAGTACGCAACTATGGCTAAACCCAAAGGTCCCAAGAACCGCAATAGCGAGGCTGCCGTCCCTGCTGTGGACGCATCTCCCGCCATCGTAGCAACCAACACCACTGAAACCACTTCAGCAGAGGCGAAGAACTCAACTCGCCGGCCGTTGGTGGTGAGAAGCGAACCGCGCGCCAATCTCGTCCCCATCAATCTGGATGACGAAATTCGTCGCCTGGCTTACCAACTCTCGGAGCGCCGGGGATTCGAACCCGGGCACGAAAACGAAGACTGGCTGGCTGCCGAACACGAAATTCGCCAGCGTTATCGCCAACAGAGCGCCTAGCACTCCGCCCGTCTGGCGGCCGAGCCCCGGCCGCCGTCCTCCGGCGGAAACGTTTTCACCGCCTCACCCACATAGCGCCCTCACTGACCGATTTAACCAACCTGCCCTCCCGAATCTGATTTCCCGCCGCACCCAGTTGCCCTCACCTCTACTTTCTGAAAAGATAGCTTGGGGTTCTTCCCAACATGGCATCCTTAGGCAGTTTTGCCTTGCTCATCGCCTTGGCGCTGAGCATCTATTCATTTGGCGCTGGTGTGCTCTCCTTACTGTTTCCGGGTGACCCGCACTGGGAACGTGTCGGTGAAACCGCTCGCCGCGCGGGCGTGGTTCTCTTTGGAGCGGTTGTTCTGGCGTCCGTTGTCCTGGTCGTCTCCGCCTTCCGCAACGATTTCACCATCGCGTACATCTTTCATCACAGCAACCGCGACCTGCCCGCTCCTTATAAGTTCGCGACCTTGTGGTCCGGTCAGGAGGGCTCTCTCCTCTTCTGGTCACTGCTACTTTCCGGATATGGCTTCGTCCTCCGCCTGCGCTACAAGACCGATCCGCGCCTCTTCGCGTACGCCTCGGTCGTGCTCGCTGGTGTGCAGATCTTCTTTCTCGCCATCGTAAATTTTGCCGCGAACCCTTTCGGTCTACTGGAAGGCCCGCTCCGCCCCGATGGCAGCGGCCTCAATCCTCTTCTGCAATATCCCGAGATGGTGATCCATCCGCCCATGCTCTATCTGGGATACGTCGGATTCACCGTCCCCTTCGCCTTCGCTCTCGGCGCCCTGATCATGAAGTACCCCGGCGAGAAATGGATTCAAATCACCCGCCGCTGGACCATGGTCACGTGGGGATTCCTCACCTGCGGAATTTTTCTGGGATCGCACTGGGCCTACTCCGTCCTGGGATGGGGCGGCTACTGGGGATGGGATCCCGTCGAGAACGCTTCCCTCATGCCCTGGCTCGTCGGCACCGCCTTCCTGCATTCGGTCATGATGCAGGAGAAGCGCGGCATGCTGAAGGTCTGGAACATGTGGCTGGTCTTCGCCTGCTTCTGGCTCGCGATCTTAGGGACATTCCTTACCCGCAGCGGCATCATCAGTTCGGTGCACGCCTTCGCGCAATCGTCGATCGGAAACTGGTTCGCCTGGTTCCTCGCCATCACCTTTGCGGTTTTCTTGTACTTCTTCATCTTGAACCACAAGCACCTGCGCAGCGAGAACAAACTGGAATCGCTCATCTCGCGCGAATCGAGTTTCCTGTTTAACAACCTGCTCTTTCTTCTGCTCACGCTCGATGTGCTGTGGGGAACGTGGTTCCCGAAAATTTCCGAACTGGTGCAGGGCAACAAAGTCACCGTTGGTGCTCCTTTTTATAATCGCGTCGCCATTCCCGTCACCCTGTTGCTCTTGCTGCTGACCGCAGTCGGCCCGCTGCTCGCATGGCGCAAGACCTCGTTCGAAAGCCTCAAGCGGAATTTCATGTGGCCCACAATCGGTGCGCTCGCGATCGCCCTGTTCGTAATGTTTACGCCGGCGAGTTGGGGATCCATCTTCGGTCTCAAGCCCTGGGTTGACGTCAGCTACTTCTATTCGCTGATGACTATCTTCCTCTCCGCCCTGGTCGCCTTCACGGTCTCGTCCGAGTTCTACCGCGGAGGCCGCGTCATCTCCGACAAAACTGGACAGGGCATGTTCGCCTCCATGGTCCAGCTCACGCATCGCAATACGCGCCGCTACGGCGGCTACATCGTGCATTTGGGCGTCGTCCTGGTCATGATCGGATTCTCCGGTTCCGCTCTCAATCAGGACAAGGAAGCCGAACTGGGCTACGGCGACCATATGAAGATCGGCAGCTACGATCTGGTCTGCCGCTCCTACACGCAGGACGACAATCCCAATCAAGCCACCGAATGGGCGCTCATCGACGTCTATCAAAACGGCCAACTGCTGCGCACCATGTCGCCGCAACGCATCTTTTATAAAGCCAGCCAGCAGGCCTCCACCAAGCCCGACATCGATCAGGGTTTCAAAGAAGATTTGTATCTGGTGTACGAAGGCCAGAACGACAAAGGCCAGCCCGTCATCAAGGCGCACCTGAATCCCATGGTCATCTGGATCTGGATTGGCGCCTGGGTCATGATCCTCGGCACCGGATTAGCGCTGGTAGAGAACGCCCCGGCTCCAGTCACAGTGCGCGTCCCGAAATTGATGGAGGCAGCGCCAGTGACAGGGGACTGAATTTTGAAAGTTGGAGCTTCGGAGAATGTGGGGACAGCCGCCCTCGGCTGTCCGCCGGGCGCAGCCCGGCTGGTCTTTTGCCGAGAGCGAATGTGCACCCGAAGGAGGGTGAACAGGAAGGGCACGACTTCAAGTCGTGCTGCAAACGCATCAACACGATCGCGGCTCTTCATAGCCGCCAAGGGATGCCGTAACGAATGCTGATGAAATCAAATTCGACTCTCCGCCGCGCGCTCCACTGCGTCCTGCTCTCCCTGGCCGTCTTCGCCTTCACCGGCGCTGGAGATCCCTCCACCCGCTTCAACGAAATCGGCCACCAACTCATGTGCATCTGCAGCTGTGGCCAGATCCTTCTGGAATGCAACCACGTCGGCTGCCCCAGTTCCGACGGCATGCGCAATGAACTCATGGCCGCCGTCACCCGCGGTGACAGCGACAGCCTTGTGCAGCAATCGTTCGTTCAAAAATACGGCCCCACGGTTCTCGCTGCCCCCACCACCAAGGGATTCGACCGCGCCGCGTGGATCTTCCCCTTCGTGGCATTCGCCGTGGGAGTCATTGCGGTCGTCTCGGTCGTCCGCGCCTGGAAGAACCGTCCGCCGCGTCCGCCCAGCGCAGGAGGGCCGCCAGTTCAAGCTACCGACATGGACAAGTTCCGCCAACAAGCTCTCGAGGAGACCGAAGTATGAATGTGGAACTCGCCTGCTGCCTTCTGGTGCTGGCTGGATCGCTCTTCTATGTTTTTAATTTGCCGCGCCAGATCTTTACCGGCCCGGAGAAGACTCGCGCCTCGTACCTGCGCGAACGCAAAGACGCCGTCTACGAAAATCTCCGCGACCTGAACTTCGAATACAAAGCGGGCAAAGTTCCCGACGCCGACTACCAATCGTTGAAAGCGTCCCTGCAAGACGAAGCCGCCGCGCTCCTGGCCGAGATTGCCCAACTCGAATCCGGGGCCGCACCTGCACCAAGAAAAGCGAGATCATGAATCGAACCCAAGCGCCGAAGAGTGATGTGGGGACAGCCGCCCCCGGCTGTCCAGTCGAGCGTAGCTCGACAGCACTGTCTCCATGCAAGCAATCGCCGGGCTGCGCCCGGCCCGACAGCCGGAGCCGGCTGTCACCACCTGCCGGCATTGCGACATTCGTGGTGGCCCTTCTCCTTTCCACGTTCGCCTCCGCCCAAACTCTCACCGGCACGGTCAAAAATTCCACCACCGGCAAGCCCGCTGTCGGAGACGAGGTCGTCCTACTCAGTCTCGGTCAAGGCATGGAAGAATCCGGCCGGGTTAAATCCGACTCCAAGGGCAACTTCACATTCAAGCTCAACAATGCCCAGGGACCGCATCTGGTGCGCGTCATCCACCAGGAAGTGACCTATCACCGCATGGCTCCTCCGGGAACCACGTCTGTCGAAGTTGAGGTCTACGACGTGGGCAAGAAAGTTGAAGGCATCGAGGTGGTCGCCGACATCATGCGCTTCCAGGCGCAACAGGGACAGATGCAGGTCGAGCGCACCTTCGCGGTGCAGAACAATTCCAAGCCGCCGCGCACCCAGATGAACGAGCACAACCTTGAGTTCTATGTCCCCGAGGGAGCCACTATCACCGAAGGCGAAGCCATGACCGCCGGTGGACAACCCCTGAAATCCGCACCCGTGCCTGAGGGCGAGAATGCTAAGGGACGCTACGCGTTTCTTTTCCCGCTTCGCCCCGGCGAGACCCGCTTCAACATCGTCTACACCCTTCCCTACACGGGCAGCATTAACATTGACCCCAAGAGCGTGTATCCTCTCGCGCATCTGGTCGCCATCGCGCCTAAGTCAATTTCGTTCTCTCCTGCGCCGGGGGCGAACTATTCCACCACCAACTTTCCTGGCCAGCCCGACGCCAACGTCGAGGTCGCGGCCAACACTCAAGTCGGCCAGAATATGGCGTTTAAACTTTCAGGAGAAGGAACGCTGGCCGCCCAGACGGAGGAAGGGGGCCAGCCCAGCCAGGGATCTTCAGCCCAAAATGAAAGCCGGCCTGGCGGAGGACTGGGCCCACCCATCGACGCGCCCGACCCGCTGCAAAAATATCGTTGGTGGATTCTTGGCGGAGTCGCCGGAGCGCTCATCATCGGCGGAGTTTTCGTGGCCTCGCGCCAGCAAGCCGCCAATCGCGCGGCCCGCCCGGTTGCTGGTTTCTCTGCCATCGAAGACGAAGAGGTCTTTGAACCCGCACCATCTGCCGTTGCCCGTGAATCGCGCGTCAGCCGCGCCCCAGCGATCGCGAGTGTGCCCCTCTCCCGAACAGCAATGCTGCTGGAAGGCCTGAAAGACGAACTCTTCCAACTCGAAGTCGAACACAAGCAAGGCAGCATCACCCAGCAGGAATATGAGAAGGCCAAGGCCGCCCTCGATCAAACCCTCCAGCGCGCCCTGAAGCGCGAGTCCCAAAAAGCCTAAGAAAGGCTTGTGCTGGCGTGAAGGCTTATGTGGATCTAGGTAGGTTATGTGGGTCTAGATAGGTTATGTGGGTCTAGATAGGTTATGTGGGTCTAGATAGGTTATGTGGGGACAGCCGCCCCCGGCTGTCCGTCGAGCGCAGCGAGACCCCGTAGCGCCGGCGTCCCGCCGGCTGTTCCGAGGGCATCTCGCCCTCGGCGCATCCAGCTTCTCTACTCAGCAATTTTCCAAGTCAGCAAGCTGAATCCCCGCATTTCCCCGAATGCGCTCATGCCTGAATTCCAAAGATGCCATGTGACATCTGACCTTGACGTCCACAGCCCCAAGCGACGATGATCCCATCTGCAGACAAGCACTCGGGAATCCGGCGTAAGTCCTTATTCCAGAAGATTTTGCCTGTAACTCATTGAGCCCCAGAGACCGCCTCGAGATTTTTCTCTAACTCGATGATTCCAATAGACCGGAGGGGGAGGGGTACCCACTCTCCGACCGCCTTTCCCAAAATGGGAACCTGCATCCACCCATTCCGCGTAACATCAAATGGATAGTTCCACAAAATTATGGGAAACACTTTCAAGACCGCGTTCCTGCTGACCGCTCTCACGCTGCTGCTGATGTTCTTCGGACGCTACTTCGGCGGTCAGAACGGAATGTTCCTGGCGCTGGCCTTCGCCGCCGTCATGAACTTCGTCTCGTACTTCTATTCCGACAAGATTGCGCTGGCCATGTATCACGCCCAGCCGGTCACGCGCGAGCAACTTCCGCGCGCCTACGCAGCCGTCGAGCGCCTCACGCAGAAAATCGGCATTCCCATGCCGAAGATCTACGTGATCCCGACCGAGTCGCCCAATGCCTTCGCCACCGGGCGCAATCCAAGCCATGCCTCGGTCGCGGTCACACATGGCATTCTCGAATTGCTTACTGATGAAGAACTCGAAGGCGTCCTGGCGCACGAACTCGGACACGTCAACAATCGCGACATCCTGATCAGTTCCGTCGCCGCCACCATCGCAGGCGCCATCACCATGCTCGCCAGCATGGGCCGCTGGGCCATGATCTTCGGCGGATACGGACGCAACGATCGCGACAATCGCGGCGGAGGCTTATCCGCGCTGTTCATGCTGATCGTCGCTCCGATCGCCGCCAGCCTGATTCAACTCGCGGTCTCGCGCTCGCGCGAATACCAGGCCGATGCGACCGGAGCGCATTTCACTGGCAATCCCTACGCATTAGCCAGCGCGCTGCAGAAGCTGGACGCCTACTCGCGCCGCATTCCGATGCAGGCAACTCCTTCGACCGCCCACCTGTTCATCATCCAGCCTCTGCTGGGTATGAGCTTCGGCAGCCTGTTCTCCACGCATCCTCCCATCGCCAAGCGCATCGAGCGCCTGACCGGAAGGCCCGCGGAGTTTATGCAGTAGAGCGGCGAGCGGCGAGCAGTGAGCTATGAGCTGTGAGCTTCGATCCGATTGTAATTTCGGATACTCCGCTTTGATTGGGGCTGCAAGTTACAGAAGTGCAACCGTTCTGAAGTTGTCGTTCGAGGCATTGCCTGGAAACGAAGTTCTTAGCTCATTGCTCATAGCTCATAGCTCAAAGCTCAAAGCTCAAAGCTCTATGACGTAGGTAACTCCGCCCTCTCCGCGCCTGATAGTAGAATCCAAAACGATGTCTCCCGAGACCGCTATCGCTTTTTCTCACAAGGCTGTTGAACTGGAAAAGGCTCTTCGCCGGATTATTCGCGGCAAAGACGACGTCGTCCGCCTGGCGCTGGTCAGCATCTTCGCCCGCGGACACCTGCTCATCGAAGGCGTTCCCGGAGTCGGCAAGACCACTCTCGGACAGGCCCTCGCCCGCGCCATCGATTGCACCTTCCAGCGCGTGCAGTTCACCAGTGACATGCTGCCGTCCGATGTTCTCGGCATCTCGGTCTATTCGGCAGCTGACCAGGTATTCGAGTTCAAGCGCGGTCCGGTATTCACCAACGTGCTGCTGGCCGACGAGATCAATCGCACCACGCCCAAAACGCAGTCCGCGCTCGCTCGAGGCCATGAACGAAGGCCAGGTCACGGTCGACGCGCACTCCTACGAACTGCCGCAACCGTTCCTGGTGATCGCCACCCAGAATCCGGTGGAGCATCACGGAACCTATCCTCTGCCTGAATCGCAACTCGATCGCTTCCTGATGCGCGTGCGCATGGGATATCCCGACGCGCAAGCCGAACGCCAGATTCTGCGTTCCGAAGCAGGCGTCGCTCACCTCGACGAAATTCAGCCCGTCCTCACCGGAGCCGACGTGCTCGAGATGCAGCAGTCAGTGAAGGGCATTCGCGTCGACGATTCGCTGGTGAATTACGCCTTGGAAATCGTGCGCCGCACGCGCGAATCGGAATTCTTGTCGCTGGGTGTTTCTCCGCGCGGATCGCAAGCTCTCTACCGCGCCGCGCAAGCGATGGCGTTCCTCGAAGGCCGCACCTTCTGCACTCCTGAAGATTTCAAGCCACTGGTGGTTCCAGTATTCGCCCATCGCGTCGTCGTCAGCGGTCTCTACGCCTCGACGCTGAGGAAGTCGGAGCAGTCGGATCAGGTGTTGAAAGACATCATCGAGAACGTGGCTGTGCCGGTGTAGGAGAAATCAGTAGTCAGTGGTCAGTGGTCAGTGGTCAGTCTGCAGAAGATTCCTCTGTGTCCTCCGTGTCCTCTGTGGTGAGTTCTTTTTGCACAAGTCTATAATCCCCGCATGTCCTTCCTGCGCTTCTTCATGCTGTTATCACTCGTGGTCTGGATCGGCGGAATTATCTTCTTCGCCATCGTCGCGCCCACTGCTTTTCATGTGCTGCCCAGCAGGCTGCTCGCCGGAACGCTCGTAGGCAACCTGCTGGCCAAGCTGCACTGGATCGCCATTGTGTCCGGCATCGTGTTTCTAATCAGCTCGCTCGCCTACAGCCGCCTCACCGAGGGGACGACGCAAGTCTTCGCCATGCGTCACATACTTATCGTCCTGATGCTCGTACTGACGCTGGTTTCGCAATTCTGGATCACTCCCCGCATGGTTGCGTTGCGCGCCCAGGTCAGCAGCTTCGATACCGCAGCGACCCTCCATGATTCCGCACGCGTACAGTTTGACGCGCTGCACGTCTGGTCCACCCGCGTCGAAATTGGGGTGCTCTTGCTCGGACTGTTTGCCGTCTATCTCACCGCCAACGCCATCAGCCACAGATAAAAGGCCAGCCTGGGAGGCTGGCCTGGCCAAACATCGCTGCCATGAAATCAGCGCGTCGCCACTTCTTCTTCGCGCACTTGCCACTCTCCCTCTGCCACGTATCCCTGTTTGTCATAGGAATGGCCGGTTACCAGTCCCAGCACGAACCAGCCCAGCACGAGCGCGCCCAGGGCGAAGATCGAGTCGCCGATCATGCGCATCCAGCGCAGTTGGTTCATGCCGCCGGAGTGCAGGAACTCCGCCGATCGCGCATACCAGGTGCCGTACTCCACCGACGCCCACGCCTGCATCAGGCCGATCGGCAGCATGCTGAGCAGCACCATCAGCGCCAGTCCGATGTTGATCGCCCAGAATGCGAACGCACAGCGGCCCGTTTTTCCAGGCCCGTCCCGGACGCAGTGCGCGCAGGCAGAACAGCATCAGCCCCAGCCCGAGCATGCCGTAGACGCCGAACAGCGCGGTGTGCCCGTGAACCGGAGTCGTGTTCAGACCCTGCATGTAGTACAGCGCGATGGGCGGATTGATGAGGAAACCGAACAGTCCCGCGCCCACGAAATTCCAGAACGCCACGGCGACGAAGAAATAGATCGGCCACTTGTAGGCCGCCACCCAGATGTGCTGCTGTCGCGCGACCGCGCCAGGCGGATGTTCTCCCACGCCTCGAAGCCGATCAGCACCAGCGGAACGACTTCCAGCGCGCTGAACACCGCGCCCAGCCCGAGCACGATGTTGGGTGTTCCGGCGAAATAGAGGTGATGAAAGGTTCCAATGATGCCGCCCGACAGGAACACAATCGGTCGAGAACATGACCGGCGCGCGTGGCCGTCGACACCGACAGCAGTTTCAGCCGCGTGAGCAGGAAGGCGATCACGACCGTGGCAAAGACTTCAAAGAAGCCCTCGACCCAGAGGTGCACCACCCACCAGCGCCAGTATTCGGCGGTCACCAGGTTGCTGCGCTGGCCGTACATCAGACCCGGCCGCGTAGAACAGAGGGATGGCGATGCTGGAAATCAGGAACATCAGCAAGCAGCGAATGGCTTTCGTCGCGCTTCGCCAGTGCCGGCCTGAGGGCGCGCCACATCAGCCACAGCCAGAAGACCAAGCCCGCCAAACAGCAGGATCTGCCAGAAGCGGCCGAGGTCCACGTATTCGTAGCCCTGGGTACCGAACCAGAACCAGTAGGTTGCCGAGCTTGTGCTGGATGCTCATCCATTCGCCGGCCAGCGATCCGACCACCACAAGAAGCAGCGCGCCGAACAGCACGTTCACGCCGAGGCGCTGGCCCTTGGGTTCATAGCCGCTGACGGCCGGCGCGACGTAAAGTCCCGTGGCCAGCCAGGAGGTGGCGATCCAGAAGATGCCGATCTGCAGGTGCCAGGTGCGCGTCACGCTGTAAGGCAGCCAGCGGTCGAGCGGGATTCCGTAGAAGCCGGAGCCTTCGACGCCGTAGTGCGCCGTGATCGCGCCCAGCGCGACCTGCACCACCCACAGCGCCGCGACCACGAAGAAATATTTCACCGTCGCACGTTGCGAAGGACGTCGGCTTCAGTCCCAGCAGCGGATCGCTGCCGGGCAAGAGTTCTTCGGCGACGGTGCGCGGTTGCGATGCGAAATACCAGACCATGCCGCCCACGCCTGCCAGCAGCAAGACAAAACTGATGACGCTCCACACGATCGCGCCGCCGGTCGGCTCGTTGCCAATCAAGCGGCTCATGCGGCCAGTTCTGCGTGTAGGTGACGTCCGTGCCCGGGCGGTTCGTGGATGCTGCCCACGCCGTCCACCAGAAGAACGCGCTCATCTGGCGCAGTTTGGCGGGGTCGCTCAGCGCCCCGCGCTGGATGGCATATTCGTTGCGGCCGCGGCTGAATACGTCTGAGTAGTACCGAAACAGTTCGTCGAACGCCTCGACACGTACTGGATCGACGGTGATCCGTCCAGTCGGCGGATCGTACGTATTGTGGCGCAGCAAGCCCTGTAAGCGGGCCTGCAATGCCGCCTGCTGCTCCACTCCCAGCGCGGCATAGTCGCTGCCGCCGGCCTGCTTGGCCCAGCGGTCGAGGATGAAGACAGATTCGCGATGCAGCCAATCCGCCGTCCAGTCGGGGGCGACGTACGCACCGTGTCCCCAGATCGTGCCGACTTCCTGGCCACCGATCGATTGCCAGACTCCTTGCCCGTCCTGAATCGTTTCGCCATCGAACAACACCTGGCCGTCGCTGGTGACCACTTGTGACGGAATCGGCGGCGCACTCTTCAGAACCTTGATGCCCACTCCGCCGAGCACCGCGAAGGAAACAACCAAGACCACTGCCAAGGCAATCCATAACTTCTTATAAGACACGATAACCACCTTCCGGATGAAGTGTGAGCGCCGCCAACATTACATCGCACTACGATACATCGTCCCTGCTAAAAGAGCACGGTGAAAGTTATCCCGCTCTTTCCATCGCGATCGCGCGGGGAAACAGGATATTGTTTTCCAGATGGATGTGCTGGTGAAGGTCAGCCTCGAACTCCTCCAGCGCCCGGTATAGCGCGCGATAGCTGGTGCAGGCGCCTTCGGGCGCGACGTAGCCGTCACTTGCGGCACGCATAACCCGCAGCGCTTCGCCTGCGGAGTCATGTTCGTGCTCCATCATGCTCACAGGATTCGCCACCGTGCCAAACGGCGGAGGCACCACCGGATCTCCTTGAACCCGCGGCTTCCTCCATGCGCGTCACAAAGGGAAACAGGACCATCTCTTCCTTCATCAGGTGTTGCGTCAACTCCTGCGCCAGCGCAGAAAAAGTCGTTCGCAGAAAAGGCAGTTCCGGATGTTTCTTCGCCATGCACTCGGCATACTTTCTCAAACAGCGGCGCTGAGACGCGCAATCTCTTCGCGCACGTACTTATGATGGGTGGCGCTGATATGAGCGATCAGTTCCGACAACGGCTCGCGTTGCCAATCGCGCGTGCTGTCATGGTTGAATCGACGCTCGGCGCTTCCAAAGCCGCTTGCACCTGTTCTAAAGAAACCTTGGCGGTGCGGCAGGCTTCCTCCAGACGACTTCCCTCCCCCACAGCAATAATCAATCCCCAATCGTTCGAACACTCGCGTCGCGCTGGAACTCTCCAGCGCCAGTTCCCGGACCGTTTTCTCGGCAATCGACGCTCATCTCATCCTCCTTGCGGCCTCTACGCGCAGGCCGTTGCAATGGTTTGAGGTTAGAAGAGCGCGGATGGCATGCCGATGACTTTTGTCACAGCTACGGTGGATTGTTTAGTGCAGGGAGGGAAATCGGTAAATCCGGGCTATTCCGAGGACGCGAGATCGGATTCCAGTGCCTTCAGATCGCGGATGACGAGGCTGCGGCCGTCAATACTGAGTACGCCTTCGGCCTGCAGGCGTGACAAGTTTCGCGAGACCAGTTCGCGCACCGTTCCGATCTGCGCCGCCAGTTCCTGATTGTTGGCCGGCAACAGAACTTCCACGCCCTGCGCTAGCTTCTTGCCTTCCCGCTGCGCGAGGCGGAGCAGATACGCGCTCAAGCGATGGCGCACGGTGGTGAATGAGAGTTCTTCGATGATCCCCACCAGGCGGCGCAAGCGTCCTCCTACAACTCGCAGGAACTTGAGGGCAACTTCCGGATGCGCCAGGCAGAGTGCATGAATGTCCTGCTTGCTTACAAACGACAGGACGGTTTCTTCCATGGCAACCACCGATGCCGGATAGTTTCCACCATCAAAAACTGGCAACTCCGCCACCGATCCGCCCGGGCCTTCGATGCTGAGGACTTGTTCGCGCCCGCCCGCGGAAGCTCTTGAAGATGCGGATACTGCCGGACTCAACCACGTAGAGGCCTGCGCAGGGCTCACCTTCGCTGAATACGATTTGGCCGGCAGAAAACTTTCTGATGGCTACTCGCTCAAGAATAAATCCCAGCTCCCGCTCGGAGAGGCCGGAGAAGAGGGAGGCTTTGCGGAGAGTTCCAGGATCGAGCGGCTGCGTAACAGACACGATCTGTATTGTACAAGCCCGATAACGCGGAACCGTTCAGCGTCGGCTGCGGGCGGAAAAGACTTCGCGAATCTTCAACGCCAGAGAGTTCAATTGGAACGGCTTTTGCAGAAGGGTGGCTTCGGACGCGCCATTTTCCGCCAGCCCCGAAGCGAATTCTCCTTCCGTGTATCCCGACATGAAGATCACCTGCATTTGAGGACGCGAGGCGCTGAGGCGGCGCGCAACTTCCGATCCGCGAAGATGAGGCATGACAATGTCTGTGAGCAGAAGGTCGATTGTGCCCTGGTACTGTTCGGCAAGCGCCACGGCATCTCCGCCGTCCTTCGCCTCCAGCACTGAGTAGCCTAACTCCTGGAGGAATTGGCAGATCATCCAGCGCAGGTCGGGTTGGTCTTCCGCCACCAAAATCGTTTCCATGCCCGCGCGTGCCTTGCTGGCGGGAGGTTCGGGCACCGGAGGTTTGGTTGGGGCAGCGACACTTGGGAAGAAGACGCGAAAGGTAGATCCGCGTCCCGGTTCGCTGCTCACGCGCAAGTGGCCGCCACTGGCGCGCACAATGCTGTAAACCACCGACAGGCCAAGACCCGTGCCCTCTTCTTTACCCTTGGTCGTGAAGAACGGCTCAAAGATTTTGCTTTGGGTATCGGCGTCCATGCCGATCCCGGTGTCGGCGATGGCGAGCATCACAAACTCTCCCACGGGCAATGCGGAGGATCGTCCCAATCTCGGGGTGTCCGCTCCAATGTGTGCGGTTTCCAGCGTGAGCTTACCGCCTTGGGGCATGGCATCGCGGGCATTGACCACGAGATTCATGATCACCTGCTCGATCTGCCCAGGATCGGCGCTGATGCAACCCGCTTTGGGGTCGAGCTTGACGACGAACTCCAGTTCTTCGCGCAATACTCCGAGCAGCATCTCGCCCATCTGCTCCACCAGGGAATTCAGATCAAGTGCCTGCGGCGTGAAAGTGTGCTTGCGGCTGAACGAGAGCAACTGCCTGGTGAGACTGGCTGCGCTGGAAGTGGCACGAACAATCGTATCTGCACTCTTGCGCACCGACTCGCTGGCGCCATCCTCCTGCAGAACGATTTCCCCGTACCCGCGAATGACCATGAGCAGGTTATTGAAATCATGGGCGATGCCGCCCGCCAGCCGGCCGACCGCCTCCATCTTCTGCGATTGGCGAACCTGCTCCTCGAGCGCCCGCCGTCCGGTGACGTCGCGCGACGTCACCACAATGCCGCCCACTGCCACATCGTTGAGCAGATTGTTACCGACGGACTCCAGCCAGACCCACGATCCGTCCTTGCGGCGAAAACGAAATTCGGGAGGTGAGGCGCTTCCCACTTTGAGCGTCAACCGCTCCAGAGCGGCCCGCACCGCGAGCTGGTCGTCAGGATGAATGAAGGCGAAAAAAGTTTGGCCGAGCACTTCGCCGGGTTTATATCCCGCTACTCGCTCGAGCGATGGACTGTGGTAGAGCATGGTGCCGTCCACAGCGACGATAGAAATCACGTCGGAGAGGTTCTGAATGAGATAGTCGAAACGTTCTTCGCTGCGGCGCAAGATTTCGGCAGCTTCCACGCGATCCCGAATATCCCGGAAAATTCCCAGGATTGCCGGCTTCCCGTTTAACTCCGTCGTGCTGGCGCTGACTTCCACAGGCAACAGAGTGCCATCCGCCCGCTGCAACTTGAGCTCGCGCTGAGGGCTTTTCTCGTTCGTCGTAGGCGAAAGCAACTGCGGCTTCGATCCGTTCGCGGCAGCCGGATACAAAGTAGATTCCGGCTTTCCCGCGAGTTCGTGCTCCGGAATTCCCAGCATTTCACTGGCTTTGTTGTTGGCCTCGAGGATGAGGCGGGTCAGCGGATCGATGACCAGGATTGCGTCATTGGCAGAGTTGATGAGATTGCGGTACTTCTCTTCCGAGTTGCGGATTTGATTGAGGACCGCCGTTGAAAGGACGATTCCGATCAAGAGCAACACTGCGCTTGCCAGCACGATGGCAAGCGACAAGTCGCGGTCGATCCATCGTGCCCCTTCGCTCAGGGTCGAAGAGAATTCATCCTCCAAGGGAGTGACTTGCGCGTCGACGGCTTCAACTTGTTCAGCAATCTGGCGAATCTTCTCAGAATCCGGGCGAGGTGAATTCACTTGCCGATGAAGTTCGGTGCCCAGCGAGCGCAGCTGATCAATGTAGCGATCTCCCTCAGTCCAGATCGCGATCGCTTTGGCCATGTAGCCAATGCGCCCAAAGCGCCGGAACAGCATGGACATGCTGTCAACATCATCCGGGCTAATGCGCCCTTGAATGAAACCCTGCCGAACCAACTGCATGTCGGGAGAAGGAAGCAGCAATTGCAAGCGGGCCTGCTGGTCCCCGAGGGGGACCGCAATTTCGTGGAGGTATTGTTGGTAGTCGGTTTCCGCATGCGCCTCGGCGTAACGGGTGAGGCTGAGAACGGCGCGCTTCTCCGCCTTGGACCAGAGCCCTTCCCCGCCCACGTAAGCTCGAACGCCGGTCAACATTTCTGAGCGGAGAACGCCCAGAAGAAAGACACAAATCACGATGGCGACGAACACGCCAACAATGACCAGCAATTTTCGTGCGATGGGCAGGCGACGAAACATGACTTCCTGAAGAACTGAATCAACCACGGAGCCCGGAGTCCTTGGATCGCTACCTAGTCTGAAATTCGCACCACATTAAAGAACAATCATGCCGAAGCGTTAACCGCTTTCCCGAATGGCGTGTCCCACGAGACCGCCACTGTCCACAGAAAAGAGGTTATCAGGATAGCTTGTCCGGGGCACAACTCGTCAAGGCAAATGGAAAAAAGAGCAAAACGACGGAGCGATGCGCTGGTTACTGATGGATGCGGATCGCCTATAGGGCTTTTAACGCAAAGCTCGGTAGCGGAAGCAATCTGGGGCGTGGTCGTTCACCATCCCCACTGCCTGCATAAAGGCATAACAAATGGTCGAGCCGACGAAATTGAAGCCGCGGCGTTTGAGGTCCTTGCTCATGGCGTCGGATGCAATGGTTTTCGCGGGAATTTTTCGAACCTTCCACGGATTTACGATCGGCTTGCCCTCTACGAACTGCCAAATGTATCGGTCGAAGCTGCCAAAATCTTCCTGTACGCGTAGAAAGGCCTTCGCGTTTTGCACCGAAGAAGCGATCTTGAGCTTATTGCGGACAATCCCCGGATCGGCCAGCAACTTTTGGATTTTCTTGCGGTCGTAGCGCGCAACTCGCTGGGGATCGAAATTGTCGAAGGCGCGGCGGTAGTTTTCACGCTTGTTGAGGATGGTGCTCCAACTCAACCCCGCCTGAGCGCCTTCGAGAATCAGAAATTCGAAGAGCCTGCGATCGTCATGGACTGGTACTCCCCATTCCTCATCGTGGTAGAGAATGTACCGTTCGCCGGTCGCCCAGGAGCAGCGAATGGGTTGCCGATCTGAGATGTCATTTCTTGCCATGGAGAAAGAATAAGTCGTGCCCTCCGGGGAATATTTTAACCACGGAGGGCACGGAGTTCGCGAATTGGCAGCTTACTCCAGCGACTTTGGATCCGACTTGTTCACCGGAGACTTCCTATCCAACAGCGAGACAAGTTGCTGGGCAGAGGCCGGGATGCCGACCTTCCCTCGTCGAATGATCTCTTCGGCAGTCAACTTTTTGCCATAGAGCTTCTCGTTTGCACTGCCATCGGAGCGCAACGTCGAGCCTTCCAGCGACACTCCGGCAAAGAGCCCCTTGTTGCGAGAGTAGGAGAGGATCTCGGCGTTCATGACGATGTCGGTGGCGCCCTCAGCGGTTCTGCCCTTCGGTCCGGCAGCGGCGGAAGCGTCAGCCCCGAGTTTGACCTTGCTGTGGAGCAACGATTCGGCTCCTTTGGGGTTCATAACTAGTAGGACGAAATCGGTGGCCTGGCCGCCGATTTGAAATCCAATGCTGATGCCTTCGAGGGCGTACAGCGCGGGAGCTCCCCATTTGCCTTTGTAATGCTGGCCACCGCGGCAAATCATCACGCCACGGCCAAAGCTGCCTCCAATGCCCAGGGCGCCCTTCTTCACAGAAGGCAGAATGATCAGGCACTCGGCCTTGTCGAGCAGGTCTTGGGGAATGTCGTCGGGAATATTCAGAATTTCCTTGATCACAACGCCGGCGTCTTTCACCCGGTCGGCCTCGCGTTCATCATTGGCGGCGAACGCCGTCACGGACACGAGGACCACTGCTAAACACACGATGAGCTTCTTCATCAAATGCCTCCAAAAAGATTTTAAGAAAAAAGCCTGTCAGTCGTGCGACTATGTTTGCCCCCGCATCTGACTGGCTAACGCGCTGCGCGTCCGTACGGCGAAACTGGGACGTTGCAAGTCGTTTAGATTGCATGTTTTATGCCATGACCAAATGCGTGCTCCTTTTGTAACTTGGCACCTGGGTCCCCCACCCCTAAAGTCAAGCAGATAGCACTCCAGCGAGCACCCGATATTCGGCATGCCGCGTGCATCCTATAGTTTGGAAGTGTGCTGGAAAGCGGTTTAGAGTGAAAAAATTGGACTCTCCGGGCATGAAGTACACGAACTGGATAATTCGATTGGTGACGCTTTCCCTGGCAACCTTCCTGGGGGCAAGTCTGCTGCAGGCGCAGTCCGCCTACGTGTCTGGAGCGCCAAACCTGACGCCTGCCAGTGCTATCTCGGTTGCGGATTCCGACGAACCCCAGGGCGCGATGATCACGATCCGCTCGCGGGTCAACGAAGTCAATGTGCTGTTCATTGCGACCGACAAACACGGAAAATTTGTGCGTGATCTGAACCAGGGCGATTTCAGCATTCTGGATGATCACAAGCCGCCGCAAGCTATCCTGAACTTTCGCCGGGAAACCGATCTGCCCCTTCATATGGGATTGCTGGTAGACGTGAGTGGATCGGTCGGCAGCCGCTTCGACTTTGAACAGACCGCCGCCACCAGTTTCATGCAGCACACCCTGCGCGCAGGTTTCGACAAGGCCTTCGTGATGGGGTTCAATGCGCACAATCAGATCGCGCAGGATTTTACGGACAACGTCGTGTCGCTTTCCTCTGGGGTTCACAAACTCCACAACGGTGGCGGAACCGCACTCTATGACGCCGTCTATCGCGCGTGCAAGGAAAAGTTCCTGAAAGATCGCCCGGAACGCCCGGTGCGCAAAGCCATCATTATCGTGAGCGACGGTGAAGACAATCAGAGCGAGATTTCCAAGGCCCAGGCCATCGAAATGGCGCAGCGCTCCGAGGTGATCATTTACGCGATCTCGACCGACGACAGCGGCCTGGTCATGCGTGGCGATAAAGTCCTGGAGCAACTGGCGGAAGCGACCGGGGGACGCGCATTCTTCCCCTTCAAGATGAAAGATATCACGCACTCTTTTTCCGCGATTGAAGATGAACTGCGCAGCCAGTACGTGGTTTCGTACAAGCCCGCCGATTTCGATGCAGACGGGCGATATCGGTCCATTGAGATTTCCTCGCTCAAGAAAGACCTGCAAGTGCGGGCCCGCAAGGGATACTTCGCGCCGCAGCAGTAGGCAGTAGTCAGTAGGCAGTAGTCAGTGGTCAGTGGTCAGTAAGTTCCGAATCCTTTCCAGCCCTTCTAGACTCTCCACCCTTTCGCAGCCAAGGTCCGAGGACTGAAGTCCGAGGTCTACCGGCTATTGCAGAATGCGAAGCTCGGATCGTATTCCGCGGTTTGCAGCCTGCCTTTCGCTGTGCTACCGTCCCATTGACTTCCGGTTTCGAATCAGCGGGGCTGAGGAGATTCTCATGATCATTGCCATCTTAGTCATCCTGGTTGTCATCGCCGTCGTGCTGATGGGGATGTACAACAGCCTAGTGCAACTGCGGGTGCGCTGCGACTCGGCGTGGTCGGATATTGATGTGCAACTGAAACGGCGGCACGACCTGATTCCCAACCTCGTCGAAACGGTGAAGGGATACGCTGCACACGAAAAGGGGACGTTCGAGAACATCGCAAAGTTCCGCTCGCAGGCGATGCAGGCGACTAGTCCAGTGGACAAGGCGGCGGCGGAGAATCAGCTCACAGGAGCTCTGAAAAGTCTGTTTGCAGTCGCCGAAAACTATCCCGAACTGAAGGCGTCGGAAGAGTTCACGCAACTGCAGGGTTCGCTCAGCCAGACGGAAGATTCGATTCAGAATGCGCGCCGCTACTACAACGCGGTAGTGCGTGATCTGAACACAAAAATTCAGTCCTTCCCGACCAACATCATGGCCGGAATGTTTGGCTTCACGCAGCGGCAATTCTTTGAAACGGCTGCAGCCGATCGGGAGCCGGTACAGGTCAAGTTCTGAAGATTTTGTAGTGGTGCCATCGGGAAGTTCCGCAATTTGAGAGTCGCAAAGCACGTTGTTCTCCGCGCAATTCTCCTCTGCCTGCTCACGGGCATTGCCACTGCAAAATCCTGGCGCATCGCCGATTTTCAGGACACCATCAGCATCAACAAAGATGGCACCGCTGTCGTGACTGAACGGATCTCGCTGGTCTTTGTAGGAGAGTGGCACGGAATCCACCGCATCATTCCCATCGAATACCCCGGACCGGACGGAACCAACTACGAACTTTTTCTCGACGTGCGCAGCATTACTGACGGCGATGGGCAAAAGCTGAAATATGAGTCGTCGATTACGAATGGCTCGCGTGATCTGAAGATTTATATACCCAACGCGGTCGACGCCGATCGAACGGTCGAGATCAGCTACCGCGTGTTGAATGGAACTCGATTCTTTCCCGATCACGATGAATTTTATTGGAACGTGACGGGCAACGATTGGCCCGTCCCCATCGATCATGCCGCAGCGACGGTGCGCTTTCCCGATGCCGCCGCCGGATCACTCCGAGTGCAGGCCTTCACGGGCGTCTATGGCTCGAGCCAGCGCGATGCGACCTCCAATGCGGAGGGTGCGGAGGCCAAATTCGAAACTAACAATCCTTTGCCCATGCGCGGCGGGCTGACGATTGATGTTTATATTCCAAAAGACATTCTGCATGCGCCCAGCGCACTGACAAAATTCTTCTGGTTTATTTTTGGAAACCCCATCGTATTCCTGCCGCTGGTCACGCTGGCCGTAATGTTTACGCTGTGGTGGTACAAGGGACGCGATCCCGATCCCGGCATGTCGGTCGCACCCATGTATGAGCCGCCTCCTGGCATTTCGCCGGCGGAAGCAGGCACGCTGCTCGACGACTCCGTCCATCCGCGCGACATCACATCGACGGTGGTCGATCTTGCAGTACGGGGATACATCAAGATCGAGGAAACGTCGGAGAAGATTCTGGTCTTCACCCATAAGGATTACATCTTCCATTTGCTCAAGCCTCGCGAGCAATGGGGAGCCGACCTCGTCCCACACGAGCGCGTGATGCTGGAAAATGTCTTTGCTGGTGGAGAAGCGACGCAGCTCTCGAGCCTAAAGAATCGCTTCTACACGGCCGTGCCGGTCATTCGGGAAGACATCATGTCGGCACTCAAGAACAAGGGAATCTACTTGCTGGATCCGGCGACAGCCAACGGATATAGCGTCCTCGGGGCGATCGCCATTGTCGTTCCGTTTGGCGCGCTTCAGTTTCTGGGCTGGGCGAATTTCTTCAATTCGATTCCGCTGGTGATCGGCTGCGGTGTTCTTTCTGTGGTGATCTGGTGGCTGTTTGCGCGAGTGATGACCGCCAAGACCGTCAAGGGATCGCGCACACGCATCGCGGTGCTGGGCTTTCAGGAGTTCATGAATCGCGTGGATGCAGAGCGGCTGAAGCTGATGCCACCGACCACCTTTGAAAAGTACCTGGCCTATGCGATGGCGCTGGGCGTGGAGCATCACTGGGCGCAGGCCTTTGCTGGAATCGTGAAGGATCCTCCCACGTGGTACGTGGGCCCCGGGGGTTATATGGGCGGCTTCAATCCCATCTTCTTTTCCAGTTCCATGCACAGCATGGCCACGGACATGAACCAGGTGTTTGTCTCGGCGCCGCGGGCGAGTTCGAGCGGTTCGGGCTTTGGTGGGGGCGGGGGCGGCGGCGGCGGCGGGGGATTTTCGGGTGGCGGCTTCGGTGGCGGCGGCGGGAGCGCGTTCTAGCAGGCAGAATAACGATCCATAGCTATTACTTCATCGCCGCTCAGAATTGGCTCCCGGTTTCCATTGTGCATGGATGACCGGTTCCGCTGGGTTCACTCGGGCAAATGTACGCCGATGTCACACAAACTTATTTTTTCAGTTCCGCGGGCCAATTCGTGACCAACTGAAGTGGAGCCTGGGTTTCCTCTTCGGAGTGGTTTACCAGCAGGCGTTTTCCATCGGAGGAGACGTCGAATGGCACCCCGAGTCCCGGCGTTGCAGCATGGAACAGAAGTTGTGGCGTGCCGATTTCGATCTCCGGGCTTTTCAAGTTCACCGGGCAAACGAAGAAATCACTGGTAAGACCGATATAGAACAATTCTTTCCCGTTCCCGCTCCACGCCGGATAGGCACCGCCGCCAGACGAAACCTTCCATTTGCCCTTGCCCTCCGGAAAACTGGTGACGTAAATCTCCTCTTGACCGGTCTCGTCAGAACCGTAGGCCACCCAGTGGCCGTCGGGCGAAATTCGATAGGCGTAGGTATTAAATTGCGGCGAGGGCGGCTGAACGATTGCGATGGACTTGGAGTCTCCGGTGACGGGCCGTATCCAGAGGGACACCATCTTCTCGCCATCGCCCCAAAGGTAAGTAAGATATCTTCCATCGGGCGAGAAGGCAGGGTAATGATAGTTGTTTTGTTCGGCAAGCAGAGCTTTCTCGGACCCGCTGCCGTCTGCCGCCTTGGAGCGGATTTCAACGTTGCCACCGCCGGTAGTAACCAGCGCCGAAAAGATCAGCGACCTGCCGTTCGGAGCCCATGAACCTTCCTGCACTACCTGCTGATCGAAGGTGATCCGGGTTTTCGTTTTGCGTTCGAGGTCGAGCGTCCAGACGCCGAGTTCGCTGGCGAATGCCAGCCGTTTGTTGTCTGGCGAAAGGCGTACATCCCGGACATCAACGATCGTAGGTTCATGTGGGTCGTACTCGGTGAGCGCCCGACCCGAGCGATCGAACCACACAAAATGGCTTTTGGCGGAAACGGCGCTGCCCGCCTGGTAAATCATGAGCCCGTTTTGCGAAACCGCGAAGATACAGCGCCAGACGCCAACGTCGTCGCGGACGCTATTTACGAGCGCTGTCGCCGAACCCGATAGTGTGCCCGACTGGGGATCGAAGGGTTGCGCCACCAACGACGTGTTCGCATGGTAGAGAAGATAACCCGATGCGTATTGAGCCGCAGAATCGGTGGCTACGACGAGGTGGGCCTCGGTCTTATCGATTGAGGCGAAGTAGATTCCGTTTTGTTTGGGATCACCTCCGGCGTGATTGGTGGCGAAGAAAATAAAATGTTTGCCGTCGGGCAGAAACCAGGGCCACCGGTGGGTATCGTGCTTGGTTCGATCGAGTACTGTTGCCGGGGTGACAGGGCCGCCCTGCGCGCTCACTTTCACCAGAGCGTTCTGAAAATCGGCGGCGAAGACAATTACATCGTTCGCGCTCCAGGTTCCTCCTCGAGAATTGGGAGAATCCGCAATGATGGCTACCGGGCCGCCGGTGGCGGCAATCTTCATCAACTTCCCGTTGGCAAAAAAACCGACGTAGCGGCCATCCGGCGACCAGAACGGATGTGCTGCGCCCGAGGTGCCTTCCAGCGCCTGCGCGGAGTCGCTGGCCAGCGGCCGAACCCACAGCATCTTGGACTCACCAGAATGAGCGACAAACGCGATCTTGTCGCCTTGCGGGGAGAGCACCGGCATGCCGCCGGCATCGCCCGTGGTATCGAGCGCAAATTTGTCCGGCGGTGGAATTTCAACATGGACTGCCACCTGCTCTTCGGAGGATCTGGCCCAGCGGTATCCCGCGAATGCCGCGAGAACTACCAAGCCGATCAGCAACGCGGCCAAACCAGCAGTCAAAGACTTGCTGAAGGATGGCGACCGCTTCACGGATTCAGCCGCGCCGGATTCGACGATCCAGCGCAAATTCATCGCAACGTCATGCGCCGATTGAAACCTTTCGGCAGGATCTTTGGCGAGGCATGCGCGGACTACGCGGCCGAGCGAGGCTGGAGCGAGAGGCTGAACGGCAGCAATGGGTTCCGGATCTTTTTCCAGAATGGCGGTGAACACGCTGAGTTGCGACTTGCCCTCGAAGGCGCGCCGGCCAGTAACCATTTCGTAGAGAACGCATCCGAAACTGAACAGGTCACTGCGCGCGTCGGCTTCCGTTCCCTGCAAACCTTCCGGGGCCATATATTGAAAAGTTCCGACGATGGACCCCTTCTGGGTGAGCGGTGACGCAGCCGCCGTGAGCGACGCCAGATTCATGGTCGGCGTCGAAGGCGTAAACGGCCCGATCGCTTGGGGAGCGACTGTCATATCCGGCTTCGCTAGCCCGAAGTCCATCAGCTTCGCGCCGGCTTTGGTCAGCATGATGTTCGCCGGCTTCAGGTCACGATGGATAATCCCGTGTTGATGCGCCTTCTCCAAGGCCTGCGCCACTTCCGTGCCAATCTTAAGAACCTGATCGATCGGCAGCGCGCCCTTTGCGAGGCGATCAGCGAGAGTCTGGCCTTCAAGGTATTCCATGACCAGAAAATCAGTGCCGTCTTGCGTGCCGATGTCGTGCAGCGTGCAGATGTTCGCATGCTGGAGTGCGGAAATAGCTTTGGCTTCGCGCTCCATGCGTTGTTTCAGTTCGGGGTCAGCGGAGAGATGCGCAGGCAGAACCTTGATGGCAACAGTGCGGTCGAGCCGGGTGTCGCGGGCACGATACACTTCGCCCATGCCACCCGCACCCAGCGGGGACTGTATTTCGTACGGACCAAGTTTAGCGCCTGGAGACAGAGCCATCCGTGGGCGTAATTATAGCCCGTGTAACACGTTGCACGTGGATGGCAATGATTCTGGCAGTGCGCGATAAAACTAAAGAGATTATGCTCCTCATCCCGGTACTACTTTCCAATTATTGATCTTCAATCTTCCGGCCCTATAATCGGCACACTTCTCTGGGGTTCAAATCTGCAATGAATGCGCGGTGGAATTCTGTGAAAAAGCCGCTGATCATCGGCGTCGGCGTGATCGCCGTCCTCTGGCTGGCTGGGTGCGCGGGGATCTATAGCGTGATGCGCCAGCCGCCGGAGCGGTTTGCATCCGTAATGGCGCGAATCCCGGGCCCGGTCGCATTCCTGGTGCTGCCCTTTGAAACTCTGTGGAAGCATGCTCGCGCCGGGACTCTGCAGGT
The DNA here is from genome assembly GCA_963725565.1 of uncultured Acidobacteriota bacterium. GTDB lineage: Bacteria > Acidobacteriota > Terriglobia > Terriglobales > Acidobacteriaceae > Sulfotelmatobacter. The sequence continues at coordinate 29,363 of CAVRZL010000015.1, forward strand.
CGGCGACCCCGCGCCTGATTTCACGCTGGCCAAGCTCGATAAAACCGACCACGTGCAGCTCTCCAGTTTCACCTCGCAAGGCAAACCGGTCGTGCTCATTTTCGGCAGCTATACCTGACCACCCTTCCGGCGGGAGGTTCCTGCCCTCAACAAGCTCTACCAGCAATACAAGAATCAAGTGTCATTCCTCGTGGTGTACATCACCGAGGCGCATCCCAGCGACGTCTGGCAAATGGAGAGCAACCTCAAAGACAAGGTCGTCTTTGCCAGCCCGCGCAATGAAGACGAACGAGCCGCTGTCGCTGGAAGCTGCGTGCGAAAGTTGGGCATCGAAATCCCGGCGCTGCTGGATGAGTTTGGAAATTCCACAGAGAACGCTTACACGGCGTGGCCCGACCGCCTGTACTTGATCGATCGCGAAGGCAAGGTCGCTTACAAGAGCAAGGCCGGTCCGTTCGGATTCAAGCCTGACGAACTGCAGGCGGCGCTGCGCAAGACCAGCGCGCAGTAAAGAGGATTCGGCTGCTTTGAAGATTGAAATCCCGAGGGCAAGGTGCCCTCGGGACAGCCGGCGGGACGCCGGCGCTACTGTCCACGGTGAACGCGGCTTATTGTTCGCCTGCGGAAACGTCACTGCCCCACAGGGCATTGCTTCCCCACAACGCGTTGCTGCCCCACAGAGCATTACTTCCCCACAGTGCATTGCTGCCCCAAAGCGCGTTGCTTCCCCAGAGCGCGTTCGATCCCCAAAGTGCATTGGAACCCCAGAGGGCATTGCTGCCCCACAAGGCGTTCGTGCCGCTAACAGTCGCGGATGAAGGTCCCGCCACGAACTGAGTCGATCCCCACACTGCCGAATTCGACCAGGTCGCGGAAGTATTCCAGACGGCCGACGAACTATCGTTGAGATAAACGTTGCCTGTATTCGAATCGTACGAGGCCACTGGCGACATCGCCGTGCCCTTAGCGACGTCGACGCTGGCCATGGCAGCCTCAACGTCGACGTAGCCGGCGCCGACCGTGAATACGTCGTCTTGATCGGTGTAGGTAATGCCAGAGACTGGATCAGTCGTGCTGCTGAACGCCGGCAGTGACTTCCAGGCTGTCTTCATCAGGCGCGCTTTCACCTGGTCCGGCGTAAGGCTCGGGCTCTTCTGCAGAAGGTCAGCCACCACCCCACTGACAACGCCCGTTGCCATGCTGGTGCCGCTCAGGGTGAAGTAACTGGAAGAGGACGCCGTGCTTCCTCCCTTGACGTAAAAGTTGTAAGGCACGCGATTGCCGGGATACTGGTTATAGAGCGTGGAGTTTGGAGCTGCGAGCGAGACCAGCAGGTTGCCGGGCGCGACCAGGTCGGGCTTGGCGATGGCGTCGAGCGCCGTCGGGCCTTTCGAACTGTAGCTGGCAACCTGATCGTCCACCCGCGTCGGGGTCCCCATCGTCTTCATCGCACCCACCGTCAGCACGTACGGATCGTTGCCGGGTGAGGTGACCGTACCGTAACCCTCCGTGGGCTGATAACGGCCGTTGTTGCCGGCGGCGACCACCACCACGATCCCGTTCTGCCACGCCCGTTCCACAGCCTGACAGAGCGGATCTAACTTGTAGCTCTCGTAGATGCCGCGTCCCATCGAGAGATTGATGACGCGAATGTTGTACTTCGATTTCAAAGAAATCGCCTGGTTGATGGCAGCGATCACCACGCTATCCGTCGAGGCACCGTTGGCGTCGAGAACGCGCAGGTTCACGATCTTGGCCCCGGGCGCGATGCCCTTGAAGGTCTTGGTGTATAAAATTCCGGTCGAACTGAGACCGTCGCCTGCAATCAGGCCGGCGATGTGCGTACCGTGTCCAAACTGATCAGCCGGGCTCGAGTTTCCCGGTACGAACGACTGCTGATACACGACTCGGGAGAGCGGCAAGATTCCCTGGTTCAGATCGGCATGAGTACTCACGCCGCTGTCGATCAGGGCGATTCCGATGCCGGCACCGGTAAAGTTCGACTGCCAGGCAAACTCCGCGTTCACCGCGGGAGCTGCGCTGCTCAGCGACGGCGCTAGCGGACGGTCCTGACTGATGTAGACGACGTTGGACTGATTCGACAAGCTCAGGATGCCATTGCCATCGAGTTGGGCCACGACGCCGTTGATCAGCGGCAACTGGCCGAGTATGGTGCCGCCGAGTTTCACGATGTCAGTGACCAGGCAATTCACCAGACCGAGCAGCCCGCTGCAGGAGACCTGCGTTCCCGGGGCATATTGGACGATGACTTGGACCTTCTGATTCGCGGGTAAACTGCGAAGGTCCGGCGATATCTTGGATCACGAA
>CAVRZL010000016.1:0-134385 GCA_963725565.1 uncultured Acidobacteriota bacterium
CACAACATTGCTCACTGCGGTCCCCCAGCCTCACGTCGCCCCAGCCAAGAAGCCCGTACCCGTGATCGTCACCCCAGTGCCGCCATTGGCAGACCCAGATGCAGGCACTATCCCGCTCACTGTTGACGCAGAATTGGACGAACCTCTAGGTGGACACAGTTCGCTAGTGCCGGTATTCCCTGGCTGTTGAGCAGGAAAAGCATGCAGTATCCCGGCGGCGCGATGTTACCGTAAATTGACTGCCGTAACCGGCGCTGGCAGGCGCACTCGTGATCGATGGGCGTGTAGCCAAGGTTCGGTCCAACTGGAACAGATAAGCGGGCTGGCAAATTTTCGATGTGCGACTCGTAGTTGCCCCGTGTAGGATTACCGCGGCCAGCCAGACCGTCGCGTCCGGCAGCAGCAGCGCCGCCGAGTGGTATAAACGCCCGCATACATTGGCCCCAGGCGAGGAAAAGTATTGCTGACGGGATCATAGAGATCCGCATTCAATACTCTTCGTGTTCGTATCCTCATAGTTCACTGACCCGCCCACGCCCAAAACCTCGCCATTGGGAAGAATGATCGCAGACAGGTAGCCCCAATAGGTAGTGTGCGGCGATGGTGGAAGACTATCCGCGGGATTTGCTGGAGTTGGAGGCCGCGTTTCTGACCGAGGCGGCCTGTCGGGAGTACCTGGGCCGGTTACGATGGCCGGACGGCTTTCGTTGTCCCCGCTGCGGCGGCGGCAAGGCGTGGCCGGTGCGAGGGGCTGCTGGAGTGCGCAGCATGTGGCTGCAAACCTCAGTGACCGCCGGAACAATTTTCCAGGACACACGGACTCCTTTGCCTGTTTGGTTTCGCGCCATGTGGTGGGTGACGACGCAGAAGAACGGCGCCAGCGCGTTGGGGCTGCAACGGGTGCTGGGTCTGAAGAGCTATGAGACGGCCTGGACATGGCTGCATAAATTGCGCCGCGCCATGGTTAGACCGGGGCGAGACCTGCTGACCGGCCGGATCGAAGTGGATGAGTGTTACGTCGGCGGACTGGAGGAAGGCCTGCCGGGACGGCTGAACTTTGAGAAAACACTGGTGGTTGTTGCAGCACAGGAGGATGGACAAGGGATCGGCCGAATTCGTATGCGCCGGATAGTGGATGCTTCGGCCGAAAGCCTGATGCCCTTTGTGCAAGACTCTGTAGCGCCGGGGAGCGTCGTCCATACCGACGGATGGCTGGGATACTTGCCCCTGAAGAGCAACGGCTACGAGCATGAGGTCACATTTCTGAGGGGAAACAAGAAGACCGCGTCGGAGCTGATGCCGCGCGTTCATCTGGTGATCTCGCTTCTCAAGCGGTGGCTGATGGGAACCCATCAGGGCGCGGTCAGCCAGAAACACCTCGACTACTACCTGGATGAATTCACGTTTCGCTTCAACCGGCGACGATCAAAGAGCCGCGGCAAGCTCTTCTTTCGCCTTGCTCAGCAGGCCGTGACGATCGATCCCGTACCCTTGGATCAAATTCTTCATCCCGGCACCCGCCAAAACGAAACCACAAGCTGTTGGGGCAACCTGAGTCAGGCAGATACCCCTCTGATCACATTCATCTGACGCAATTCCTGTAGGGCTTCAATCCGTGTTGTCCCATGTAGTCTGCTTCATTAATCCCCTTACTACACAAACCATCGGCGGAATTGGTATATTTGGACACTTGCGAATACAGCTGCAAGGCACGGTGGTCAACTCCGACACAGCTTAAGTTATCTCGATATGCTCGATGTTCTGAAGAAACTCGAAATCCAGTGGAAAGGACGTAAATTCTTAGTGCGAGGTGTTGTCTCCAAAATACGGCACTCCCCCCTTTCGCTCTGCAATTGGGTGGTTGATCGACTTTGTGACGACTACGTGGATAGGAAATTCGGTATTGCCTCCTCGGAGCGCCGCTCTCTAGCGGACCTAGCGATAGAGCTACCAGATTGCGTCCACTATCAGCCTACCAGCTATTCTGATTTTAGTAAGCTTTTGGCCACGGTGGGTATTCGTTCAAATCAGGACGTGTTCTTGGACTTCGGCGCTGGAATGGGCCGGGTGGTATGCCTCGCCGCGATGTACCCGTTTCGCTCTGTCATCGGAGTTGAGCTTTCGGCATCCCTTTGTTTGATAGCCAAACGAAACATCGATAACGTGCGATCGAAGCTACGTTGCCAGGAGATTGAGATCGTTAACGTGAATGCTGTCGATTACACCGTGCCTGAGGAAGTGTCGATGATTTTCTTCTTCAACCCCTTCAGAGGTTCAGTGATGGAAAAGGTTCTTGTGAATATTGTAGCATCGCTACGCGCAAAGCCGAGACGAATGTTGATACTGTTCTACGGCGACTCAGCAACAGTTAGCGCCAACGTCAAGCTCATGCACGCGCAACATATCAATTCGATCACAAAAATTATGTTGCCTACGGGAGCAGTAGGAGCGGTGTTTGACGTTAAGCCAGAAGATCTTTACCGTTAGGCTGTAAACTCAGAGAAAGCCCCTTCAACAGCAGCGCCGACAAACCATGAACCGCGCTCGGATCTAAGAATCCGACCTCGCCAGCAGAAGCATGATTTATTTGCCCGAAGACCGGGAAGGCGGCTTTGTCTTGCTGTGCACGGACACCCGTGTACACCCTGAGTCCTCCAGTGAACACCCAAAAGCGGCCATAGAAGAACACCTGAAAAGCGGCCATACTTTCAGAAGAAACGTCCAGGACATTGACAGCAGCGGGAGGGTTAGTAGCCTCTCGCAACATGGCGAATGTCTTGAAGGACGAAAAGAAACAGCAAATCATAGCCTTGGGACGACTGGGATGGTCTCTGCGAAAGATCCAAGAGGCCACGCGAGTACGGCGAGAGACCATCAGCGCCTATCTGCGAGGCGCAGGTGTGGAAATATGGCCGCCGGGAAGATGGAGGCGCGAAAGTAAAGCAAAAGCGGCCATAGAGGTGATCACCGGCTCGGATGCAGCAAAACCGGGCCTTGCGGGGTTTGCCGATTCCCTCAATCTCAACCCCAACCCCAACCCCAACCCCGAAAACCTTTCTACGAAGGGAAAAGCAAAAGCAAGTTCAAAACCGGCCATAGAGGTGATCACCGACTTTGGCGTGGGGTTGAGCAGCAAAGAGTCAGAAAACTCGCAAGGCGTGGGCTCGGCGAGCACCTGTGAACCCTACCGGGAAATCATCGAGCTGGGTCTGAGTCGAGATCGCAATGCCATGGCAATCTGGCAGGATCTGGTCTCCGACTACGGATTCCGGGGTGGCTATCAAAGCGTTCGGCGCTTCGCTTACAAATTGCGCGGAGCCCAATTACCACAAGCGCGGGCGGTGATTCTCACCGCCCCGGGAGAAGAAGGCCAAGTCGATTACGGCAGCGGGCCGATGGTGCGCGAACCGCAAAGCGGTAAGTATCGACGCACCCGCTTGTTCGTGCTCACGCTGGGCTATAGTCGCAAAGCGGTACGGCTGCTGGTTTTCCGATCCAGCACGCGCATCTGGGCCGAGCTTCACGAGAAGGCATTTCGTCGATTAGGCGGTGCTCCGCGCATTCTAGTGCTGGATAATCTGCGCGAAGGTGTGCTGGTCCCCGACCTCTACGATCCCACGCTCAATCCCCTCTACCGAGACGTGCTCGCCCATTTCGGTGCGGTCGCCCTACCCTGCCGGATACAGGATCCAGATCGGAAAGGCAAGGTGGAGTCCGCCGTCGGCCACGCCCAAAAAACTCCTCTGAAAGGACGACGTTCGAGAGTCTGGAACAGGCGCAGGCCTATCTGGATCGATGGGAAGCGAACTGGGCGGATACACGCATCCACGGCACCACCAAACGGCAAGTGGTGACCATGTTCGCGGAAGAAAAACCAACCCTGCGTCCGCTGCCGGTGGAACCGTTCCGCTATTACCAGTACGGCGAACGGGTGGTTCATCTGGATGGCTGTGTCGAAGTCGAAGCCGCCTATTACGGTCTACCGCCAGGCTGGATCGGACGTGGGGTCAAAGTCCAATGGGATGAACTTTGCGTTCGTATCCTCGATCCCAAGAACGGGTTACTCCTGCGAGAACATGTACGTCAGAAACGGGGCTGGTACCGCATTCAGCCCGAGGACCACCCCCGGCGCACTCCGTTCCGTGTGGTGCAGTTGCTCGGCCGCGCCGGCCGAGTGGGCACCCATGTCGGTACCCTGTGCAACCTTATCTATAGCCAGCAAGGCGAAGTGGGCGTGCGGCGCATCCTGGGCGTTCTCTCACTCGCCAAAAAGTACGGCACCGCTCGCCGTCGATGAAGCTTACGCGGGCGGCCCTCGAGATGGGCGTGCACGAATATCGTTTCGTGCGTCGCTACCTCGAGCGTTGTCCCCAAGCCCCCCTCAGTTTGCGCCAGGTCGATCCCTTGATCCGCGAACTGGTGCACTACCGTGATCTGATCCATACCAAAACCAAGGAGCAAAGTGAATGAATCTCATCGAGTTGAATCGTGCTTTACGACAACTGCGGCTGGGTGGAATCGCAGCTGTGCTCGAGATGCGTCTGCACCAGGCTCAGGTCGAAGCCATGGCGCCCATCGATCTGATCTCCTGCTTGGTCTTCGACAACTCACTCGTCGCGGCGATCGTTTGCTGGAACGTCGGCGCTCGTCAGAAGTGACCCAGTAGTGATTGGTTAGAGTGACCCGGACTGAGTACAGGACCGAGATGGGGGGTGCTTTATCATCATCCGCGCCGTAGGCGCGCAGGTTGGTTGGAGATCGAAGAAACAGAACAGTCAACGTCATCCACGCCGCAGGCGTGAAGGCGGTCACCGAGATAGAAGCTACTGGGCGGATGTATGGGTTGCGATGCGCTGGCGCAGATGGCGGAAGTACTCGGGGCTCACGGGAAGCGTCAGGACTTCTTCGATCACCGGCGAGAAGTAGGCCAGCGAGCGAATGATGCCGAGAGGCGGAGCATCGGCGGGACGTGCCAGCCGCCGCGCGGCAGCCAGAATGAGGGCGTTCTCGACCGCTTCGAGCGGCACGCCGCGTTCGTGCAGTTGGGCCGCGAGCAGACGGTCCGGACGGCGGACGGCGCCGCACGTGCCCGGAGTCGCACGGTAGGCTTCCAGAAGCCGGCGGACATACTCGCGCTGTTCCATGAGTTCAGCCTTGCGGATCGCGCAGCGACGGACCGTTGATGGTCACGGTGTGGCAGTAGTGCCGCACGCGGCTCAGCAGCGCCTCCACCATCGATTTGTTGCCGAGAAAGTTGTGCCACTCGTCATAGACCAAGTTGGTCGTGATGATGGTGGAGTGGCGATGATAGCGCTCCTCCATCAGCTTGAAGAAGGTGTTCGACTGTTCGGGCTTGAGATTCAAATATCCGAACTCGTCGATCAATAGGACGTCCAGGCGAGCCAGGCGATTCAGTAACTGGCGCGTGGAGCGGTCGGCCAGCGAGGCGTACATTTCGTCGAACAGATCCTGCGCGCGGATGAACTGGCAGCGGTGGCCGTTCTGCAAAGCCTTCAACAGGAGCCCGCAAGCCAGTCCGGTTTTGCCCACGCCGGTCGGCCCCACCAACACCAGATTCTCGTGCTTGGCGACGAAGTCGAGTTCGGCGAAGGCGCGGATCTGTTTGCGGTTGACGCCGGGCTGGCGCGCCCAGGGAAACGTTTCCAGCGACCAGCGTTCCGGCAGATTCGCTCTGCGGATGCGCCACTCCAGCGCGCTTTCCTGCCGGTCGTGCCATTGCGCGCGCAACAGTCCGGCGACGAACTCCGAGTAAGAGACGTCTGCGCTTTCTCGGCCGCGCGCAACTGTTCGTCGTAAACGCTCAGCATGCGCCGCAGCTTGAGATTCTTCAGCAGTTGTTCCAGTTCTTCAGTCATGGGGATCGGTGTCCGTATCCAGCAGCAGAAAGTAGTCGCGCGCCACGCGGCGCAGAATCATCCGCTCCAGCCGGTCGAGATCGTAGAGTCCATACTGGGCGGCTTCGCGGACCGCGGCCAGGAACGGCTCGCGCGGATATTCGCGCAGCAAGCGCAACAGTTGCCGCAGGGCAAGCGCCACCACTTTGCGGCCCTTTTGCTTCAGCGCCGCCACATAGGCGGCGATCTCCGGCGCGGCCTGTACGATCGCTTGTTCTTCCGGGTGCGGATCGCTGCGCTTGACGCCTTCCCCGCGCGGCGGCCGATGTTCGGCGAGCGTGATCCGCTGCTGCAGCGGCGTCACGGCGCGGACATGCGTGACGATGTGGCGCGCATCGAGTTCGATCTCGATCTTGTCCCGCGTCTCGCGCACCTCCACGCGGCGCCCGATCCAGGCGACCGGAACCGAGTAGCGAATGGAGTTCACCGAGACGTAGCCTTCCACGTCCACCGTGCGCTGATGCAGACGATACACTTCGGGAATCCACGCCGGCAGCGGTTTCAGATGCAGGCGCTCGACCGCGAACAGTTCGCGCGGCACGGCGCGGATATGTTTCTTGTAAGTCGAGTTGACCTGTCGCACCACTGGCGCGCCTGTTGGTTCAGATCCTCCCAACTGGCGAACGTGCGGCCGGCCAGAAAGTTGTTTTCGATGAATGAGAACGGGCGTTCGACGCGCGCCGAACGGTTGGCGTCGCCGCGCTCGTGCGCCACGAAGCGGAATCCGAAGCGTTCCGCGAACGCCTCCATCTCGGGCACGGGAATCATCTCGCGTCCCGTGCCGCGCAGCACCACCACATGCGTGTTGTCGATCATCACGCGCTCGACCGCGCCGCCCATGTAGCGCAGCGCGTCGGTGAGAAACACCTTGCAGTCGAAGCGCTGAAACGTGGGATTGATCTGGAAGAACAGCATGCGCGAGTAACACAACACCGCCGAGGCGGTCTGCGCCTTGTACTTCCTGCCGCCCACTTCGACTTCGTGCGGAGACGTGTCGTGCTGCATCTCCACGCCGGGCTCGAAGTGATACTGGCCCGCCGGCACGATCGGCGTTTGTCCGATGCCGTGCCGGCGGCAGAAGGCGGTCAGCGCCGGATACGACAGCGCCGCGCCGCTCGCCGCCAGTTCCTCATGGACTCGCACGAGATTCCCCTTGCAGGAGATCAAAAGATCGAGGATCTGTTGCCGGTACGGTTCGGCTTTCTCCGCCCGTTGGATTTCCGGCACCTGCGTGGAGTTCGAACGCAGCACTTTCAGCCTCCCGGCTTCCTGGAATAGCTGTAGATCAGCTGAAATGACACCACGTCGCTTAACTCGGCCGCGATATCGGAGGGAACCACGACTGCGTTCGCGGTTGGGAAGTTTCCTAACTGCTGCACCAGCGTAATCCCCTTGCGCACATCCTCAACCGTCCCCAGCCGGCGGCTTGGGGCCATGTAGTCGATCAGATGTACCTGCGTTGAGATTACGCCGCACAAGGATTTGGGATGGGCATCGTCGAGGTTTGCAACCGTTTGGCCACGAAACTCCTTCAAGAAGTTGTCCATCAGCGCGCCGGGAAATCGAACGGTCTCCGACGCCTCATCCACTTGGGCTCCTGCGCGACGGCAGGCTGCGAGACATTCGGAGTGAGGCAACCGAACCCCAACTCTCTCCAGGATCCGAAGACTGCTGCGGTGGATGAGCTGAAGCTCATCGTCACTGAGTACTCGGACGCTAGCCTCAATCTGTTTCATTCCCTGCCCCTGATCTCGAGTGGCTTTATTGTAGTGGCCGAATTTCGACGTCCTTGAAGTAGACCGTTTCGCCCCCATAGTTCTGCAGACCTATGTATCCTTCATTGGGCCGAGGACCCGCCAGCACTCCATTCTCTTTGCGAGGGGGGATTGGCTGGCCTTCCGTGTAATCGGTCACTTTTACATTGTTCACATACACCGCCGTGCGGGGTCCATTGATCGTCACTTCGATTGTGTTCCACTCGGGGGTTGGATGGTCAGCCCGGACAGGAACCTTGGTGAACGAGTAGAGCGAACCCGTAGCGTAATAGTCGTCTTCGTTCCAGCGCTCGGGGTTGATTTCAATATTTACTTCATACCCGTAGTGAACTGGCATCCACGCTTCGCGCGGCGGAACGGGAATGCGAATGAAAATTCCGGAATTGTCGGCGTGGTCCTTGGTTCGATATACCACGCGGAGGACCGAGTTGCCGATCTTGCCACCGGTCCACCAGAGCAATCCCATCTCGTCGCCTTTGCCGTGCGTGGCGATACACCCGTCCTCAATGGTCATTTCCCCTTGACCCACGTGCTGCCAGCCGGCAAGGTCCTTGCCATTGAATAATTTTTTCCAGCGCGGCTTCGCGCCTGACGCCGCAAATAAGGACGAAGCAGCGAGGAGACCGCATAAGGCCACTGCCAGCAAGCGAGGGGTAGTCGAAGAAGTCATCTCATCGAACTGCGGGTAAATGCAAACGTTTTCCGCAAACGCTTGCTAGCAATATAGGCGCAGGGCACAAGAGTGTCAATGCAACGCTGACTCACCTCACTCCGGCGTCTGGGAAAACGAGAGAGATGGTGCAGATTTTATGGATTACTCGGGGATTTGGAATCGGCTAATCCGAGCCAACCGACTCCCGAGCGGATTGTCCGAAGTGGAAAATCCCAGTTCTCGATACCCAAAGCAAACTGCCGCTTAAGCGGATCAACTCAGGCAAGGTCACAAAGTAATGGCGGAGAGGGAGGGATTCGAACCCCCGGTACCCTTTCGGGTACGCCGGTTTTCAAGTTCCACAGCAGGTTCTGCACCGTTAGGAAAATTCTCTACTCTACTATATTTCTCAACAGGTTGCCAGACTTACTGATTGCACCGATTTGATCCAACTTGACCCGTTCTGAACGTGTAACTACTACAGTTTTACTACAGTCTCCAGAGCATACGCCGTGCCCAGGACACGTTCTAGGAATTCCTTAGCCCCTAACGCAGCCTCACCGTGGAATGTAGTCGTTCAACAAAGGAACAATTTCGGACACAAAAGGAAGCGCGCGCTGCTGCGCTGCCTCCACGGTCTCTCCGGGATACATCTTGGTGATGATCCGTACTAATGCGCCGTCGCTGCGGTTCATCTTGATGCGATCTCTGACGAGGTAATACTTAGCCCAGTACTCGTTGGCCACACCGCGATCGTGAGCCCAAAACCAGTAGAGAACTAACATGTGAGAATCTCCCTTGGCGATGACGTAGCGATTTGCGGAGAACGGTTCATGACCCGGCGGTGTGAGCGTAACGCGTCGGTTCTCGACCGCCGTCCAGCCTGACCCGGGAAGACAGTGCTGAGGGGAATGAGGGGCTTCGCTCTCGCGCTGGCTGCGAAAGTACTCGATGAAGAGATCGATATACGCTCTTTCTTGCGAGTTCTGATAAATACGCAAAAGATAATCGCTCGGCTTGAGAACGTTGAGCATTTCCTCATTGATGGAAACGTCAGTACCGGTCCAGCCCCCCAACTGCGTAGGAAACTGCTTGAACGCAAGACGAGGCGGGATTACTTCCCGCTGTCTGCGGGTCTGAATCAGAATCGCTACGAACAACATGAGCCCAACCACAACTCCAAGACGAAGGGACCGGGCCTTTATGCTGATTTCGCCAGCGGGCTGCGCTTCACCACGCGCAAGATCATGCGGCGCGTCTGGACTGCACTTCCAAATAACCGAGATCACTCGGTGCACAGCGAACAGGATGATCAATGCCAAGACGAAGGCCGGCCAGCCCCCTAGCGCACGGTAAAACCACTCTGCTTTATCCATGTCCGAGTACTGCATGAGCAGCCCTGTGCCAATAATGCGAAAGCTGTTGGCGACCACTATGACAGGTACGGCTAAACATGCGAGTACCACCCGTACCCAAGTCCGAGCGTCCATGAGATACCCGTAGATGATCGCCAGTGTGACCAAGCTCCAAAACGATAGGATCCCACTGCACGCTTCTGCGACCTGTAGCGACATGGAAGAAAGTTCGATCACATTTCCCTGCCGTAACGCTGGAACCCCGACTAGGACAAGCAGGGCAGTCGCAAGCTTTGCGGCAAGCAACTGAAGGGGGAAAGCGATCTGGTTCGCGATCTTGTTCGGGATTGGGATCATCAGAATCAGGGCCGCCCACGGGAACAGTACGGCGCGAAAGAACGTCCATCCTCGAAACAGAGTGATCAGGCCCGCGATCAGGATCAACAGCGACACCCGCGAGGCGAACAGTTCCACGCCCAAGACTCCCCAGACCAGGACAATCAGGCCAACCGCAATTAGCGGAAGACCAGCCCATGATGGTGCCGACTCGATTGCCTTCAATTTCTTGCGATCTTGCTGAAGTACAAACAAAGCAAAGAAGGGGACGAAGATTCCGTGTATGAAGGTAGGATCACGGTTCCACTGCAAGAAAAGGCCGAAGATGATCGACGCGTAAAGCCAGGCCACCAGAGGTAGCGGCGCCAGCATTTCCAATCCTGTGCCCCACCAACTCGATCTAGTTCTCTGCTTTGTGTCCCAAGTCCGTGCTCTCACTTCTTTCGGAGACTCCGAACGCGCCACACGCCGCAGCTCCGTTCCGATGTCCCTATAAGCTTTCAACCGTGATTGGCAGGCTTCGCACACGCGGACGTGCTCGGCCACTGTAGTTGGAATGCTTTCACCGTCGCAAAGTACAGAGATGTACTCTGCTACTTCTTCGCACTTCATGCATCCCTCCTCGGGTCGCATCGCGTGTCCAGCCAGATCTTTCGCAGCGCTTCCCGAGCTGCAAACAGTCTCGACCGTACCGTTCCCACAGGTATTTCCAGGATCACCGCGAGTTCCGCGTACGATTGGCCCTCCACCTCTCGTAACCACAGCAAGGTTCGTTGCTCCTCCGGGAGCCGCCGAAATGCATCGCCCACGATCGAAACAGTTTCCGTTTGGCAAACGCCCGATTGCTCTACAGTCGTGGAATCTAAAGGCCCTCTCCCTCGCCACCAATCCGCGGCCCGTTTCCGCGCAATCCCGTAAAGATAGGCACGAAGAGTCCCGCGCTCTGGCTGAAACCCGCTCGGCCGATTCCATAGCTGGGTGAACATTTCTTGCACAATATCTTCAGCCACCTGTCGGTCGCCGGTAAGCTGCCGCAGAAACACTAATAGCTGCGGCGCATTCTCGCGGTAGAATGCGTCGAACGAATTCGCGTTTCCCTGGGAGATCCTCTTCCAAAGCTCTCGGTCGTCAGGCAACCGGCTTCTCCATACTGTTATTCGGGTTTGCCTTCCAAAAAGTTCACCGGGCGATAAGAATAATGCTGCTGCCATTTCAATCGCGAGCCTTTACACCAAAACCCGCTCGCAGGACCCAATGAGTATGGGTGATGCTACGCCACCCTCCTCAGGGATTCATTTGGGTTTCCTTGGAATGTTTGGAAGCGTTGCCGGAAGAGGCCCGTGGTGCTGCCTTGTAAACCTGTCCGTTCGGCCGCAACTCGCCCCAGGGGGTAGCATTCTGCACAAAAGCAGCCAAAGACCCCGACGACGCGGTCTTCGTTATCTAGTGTGTGGACGGTAGAATCTGGAAGCTCCACCCAGGTACATTCATAAATCGCAGGAATGACCTTGCACAACAGGTTGCAATAGTACTCGGACAGAAGATTGAAACTAGTCTCTACTCGCGCGAAGAGGGGTACGGCATCTGCAACCGTCTGCAGGAATTTGGTCTGGCTCACGAAATAAATACTGAACAGCGCGAGCTTCCGCTCACGGGCTACACCTTCAGGCTCTCGATTCAGGGAGTACGACTATTGAAGCTGCTCGGAGAAGACGTGCCGAACTACGACCACTACTGCCGTAGAACTTCGACGTAGTGCGGCAACAGTAGAGTACAATTTCCGGCAAAACGCGGAGGTGAGAATGGAAGCCACGGCAGGGTCGTACTTCAAGAGGTACATCTTGACGATCTCGACCTGTGCGCTGAGTGGTCCGCTGCTGGGGTATTTGGTCTACCGTGTGGTTGACTGGTACTACTACACACTGCCGAACGTTGCGCCGCCGGAAGATCCGGATTTCCCAAGCGCTTCTCTGTTTGTCTGGTCCGGATTTGGTCTTGGTCTGACGTTAGGAATATGTCTCACATTACGGCAACTTCGAAAACAACGGTCGCTGGAAGGACTGCGGCTGATTCTGATTATGGCGCTCGTCGGCCCGGCTGTGGCATACCTGGCTTATCTGCCGGTCAAGAAGTTCTACGGTAAGTACACCTCGCAATCGATTGTTCTCGTGGAAGGGCAAGGAGGTCCTCAGCATACACAACTGTCGGACGATCTTCAGGCCGGCATTCGTAAGGTGACAGCGCACGCAACAAGTGACTCTGAAATGCGACCAGTGCTCACGAATGTGTTTCCGGGCAAGAGTACACAGGAGATCGACGGCATTCTCGATGACATGCGCCACCAGCCGTCGCTGGTGGAATTTCCATCTGAGTTTCACCCGGCAAACTCAGATCCGCTCCGACTGCCCGCATTTGTGGTTTCCTATCAAGGTTCTGATCCAGCGGAAACCCAGAAGATTTGTGAAGAGCTGACTTCTAAGATCGTTAACCAAGCCACGGATGGCAGCCGAATGAGCGAAATCCGACGTGCAGATCTTCCGGACGCTCCGGACTTCCCAAACCTTTCCATGTTTCTTATAGGCGGACTTAGTGCTGGTTTGGTGTTAGGGATCTATTTCGTTTCATTCAGCCGAGCGGTACAGCAGTTTGGATGGCGAAGGAAACTGCGGTTACTCCGGAAAAGACTGCCCGTTAATGATGCAACGTTAAAAGCGTTTTTCGACTACATCGACACGCACCTGTCATCTTCGAAGTGTGACGGTACTCTGCGCCGAGCCGGTGAGTTCATTCACAAAAACGGGCTTTCCGAAGAAGTGATTCTTCCTCAGTTCAAAAAAGGATGGGGCAACTGCGACTGTAAAGCGCGGGTTTGGATAGGAATGCTCACGAAAGACTTTCCAATACTAGATGAAGGTGTTAAAGCGCCCTTGAATATGTTGACGGATCACATGCTTTTGACAGGTGATATGAAGATAGTTTCGGCATTCATGAAAGATGCCAAATATGCCATCAAACCGCCAGCCTAACCCACCGGATCGCAGCACTGGTAAGTACTTGCCGTCAAACTGCACTTTGGTGAGAGGAGAATAAGCTTTAACCGTCATGAGCGTTCTGCAGCGTTTTGAGCATGGAACTACGACAGTTTTACTACGGTGTTTCGAGCGACATGGACCCAAACCGGCCCGCATGTTCTTCTAATGGTAAGAGCGAAGCCGATGTGGGTTATCGACGGCGCTATCATGGTGTATGGCGCAAGGGCCAATGTTGATCTTCGACAAGTCCTTCCTGGAATCTCTAAACCCAGACGAGGCAGTTTGGCTCGACAATTTCTTTCTTACGAGCATCACACCGCTCTTTTTCGTTGAAACGCTAGCGGATCTGGAAAAGAACGTCCGCAAGGGCAGGACGCCCGAGGATGTTGTTGGGAATATCGCTTACAAGACGCCCGACATGCAGTCGCACATTAGCCCCCATCACGCTTCGATCCTCGCGGGGGCCCTTGTTGGTCACGAGATACCGATGGACGGGCGAATCTTCAAGGCCGGGGGCACACTTGTACAACTCAACGGGCAGCAAGGTGTGGTGTATAAGCTGAGTCCTGAGGAAGAAGCATTCCAGCGCTGGCAGCGCCATGAATTCCTGGATCTTGAGAGACAAATCGCAAAGGTCTGGCGAAAGGGTGTTACTGGATGGGACTACTCGCAAGTGTATCAGACGTTCCAAGGGCTCTACGATACTATCCGTAAGCCGAAAAGCCTTGAGGACGCGAAACATATCGCCGATACCCTGATCGAACTGCTGGACCCAGGGAAGTCGTTCATCTTAGGCCTCGCATTGCTCGGATTTTCCCAGACAGCCGCCAAGGAAATCCTCGATCGGTGGAAGGCCGCCGGGTCGCCGGCGCTAGCCAAATTTTGCCCCTATTTCGTCTACATGTTCTCCGTCGAGCTTTTTTATTACCTGGCCGTGGGCGCCGATCTGATCTCAACTGTGCGGCCCGTCAACAAGGCGGACAACAAAGTTGATCTCGCCTATCTCTATTACCTCCCCTTCTGCATGATATTTGTCTCGAACGACAAGCTTCATGAACGCATCGTTCCAATGTTCCTTCGCGATGATCAATCATTCGTGAACGGTCAGGCCCTGAAGGCCGACCTTGCGGCGGTCGATAAGCATTTCGCCGCCTTTCCCGAAGAAGAAAGAGTTAAAGGCCTGTTTTCTCTCGCCAGCGACCCGCCCGATGATCGTGCGTTTCTGGTCACCCGACTTTGGGACAAGCACTTGCCCGGTTGGCAAAAACGCCGAGCAGAACATCAGAAATTATCCCCGGAAGCGCAAAAGACGCTCGTGGACATGATCAACCGGATTCCGGAGGAAGGCCGGCCGCTCAGCTCAGAACCCGATCTGAAGATCGAAGATATGCAGTACGTCCACATCACCAGAACGATGCTTCGGAAGAAGGGGAAATGGGTAAGAGTTCCGCCCGAGGCTTAGTATGGTTGTCTTTTTCGGCTTGAGCGGTAGAGTGAAGAAAAACCCGCACCCCTCGCGATGATCGCCCCCCAAGCGAGGCCAGCCATTGCCGTTCCAGCCTGATTAGAAAACTACACATTGCTAACGTCGGGGAAGACCTGGCGAGAACCCAATGTTTACGCGGCCGGAAATGAGCACTTTGTGAAGGGGTTTTCTAACATGCTCGAGTACGTTCTGATCAACGAAACCTCTTCTATTCTCGCGGCTGGGTGAGCCCTGCGCTGTTCAAGACCAGTCCCCTCCGTTTTCTGCAAATCACTGATCGCAAGGGCAGACTTGGTCGCAGACACTCGTCAACTAGCACGTGATCCCGAACATGTGACGTTTGATCTTACAGACGCGAGAAAACACGGGTCAAACTGAGCCTGGGGTTAGCTACTTGCGCGGAAAAAGTGTCCCACCTGGGAACAACGGTTCACGGGGCTGAACGCGAGTGCAGCGCAGATCAGTTCTACGCGGCCTAACATGCAAAGAAGTGGAAAAGGGCTCTGGCGCCGCGGACCAGGTATGAGCATAATTAGGTCGTGGTCAACTACGACCTGCACAAACTCGGGTGGCACAGTTTCCAGCAGCTTTGTCTAACGATTACTAGAGAAATTCTAGGTCAAACTGTGCAGTCATTCCTGGACTCCAAAGATGGAGGAAGGGACGGAGCGTTCGCAGGGACTTGGAAGCCTCAAAAGGGAGAAGTCCTAAAGGGCAAATTTGTCATTCAGTGCAAGTTCAACTCGAAGCCCAACCGCCCCCTAGGCTTGCCGATGTATCCGATGAAATCGAGAAAGTTAAGAAGCTAGTAAAGCAGAAACGTTGTGACTGCTACTTGCTTCTCACTAATTTCGATATTTCGGGGGTTAGCGATACTCAACTAGAAGACGCTTTCTGTCCGCTGGCCGGGCTACATCACATCGGCTAGACAAAAACAACCATATTGGAAATCGTTCGTGTTCAAACGTCTCGAATTTAAGGATTTGGCCTTTTCCAACGGGTGGATAGATCACGCGTTCGAGTTCCCGGCCATCGAAGACTGTTTGGAGTCAGCAGTTAAAGAGGTCGGAACAGTCGCTCGAATCGCACTGCTCGATCCCAGGCTGCAAATCGAAGTTGTACGTGTCGACGGTGGTGATTGCCCCACGTGGGCGTGCCAAGTTCATCGGTACGAGTGGATTAAGCGATTTGTCGAAGTACGGCCTGCTACCAGAATTCTCCTTGTCCTATCCGAGCCTGCCATTGAGCGTCTGCCCAAGGAAGAGGTGATGGAAGATCTTAGACACGAACTCGGGCACGTTTTCCTGTTGCTGCGAGACGCAAAAGACGACTGCGTTGCCGCAGACGAGGAATGGAAACGATGCACCCAACTGGAAGATTTCATCGTTCGAATAACAGTCGAGTTCTCGTAATTGGATAGGAGTAAAAGGGCGGTCCTATGGAGGCAAAACGGGTAGCGTTGTACACACGCGTGAGCACAAGCGACCAGCACCCCGAAATGCAAGAACGGGAACTGCTGGAGTACGTCAAACGCCGGAAGTGGACGCTCTACAAAATCTACAGAGACAAAGGGATTTCGGGAGCAACCGAGAGGCGTCCTGCACTTGATGCATTGTTCCAGGAATGCCGTCGCCTCAAGATTGACGTCGTAGTCGTTTGGAAATTCGACCGCTTCGCACGATCCCTAAAGCAGTTGCTTAACGCATTGGAATTGTTCAGAAAGCTGGGAATCGGTTTTGTTTCCTGCACTGAGGCTATCGATACCTCTCTCCCGCATGGGGAAATGCTGTTCCAGATTATCGGTGCTATTGCCCAGTGGGAACGGTCTCTGATTGTGGAGCGGGTAAAAGCGGGATTGCAGCACGCCAGAAGCCAAGGCAGACGATTGGGGCGTCCCCCGCTGCGAGTCTTGAAGGCTAAGGATGTGGCAGAACTGCGGAAGGAACGAGCACGGACGAAAGCACCGTTCAGGGAACTTGCGACGAAATATGGCCTCT
This sequence comes from uncultured Acidobacteriota bacterium, assembly GCA_963725565.1. Lineage (GTDB taxonomy): Bacteria > Acidobacteriota > Terriglobia > Terriglobales > Acidobacteriaceae > Sulfotelmatobacter. The sequence goes on from CAVRZL010000016.1 coordinate 16,549, forward strand.
CGGTTTGGACGGTACATAAGCTGTGCAGCAGGCAACGCGGGTAGGAAAACTAATAATTCTTGGAGGACCAAAATGCCGAAATCAGACCCTCATTTTCGGCACCTTCCAGCTGCTTCCAGGGAGGAGGTTTTTGAGAGGCTTCATAAAGCTCTCAATGACCTGGCGGCCTACCCCCCAACAACAAGCCCAAATCCCTATCTGAAGACTTTCGTTTTCCAACGCCTCGAATTTCAGGATTTGGCCTTCTCCAACGGCTGGATGGATCACGCGTTCGAGTTCCCATTGATCGAAGACTGTTTGGAGTCAGTCCTGAAAGAACTACCGCCCATTCCTAAAATCGCACTACTCGATCCAGGTCTGCAAATCGAAGTCGTTCCTTTGGACGGCGGTGATTTTCCAACCTGGGCGTGCCGGGTTCGTGATCACGAATCCATCAGGAGGAAACTTGAGGTGCGGTCGGCTACCGGAATTCTCCTTCTCCTGTCACAGCCTGCCATTGAACGCCTGCCCAGAAAAGAAGTAATGGAAGACCTTCGACACGAACTCGGGCACGTGCTTTTGTACCTCCGCAACCCGGAAGCAATAGACGATTGCTCTGCCGCAGACGAAGAATGGGAACGAGCCACTCAAATGGAATATTTCATCGGTTAACTCATGGGGAGTCTCTACAAACGTCGTGGCAGCAAGAAATGGATGATGGCCGCGACAGTAGCGGGGCGGCAAGTCTGCAAAAGTTCTCACACTACGAATAAACGGTTGGCCGAAAAGCTCCTAGCACGATGGGAGACGGAAATCTTTGAGGGACGCTTCCAGCTCATCAAGAGAAATGCTCCGTTCTTCGAAGACTGGGCAGAGCAGTTCCTTCGGACGATTCCAAATCTTAAAACCCGTTCCCGTTACACATCTTCCGTCAACAATCTGAAGCCGAGGCTTGGGAAACTGCGCCTATCTCAGATCACTGCAGACTGCATCGAGGACTTCAAAGAACAGAGACTGGCAGCGGGCGTGGGACCTGCGACGGTGAACCGAGATTTAGTGCCACTACGCAAGATGCTGCGGGTTGCTCAGAAAAGGCGACTCATTGCCAGGAGTCCCTTCGTTGACGTCGAATCTCTGGAAGAGAAAAGCATCCGTCGCAAACCGCACATTGCTACGTATAGCGAGGAAGAACGTATCCTTGCGGTTGCAGATCCGCACATCAGGGCGTTAGCTGTGTTAATTCTGGAGGCGGGACTGCGATCCAATTGCGAGGCTCTCGTTCTGAAATGGGCTGACGTCGACTTCGAGAGCGCCACCATCCGCGTACGGGAATCAAAGACCGCTGCAGGTGTCAGAAACGTCCCTGTTTCTGGTCGATGCAAAGCTGAGCTGATTGCCTGGCGCAATCGTGTCGGGCCTGAGTTTTCCCCTTACGTCTTCCCCAACATGCGAGATCCCGCCCGTCCATTGAAAGACATTCGGAGAAGTTGGGCTAAAGCTCTGAAGTTGGCGGGAATTCCATATTTCTGGATCTACAATCTACGGCACACGCACGCGTCCAGACTGAGCGCAGCGGGCGTACCAGATCTTTTTGTGGCGCAGATGATCGGACACTCAAGTACCAGCATTGTTCAAACGTATGCGAAAGCCATTGACGAATACAAGCGTGATGCAATACGAAAGCTCGAATCGCTCAGACCAAACTCGCCTCTTTCAGTTTCGCCGTCACTATCCACTACTCGGCCAAACTAATATGGTGGACTGAGTAGTCCCAGTGCATCCGCCCGTGACCACATTCGTCAAACGAGCCCCGCTGGCGGGCGTCTGCGGTCGTGTGAATTTCCGGTCAACGAGTGGCAATCGGGATGTTATGCCAGCTGACACCTTAGCCAATCCTTTCATTGGAGGGGCTGCTCCTCTAATTCTCTGGATGCCGTGACTGGGGCCGGAGAGGTCATGGGCCGACAATGCTCCCAAGGGACGGGGACGACGATGCCTTTGCACGAGTGTCAACTATCCGCAGTAGGTGATTTGCAAGCAAAATGATCTCTAGAGCTTCCACCGGATCATCGAGATTCACATCGCGATGCGACTGTGGATTCTTGTAAGAACCGATTGCACCCCAAAACAAATTCATTCGGGAGACTTGCTCGGCCGTGGGCGAAGTGGTGTCGGTAAGGGGACCCTTGCTTTGCGAGAAGGCGTCTTGAATTAGATTAACGCCGATCTTCTCAGGGCCATAGCCAGCGGCCTCACGCACTGCAATTTCGAGTGCCTTCATGGCCTCGAACGCGGCGTTATCAAAATCGGTGCGCATGTAGGCTGGCCACGCTCTTTCCAGTATGCTTGGGTGCAGTAATTCTTTGGGGAACGCGACCGGGGCTGCCCGCCGACCGGTGTCCACATCTTGTGCATAGCCACGAGCACGGCGACCTAACAGGCGCCAGCCATTCTGCCCGTTAGTGTCGGGCGCAGGTACGAGCAATCCTTCTCTCTCGAGCCACGCCCATGCTTCGCTGATAGCAAGGTCAATCTCGCGCCGTTGGCTCTGTGGGAAAGGAGACTGGTAACCGGGCGTCGTCGGATAAAGCCACAGCTCCCCAATCAGGTTACTGAGGTGGAACATTCCCTGGTTTTGGTTTGGTCCTCGCTTGCAAAGTAAAGCCAGGATCTTGGCTCCGAGCGCATTGGGCTCAAGAGCTAACAGCGCATCCGGAGTCGGAAACATCTGAGCAAGCTCGTACATACGGTTATTCTAAGCGGAGTAGACTTGGAGTGGACCCCCTCGACAATGATGTTAGAGATGGGGGATTTATCACCACCATAGCTAGTCGATGTGCAAGTTCAAGGGGGCCACTTCTCGCCGCGTTTGCGAGATGTAGCCAGAACACCGGCTGCCCCATCCTTGCCACAGTTCTTGCGGCACAGTGATGGGGCACTTGCTCCGGTGCGGGCCAACTTTTGTTTCGTCGTCAGCGGCTTCATGCAGTCGCTGCGACTCTGGGTTCGGTCCCCCTAGTTTGACAACCGCGTCGCCAAAACGGTCGTAGACTCCGTCTTCGCTGTGCGCTCATACTCCCGCTCCGTCGGGGAGATCATCAACTGGTGGCCCCGACTCGTGCCTCCTGTCCACACCTCCCGAAAGGAAGTAACGGTCGCCGTACCGATTGAAGATCAGCTTAGGAGGCGGGTCTTGGGTAGGATTTCCACCCCCGACTGCACTGGTAGAGGCCGTCGTAGCGCCTGGAACTCCAACACGGCTGATCCATAGCTGTCCCCAATCGCCAAGAGACACCCGGTACTCCCCACCAGGCAGGTTCTGCCTCCCAACGCTGAAATTGAAGGGAATTGTTGCCTGCACCGCCACGGTCTGGGCAAAAGCCGGAACAAGCATAAGAAGGAATGCACCTGCAACCGCGATCATGAGCTTTGAGCCTTTCATAACGCACCTCCTGGAGCGATGGCTCCGTTGGATCTATTTCTCGCGGGCCGATTCACCAGGCCCGATGGTGAATTTCGTCCGCAGCTTCGCTCCGGCGACGGAAAATAACAATGCACCGGGGATGACCCAGAAGGGGAATAGTTGTCGCCAACCATCGCGTTGAGGCCACAGGAGATAGTCGGAGAGGTTAACTGTGGCTGAAAGCGGAACCGCCGTCGCTACACTTTTGTCTTACGCAAGTCTGGATTCAACTTTCATGCTAGAGCCCGCTGACAGGCCCCGGCCCGACACACGGTGTGAGCCATATCACAGACATTACACGTGCATTTGTGTGCAATGAGTGTGTCTCGCCTCTCCGAAGAGCAGTCCCTGCCAGTTGAGACCCAGCCCCCCAGAGGCGATCAACGTCATCGACCATTTGGCTTGAGGCAAGTCCATGTCCCCGCCCGCTGGAAAGTCGCCGGGCCCCCGCTTTGGAGATTTTGAAGTCGATCTTCAGGAAGCGGAACTGCGAAGCGGCATCCGCATCAAGTTGCAGGAACAGCCCTTCCAAATCCTGACCATGCTCCTGGAACACCCGGGACACACCGTCACCCGGGAAGACCTGCGAACGAAGCTATGGTCCGCCGGCACTTTCGTTGATTTCGACCACAGCCTCAATAGCAGTATCAAGAAGTTGCGCGAGGCGCTGGGGGATGATTCCGAGAATCCGCGCTTCATTGAGACCCTGCACCGTCGCGGTTATCGGTTTATTGCCCCGGTCAATTCTCACTCTGAACCGATTATCAATTGTCAACCTGTACCGGCGCTGACGTCCGTCCAGGGTTTTCGCAGAAAAGTTGTATTGGTCGCATCGCTGGTCAGTGTCACGGTAGTAGCGGCGGCAAGTTATTTCTATTTCCATCGTGCGCCAAAGCTTACGGACAAGGACACCATCGTCCTCTCCGATTTCGACAACAAGACGGGCGACAGCGTATTCGACGACACGCTGAAGCAGGGACTCTCGGTACAGCTTGAGCAATCGCCCTTTCTCGACCTGGTTTCCGAGCGCAAGGTGAACGAGACATTGAAGCTGATGGGACGTCCCGCCGGTGACCGGTTGACGCCGGAGGTCACACGCGAGGTCTGCCAGCGCACGGGCAGCAAGGCCATGCTGACCGGCTCGATTGCCGGGCTGGGCAGCCAGTACGTGATTGGCCTGAAGGCGGTGAACTGCAACACGGGGGACGTGCTGGCGGAAGCGCAGGAGCAGGCGGCGGGCAAGGAAGCGGTGCTCAAGGCTCTGGACGCTGCGGCGGTCAGCTTGCGGAGCAAGCTGGGCGAGTCGCTCAGCTCGGTGCAGAAATACGCCACGCCGCTGGAGGAAGCGACCACGCCATCGCTGGAGGCGCTGAAAGCCTACAGCCTGGGACGGAAGACGCGAGTTTGCGAAAGGGGGACAGCCGCGCTGCCCTCTCTACAAGCGGGCGGTGGAACTCGACCCGAATTTTGCCATGGCCTACGCCGCCATGTCGGGCCTGCTACAGCAACCTCAACGAAGTCGGGCGGGCGGCCGAGAATGCACGCAAGGCTTACGAGCTGCGGGAGAAGGTGAGCGAACGGGAGCGGTTCTCCATCGAGGCAAACTACTACCTGTACGCGACGGGAGAGCTGGAGAAGGCGGCGCAGATCTACGAACTGTGGCAGCAGACCTACCCGAGAGACGACTGTGCCTTACAGGAACTTGGGATTCATTTACGGCCAATCCTGGGAAACTGGGAAAAGGCATTGGAGGAAGATCGCGAGGCGCTGCGCCTGGAGCCGAACGACGTGGACAACTATCTCAACCTCGGCATCGCCTACACGAGCCCTCAACCGGCTGGATGAGGCGGAGGCGGTGTACAAGCAGGCGGAGGAGCGCAAGCTGGAGAGTGAGGACCTGCTTGCAGAACCGCTACCAGTTGGCTTTTCTGAAGGGCGATACGGCACAGATGGCGCAGTTGGTCTCAGCCGCCATGGGCAAGCCGGGCACGGAAGACTCGCTGCTGGCCGCGCAAGCGGACACGGAAGCCTGGTACGGGAAGTTGAAGAACGCGCGCGAGCTGACCCGGCGGGCGATGGATTCAGCCCAGCACAACGACGCCAAAGAGAGTGCCGCAGCGTATCAGGCAGCGGCGGCGCTGCGCGAGGTGGAATCGGGAAACCGGGAGCAGGCGCGTGCCGATGCCAATGCGGCGTTGAAGCTGGCCCCGAACCGCGATGTGCGGGCGATGGCGGCGCTGGCTCTGGCGCGGGCAGGCGATACGGCAGGGGCGGAGAAGCTGGCTGCCGAACTCGACAAGACATTCCCGCTGGACACGCTGGTCCAGAGGTATTGGCTGCCCACGATCCGGGCGGCGGTCGCCTTGGAGCGCAAAGACCCGAACCGGGCAATCGAACTATTGAAGGCGGCGAGCACGATCGAACTCGGCCAGCCCACGGCAACTCATGTATTCCTATGCCCAGTTTATTTGCGTGGAGAAGCCTATCTCATGCTGCACGACGGCAACGCAGCGGCAGCGGAATTTCAGAAGTTCATCGACCACCGCGGAGCTGGTGGTGAACTTTCCCTGGGGAGCGCTGGCCCGCCTCGGCCTGGCTCGCGCTTACGCCCTGCAAGGCGACACCGCCAAAGCCAAGGCCGCCTATCAGGATTTCCTCACGCTCTGGAAAGACGCCGATCCCGACATCCCCATCCTGAAGCAAGCCAAAGCGGAGTACGCGAAGCTGCAATAACCGCGTGGCGAATCGTCCAATCATGCCTGACTTCCTTGCACGAAAAATTGTTAACTGACACTATCAGGGCATTTCGCTCATTGAGGGGTTTTGAGCGTTAGCGCGATAATTCAAACAACTAGAACTGACATGTCTGACAGGTTCAAAACGGCTTGATGATCGACTCAAATAGGACCCGGTGGCGAGCGGACGCGCCCCACGTGGATGTGGACGAGAAGGGCGTCATTTGGTGCCTTTAGGTGCTTAACGCTCACGTGTCGGGCCCTTTTGCATAGCTACCGAGTTGAAGGAGGCCGCCATTATGGAAACGACAGAGCGGTGTCAGGATGTCTGGCTCCAATTCCAAAAAGTGGGTGAAGTTTTTATGGTAAGTCGGACGACTTCATACGGAACACATGCCTCTGATCCACCAATTCGGTTAGGTGGTACGTGGGACGAAGTTTCCAACAAACTTGAGCAGGCGGGCTTCAGTACAAGTCGAATCAGCGTGCTGAGAGAGAGACTTGAAGACCACGCGGAGGCAATCGTCGGCCCTGTGAGTATGTCTATCCAGCAGCTATCCGTTCTCGACATCCGGCAAGCGGCGTGAGGGAGATTGCATCATGCAGAGCGTGGTCGAAGAAGCGGAGTACGTGCTAACGGTCTTGCACCGCATGAGAGACGAGGTTGCCGTAAACCGGGGATTGTATGATCCCGACGCCCGGAAGCGAATTGATGAAGCAATCGCTCGTGCTGAGGACTTGCTACGGCAAGCGCAAGTGATGGTCTGTAGCGCGGAGCGGAACCCAAAAACTGCCTGACTTACGTTGTCTGAGTTTCCCAACTGACGACCAGGCCATAGCACTCAAGACCCCTGTTGCTGGGGTGACTTCAACCGGCCTTCTCATGGAAGGCGATGACAGCTGCTGCAGGAAGTTGCCAGTCGAGGTAATTCCGCTGACGCGTGCTCTCGACCAGAAGCTGATTTAGCGAGCCTGACTGAGTTGGAACTCGAGTAAGGAAAACCTGGCGGAGAGAGAGGGATTCGAACCCCCGATACGGTTTCCCGTATTCCAGTTTTCAAGACTGGCGCCTTCAACCACTCGGCCATCTCTCCGGACTACTACGGTTCTTGAATCGTTATGGCCCGTTCTGCACCATTTTGGCCATAAAGCTACTACAGTTTTACTACAGTCTTCGAATTCATCAGGTCACCGAGAAGACAACATCCTTGTTTTCAATCGACTATGCGCCGTCAGATGACCCGTACAGCGGTTTTCAAGACCGGAGCCATCAACCACTCGGCCACCTCTCCGGCTACTTCAAGTCTACCAACGTGTTTCGACTGTCCTGATGCTTGCTTAGTTTACAACAGGAGGCTGCTTCTCAATGCGGGGACAGCAGGCCAAATGCTTTGGAGTGAAATTCCATGACCTCTTCGAAGTGCGCCAGAAAATACGTCAGGCTGTGATCTCCGGGGTAGGAGTGATATTCGTGCTTCACCCCTTCTTTCTGCAATTCCTCGTGCAGTGCCGCCGCCCCCGTCTCAAAGCCGTAGTTGTCGTCCTGTCCGCAATTGAAATAGATCGCTTGTTTCTTCAGGGCAGGGCCATTTCTTCGCGCTAAGACAAAAGGACTGTTTTCATTCCAGTGGTTGGCGGCAATTGGCCGCCCGAACACCGGAGCCAGAACGCTCAGCAGAGGTGATCCCGTTTGCGACGCGGCGTTCAGTTGGGCCGGCGGTTCGGTTATTAGCGCGGCACTTTGAGCGCTGACCGCTGAAAACAGTTCCGGATGCCCGAAGGCGAAGCGCAACGCTCCGTAGCCTCCCATGGAGATTCCGCTGATCGCGCGTGCTGCCCGCCCCGCTCGAATGCGAAACTTCCCCTCGATAGCTGGCATGAATTCCTGCAGAAAAAAATCGCTGTACCGAACCTTTCCGTCGGCCGAATTGATGTAGAAGCTGCGACGGCCCTCGGGCGCGACGATCAGGAAATCTCCCATCTTGTGTTGGCTGCGCAGATCATCCAGCAGGGTCCAGCCCCCGCTGTTGAACAGGGTTCGCTCGTTGTCGCCTAGGCCGTGTAGAAAATAAAGCACCGGATAGCGTTGGGCAGGATGCTGCGCCGCACCCGCGTCGTAGTCCGACGGAAGATAGACACAGTAATGAACCACCTGCTTGAGAATGCGGCTGTTCATCGCACTGCAATCGATCCGGCTTTGGGCGGAGGCCGAGCCGATCATTATCAGGAGGAGGAAGCAGACAAGCCTGAACGGGCGCATCATGCTGGTTTACTCGTAGCGCAGTGCTTGCACAGGGTCAAGTTTGGCTGCGCGTGCCGCTGGATACCACCCCGACACTAGGCTTACCCCGAATGCAAATACGATTGCGCCCACGATCAGTTCCCACGGCACCGCCCAGAAGTGCTCTGGAGGCAAAGACTGGCGCTTGAGGTAGATGTTCGTTCCGAAGTTGATCACTTGCCCGATGGCCCAGCCCAGAACGACTCCGATGATGCCGCCCAATATCCCCATAGCTCCGGCCTCGGCAAAAAAGAGCTTTTGCACGTCTCCATCGCTGGCACCAATCGCCTTCATGATCCCGATTTCCCGTCGGCGTTCAAGAATGGCCATGACCAGCGTGTTCACGATCCCGATCGAGGCAACGATCAACGCCAGGCTGCCGAAAATTCCCAGAAAGGCGTACAGCACGGCAAAGAATTGCCGCAAGCCCCGGCTCGCGTCGAGAATCGAGAAGGTGGTGAATCCCATTTTCTTGATCGCATCCTCTACCGCCTGAACCTGAGATGGATTCTTTACCCGGACGCTGATTGAGGAGTACACCGGCTGGTCGCTCGCCGCCCTCGAAATCTCACGGAGATCGGTCGGCTGCATTACATGAAGACTCTCCGCCAGCTTCAACGGCAAAAATACCTTCGCTCGGGTAGGTCCCCGCATGCTTTCAGGATCAAGATCAGAGACGCCCACGATTTTGAGCTTCTGCTCACGAGAAACCACAGAATAGGATGCGCCCGGCACAACGTCTTCCGGTGTATTCGACGTGGGCAAGTTCGCACCTGCGGTTTGATTCGCGCTGTTTGCACGCTGGGCGTAACGCATCGTCATTTCTTTTCCCAGCAACGGCTTTGCCAGGTCAGATACAGCTGGTTCCGGCGCGCCCAACGCCGGAGTCTTTCCCAGAAGTTCTTCGGCAAACGACTTCTGCAATATCACTTCTGGCGCAGAGTCGGATGAGAAGAAACTGCCCTGCATCCCTTCGAATGCGTCGTTGGATTTAGCCGAGGACGGTAAGGCCGAAATCATCGTCAGATGGGGCTTGTCTTCGAAGCGCAGTTCGGTGACGAACCGGATATCGGGATAAGCCTCGCCTACATTTGGCAGACGCTCAATGTCGACCCGCGCTGCTTCATCAAGCACTCGGCTTTCCCCCGGAGTAGGCCCGCTGCGCTCTTCTTCGCGCCCCATGCCGCGCAGGTCGCGCCGCGACGTGACCATGACCGTGTCGAACAGCCCGGATCTCACCAGCCGCCGCGAAGCCATCTGCTGCAGCCCGATGCCCAGTGAAAGCATCGCCACCAAAGACGCTACGCCTACTGAAATCCCAACCGTGGTCAGTGAATTCCGCAGAAGCGACTCCCGCAGATTGCGCACCGCCAGCCCAGTCAAGTCAGGAATCTTCACGGCGTTCCCCCCTGGTTGCCCGAGCCCGGGGCCGTAGGAACATTCGTACGATCATCCACCAGTTTCCCATCCGCCAGGAAGATCATTCTCTGCGCATAGCGCTCAGCCAGGGCGCGCTCATGAGTGACCATCACCACCGTCATTCCCAACTCCCGGTTAAATCCGCGAACCATGTCCATGATTTCCGTGCCCGTGTGGCTGTCGAGATTTCCAGTGGGCTCATCGGCGAGTAGAAACTGTGGACGATTAATCAGCGCTCGAGCCAGGGCTGCGCGCTGCTGCTCTCCGCCCGAAAGCTCACTGGGCCGATGATGCAATCGTGCCTTCAACCCGACCCGGTCCAAAGCTTCGGTAGCTTGCTTGAGGCGTTCGTTCCGCTCGACTTCCGCGAATCTTAGTGGCAGTTCAACATTTTCTATTAGCGTCATGCTGGCAATCAGATTGAAAGACTGAAAGACCATCCCCACGATGCGTAGGCGGTATTTTGCCAGTTCTTCGCGGGAGAGCTTGGCGAGATCGCGATCCTGCACAATGACGCTTCCCGAGGTGGGGCGGTCCAGTCCCGCGATTAGATTCAGCACCGATGACTTTCCCGAACCTGAGCTGCCGAGAAGAGCAACAAATTCCCCCGGGCGAACTTCGAGCGAGATGCCATCGACTGCCCGGATCAAAGTCTCGCCCATTCGATAATGACGGCAGAGATTTTCGCTGCGGATCGCCGCAGTGCCGCGCGTGGAAGAAATCAGGGGAGCAGTCGTCATGGCGTCTAGCGCATCTCTCCCCGCAGTACGCGCAGAGCATCGGCCGCCTTTACATCGCCGTTCTTTCCGTCTGCGCCGTTACCATCCGACGCAACTGCGTCGCCCTCCCCGGGAGCCAGAAATAGATTTTCCTCCACTCCGTGTTGCCGGGTGTACAAGTCGTAATACCTGCCGCGCATGGCATAGAGTTGAGCATGCGTACCGCGTTCCACAATTTCTCCCCGCTCCATCACCATGATTTGGTCTGCGCGGCGAATCGTCGACAGCCGATGCGCAATTACGAAGGTTGTGCGCCCCTGCATCAGATAAGAAAGGCCCTGCTGGATCATCTGCTCCGATTCGGAATCGAGGCTGGAAGTGGCCTCATCGAGAATAAGAATCCGCGGCTCCGCCAGGATGGCGCGCGCAATCGAGATGCGCTGTCTCTGCCCGCCGGAAAGCTTTACTCCACGCTCGCCGACGATGGTGTCATATTTGTCTGCAAAGGACTCTGCAAACTCGTCCACGCGTGCGATCCGGCAAGCTCGCATGATCTCTTCCTCACTGGCCTCCGGACGCGAAAAGGCGACGTTCTCGCGGATCGTACCGTCAAACAGAAACGACTCTTGCAGGACTACGCCCAGACGCGTGCGGAATGAATCCAGCCGCACCGTGCTTAAGTCCACTCCGTCCACTCGAATTGTTCCTTTGCTGGGCACATAAAACGCGCAAATCAATCCGATGGTGGTCGACTTTCCCGACCCTGAAGATCCCACCAGCGCGGTCACCGTCCCGGGCTGCGAACGGAACGAGATGTCATGCAGGACGTCATGCGTTCCGTCATAGCTGAAGCTCACGTTCTCAAACTCAACCGTGCCCACAATGTCGCGCAACTGCTCCGAACGTTTGGGATCCTGATCCTCAGGCCGCTCCCGCATAATCTCCTGCGTTCGCTCTAAGCCGGCCAGAGCCTCCGTCAGCTGCGTTCCGATTGAGACCACCTGCATGATGGGAGCGACCAGAAAGACGAGCAGAAAGTTGTAGGAGAAATAGCTGCCGGGACTCAACGTGTGCGCCACCATCTGGCGCCCGCCAACGTACATCGTGGCTGCTCCGACCACGCCCAGCAGCAGGCTCGCAGACAGGCTCATCAGCGACGTTGCCGTCAACGTGCGCATCACGTTGTCCAACAACCTGCGCACTCCTGAGGCAAAAATCTTCTCTTCCCGCTGTTCGGCGTGATACCCCTTGATAACTCGAACACCACCCAGAGATTCGGTTAAGCGCCCAGTTACTTCTGCGTTGATCTTGCTGCGCTCCCGGAAAATCGGGCGAATCGTAGCAAATGCTCGATTCAATGCCAGTGCAAAACATCCCAGGGATCCCACAGCGATCAGCGTTAGCGGTGCGCTGATGCGCAGCAGCAAGACCAGCGCAATTCCTGCGGCTAAGATCCCTCCGGCGAAGTCCACCAGTCCAGTTCCCAAAAGATTGCGGATGCCTTCCACGTCGCTCATGATCCGCGCGACCAGCGCTCCTGTCTTGTTCGCATCGTAGTAAGCCACCGGCAGCCGGGAGATGTGCACCTGCACTTGCCGGCGAAGATCGGCAATCAAACGCTGGGCCGCCTTCGAGAGCAACTGGGTCAGAGAAAAAGAGGTGACGCCCTGAATCAGGGTCGCGATCAAGACCGCCAACACCAGTGGTCGCAACAGTCCGGTTTGATGCTTGCCGACCACATTGTCAATCAAGAACTTTGAGGAATACGGCAACACAAATCCGGCCAGCTTGTTGAACATCATCAGGACGAAGCCCAATCCGAGGAGTGCCCGGCGCGGGCGCATCAGCTTCCAGACTTCAGGCCAAACCGCCTTCAATCGCTGGATCTTCGGCTTTTTCTCGGCTTCTTTAGGTGGGGAACTCAATCTCTCGTTTGACTCGTTTCGGTCCGAATTCGCTTCATTATTACTGCATTGTCACACATCCCCGCCTCCAGCGCTGGAGCCTCTTACTTGTGACAGTTTGCGGGCCCTCGTTGTATGCTCGGGACGTGTCCCGCCCGTCTCCGTCGGACCGTTCGCCGACTCTCGGCCTGCTCCTGGGCCTGCTGATCACGCTGTCCGCAGTGCTGGCGTATTCCGCCTACATCACCTGGCAGGTGGCCGGGCTCCGCAAACTGCAGACTGAACTGGTGGACCGCAACCGCAAAGACTCTCTGCAGTTGCTGCGGATTCAGAATGATCTCAACCTGCTGGCTGTGGCCATGCGCGACATGGTGAGCAGCGATGAGCCCTATCCCCTCACGGCATGGTCGGCCCAGTTCCAGCGCATCCGTACAGATCTCGACGATGCGATGCGTCTCGAGGCCGGATTTGCCGCCGTAAACCGCACGCCCGAACAGAGCGCCTTTCTAACCAGTTCTTTCACCCAATTCTGGGACGCGGTTGATCGTATCTTTGCCCTGGCGCATGAAGGCAAGGAGAAGGAGGCGCGTTCGCAAATTCAACTCTCGCTGCAGGAACGGCAGGCCGCGCTCAGCACTGCGGTGGCTCGTCTGCTCGTCCAAAACAGCGAAAACGAAGAACAGGCCGGACAGCGCATCGTGCAGATTTATGATCGCGTGCGGCGCCAGGTCTATGTCTTCCTCGCCGCGACCCTGTTGGCGATTGTGTTGAACGGCCTCTCCCTGATTCGCTGGACCCGGCGATTGTTCGCCCGCATCGAGGAAATATCTGAGCGCCGCAGCGAACTCGCTCAAAAGCTGATATCGACCCAGGAGTCCACCCTGCGCTATATTTCCCGCGAGCTGCACGACGAGTTTGGACAGATTCTGACCGCCGTTGGATCCATGCTTCGCCGCGCCGGTACGCACGCGCCCGAGGGCTCCTCGCTTAGAGCAGACCTGCAGGAGGTCCTGCAAACCGTCCAGACCACTTTGGAAAGCGTGCGCAGCCTATCCCAGGCCTTGCATCCCGTGATGCTCGACGAGGCCGGCCTCGAAAGCACTCTCGATTGGTATATTCCTACCGTGGAAAGGCAAACGGGCATTGCCATATCCTATGAGAAGCAGGGCAAGCCGTTTCCCGTAGATGGTAGCGCGGGCGTGCATGTGTACCGCGTGTTGCAGGAAGCTCTAAACAATGTCGCGCGACATTCGGGCGCGAAAGAGGCGTCGGTGCGGCTACATTTTTTGCCGCGCACGCTGGAACTGGAAGTACAAGATCGCGGAACCGGTTTCCCAGAACGTCCCAACCGGCGCGGGATTGGCTTGGTTGCGATGCGCGAGCGTTCGGAATTAATGGGTGGAAAAATTGTGTTTTCTCGCCCGCCCGATGGCGGAACGCTGGTGCATCTGACAGTGCCGAGAGAGAAAGCCGAATTGAAGGCGGAAACTTATGGAAAAGAAGATCACAGTGTTGCTCGTGGATGACCACAGCCTGGTTCGCCGTGGCTTCCGCCGCATGTTGGAAGATGAATCCGACATGGAGGTCGTCGGCGAAGCCGGGGATGGGGAACAATCGGTCAAACTGGCAAAGCAACTTCGTCCCCAGGTGGTTGTCATGGACTGCGCTCTGCCCGGCATGAACGGCCTGCAAGCCACCCGGCAGATTATTGAGGACTCTCCCGAAACCGCTGTTCTGATGCTAAGCATGCATAGCGAAAACACATGGGTTCGGCAGGCCATTGAAGCGGGCGCCAAGGGCTATGTTTTGAAAGATGCGATGGACTTGGAACTCAGCGCCGCTATCCGCAAGGTGGCGGCGGGGGAGACAGTCTTCGATCCCAAGGTCGAGCAGCGCGCCGCCTTGAAGGGTGAACGGAACTCTGCTCTCACCCCGCGCGAACTGGAAGTGCTGCAGATGATCGTCGACGGCAAATCAAACAAGGAGATCGCGACCGCGCTCGAACTCAGCGCCAATACCGTGGCGGTTCACCGCGCGAATATCATGAATACTCTTGGCATTCACAAGACTGCCGAGCTGGTGGTATACGCGATTCGCGCCGGGCTGGTGAACGTTCCGTGAATCGCCGGTCTTTCCTGGGGGGCATGGCTGGACTCGCGGCGTGGCCTCATGTTTCTCGCCTGCACGCGTTGGCGGCACCGGCGCCGAATAGCCTTGGCTTCCGCTTCACCGACGTCACTGGCGCGGCTGGAATTCAATTCCAGCACAACAGTGGCGCGTTCGGCGGCAAGTTTCTCCCTGAAACTCTCGGCTCGGGGTGCGCGTTCCTCGACTATGATCGCGATGGCTGGCAAGACATTCTGCTGATCAACGGGGCCGACTGGCCCGGCCACAAAATAAATCGCACCACGCTTCGCCTCTATCGCAACAACGGGAACGGAACGTTTACTGACGTTACGGTCCGCGCTGGCCTTGATGTTGAGCTGTACGGTATGGGCGTCGCGGTGGGCGACTACGACAATGACGGCTTTCCTGACATCCTTGTCACCTGCGTCGGACAGAACCGTCTGTTTCACAACACCGGCAAAGGAACCTTCGTGGACGTGACCGCCGCCGCCGGACTCGGCAAGCGCGAGGGCTTCAGCACTTCCGCCTTATGGTTCGACTACGATCGCGATGGACTGCTCGACCTTGTTGTGTGCAACTATGTGAAATGGTCTCCGGAGCGCGATGTCTTTTGCAGTCTCGACGGCAAGCATAAGTCCTACTGCACTCCCGAAGCTTACCGCGGAGCTACCTGCTGGCTCTTCCATAATCGCGGCAATGGCACGTTTGAAGATGTCACCGCCGCCAGTGGAATCTTTGACAGCAGTTCCAAGTCGCTAGGTGTGGCGTTATTGGATCAGAACAGCGATGGTTGGCCTGACCTGCTGGTTGCGAACGACACTCAGCCCAACAAGCTTTACCGCAACCAGCACAACGGCACCTTTAAAGACTCTGCCGTGGAAGCGGGCCTCGCCTTCAGTAGCGAGGGAAAGGCGCGAGCAGGTATGGGCGTCGACGTGGCGGACTTCGATAATTCCGGCATTCCCGGCGTCGCCATCACAAATTTTGATAACGAGATGATCGGCCTCTACCGTCTCAGCGGGAAGACGTTCGAAGACATTGCGCCGCAATCGGGCGTGGGTATCGCCTCCAGAAACAGCCTGGGGTTCGGCTGTGCCTTTCTTGATGTGAACCTCGACGGGTGGCTCGATTTTGCTGTGGCCAATGGACACATCGATGAAACCGTTCGCAATATTCGCGGAAACGTCGGATACGCCCAGCCTCCACAACTTTTCCTGAACGGTGGAAAGGGAAGCTTTCGCGATGTCGCCGGCGAGGTCGGCGGCGGATTCGATCACGCCAAAGTTGGCCGAGGCCTTGCCTATGGAGATTTTGACCGCGACGGCGATCTCGACCTGCTCATCACGACCAATAACGGTCCCGCGTATCTTTATCGCAACGACCAACTCGCCGGGAATCGCAGCATTCGCTTTCGCCTGGTGGGAACAAAATCGAATCGCGATGCCATTGGCGCTATCGTACGTGTCTTTTCCGGTGGACTGATGCAATCTCGCATGGTGAAGGGCGGATCCAGCTACCTCTCTCAATCGGAACTGCCCGTCACTTTTGGCCTGGAGAAACGGGACAAGATTGAACGCG
The DNA here is from genome assembly GCA_963725565.1 of uncultured Acidobacteriota bacterium. Classification (GTDB taxonomy): domain Bacteria; phylum Acidobacteriota; class Terriglobia; order Terriglobales; family Acidobacteriaceae; genus Sulfotelmatobacter. Next base: position 32,754 of record CAVRZL010000016.1, read on the forward strand.
TTGAAATCGATTGGCCGAGTGGCAGAACGGAGGAGTACAAGAATCTGTCAGCCGCTCGGACTTACGAGTGTACGGAAGGAAAGGGAATTTCACCGCAACCGGGCTATTGAGTGGATGCCGCAGTGTTTCTTGTAACGTTGCCCGACACAGCCAGATCAATCTCAACACTGTCGTTTACCTTCAGAAACAGAGTGCTCGGATTCTTCATCCCCCACTTGGAGTAGGGCACGTTGAAATGCACGCTGGCAGTCCAGTGATCTCCGGACATTTCGACTTGAGCCGGAACCGTAATCTCCCGATCCGCTCCGTGAATGCTGAACACGCCGTGCACCATCACCGTCGACTTGCCCGCACTCGCGACCGGTCCATCGATTCGGTCCGGGCGGAACGCGATTTCAGGATAGCGAGCACTTTCCAGCACTTCCTTGTGCATCTTGCGATCGCGCATTCCGCTGCCGCTTTCACCACTGGCGGCGTCGACTACAATCTCCCCCGCAATCTTTCCTGTCGGGTCCATCTGCAACGCGCCGCGCTTGAGTTTGAAGGTGCCATGCACGGTGTGGAGGACATCTCCAAGCGTGAACTTTACTTCAGTCTGCGCGGGGTCAAGCTGGAATGCTCTTTCCTGCGCCGCCGCGGAAATCACGAAAGCTGCCAGCGCTGACAGCACGCGGACGAGTATCGTTAACCTGTTAGCGCGGTGTCCCATAACTAGGCTGTCAGTAGTCCCCATCCCAGAGTTAATCCATCCATAGCCAGACGCAGCGGAGATAGCACGCCCACGTGAAGCTCCAACAATCTCTCAAACACGTAAGGCCGTTTCGCGAGAGCCTGCAGGGTGCGGCGTTGCAGTCGCGGCCTGCCATCGAGAAGAAGCATCAATCGGGCCATCAGTAACGGCCGCAATGCCAGGCGTCGGTGTTCGGCCTCATAACGATTCAGGTCTCCATCTTCCAGGCACTCGGCCAGCACCATCGCCTGGCTGAACGACAGGCACAGTCCTTCTCCGGTGATCGCATCCACCGTCCCGGATGCATCGCCAATCAGAGCAACATTCCCGCGGCTGACACGGTGCAACTTGCAAGTTGCGGAGAGAGCCCCTTTTTCGCTCGAGGCGGCTTCGGCATCACGCAGTCGCGCCTGCAGCTCCGGAAATCGCAGCAGTGCTTCCTCTAACCGCAGTTTAGGATCGCGAGAAATCAGAGCGACGCAGACCTGGTCCTTAGAAACCGGTGTAACGTAAATTTCTCCCTTTCGTCCCCAATACAATTCCATGTGATCGGTCCAGGGGGCAACGCGATAGTGTTTGCGAAACGCGTACCGGCAATCTCGCTTTTTATACTTGTCCAGTCCCGCCCAACGCCGCACCCGTGAATTTCCCCCGTCCGCTCCGATAATCCATTTCGCCGTGACCGTGCGCTCTCCCAGTTGAACGCCGTTCGAGGAGATGCCAGTAACCGTGGTTCGCCACAACAAATTGATTCCCATGCTGGCAGCGCGATCTGCGATTAGCCGGTGCAGAATAGTCCGGCGTACGCCTCGACCGAAAGAACCTTCGGGAAACTCCGCACCCACCGCCAGACCAGCGCTCAAAAAACGGATGCCGCGAAAAGGAAAGGAACTTCCTTCTTCAACTGCTACGCCAAGCTTCTCCAGAGCCGCCAGGCCATCCGGCATCAGTCCTTCGCCGCAAGGCTTATCAATCGGCATTGCAGCTCCATCTGCCACCATCACGCGGAAACCGCGCTGCCGTGCTGCAATCGCGGCCGCCAGTCCCGCCGGTCCACCACCAATCACAAAAACGTCCGTTGAATTCTGCAAACTGCGAAACCTCACCATTTCAAAAGTACAAGCTCCGAACAAAATCCCGGTCCCATGGCCGCCAGTATGCCGAGCGTCCCTGACTCCGGACGACGGTTCCGCATCACATCTTCGAGCACCACCAGAACCGAGGCAGAAGATAAATTCCCAACTTTTTTCAGGCAATCCCACGACGCATCCAGTTGCCCGTTGTTCAGTTCCAGAGCGGCTGCGGTGGCTTCGAGAACTTTGGGCCCGCCCGTGTGCAACACCCAACTTCCGATATCGCTGCGCTTCTTCCCCTGCTCGGCCAGAAATGCGTCGACATCGCGCCCCAGATTTTCGCGAATGAGTACGGGCACCTCCGGAGATAGCGTGATGCGGAAGCCCTTTTCGCTTACCTTCCATCCCATCATTTCTTCGGTGTCCGGATAAAAAACGGATCGCGTCGCCAGAATCTCAGGGCCATCGCTCTTGACGTCATCGCCAGTAACGACCACTGCTGCCGAGCCGTCCGCGAATAGGCCGGAGGAAATCAAATTTGCTACGGACAAATCCTCTCGTTGTATGGTCAGCGAGCACAGCTCAACTGACACCAGAGCCGCGGACTGAGACGGATACGCGCGCACATAATCCGCGGCGCGTGCGATTCCTGCCGCTCCAGCGACACAGCCGAGCCCGAAGATCGGCAACCGCTTGATGTTTTTCGGAAGTCCCATGCGATTGATCAGTAGCGCGTCAATCGATGGACTCGATATGCCCGTAACTGAAGTGAAGAACAGCGCTCCCAAGGCACTCGACTCGAGGCCTGCGTGATGAAGTGCACGGCACAGCGCCTGTTCTCCCAGCTCCTGGGCTACCTCAATCCACACGTCATTCGCTTTGCCCCAAGTGTCGAGTTCGAAGTACTTCTCCGGAGGCAAGGCCAGATGGCGGCCGTTCACGGCCACATTCTTGTGCAGCCGGGCCAGCATTTTTGGGTTTCGCAGTTGGTCGCCCCAGTATTCCTGAATCTTTTCCAGCAGAAATTCCTGGGAGTAGTAATGCTTAGGAAAGGCGCTCGCGGCGCTGGCGATTTTCATTTTGTGTGGGTCCCGGTCCCGGTACGGAGTCAGCGCCACTGCCGCCGGACATCAGCGATAAGAATTAGATGTTCGGGCGCTGGTTGCGGTTGTACATCCAAAGGCGTCCCGTTTGGCGTATTGTCCCAATGCTGGCCCCAGGGAATTGTCATCCCTTTGTCAAATAGAGGAAGGGAATTTTGGCATTCTACCCGTGAAACGCTCGCCGCGCCAGCCCCAGGGCTTCTGACCAGAACCCGCCCGGAGAGTGGGCGAGCTCCACCACATTTCGCACGGCCACCACAAAGGCATCAAGCTGCGCGTCGGTCACTACCAGTGGCGGCGCCACCTTCAGCACCATAAAGTTGTTCCCGCAGACTTGCGTCAAGAACCCAGCATCTCGAAATAACCGCATCACCAGGATCTGTCCGAACATGCCGCCGTGTATCGCGGCAAACGCTTCATACGGAATCCGCAGCCTTAGCTGTTCTGGAGGCTGAAACTCAATGCCCATCAGCAATCCGACGCCGCGAACTTCTTTCACCATCTCGTACTCGCGCAGCGCCTCGGTGAGACGCGTTTGCAGGTAGCTGCCCGCAGCAACACACCGCGCCGCCAGGTTTTCTCCTTCCAAAACGTCTAACGTGGCCAGGGCCGCGCGCATTGCCAGGCTGTTTTCGCTGAAGGTGGATGTATGCACAAACGCTTTCGGCAATGACGAATATACCGAGTCGCAGATAGCCTCCGACATGAGCACTGCACCGCAGGGCACCAGTCCGCCACTCATGGCTTTGGCCAGAATGACCATGTCGGGCTCAACGTGAAAGTGGTGCGCAGCCAGAAAATCTCCTGTGCGGTACATTCCTGTCTGCACCTCATCGAGCACGAGGAGCGTTCCATAGCGCCGGCACAGGGACTCCGCGGACCGCAAATAGTCGCGATCGGGGACATTCACGCCCGCTTCCGATTGAATCGGTTCGACGATAAATGCCGCGTATCTCTTTGTCTTGAGCTCGCGATCCAGAGATTCCAGATCGCCGAAAGGAACGGCCTTGGTTTGCGGCAACAGCGGCCCGAATCCGTCTCTCCAATACGCATCCGTCATCAGCGACAGGGCGCCGCAAGTCAGCCCGTGAAACGCATGTTCGGCGGAGAGTATGCCGTCACGTTTCGTATGCGCCCTTGCGAACTTGATGGCCGCTTCAACCCCCTCGCTTCCGGAAGAGGCAAAGAATGCGCGGCTGAGTCTTCCTCCTGCCCGCTCGCACAACTTCTCGGCCAGTTCTCCGGCCAGATCGGCCACGTGCGTCTGGATCATCGCTGGACCGCAGCGGGCGAGTTCGTCCTGCAAGGCGCTCACTACATCAGGGTGGTTGTGCCCGACGTTGTGAACGCAATAGCCAGAAAGGAAATCGAGAATGCGTCTTCCATCAGCTGTGTGCAGTTCCGTTCCCACACACCGCTCGTAGCGGACGTTCATCTGCAGGAGATCTAGAAGCCGTACCCACTGCGGGTTTACTCGTTCTGCATACCGTTTCGAATCATTTGCCCGTTCTCTCACCTGAACGACTGTACTCATTACTTCTCCCAAACTTCTCCCAACGCTGGAATTATGGTGTTATGACGATCGAAGTCGGAGTGCTGGGCACCGAGTAGGTGGCGACCGACGTCAATATTCCTGAACTCGCGTTCAGACTCAACGATTGAATCACCGGACTGGACTGGTTGCCCACGAACAGATACTTTCCAGCCGGATCGCTGGCAATAAAATTAGGATTGGCGGCGGTGCTGAATTGCGAGTTCGTAATAAGGCTCAACGAGCCGTCCGTTCCGATCGAGTAAGCAAAAAGTGTGCCCGGACTCGTCGTGTTAGCCACATACATATATTTCCCAGACTTGTCGATCAGCAATGCCGAGGGCGAATTGGCTGTCTGGATATTGGGCGAGCCCGGCAGCGGGGAGAGCGATCCGTCGGCGTTGATCGTGAATTCCGAGATGGAGCTGTCCTGTGTGTTGGCGGTGTAAAGAAATGTTCCGCCGGCATCGATTGCTAGACCGTAAGGATTGTTTCCCGTCAGATAAATATTAACCGGCGTAAGGGGAGTAAGGGCTCCCGCCGTAACGGAGAACGCTTCGATATAACCCTGCGCCCCCGCTTCCCCGGTTACGTAGAGCATGTTTCCCGAAGGCGACAATTGCATATTGAGCGGAGCCAAACCAAGGCCTTGCGTCGCTCCTGACTGCTGCGGTATCGGCGTCAAAACGCCGGTGCTCGCGTCGATCGAGAACACTGAGATGTCCTCCGATCCAGAATTTCCCACATACAGAAAACTTCCAGCCGAGTCCATGGCAAGAATAGTCGGAGACGTACCCGCATTAACGCGCGGCGTTACCTCTGTGAGACCTCCGCCACTGGCGATCGTGAACAAAGACACGGTTCCGAAGGGGTTCGTCCCTGAATTGGCCGCGTATAAAAACTTTTTCGAGGGGTGAAGGGCCAGCGATTCCACCGCCTGTCCCGCCGTGATCGGGCTGCCCACCAACTGCGTCAGCACCCCGGCGTTGGGGTCTTCGCGATAGGCAACAATTTCGTTCGACGCAGGAATCGCAGCATAGAGATACTTACTGCTTGTCGTTGTGCTACAACTCATCCATGTGGCGATGCTTGCGCAAATCAGCAAACAGGCCGCTACTCTCTTAAGCATCCTTGGCTCCTCAAGAAATTTGTCGAATACGGTACTCGGAAACGCTCGTCTGCCCGGCAACTTCTTGGAACCATCGCTCGCTCTCAGGCAGCGCTACTCGCGACCCCTATCATACGGGACAAGAGCTTCTTTGCGCACCAACATGGGCTTGTGAATGCGATGCGGGAGTTCTTGAGCTAGGTTGTACTGGCGCGGTCCGGTTTCATAAATCAATGGGCAGGACTCGGTCGCGGCGTTCCGGGCGACGAGGTGTCGGGCAATGCCTTGTCTGCCCCGCCCCGCAAAGCGAGCCGAAAGCGGTCGAGGTACACATACACCACTGGCGTCGTGAACAGGGTAAGCATCTGGCTCACGATCAGACCGCCCACGATCGTGATACCCAGCGGCCGGTGCAGTTCCGACCCAGTGCCACCTCCCACCGCCAACGGCAATCCGCCCAGCAGCGCCGCCATCGTCGTCATCATGATCGGCCGAAATCTCAAAATGCACGCGTCGTAGATCGCCTCCACCGGCCTTTTCCCCTGAGTGCGTTCCACATCCAGCGCGACATCGATCATCATGATCGCGTTCTTCTTCACCAACCCGATCAGCAAAATGATGCCGATCATTCCGATCACGTTCAGCTCGTTGTGCGTCAACAGCAGGGCCAGCAGCGCTCCGACGCCCGCCGATGGAATCGTCGACAGAATCGTGATCGGGTGGATGTAGCTCTCGTAGAGCATTCCAAGCACAATGTAGACCGCGCCCAGTGCCGCGATGATCAGCAAGCCCATGTTCGATCGCGAATCCTGGAAGGCTGCGGCCGTCCCTTGAAAGCTGGCGGTGACCGTTGGCGGAAATCCGATGGTGCGCTCAGCCTTCTCGATCGCATCGGTTGCCTGTCCCAAAGACACACCCGGGGCCAAGTTGAACGAGATCGTCACAGAAGGCACCTGCCCCTGATGACTCACGGCAAGCGGCGTATTCGACGGTTCGAAGTGGGTAAAAGCGGCTAGCGGAATCGCCGCGCCGTTAGTCGCTTTCAGATAGATATTCTGCAGCGCTTCCGGCGTCTGCTGGAATTGCTGCGCCACCTCCATGACCACGTGATACTGGTTCAGTTGCCGGTACATGGTCGAGACCTGCCGCTGGCCGAAGGCGTCATAAAGTGCATTGTCCAGAGTCTGCGGCGTGATTCCCAGCCGGCTGGCGGTGTCTCGATCGATCACCAGTTTCGCCTGCAGACCCTTATCCTGCTGATCGGAGTTCTGATCCCGCAGCTCTGGCAGGGTCCGCAGCTTCTGCAGCAGACGCGGAGCCCACGTGTTCAATTCCTCCAGATCCGCGCTCTGCAGTGTGTACTGATACTGAGCGTTTCCAAATCGGCCGCCAATCGTCAACTCCTGCGCCGACTGCAGAATTAACGTTGAACCCGGAACCACGGCCAGCTTTCCGCGCAGACGGTTGATCACCTCATCTGCGCTCGGGTAATGACAAGACTGCCAGAAATGCTGTTTCTGGCAACCCCCGCGTTCCTCCAGCGGTTTCAACATGACGAAGAACCGGCCCTGGTTCAGGGCGTTGTTTCCGCCCGTAAACCCGGCCATGGTGTCCACCGACGGATCTTTCATCACGATGCTGATGTAGCGCCGCATCTTGTCGGCCATCGACTGGAAAGAGATATCCTGTGCCCCTATCACGGACCCTTGAATGCGGCCCGTGTCCTGCTGCGGGAAAAAGCCGGTCGGCACCAGCGTATAGAGATATACGCTGAAAACTGCGATCAGAATGGTCAGCACGAACACCGGCAACTGATGAGCCAGCACCCGCTTCAGCAGGTAGCTATAGCCGCCAATGAGGCGCTCAAAGAGCCATTCACTGGACCGATAAAAGACATTGTGCTTCTCCGCCTTCTCGGGCCGCAAAAACTTGGCGCACATCGTCGGAGTCGTCGTAAGCGAAACCAGCAGCGATACGCCGATCGCCACGCTGAGTGTGACGGCAAACTCCCGGAACAACCGCCCGACGATTCCGCCCATCAGCAGCAGCGGGATGAATACCGCTACTAGCGACGTGCTCATCGAGAGCACTGTGAATCCGATCTCTGCCGCTCCTTTGAATGTAGCCTCGACCGCGCCCATCCCGCGCTCGGTGTAACGCGTTATGTTCTCCAGCACCACGATGGCATCGTCCACTACAAAGCCCGTCGAGATAGCCAGCGCCATCAGCGATAAGTTATCGAGGCTGTAGCCCAGCAGATACATCACGCCAAAAGTTCCGACCAGTGAGAGCGGAACGGCGATGCTGGGAATGATCGTCGCCCGCACTGTACGTAGGAACACGAATACAACGAGGATCACCAGCACGATCGAAATCAATAGAGTTCGTTCGATGTCCCTCACGGACGCTCTCACAGAAGTCGTGCGGTCCATGACGACCGACAGCGTCATTGCGGGCGAGATCGAGGATTGCAGATATGGGATGATCGCCTTCACCCGGTCCACAGTGTCGATGATGTTCGCGCCCGACTGCCTGAAGATCGGGAGAATGATGCCCGGCTTTCCGTTGATCAGCCCCAGGTTGCGCACGTCCGCGACGGAATCCACAACCTCCGCCACATCGCCCAGCCGTACTGCTCCTCCATTGTGGTAAGCAACAATCAGGGGACGGTACTCATCCGCGGTGAAGAGCTGGTCAGTGTCACTGAATGCATACGACCTCTTGTCATCCGATACTTTCCCCTTTGCTCGGTTCGCATTGGCTGCGTTCAGCGCATTGCGCACCGAATCTAGCCCGATGCCAAGTTTGTTCAGAAGCGTCGGATTCACTTCCGCGCGCACCGCTGGCTGCGACGATCCCCAAACAAAAACCTGCCCCACACCGTCCACCTGCGAGAGTTTCTGTGCCAGGATCGAATCCGCCGCGTCATACATCTGCGGTACGGTCATGGTGTCGGAAGTAAGTCCGAGCAGCAGAATGGGCGCATCCGCGGGATTCACTTTGCGGTAACTCGGATTGCTGGGCAGGTTCGCGGGAAGTTGGCTGCGGGCCGCGTTGATCGACGCCTGCACATCGCGCGCGGCCGCATTGATGTCTCGGTTCAGGTCGAATTGCAGCGCGATGCCCGTGCTCCCCAACTGGCTCGATGAAGTCATCTGGTTGATGGCGGCAATTCGCCCGAATTGACGCTCCAGCGGTGTGGCCACCGCCGACGCCATCGTCTGCGGATCCGCTCCCGGCAGTCCCACTCCCACGCTGATGACCGGGAAGTCCATCTTCGGCAGCGAGGCTACCGGCAGGAAAAAGAAAGCCAGGACCCCCGATAGCAGCAATGCCGCTGCCAGTAGGGAAGTGCCGATGGGACGCCGGATAAATGGAGCCGAGATGCTCATCGCTAATCCGCCATACCCTCATGCGGGATCGGGTTCCCGATCCGATATTTCCCAAATCTCTGCGCCAGCCGGTCGAACCACAAGTACACTACCGGTGTCGTATAGAGCGTCAGTAGCTGGCTGAGCAGCAACCCGCCCACAATAGTGATGCCGAGAGGGCGACGCAATTCTGCACCTGTACCAGAGCCTAGAGCCAATGGAAGTCCGCCCAGCAGCGCCGCCATCGTCGTCATCATGATCGGGCGGAAGCGCAGCAAGCACGCCTGGTAGATCGCTTCCTCCGGCGGCTTGTGCTCTTCGCGCTCTGCTTCCAGCGCGAAGTCGATCATCATGATGGCGTTCTTCTTCACGATCCCGATCAGAAGAATGATGCCGATCAACGCCACCACCGTCAGATCATTCCCGGTGAGCATCAGCGCCAGAATCGCGCCTACGCCCGCTGACGGCAGGGTCGAAAGAATTGTGATGGGATGGATGTAGCTCTCGTACAAAACGCCCAGGACAATGTAAACCGTGATCACGGCCGCCAGGATCAGGTAGGGCTCCGAAGCCAGCGAGTTTTGAAACGCCGCTGCCGTTCCCTGAAATGCCGCATGAATGCTGGGCGGCAACTGAATGTCTTTTTCGGCCTGCTGAATTGCCTTCGTGGCATCCCCCAGCGACGCTCCCGGTGCCAGGTTGAATGAAAGCGTGACTACCGGAAACTGTCCCTGATGGTTCACGGCCAGCGAGGCATTTACCGATTGCATCTTGGTAAAGGCGGATATCGGAACTGGAGCGCCATTGGTTGTAACCGCCGCCCCGTTCGCCGTCGGCGCGCCGCTATTTGGCGTCACAACGCTGGGACGAATGTAAATGTCATTTAGGTTCGCCGGCGTCTCCGCAAAATGCGGCAGAACCTCCAGCACAACGTGGTACTGGTTCAACTGCGTGAAGATTGTCGACACCTGTCGTTGCCCAAAAGCGTCATACAGCGTGTTGTCGATGGCCTGGGGGAAAATTCCCAGCCGCGATGCCGTGTCCCGATCAATGGTGATATTTGCTCTCAGCCCATTATTGAGTTGATCGGTGGCCACATCACGCAACTCCGGCAATGTTTGCAGCTTGGCCACCAGCTTCGGAGTCCACTGCGCCAGTTCTTGCGCGTCCGCATCTTCAATCGAATACTGGAACTGCGTCCGGCTCACTCGATCTTCCACGGTCAGATCCTGTACCGGCTGCATGTACAGCGTGATTCCTTCCACCTTGGCAATTTCCGGTTGCAGCCTGCGGATGATGGCAGAAGCATCGTCGGACCGCTGATCGCGCGGCTTGAGATTGATCTGAATGCGGCCCTGGTTCGGAGTCGTGTTCGTGCCGTCCACTCCAATAAAAGACGACAGACTTTCGACATCCTTATCTTTCAGAATGACCTTCGCTAGATCCTGCTGCCGCTGCGCCATCGCTTCGAACGAAACATAGTCCGGAGCCTCTGAAACTCCCAGAATCACGCCGGTATCCTGCACCGGGAAAAATCCCTTCGGCACAACTATGTAGAGAAACAGTGTCAGAACTAGCGTTCCGAACGTCACCAGCAATGTCGCCGTCTGGTGCTTCAGAACCCACTTCACCGTACGTCCGTAGAAGGCGATGATCCGGTTGTAGTAGTCCTCCGTGACTTCGTAGAACCGGCCCTTTTCGCCTTCTTTACGGTGCTTGAGCAGTTTGGCGCTCATCATCGGGGTCAGGCTCAGCGAAACCGCCGCCGAAACCAGGATCGTAACCGCCAGCGTGACTGCAAACTCCCGGAACAACCGCCCGACAATATCGCCCATAAACAGCAGCGGAATCAGCACGGCGATCAACGAAACCGTCAGCGAAATAATGGTGAAGCCAATCTGGCTCGATCCCTTTAATGCCGCGTCCAGCGGCGAATCTCCCGCCTCAAGGAAGCGGTCAATGTTCTCGATCATGACGATGGCGTCATCAACGACAAAGCCGGTGGAAATAGTTAGCGCCATCAACGTCAGATTGTTCAGGCTGTACCCCAGCAGGTACATGACTCCAAATGTTCCAATCAGCGAAAGCGGCACCGCAACGCTGGGAATCACGGTTGCCGAAAGATTCCGCAGGAACAGGAACACCACCATCACCACCAGGCCGATGGCCAGCATCAACTCGAATTCCACATCCTTCACCGAAGCTCGAATTGTGATCGTGCGGTCGGTGAGGATCTTTACGCCGATGGCTGACGGCAGCGAAGCCTGCAATTGTGGCAGCAGCTTCTTGATGCGGTCCACTACGCTGATAATGTTCGCGCCCGGCTGGCGCTGGATATTCACGATTACGGCTGGAGTCAGATTCATCCACGCCGCCAGTTGGTCGTTCTCCGTTCCGTCGATCACATTCGCGACATCACTCAACCGCACCGGCGCACCGTTGTGATACGCGATCACAATCGGCTTGTACTGCTCGCTCGAGAACAACTGATCGTTGGCCCCGATCGTGTACGACTGCCGTGCGCCATCGATCACGCCCTTGGCCTGATCTACGTTTGCCTGCGCCAGAGACGCCCGCAGATCTTCCAGGCTCAGCCCGTACGAGGCCAGGGCCGTTGGATTCGCCTGAATCCGCACCGCCGGCTTTTGCCCGCCGCTGATCGAGACCAGTCCCACGCCCGGCAGCTGCGAAATTTTTTGCGCCAGCGAGGTATCGGCAAAGTCCTCCACCTTCGAGAGCGGCAGTGAGTCCGAAGTGAGCGCCAGCGTCAGGATAGGCGCGTCCGCCGGATTCACCTTGTTATAGATCGGAGGATTCGGTAAATCTGCGGGCAGGTACGTCGATCCCGAGTTGATCGCCGCCTGCACCTGCTGCTCTTCTACGTCGATGTTCTGATCGAGGCCAAACTGCAGGGTGATGACCGAACTCCCGAAGGAACTCGTCGAAGTCATCTGGCTCAATCCGGGTACCTGTCCGAATTGCCGCTCTAGCGGAGAAGTGACCGACGACGCCATCACGTCCGGGTCTGCCCCCGGATAGAACGTCACCACCTGGATGGTTGGATAATCGACTTCAGGCAGGGCCGAAACCGGAAGTTGCTGGTATGCAACCCCGCCCACCAGCAGAACTCCGAACATCAGCAGCGTGGTAGCCACCGGCCGGAGAATGAATAGCCTTGAAGGACTCATGAACCTGGATTCCCCGAATTCCGCCCGCCGGAATCTGAAGCTGCCGGCCTTTGGGATTCGCTTTCAGGCCGGCGCACAGCTCCGGTCACAGGCCCGGTGCTCGATCCGGTGCTGGGCGCTCCGGCCCGCGGCTCGATATGGCTGCCGCGCTGTAACTTGTCCTGGCCGTCCGTCACCACCGTATCCCCGGGATCGATGCCGGTGGTGATCACCGTTGTATCGCCCTGCGTGAGTGCCACGGTTACCGGTTTATCCTGCACCGTTTTATCCGGATTCACCGTGTACACAAATGTTCCCTGCGGTCCGCGGAGAATCGCCGCTGTCGGCACCACCGTGCTGTTCTTCCGGGTCTCGAGCAGCAAGTCCGCATTGACGAACTGGTTCGGCCACAGCTTGCTGTCTCGATTGTCGAATACGGCCTTCAGCTTGGCCGTGCCGGTCGTCGGATCAATCTGGTTATCGATCGTGAGCAATTTCCCCGTCGCCAATTTGGTCTGATCGTCCCGGCTGAACGCATCCACTTCGAGCGTTCCACGGTTCATTTGCTGCGATACCTTCTGCAGCACATCCTCAGGCAATGTGAAGATCACGGCAATGGGCTGCAACTGCGTCAGGACCAGCATGGGATTCGTATCCGACGCGTGCACAATGTTTCCTGAATCGACCTGGCGTAGCCCGACCCGCCCATTGAACGGTGCCGTGATGTGGCAGTACGTAATATTCAGTTTTGCGCTGTTAATCTGCGCCTGATCGTTCCGCACCGTGCCATCCAGTTGGTCGACCAGCGCCTTCTGCGTATCAACTTGCTGCTGCGCAATGCTGCCGGAAGGAATCAGTGCAGTGTAGCGATCCAGATTCAGCTTGGCATCCCGTAGCGACGCTTGATCCCTGAACAGTTGCGCCTCCAGCTGTTCCACTTGCACCTGGTAAGGGCGAGAATCAATCTCGATGAGCAGCGCTCCTTCACGAACGTCCTGCCCTTCGCGGAAGTTCACTCGCATGATCTGGCCGTCCACCCGGCTCTTGATGTTCGCCGTATTGAAGGCCGTGACCGCCCCCAGCCCGCTCAAATAGACCGGAACATCCTGCTTCTTTACCGGCGCTACCGCCACTGAGACCGAGCGTGGTCCGGACGCCGCCTGAGCTTTTTGTGGTTTGGAGTCTGCAGCACCGCTGCAGCCCATGAAAAACGCGCACACTGCCGCCAGAACAAAAAGCATGACCACGCGCGCAACCATCTTCGCGTGGTGTTGTATGGCATATGAATCGATCATATTCAAAGGTTAGTCCGTTGCCCTTCACCTGACCCGAGCTCGGCAGGATGTCCGAGTATTAGACGTAAGCATTGTAGGCTCGGTTTGCGGCAACTCAGTCCTGGGAGGCAAGAATTTTCATGCCAAAAGGGGCCTCCCAAAGAATGGCTCAGGTCGAAACCAGACGGGCAGTTGCGATGGCAGAACCGCGCCTAAATAGGATCAACTGTGGCCCCGCAACGGGTCAAGACCGCAGGCGATGTTTTACATATCTTTACTCGTCTTTACCCCCTTTTGCTCAGGAGGCTTGCAGGGTCGACGGCGTGGGATGGAGTTGTTCGTATGCGGATATTTCTTTTTCATGCTGCAGCGTAAGCCCGATGTCGTCGAGTCCATTTAACAGGCAGTGCCGTACGAAGTCATCCATGGGAAACTTCGCGCGGAATCCCTGCTCGTCTCGCACTTCGCATTTCTCCAGATCGATCGTGACCTCATAGTCATCGATCTCCTTGGCACGTAGCATGAGCGTCGCCGCGTCGTCCTCGCTTAGCCGCACAGTGAGAAAGCCGTTCTTCGTGCTGTTGTTTGCGAAGATATCCGCGAACGAAGAGGAGATCACTGCCCGGAATCCGAAATCGGCCAGTGCCCACACCGCGTGCTCCCGTGACGATCCACAGCCAAAGTTCTTGCCCGCGACCAAAATGCTTGCGCCTTCATAGCGCGGCTCGTGCAGCACGAAGTCCGGATTCTTCTTGCCATCCGCCCCAAATCGCCAGTCGTAGAACACAAACTGCCCAAAGCCGGTTCTCTCAATTCGCTTCAAAAACTGTTTGGGAATGATCTGATCCGTATCCACATTGACCCGATCCAGCGGCGCCACGCGCCCGCGATGCACAGTAAACGGTTTCATAGCACTCCATATCTGCTCAGCCAGCGGCTACCGAAAAGCCGCAGGCTTTGAAAAATCTGCTCAGCGCCGCGCCTAAGGAGATTGAAAAAATGCGCGCTCCAGCCCCTATGGTTGCTCCGGTAGTGCTGATTGCAGGCTCGTCGAAATCACTGATATTTCCAGTTCCGAATGTCCGTAAAATGCCCCTCGATTGCCGCCGCCGCCGCCATCATCGGGCTCACCAGGTGCGTCCGCCCGCCGCGCCCCTGGCGTCCTTCAAAATTCCGGTTGCTGGTTGAAGCGCAGCGTTCGCCCGGCTGCAAAATATCCGGATTCATTCCCAAACACATCGAGCATCCCGACTCGCGCCACTCAAATCCCGCATCCTGGAAAATCCGGTGCAGCCCTTCCTGTTCCGCCGCCCGCTTGATGGCCTGCGAACCCGGCACGACCATCGCGCGAACCTTCGTGCTCACATGATGTCCCTTCGCCACCCGCGCCGCTGCCCGCAAGTCTTCAATCCGCGAATTCGTGCAGGAACCGATGAACACGCGATCAATCCCGATGTCTTCAATCCGCCGCCCTGGCTCCAGAGCCATGTACTCCAGAGCGAGTTCAGCCGCCTTCCGTTCGGAATCCTCGAGCCCCTTGACCTCAGGCACGCGCCCGGTCACCGGAGCCACCATCCCAGGATTCGTTCCCCACGTCACAAATGGGCAGAGCTGATCCGCGTCAATCTCGACGACCTTATCGAACGCCGCGTCAGCGTCCGAGGGCAGGGTCCGCCAGTACTCCACAGCCTTGTCCCACTCTTTGCCCTGCGGCGCGAACCGCTTTCCCTTCACGTATGCGATCGTGGTTTCATCCGGTGCAACCATCCCTGCTCGTGCTCCGGCTTCAATACTCATGTTGCATAGCGTCATGCGCCCTTCCATCGAGAGCGCGCGCACCGCCGGACCCGCATACTCGATGACGTGCCCCGTGGACCCGTCCGTCCCAATCTGTCCGATGATCCCGAGCGCAAGATCTTTCGCCGTGACGCCTTCCGCCAGCCGCCCGCGCACTTCGATCTTCATCGTCTTCGGCCGCTGTTGCGCCAGGCACTGCGTCGCCAGCACGTGTTCCACCTCGGACGTTCCAATTCCAAACGCCAGCGCTCCAAACGCCCCATGCGTGCTGGTATGGCTGTCGCCGCACACGATGGTCATACCCGGCTGAGTAATTCCGAGTTCCGGGCCAATCACGTGTACGATCCCTTGTTCCGGGGAATCCATATCGAAAAGCCGGATCCCGAAGTCCTTACAGTTCTGTTGCAGCGCCGCAATCTGCTTCGCCGCGATCAAATCGGTAATCGGAGTTCCGCGGGGCTCGGTAGGAATGTTGTGGTCGACGGTGGCCACGGTTCGCGCCGGCTGCCGCACTGGCCGCCCGGCAACCCGCAACCCATCAAAGGCCTGTGGCGAGGTCACCTCATGCACAAGGTGCAAGTCAATATAAAGAATAGGTGATCGCCCGCCTGGTTGCGCCACCAGGTGCGCCTCCCAGATTTTCTCGAATAATGTTCGTGCTGCCATAGGTTTTCGTGCCGCGGACCCTCGCCGTCCTCTAAGGTGTCCCGCCAGAGAGTGTCCACCACGTTGTAATTACTTAGTTTTTCACATTGCGCCGGAACCGGGCAAGGTGCGGGCACATCGCCGCGATGTGCCCGCGGAGGTTTGGTCACCAGGCTAATCCACCCGACTGACCGATTGGAGTGCCTTAGGACCGCCAGGCTGGATCCAGCAAGCCGCAATTCCAAAATTTCATGACTTATGACTTAACGTCGTAAACAATGGCAGGAATCTCGCAGCTGTCATCGCCAAAGTGAAAGGAAGAACTGAAAGGCTTCATCCAGACCCGTCGCTGTCCCGTGAACTCGCCCCATAACCCGAAACACAGAAACACTAACGTTTCGTGATCGTTTGTATCCCTTCGCAACTACAGAACTTCATAGCTTCTAAAGAGCAGTTTTTCCAAATTCAGAAAGAGAAACACCATAACAGTGTGCAGCAATGCTCATAGCAAATGTGTTGGCCGGGCCTTTGTTATGGAGTTCGACGTGCGGTGCACTCACTCGTGTCTGTTGGGTCATGTCTCGCCGGAAATACATGTAGGCGATGTTTCCTGTTGAGCGGCCTAAATTGTCAGGAGTGAATAAACATGAAGCAAAGAGCTCAGAATTTTAAATCCCTGAAATATTTAATTGTGTTGTGCAGCATGCTGACGCTGGGCGTCGGCATTGCCATCGGCCAGGCGATCAGCGGGAACCTGGTCGGCACAGTTTCCGATTCAAGCGGTGCGGTGATGGACAACGTCGAGGTGACACTGATGAACGTGGGCACCAACGTTTCGACTGTGACCCACACCAACTCGACCGGTGAATATCGCTTCGACAATCTTCCGGTGGGAACGTACAAGATCACATTGAAGGCCCAGGGCTTTCGCACGTCGGTTGAACAGGTCCAAGTGGATCTCAACAAAACCGGCACTCATAACGCTCATCTGACGCCGGGTGCAACCGCCGAGACCATCGAAGTCTCGGGCGCGCCGCCGGCCATCGACACCACGACCGCGCAGCTGCAGTCTACTTACGATCCGCAATATTCGCAGGATCTCGGCCTCACCTCCGCGGGAGGCGCTGGCGCTGGCGTTTTGAATCTCTCGTTGCTCAGCCCGGGTGTTACCAACGGCAGCTCGATGGGCGACGGAGTTGGCCCGTCGGTGGGAGGCCAGCGTCCACGCGACAATAACTTTACGGTTGAAGGCGTCGACAACAACAACAAGAGTGTCACCGGAGCGCTGATTACGGTTCCTCCAGAAGCTGTCGAGAACTTCACGCTGCTTTCCAATCAGTTCAATTCCGAGTTTGGTCACTCTTCCGGCGGCCAGTTCAACACGACGGTCAAGAGCGGCACCAACAGCTTTCACGGTTCGGCGTACGAGTATTTCCGAAATCGTAATCTGAACGCTGTGGATCAAACCTGGGTGCAGCAAGGGCTCACCTCGAATCCGCGTTTTGACGCTAATCGTTTCGGCGGCACCTTCGGCGGACCGATCATCAAGAGCAAGCTTTTCTTCTTCACGAATTTCGAGCGCAACCCCGTCGGGTTCATCTCCGTCGGCGGCGGAGCCGTGCTGGCTCCAACCGCAGCAGGACTAGCAGCCATCGGCGCCGATCCAAACCTGAACGCCACGAACTTTGGGATCTTCCAGAAGTACGTTCCAGTGGCCGCAGCGCCGGATGCCAGCAACCCTTGCATCCCCTACGACGGGACGTCGAACGGAATATCGTTGGGGGCCAATGCGTTCAAGGCGCCGGCAAATGGAAAAAACTGTGCCGCGGGCAATGTAGAGGTCGGCCAGGTTCCGATCGTTCCTGCCGCATGGCAGAGCTGGACCAACTACGTCCAGAGCGTGGACTACAACATGTCGGACCGCGACCAGATTCGCGGTCGCTTTATCTATAACAAGGAAAACCTGCTGGACAATGCGGCGCAGCTGGGAACTTTCTTCGCGCCGTACTCGATTACGTTTGCGCTCATCAACGCCAGCGAATACCACACCTTCACCCCCAACGTGACCAACGAGTTCCGCGTGGGTTTCAATCGTTTTGACGAGAACATACCGGCGGGCAACTTCAGCTACTCGGGGCTGGATCAGTTTCCCAATATCACTCTCTCTGACCTGGGCAACGGCTTGAACATCGGACCGGATGGTAACGCTCCCCAATTCACGATCCAGAACTTCTATCAACTGGTCGACAACGTGAGCATCGTCAGGGGTAAACACACCTTCAAGGTCGGCGGTGAGTTCCGCTGGTATATTTCACCGCAAGGCTTCACGCAACGCTCCCGCGGTGACTATGAGTACAACGGGACCCAGGTGTTTCTAGAAGACCTAGCGCCCGACAACTTTGGGCAGCGCAGTACAGGGTCGAGCACCTACTACGGTAATGACAAGGCAGTTTATTTCTTTCTCAACGATACGTGGAGAGTGAGCCAGCATTTGAGTGTGAACGCAGGCGTCCGTTACGAGTACACCACTACGCCGCTCGGTGAAAACCGGCAGATTCTGAACTCCATCTCCGATACGCCCAGCATTTTGGTTCCGCAGGCCGGAAATCAACCGCTTGTCTTTGGCAAGGTTCAACCAGCCAAGAACAATTGGGCGCCTCGCATCGGTATTGCCTATTCGCCAGGCGGAAGCGGCAATACCTCGATCCGGGCTGGCTTTGGCATGGCTTACGACACTCTCTACGACAACATCGGCAGCTTGGCAGTTCCGCCGCAAATCGGTTCTACCGAAAACGTGGCGCCGGGGCTGCCAGCGCCGAACGTGGCTCCGCTGACTCCGAACTTCTTGGCGAACGGCGGCCTTCCTCCGGGTGGCGGCAGCGGCACCACTGTTCTGAGCAAAGCTGACGCACTCGCGAATACTGCGAATTGGCTTCCGGGGAAGGAACAGGATCCTTACTCGATTAACTGGAACTTTGGAGTGCAGCATGCTTTCGGCAAGAACTACTCAGCCGAAATCAACTACGTGGGCACTCGCGGAGTTCACCTCCCGTTACAGGACATCATCAATCTGGCATCAGTCGTTACTCCCGCAACTTCACTACCCACTTACTTGCAGGCTCCAAGCCAGGCAGCATTGGACGCGCTACCGAACAGTCTTGCCAGCCTGAACGCTTTGGCAAATGCGAACATCGAACCCGCGAACTACCTGAATGCTGGATTCGGCAGCGCGATTACTGCTTTCGTCCCGCGCGGCCAGTCGTCCTACAACGGATTGCAGGCAGGACTTACTCGCAGGTTCAGCCATGGTCTGACCTTCCAGAGCGCGTACACCTGGAGCCATACCATCGACAACAGTACTGCAGACTTTCATACGAGCGACATTACGCCTCGTCGTCCGCAGGATTTCTTCAACTTCGCTTCTGAAAAAGCCAACTCTGCCCTCGACCGGGCTCAGCGTTTCACCTTCGCAGTTGTCTACGAGTTGCCGTACTTTAAAGGCGGAAACTGGGCGAGGAGGAATGTCCTTGGCAATTGGACGTTCAGCCCTGTCTACACCTACGAAACGGGCCAGTGGGTCACGGTTCAAGCACAGCGAGATGCGAACCTGAATGGCGATCCCGCTGGTGATCGGGTCATCCTGAACCCCGCTGGTATCCGGGGGACGGGAACGGACGTCACCGCACTCACAGCTGCTTCCGGACCGAATGCTGGTTCGACTGTGGCCTATCTGGCCAACGATCCCACAGCGCAGTACATCCGAACCGGTTTGGGTGCACTACCCAATACGGGCCGGAATACGTTGCTGACGCCAAACACGAACAACATCGACCTCGGAGTCTACAAGGACCTGAACATATCGGAAACCATGAAGTTCCGGTTCGGCGCGCAGTTCGGAAACATCATTAACCATCCTCAGTTCATTCCCGGCAGCAACCCGGGCTTTGGGCTGGGAGTGAACGACGTGAACGGGTTTGCTTCGGTGGGAACCGGTTACAAAGCCTTCGTCACTCCGGGGGATGCAAACTTCAATAATCCCAAAGCCGTATTTGCAAGCAACGCACGCACCATTGCATTGACTGCAAAGTTCACGTTCTAGGGTACGAACTCAATTCCAAAGGATCGGGGCCGATGTCTGGCCCCGTTTCTTGTGGACTTCCTATCGGGACTTTCGCCCCACACGAGGGTCCCGCGGGCGCTTCGCCTGCGCGCCCATAGATGCCTGGAATGCCAGTAGTTTTTCGCAGCTGCTGCGGTTAAGTTGTGTCCAGTTATCCAGCCGCTCGATGACGTCCCTGGGCACCCAGCCGCAAGACCAGTTCTAGATTCAATCTGCTGTGAAACAGGTCCGCGCAGGGACCGACGCATTCGTCCGTCCGGCGAAGCGAGGCGCAGCCACATGAGCTTACAATCGTTGCCATGGAACGAAAGATCTTCTGGCTGATCTTTGCCGTGCTCGGCCTCTTCGCCGATTTCCTGCTCCCATTCTGGTGGGCCTGCGCCGCCACCATCCCCATCCTCATCGCCGCCTGGTGGATCGTCTACCGCAGCGACTGGTTCTAAGCGGAAATGATCTAAGATCGCTGTTGCTGATTCGTCAACTACGCTGGATCAGCCATGCATCTCACGTTGCGTGGATCTAGGAAAATCAGTTACTGTCGGCTGTAAGGCCG
This sequence comes from uncultured Acidobacteriota bacterium, assembly GCA_963725565.1. Lineage (GTDB taxonomy): Bacteria > Acidobacteriota > Terriglobia > Terriglobales > Acidobacteriaceae > Sulfotelmatobacter. The sequence continues at coordinate 53,226 of CAVRZL010000016.1, forward strand.
ACGTGATCGGAGTTCGCCTTTGAGAAAATGCAGAATCGGAGTGGTCATTGCGATCTGCCTGGCTGTTGCGCTCCCGCCCCTTCATGCTGGAGATAGTGCGTGCGATTCACAGCGGTCAGTTTGCCCGGAACATGGTTTCGTGCCAGACGAGAAGACCGCTGTCCGTATTGCCGAGGCCGTGCTGATACCGATTTATGGGGAGGGCCACATCAAAGGCGAAAGGCCTTTTACCGCCCGTCTAGAAGGCAGCCGCTGGATTGTCAAGGGAACGCTGCCCAAATCCCCAAACCCGCATGAGCTTGTCGTGGGTGGCACGGCAATGGCAGAGATAGGGAAAGTGGATGGCCGCATTATTGCGGTCTACCACCTAAAGTAGATTCTAATTGACAAAATTTCGCGTTATCGTTCCTGGACCATTTTGTCCGCTGGCAAGGACATGGAATTTGCTTACTGAGACGATGGCACCTCTCAGAAGCTTGTTTTTCATACTCGCGTGCGAGCTTCCGTCGAGAGCCCTCGGCCATTTGTTCATCAAATTTCCACAACGCAGAACTCACCGTGGACGCGTGATCGCTCCCTGGGACGCCGACGAAACCAGCGCCGCATACTTCGCAAAGACGCCGGTCTCATAACGCGGCTGCGGAGCCTTCCACTCCGCCATCCTTTGCCGCAAAACATCGTCAGTCAGTTCGACTTCCAGAACACGCTTGGTCACGTCGAAGCGGATGATGTCTCCATCGTGCACTCCCGCGATCGGCCCTCCGAGCGCCGCTTCCGGAGAAACGTGACCAGCCATCAGTCCGCGCGTGGCTCCGCTGAAACGACCGTCCGTCAACAAAGCCACCGATCCGCCCAATCCTTCGCCCACAATCGCCGCGGTCACGCCGAGCATCTCGCGCATTCCCGGACCGCCCTTCGGCCCTTCGTTGCGAATGACGACGACATCTCCAGCCTTGATCTTCTTCGCCGTGACAGCAGCCATCGCGTCTTCCTCGGACTCAAACACGCGCGCCGGACCTCGATGCTCCAGCCGTTCATGTCCGCTGATCTTCGCCACGCAGCCTTCGGGGGCAAGATTCCCCTTCAGAATGACGAGACCTCCTGTCGCTTTCAACGGCTTGTCCAGAGCCGCGATCACTTCCTGTCCCGGAGTTTCAATCGCACTCTCAGCCTCAGAGTTGATGGTCAGCCCAGTTACGGTCTTCGCCTGCGAGTGCAGATGTTTGCCGCGCAGCAGTTTCCTGGCCAGCAAGCGCACGCCTCCCGCACGATGCATGTCCACTGCCACAAATCTCCCGGAGGGCTTGAGATCGGCGAGCAGCGGCGTTCGCTCGCTCACCGTTTGGAAATCTTCAATCTCGAGTTCGACTCCCGCTTCGCGCGCAATCGCCAGCAGATGCAGCACCGCGTTGGTCGATCCCCCGGTGGCCGCAACTGCTGCGATAGCATTCTCGAAGGCCTCGCGCGTAAGAATGTCGCGCGGTTTGATCCCTTTCTGCAACACGTTCATCACAACTTTGCCGCAGTCGAACGAAATCTGATCCTTCTGCGCGTCCATGGCCGGAACGCTGTTGAAGCCCATGGGCGACAACCCGATCATCTCCATCACGGTCGACATCGTGTTCGCCGTGTACTGCCCTCCGCAGGCTCCCGCTCCCGGACATGCGACATCCTCTAGTTCCTTCAATTCCGCGGCGCTCATTTTTCCCGCGGCGTTGGCGCCGATCGCTTCGTACACATCCTGGATCGTCACGTCCTTTCCGCGATAGCTTCCCGGAGCAATCGTCCCCCCATAAAGCACCATGCCGGGAAGGTTCATGCGCGCCAAGGCCATGGCAGCCGCTGGAATTGTCTTGTCGCATCCCACCACGCAAACGACCGCGTCAAACATCTGCCCGCGGCAGACCAGTTCGATGGAATCGGCTATCAACTCGCGGCTCACCAGCGATGCCCGCATGCCTTCGGTACCCATTGTTTCGCCGTCGGAAATCGCGATGGTATTGAACTCCATCGGCGTTCCGCCCGCCGCGCGAATCCCTTCTTTCACCTTCGCCGACAAACGCCGCAGATGAAAGTTGCATGGCATGGTTTCAATCCACGTATTGGCCACGCCGATCAAGGGACGGCTGAGATCGGCGTCGGAGAACCCGATGGCCTTGAACATGGCGCGAGCACCCGCACGATCGCGCCCTTCAGTGATTCCACGGCTAATGTGCTTGAGATCCATAAGGAAATGATTATAGGAGAAATGTAAATCCGAACCGAGAAGCATAAACCACTAAGGACACGAAGTTCCACGAAGGTTCGGATGTGTTGATTTCCTTCGTGTACCTTCGTGTCCTTAGTGGTTAAGGCCTCTTGCAGAAGCCGTCATGCTTGCCAAAATCTGAAACTATGCGCGAGCTGCGGTGCGTGACTCTTCGAGCGTCACTCCCGCAGGCGGATGATGCGAGGTCCACGAGGAACTATGCGCAGCGACCGAACCTACGTGGATTACATCCGCAATCGAATACCATTCGCGGTACAACTGGCCGACCTGCTTCTGATTCACCTCGAGCGTCAACGTGACCTGGTGATCGTGCTCGGCCGGTTCCGCGCACACGGCTGGCAGATCAAGCGCCCGCCGCGAGGCCGCATTCAGAATGCGCATCAACGTTCCCTGTGTATTGCGATAGCGAATGTGAAATTGCATGTCTGCTCCTGCGTTTCTGAAATCTTTATTACTTCTCTTCCAGCAACATCTCCGAAAGCGCCGCGCCCGCCGGAACCATGGGGAAAACATTGGCCTCCGGTGCACAATCGAATACCAGCAACTCGGCCTGGGGCGAGCCCAAAAAGCGATCGATTTGATCTCCGGTCTCCTGCGATACCGGGAATTCCCGCATGGCATCTTCCTTCAAGCGGAAGCTGTGAATCTTGTAAGCTTTCGCGATCTCGACAAAGTCCGGGTTGTCGCTCAGGTCCGTTTCAGCGTAATTGCGTTCGTAGAACAGTTGCTGCCACTGCCGCACCATTCCCAGATACTTGTTGTCGATGATGACCATCTTCACCGGCAGGCCGAGCCGATGCACGGTCGCCAGTTCTTGTATGTTCATCTGAAATCCGCCATCACCGGAGACGCAGAGAACGCAACTGTCCGGCTTCGCCAGTTGCACGCCCACTGCTGCGGGTAAAGCGAACCCCATCGAGCCCAAGTCCGCCGGAGGTGATGAACCCACGAGGCGAAGACGAGCGATAGCGCTGCGCCGCCCACATCTGGTGCTGGCCAACATCCGCCAGAATGACGCTGTCCTGCGGCAAACGGCTGAAGAGTTCATCAAGAAAACGAATCGTCGGCTGCGCCAGTCCTCGCGGATCGAGTTCCGCTCTCTCTGGCCCGCAAGCCACCGACCGCCAGCTGCTGAAGTCAGGAAGCGTGTGGCGCCGCAACTCCGCCTCGAAATGCAGGAATTGTGTCGGCAAGATTTCCAATCACCGGAAGATCGCAAGGCCGTACGCGGTCCAGTTGCGCGGGATCGATCTCGAAGTGAACGATCTTGGCATGAGGCGCAAAGCGCGAGGGATCGCCCGTCACGCGATCGTCCAGCCGTGCTCCAAATACCAGCAGCAGATCGGTCTCGTGCAGCGCAGTATTTGCCGCGCGGGTTCCGTGCATGCCCACCATGCCCAGGTAATAAGGAGCTTGCGGTTCCACTGCGCCTAGTCCGTGAACCGTGGCGAACGTCGGAATATTCAGGTGATCGAGCAGTCGGCGCAGCTCTGAAATCGCACCGGAGAGCTTTGCGCCCGCACCGACCAGCGCGACCGGCTTCGACGACTGCTGCAGCAGGGCCACGATGGTGTCGGTGAATCCGCCATCGGCCTTCGCGTCGGCAGCGCGCGCATGCGGCGTGAACTTTACCGGACCGGAGAATTCCTTCTTGGCCTTCAGCATGTCGGTGGGAATATCGATGACCACTGGACCCGGACGTCCGCTGCGCGCCCAGTGAAATCCCTCGGCAATCGCCTCTGGAATTTCGTCGATGCTGCGAACCAATCGGCTCCACTTCGTTAAGGAGAGAGTCACACCGAAAACGTCGGTCTCTTGAAACGCGTCCGTCCCGATCAATGCACTGCGGACTTGCCCCGTGATGCAGACCAGAGGAACGGAGTCCATCTTTGCGTCAGCAATGCCGGTGACGAGGTTGGTCGCACCCGGACCGCTGGTTGCCATGGCAACGCCGACTTTCCCGGTGACGCGCGCGTACCCTTCCGCTGCAAACACAGCGCCTTGCTCGTGCCGCGTGAGGATGTGGCGCACGCCACTGCCCTCGAGCGCGTCGTACAGTGGCATGATCGCGCCGCCGGGGTACCCGAATACCAGGTCAACCCCTTCGGCGCGCAGGCACTGCAGGACGATGTCGGCTCCTTTAAGCATTCAGTCCCTTCAATAAATGGGTGTGTCCCAGGTCTCGCAGTTTTTGCGAGACCTGGGACCACGACTCCTAGACATTCACTACCTGTTTTGGTTCCGGCGGTGCGGCCTGCTTCTTACCTTCTTTCGGCAGCCAGCTCATCATGCTGCGCAGTTGTGCGCCCACGATCTCAATGGGGTGCTGCTTTTCTTTCTCGCGCAGCTTGTTGAAATTCGGACAGCCGGCTTTGTTTTCAGCAATCCACTCTTGCGCAAACTTGCCGGACTGGATATCGGCCAAGGTTTTCTTCATCGCCTGCCGCGTGGCATCGCCGACCACTTGCTCACCGCGCGTCAGGTCACCATACTCCGCAGTGTTGGAGATGGAATAGCGCATGCGGTCCAATCCACCTTCGTAGATGAGGTCGACGATCAGCTTTACCTCGTGCAGGCACTCGAAGTAGGCAATCTCCGGCGCGTAGCCGGCTTCGACCAGCGTCTCGAATCCCTTTTTGATCAGCGAGGTCAGGCCGCCGCACAGCACCGCCTGCTCGCCGAACAGATCGCTCTCGGTCTCTTCTTTGAACGTAGTTTCCAGAACGCCCGCGCGAGTTGAGCCGATGCCGTGCGCGTAGGCAAGGCCGAGTTCGTGGGCATGCCCGCTCGCGTCCTGCTGGATCGCAAGCAGCGCCGGCACCCCGCGGCCTTCCGTATAGACGCGCCGAACCAGGTGACCCGGACTCTTGGGAGCGATCATCACCACATCGACGTCGTCGGGCGGGACGATCGTTTTGAAATGAATGCTGAAGCCGTGGGAGACGCCGAGCACTTTTCCGGGGTGCAGATAGGGCTTGATGGACTTTTCATACAGCTCGCCCTGCGTCTCGTCCGGCGTGAGTACGTGGATCCAGTCGGCGCGCTTGGCGGCCTCGTCGGGCGCCACCACAACCATGCCATCGGCCCGCGCTTGCTGCGCGCTCTTCCGGTTAGGATCGAGACCGACGATGACTTTGTGTCCACTGTCGCGAAGATTCTGGGCCTGGGCGTGTCCCTGGCTGCCATAGCCAAGGATAGCGATCGTCTTGCCCTTCAGTGCCTCGGGCTTTGCGTCGCGTTCGTAAAAAATAGTGACCACTGTCGTGCTCCTCTCGTAGCACAAGGGGAGAATAAGAACCCTTGTTTTTTGGGGATGGGACTTAGTGTATCCCCACGGGGAAAAACTGCAATATTAAAAGACCGACCGGTCGGTCGGTTCTGCAACGATGCTAGCTGGCTTGCCCTTCGAGTGTCAAGCGTAACCCAGATTCCGCCTCCCCGAGTTGCTGCGGAGTCAGGACCTATTGTGTTCTATCTATCACATATGATTGAACTTGCTTGAATCCTAAAACGGAACACGCCATCTTCGCCAAAGGAGATTTAGGAGTTAGCGCCTACCGGAAGCGAGTACCCTTGAGGGTCGGTCCTGCGGGAGGCGTTGTCACCATGCTCAAGAAAACAGTTTCGCGTTCGGAGAAAAAGCAGGCTCGCGCCGGGCGGAGTTCCAAGAGAATGCGAGCAGCGTCAGACAACATCACGACGTCGAAGGCCTTGCTCCTGGGCAAAGATTGCGACTACGAGCCGCGAACTGCGGCGGCTGCAGATCGAACTGGTGAAAGCTGCAGGAGTGGATTCGGCACGAGGGCCTGAAGGTCGTGATCCTGTTCGAAGGGCGCGACGCGGCCGGCAAGGGCGGCGCCATCAAGCGGATCACCGAGACCCTCAATCCGCGCGTCTGCCGGGTGGTGGCGCTGGGCACGCCCACCGAGCGCGAGAAGACGCAGTGGTACTTCCAGCGCTATGTTGCGCACCTGCCGGCGGCGGGCGAGATGGTGCTGTTCGACCGCAGTTGGTACAACCGCGCCGGCGTCGAGCGGGTGATGGGCTTCTGCACCGAAGTCGGAGTACCAGGAGTTCATGCACAGCTGCCCGGAGTTCGAGCGGATGCTGGTGCGCTCCGGAATCATCCTGCATCAAATACTGGTTCTCGGTCAGCGACGAGGAGCAGGAGCGGCGCTTTCAGGATCGGATGAACAACCCGACCAAGCGCTGGAAGCTGAGCCCGATGGATCTCGAGTCGCGCAAGCACTGGGCCGAATACTCGCGCGCCAAGGACGAGATGTTCGCCGTCACCGACATCAAGCAGGCACCGTGGTACGTGGTGAATGCGGAGAACAAGAAATGCGCGCGGCTCAACGTCATCCGGCACCTGCTGTCGATGATTCCTTACCGGGATCTAACGCCAGAGCGCCTCAAGCTGCCGCCGCTCGACAAGACCAAGTACGTGCGGCCGCCGATGCAGGAGCAGAACTTCATTCCTGAAGGTGTACCGGTAACGGCGGCCAAGCCGGCTCCGGGCGCCCACAGTTCACGGAGCCGTTGGCATTCCGGAGCGCAACTGTTTACCATGACACGCGATGGCTCGCGAGACTCTGGTCGATTCCCGGCAGGAAATTCTGCGCACGGCCGCCCGCTTGTTTCAGCAGCGCGGCTACGACGCCACTTCGATGAACGACGTCGCGGCGGCGCTCAAGCTCAGCAAGGGCGGCCTCTACCATCACTTTCAGAGCAAAGACGAAATCCTGTTCGAGATCATGAACCACGCCATGGAGATCACCGAGGATCGCGTGCTGGCTCCGGTGCGCGGCATTGCCGATCCCGAAGAGCGGCTGCGCGCGCTGATCCGCCTGCATATCGAAGTTGTGCTCAGCCCCCACGATCGCGAGATCACCGTCATGCTGCACGAGAACCATCCGCTGCCTCCCTGCACTACGCAAGCGCATCAACACGCGCAAGAAGGATTACATCCACTTTGTCGAAAGCCTGATGGCCGAGGTGCAGCGTGCGCGCCAGTGCGAAAGGAGCGGTCAGCCCGCGCGCCGCGGCCTTCGCGCTGCTCGGCATGATCAACTGGATCTACCAGTGGTACAAGCCCGAAGGGAATCTGCAGGCGAATAACCTGGTGCCGCAATTCACCGATCTGGTTTTCGGAGGAATTCTGGCTTAGACGCTGGCGTAGATATGAATGTAACCAGCACTCACAGCAAGAACCCTGCGGAAGCCTGGGATATTTCCGCGGCAGCTAAGGCAGACCCGGACGAAAAAATCGTTCGCATCCAGATCATAGTCAACGGTTTCAGCGCCTACGACAAAACTTTTGTTCCGCCACTCAGCAATTGGCAGGAGCAGTTGACTCAGCTAGGCCAATTTCCCGGAATCAACATAGTCCAGGTGATTGCGACGAATGATCAGGGCGACGACACCGAGTCGGATGACTCGTGGACTGGTTAAAGCCTGATGCCCTCCAATTTCATCCAAAGGAATTCATCGTGAATCAACCGAAAGCAGAGTTCTTCACTGTGAACGCCATTGACGCGCAACGTTCCCAGAGCGGAAAACTTTATCGAGAGTTTCTGCGCGTGCCGTCCATGAGTGCCGGATTGTACGTGCTGGCGGCCGGCGCGACCGACCCGCAGCGGCCCCATCACGAAGATGAGATGTACTACGTGATACGCGGCCGGGCCCGCTTCCAGTCGGGTGATCAAGATGAGCAAGTCTCGGCGGGAAGCGTCCTCTTTGTCGCTGCCGAGGTGGAGCATCGCTTCTACGACATTGCTGAGGAACTGGCGGTGTTGGTCTTCTTCGCCCCCGCGGAGAGCTAATCACCACCGAGGGCCAACGGGGCAGGACAACTCAAAAACAATTACCACTAAGGACACGAAGTATCACGAAGGGCTTTGTGACTACTTCGACGGTATCCAGTAGACCTCTTCCTTTACAGCTCCCTTTTCCGTGAACCCGCGCCGTTTCAGGATTGCCTTGCTATGCTCGATCATCTCCGGATGCCCGCACAGGTACGCGACCGTATTGCTCGCGTCCAGTTCCCAGTGATCGGCATACTTGCGCAGGATGTCGTCCGCTCGCCCGATCTCGCCGGACCATTCCTGATGATCCCACGGTCGGCTGACAGTGGGCACGTACTTGAACCACGGCAACTCTTTGTCAAACTGATTGAGTTCCTCGATGTACCCAAACTCCCACGGGCGGCTCGCGCCATTCAGCAGGTAGAGTTTATGACTACCATCGAACCGGCCTTCCTTCCAATCTTTTGAGAGTGTCCGCACATAGCTAACAAAAGGGGCCACGCCGGTAACCGTCGAAATGAGTAGATGATTGGTCTTGCCGTTGTGCGGGTCGAGCGAGAATTTCCCCTTGGGGATCTTACGCATGAGGAGTTGATCGCCAACCTGCATGGCGTGGAGCAGCGGCGTCAGCGCGCCTTCAGGGACCAGTTCGAAGAAGAACTCCACTTCGTCCTCCGCAGGGGAAGAAGCGATGGAGTATGGGCGCTCGACACGTTTGCCGTTGTTCTCCACTCCCAAAGTAGCGTACTGCCCTGGCACAAATGTGAACTCACCTCCGGTGCGGATGCGGAACATCCATAGATCAGGTGCGAAGTCGATGCGCCGAGTGATCTGAGCGCGATAAAACTTCTCGTCAGGGATAGTCATAGCGGCTGCCTTCAATCTCTCGTGCTTGCGATCTGAAGATTTCAACACACCGTCCGAGAACGGGGCGAAATAATTTTGTATGGGATCAATTGATTTACTAGATCGTATTCCGGCTCGCCAGGATGCATCGCAGCCGAGTACATCGGAGAACAGGGCACACTACATGGCTCATGGATGATGATCAGCGAACTTCAGAGGGCGTTTCCTCCGCAGCCAGCTGTTCCAGCACTGTGCGCAGGACGCGCAGGACTTCGTCTGCTGCGGCCGCTTTTAAGACAAACTTCAACATGCCGTCCGGGGTGAACTGGGCGCCACGCTGGCTGGAGACGAAACGGGCAAGGTGCTCGGGATCGACGGCGGCATTCTGACGGAACTTGAATGTCACGAAATCCCGCTTGCGCTCGATCGCATTCACTCCCACGCGCATACAAAGGAGCTTGAGCGAAGCGTAGTCGAGGAGATTGCGGACGGCCTGGGGAGGTTCGCCGTAGCGATCCTGCAATTCGGCTCCGACATCGCTGAGTTGCGATTCTCGTTCAACTCCAGCGACACGCTTGTACATCCGCAGCCGCTGATTCTCTTCAGGAATATATTCGGCGGGAATGCGGATGTTGAGGCCCAGATTAAGTTGCGTCTCCGCTTCGTCGGGTCCGACTTCACCCTTCATTTCGCGGACGGCACGATCGAGCATTTGCGTATAAAGCTCGAAGCCGATGGCCTCAATGTGTCCACTCTGCTCGCCGCCCAGAAGATTTCCGGCGCCTCGCAGTTCCAGATCCAGGGCCGCGATCTTGAATCCCGCGCCGAGGTCAGAAAATTCCTTCAGCGCTGCGAGTCTCCGCCGCGCAATCGGCGTGAGCTCGACTTCTTTGGGGATCAGAAGATACGCATAGGCGCGCCGATTCGAACGGCCGACGCGTCCGCGCAGTTGATAGAGCTCCGAGAGGCCGAGCCGGTCGGCACGGTTGATCAGGATTGTATTGCAGAGCGGGATGTCGAGGCCGTTCTCAATGATTGTGGTCGAGACCAGGATGTCGGCTTCGTGATGCATGAACTGCAGCATTACTTTTTCCAGTTCAGTCTCACCCATCTGGCCATGGCCGACAATGATGCGTGACTTGGGAACGAGTTCCTGCAGCTTGGCCGCAATCTCCCAAATGCTGTCGACGCGGTTGTGGACGAAGTAGACTTGTCCGCCGCGTTCCAGTTCCTGCTCGATCGCGGACTGGATCAGTTTGTCATCCCAGCTGGCGACGACTGTCTGAATTGCCATGCGGTCTTTGGGCGGCGTCTCGATCACACTCATGTCGCGCAACCCAACCAGAGACATGTGCAGCGTGCGCGGAATCGGAGTCGCCGACATGGTCAGCACATCCACCTGCTTGCGCATCTGCTTGATCCGTTCTTTGTGACGGACACCGAAGCGCTGCTCTTCGTCGACGATCAGCAATCCGAGGTCGGTGAATTTCAGGTCCTTCGAGAGAATGCGGTGCGTTCCGATGAGGATGTCGATCTTGCCGGCTTCCGTCTTCTGCAAGATTTCTTTTTGCTGCTTCGGATTGCGGAAGCGGCTGATCATTTCAATCGTCACCGGAAATGGCCCGAAGCGCTGCTTGAAGGTTTCGTAGTGCTGGAAGGCCAGGACCGTGGTGGGGGCAAGTACCGCAACCTGCTTGTTGTCGCTGACGGCTTTGAAAGCCGCCCGCATGGCGACTTCGGTTTTCCCGTAGCCGACATCGCCGCACAACAGGCGATCCATGGGCAAAGTCGATTCCATGTCGCGCATGACGTCGCCAATCGCCTGGGCCTGATCTTCGGTTTCACTGAATTCGAAGGCATCTTCGAACTCGCGGACGAACTCATTTCCTTCAGGGAAGGCGTGTCCCTTGGCCGTTTTGCGCTCGGCGTAGAGCTTGAGCAGCTCGTCGGTCATGTCCTTCATCGCCTTGCGCACGCGAGCCTTGGTCTTGGCCCAGGCTTGCGTGCCCAGATGACTGAGTGCCGGTTTTGCGCCTTCGGATGAGCGGTATTTCTGAATCAAATCAAGTCGGGTGAGAGGTACATAGAGACGCGCACCCTCGGCATATTCGAGCAGCATGAATTCGGCATTGCCGTCGCCCTGATTGATTTCCTTCAGGCCTTGGTATTGACCGATGCCGTGCTCTACGTGGACTACGTAGTCCCCAACCTGCAGATCGCGAAAGTCGGAAAGAAATGCGGAGACTTTAGACTTCTGGCGCTGCGGTCGTGAGGCCACCGCTTCGGATTCATCGAACAGATCGCGCGCGCCGAAGATGGCCAGGTGGGCCTCTGGAAATGCAACTCCGTCAGGAACGTAGGCCTTGGCCAACGTGGTGGTGTGGACCTCTCCGGCGAAGTAGCTGGTTTCGTCGGCGTAACTTTCACCGCCACGGGTGCGGCTTCCAAGTTTGAAGCTGACGTTGTACTCCGTAAAGATGTCCGCCAGGCGCTCAACCTCGCCGGTATTTGGGACTGAGAACAGAACCTGGTTGCCGGCGGCGGTGAGCTTCTGTACTTCTTCCAGCATCGAAGGAACCGCGCCGTGGAAGCGGGGAGTGGGCTGGGTGAGGATCGTGACAGTTGAGTCCGCATCTTCGCTGCGCGTAATGCCGAGATGCTCGAGATCGGCGCCCGGTCAAAGTCGCGATTGTTTTCCACCAGTCGTCGGGCGGAAGGTACAAATCTTCCGGACGAACAAGATTGCCGACTCCGCTGCGCTCGTGCATTTCGTCCGACGCGCGTCCAGAAGCGATCGAACTCGGAGCGGAGAAGATCCGGTTCGTCGAGCAGGACAGCCGCATGCGGGAGCAAATCAAAGACAGTGCGGTCGGATCCGGCGACGGGAGCATAAAACTCCCAGCCAGGGAAGACCGTTACTCCGCCGGAGCGGACCGCAGCTTCAACAATCTCTTCGTTGCCCGCGATGCGCTTGCCGGAAAGACGGGTGTGAATGGCGCCCAATAGTTGATCACTGACCGGGGTCTCGGTGAGGGGAAGAAGCAAAGCTTCGTCGATGGGATTGGAAGACCGCTGCGAGGTCGGATCAAAGCGCCGTATGGACTCCACTTCGTCGCCGAAAAATTCGACGCGGACGGGCCGTTCGTCTTCCGGCGAGTAAACATCGAGAATACCTCCGCGCAAAGCATATTGGCCGGGCATCTCGACTACATCGGCCGAGGCATAGCCAACGGTATTCAGGTGGCCCAGCAGGTTGTCGACATCGAACGATTCGCCGCGGCGCAAAATGCGGGCAAGATCGGTGTAATAGTCGGCCGAGCGCTGCAGGATCGCGGTGGCAGCAATGGGCGAAACAACGATCGACGCTTTGCCGGTCGCGATCTTCCACAACGCAGTCGCCCGTTCCTCCTGGAGTTCCGGATGCGGCGAGAGATTCTGGAACGGGAGCACGTCCCGGGCGGGCAGAGCAACGATTGAATCTGGGTCACACGCGGCCGTGAGTTCGCAAAAGCCGCGCAGTACTGGAACGAAATCCTCGATGCCACGGTTGTCGCTGACTACAACGATGAGCGGCCGTTCTGCCGCACGGCGCAACAGCACCAGAAGCAAGGCTTTGGCTGTAGGCGATAGCCCGGAAACACGAATCCGCCCCGTGCCCTCCTTCAGGTGGGAGGCTACACGCGCAAATCCGGGAAGCAGTTCTACGTCCGTGAAGAGTTCACGAACGAAGGGAAGAAGCATGCATCTTGATTTTATCAGGAACGAGCCGACGCCATCAGAGTCGCGACCGCAGCGCCCTTGCCTGTATGAGGCGAGGCGCGGGTCCGTCAGCAGACCTTAGGCACGACCAACGATGGCTTCCACCGCGTCGCAGAACCGATCGATTTCTGCAATTGACGTGTAGACATTCGGGCTGACACGGATGCCCTGAACGCTCGGCGCTGAGATAGGCGTCACCAGGATGCTGTATTTCGCCAGGAGCACATCGCTCAGTTTCCCGGGATCGATGCTTTCGAAGTGAATCGTTCCGAAGGCGCCGGACTGGTTCGGGCCCAAGCCAACCAACATTTTAGCGCCCGGAAGTTTGCTTAAGCGTTCAGCCCAGCGTTGCTTTAAGTATCTCAAGCGGGCAAATTTTCGCTCGGCACCGATTTGCTCGTGAAACTCGAGCGCCTGCAGAATTGCATTGTGCATGGCCGCGGGGTGGGTTCCGATCTCTTCGAACTTGCGGATGTTCTTGTCCATCGATTCAGGGGCTGCCATCAATGCCCAGTGCTTTTCGATGCGGTCCTTGCGTACATACAACATGCCCGTACCGATAGGAGCCGACAGCCATTTGTGCAGGCTGGCGCCGTAGAAGTCGCAGTCAAAGTCAGAGAACTGGAAAGGCACATGCGCAAATGCATGGGCTCCATCCACGATGCTGGTAATCCCCCGCTCCCGTGCCAGCGCACAGATTTCCTTAACAGGAAAGATCTGGCCTGTCATAAACACCACTTGCGAAACATGGATGACGCGAGTACGGGGTGTAATTGCCCGCTCGAACAAATGCACCAGGTCGCCGGGATCGGTAACCGGCACGGTGAAGTCCAGTTGCTTGAGCACAATCTTTTCCCGGCGCTCTCGCTGTTGCCACGTGGTAATCATCCGGGGATAGTCTTGGCTGGTGGTGAGAACTTCGTCGCCGGGTTGGAGGTCAAGGCCGAACTGTGCGATCTGAAGGGATTCGCTGGCGTTCCGAGTGATGGCAATGCATTCGGGATCGGCCTTCCACATTTGGGCAAGCCGTTTCCGTACTTCTTCGATCCTGGGTTCCAGATCGTTCCACATGCGGTAAGCCGGCAGTTGGTTGCTATAACGGATAGCGTCGATCTCGGCATCCAGGACCACGGTAGGAGCGGGCGCGACCCCACCGTTGTTGAGGTTCATCAGCTTTCCATCGCGAAAGTAAGCGCGGCGGATCTGTTCCCAGAAGTCTTCGTCACCCGCGACATCATCCGAGGAAACGCCTGCATAGGCGCGGTTCAGCAGGGCAGCCAGCACGATCGCCTCCGCACCGCGCAGAAAATCACGACGGCTCGCTTCTGTGCGCATTTCAGTCAACTCTCACGTGAATGGGTTTGAACTGCTCAGCATACAGGATGCTGGCGGATTCGGATGCGGCTTGATCGGCGTGCTCCAGGCGCTCTTCCGTCAGAGTTCACTGCCGAAGGATTGCGTCTTTTTTGACATCGGTATCCGATGAAATCGTCGAGTCGGTCTGGATCAACCGGACGTCGCGCGTATCTTTTCCGGCGATGTGGATCGTCTCAGCGCGCGAAGAACGCAGCGTTACCCTTTTGGCATTTGTTAGCTCGATTACAGGAGCGGTGGATGCGGGCGCAGCTTCTACGTCCACGGTATCGCATCGCAGATCGTCGACGTCTTCTGCCGTGAGACCTGATCGCCACGTCGTGGAGTGCGGTTGATCCCAACGAATCTGAACATCCCTCAACGAGAAATTGCGAGCCTGACGGAGTGCAATTGCGGTGCGTGTGTCTTCGTAGGGCGCCGCCGGATCGTGAGAGACGAATAGTTGAATGTTGTCGAGATGGACGTTCTCAAGCCAGCTATCGGGATGACCGTTGATGGCCGATGTGCCGGTGCCGTGAGCGATCACGTTGCAAATCGAGACGTTTCTGATCTTGCCGGCAGGCGGCTCATTGTCGCGCTTGGTTCCGTCCACCTCGCTGCGGCGCTTGATGTTGAAGTGAATCGGGTCGCCATCTCCCCACCAGAACCAATCGAAGCGGCGAGTCTCGATCGAGACGTTCGAAATCACCACGTCTTCCACCACGCCGCCATCGAACACCATGAACGCCAGTCCGCGATTCGAGTTGGTGATGACGACGTTGTCGATGGTCACTCGCCGGACCGCGTTCGAGTTGCCATCGCAGAACTTCAGCGCGCTGGAGGCCGAAGAGAGCCGGCAGTTGGTCACCGTAACGTTTTCGGTGGGCAACGCGGGACCCCAGATGTCCGACGAATAGAAGACGATGGCGTCGTCGCCGGTCTCGATGGTGGAGTTGGAAATGCGCACGTCCTGGCATCCGTCCGGGTCGATGCCGTCCGCCCATACACCTTCCTTGGGGCTGGAGTAGATGTAGACGCCGTCGATGACCAGCCGCTTGCAGGCGTACGGGTTGATGGTCCAACTGCGCGACCGTAGGAACTTGAGGCCGGTGATGCGCACATCCTCGCAGCGCAAGCAGCAGAACCAGGCGCGGATAAACCGTTTCTTTGCCGAATGCGGAAGGAAACGGCCGGAGAAGCGGCTTCCCGGTGGCTTCCATCAGGCGCTGGTTCGGGCGAATGTAGAAGTCGGTGAAATTGTTCGGCCGCCACTCGTAGGAGGCTTGCCCGTCAATGGTGCCGCGGCCTTCGATGGCGATGTCGTGCAGGTCTTCGCCGATCAGACAAAGCGGATTTAGGCGGCGGATCGAACTGGCTTCCGTCGAGCGAAGCAAAGAGGGTCGCGCCGGCCTCTAGGTAAAGTCGCACTCCGGATCGAAGGTGAAGTTGTCCGGACGTGTACTCGCCGGGCGGAACATACACCGTGCCACCGCCGGACTTGCCGCAAGCATCGATGGCCTTCTGGAGGGCGGGGCGTGCATCGTCCTGTTTGCTCCCGGTTGCCCCGTAGTCCTTCACGTTGTACACAAGTTTTGAGGAAAGCTCAGGCGCCGGTGCTCCAACATCTGCAAGAAGGTTGGTTCTAAAGAACGACGCGCTTGCGACTCCGGTTGCAGCGGAGGCAAGGAATCGGCGACGGTTGAGCAAAGGAAAACCTCCAGTGCGAAGATCGGGGACTAGTGACTGGACCTGCCGCGTATGCTGAGCTCAGCTTCCGCCGTGACGTCAGACAGAGTGACGTGCAGCGCGTGCTGTTTCGGATCGTAAGAAGTCTTCAGCGGATACGCGCTGCCAGAGACCTTGGCTTCGGCATGGGCAGAGGGCCAGTCGTAGACCACCACTTCCACAAACTTCCACCAGGGCGTAAACGAACCTTCGCGCGCGTGAAATTTCAGCCGCATGGAACTTGCGTCCGATTGGCAAGTGAAGTTCTGGCGCAGGTACTTGCCCTGCTGATAGTCGAGAGTGTGGCCATCGTCGAGATAGATGAAGCCGGCGCAATGTTCGCCGGGATAAACGCGAAGCTCCAACGGGCGGAAGTTTCCTCGGTGTTCTGGACCAACGGCTGGAGCGGCAGGATGCTCCCGCCACGGACGTAGACCGGCATTGTTTCCAGCGGAGGATGAATCGTGCGCGGCGCTGGGAACTTCACTTCTGGTGCAGCATTGACGATTTCGACGATGGAGGGCGTGGAGGGTTGAGCCGCCATTTTGTCGCCGGTCCAGAAGTCGTACCACGCGGCATCTGGGAAGGACACTGCGTAATCATTGACCATTTCCCCAAACGGCGGAGGAGCGATCAGCAGGTTGGGGCCCAGCATGAATTCTGTGTCGATGTTGTCGAAGCCGTGCGAGGACGGCGCGAAGATCTCAGGGAACTCGAGAAATACCGAGCGCATGAGCGGTAGCCCGGTGCGCGAAGCTTCGTCCGCCAAAGAATAAATGTAAGGCAGAAGCCGGTAGCGGGTCTCGATGTAGTGACGGCGAATCGCCTCTTGTTCCAGTCCGTTTATTCCAGATTTCATGCGGCAGGGAGCCCTTGGTTGCGTGATCGCGGAAGAACGGAGAGAAAGCAGCCTGCTCCACCCAACGCGTGAGCAGTGCGGGCGGCGGCGAGCCATTGAAACCACCCACGTCCGCGCCCACAAATGAGATGCCGCTGATGCCGAGGTTGAGCACCATTTGCGTCGACAGACGGAGATGATTCCATGTAGCGGAGTTGTCGCCGGTCCAGGTGAATCCATAGCGCTGGCCTCCGGCGTACGTGGCGCGAGTCAGGACGAATGGGCGCTCGTTGGGACGGAGCTTGAGCAGGCCGTCGTAGGTCGCGCGGGCATTTTCGAGTCCAACGATGTTGTGAATTTCGGCGTGGGTGGCGGTACGGGTCGCGAAACCCGGCTCTTCGATGCGGTGCACGGTGTCGAGAGGCATGGTCTTGCCCGGCCCATCGAACACCGAGGGTTCGTTCATGTCATTCCAGAATCCGGCTACTCCGTCTTTCACAAAATCCTGGTAAAGACCGCCCCACCACTCACGAGATTGCGCGCGCGTGAAATCCGGGAACACCGCTGGCCCCGGCCACACAACCCCCACGAACTCGCTACCGTCGGGGTTCTTCACAAAATGATCGCCGGCGTGGCCCGTGTCATAGGGCGCGTATCCCTGATTGGCCGCGTGGGCAATGTGCAGGTCGGTGATGTTCACCAGATGAAAGTGCTGCTTGCGCAGATCGGAGACCAGCCCGGGAAAATTGGGGAAGGTCTTGGAGTTAACGGTGAAGGGCCGATTTCGATCCTGATAGTCAATATCGAGATAGACCACGTCCGAGGGAATTCTGTCGGCGCGCAAGCGCGTCGCGATCTCGCGGATCTGGGATTCGGGAGTATAGCTATAGCGCGACTGCTGGAAACCGAGCGCCCACAGCGGCGGAAGCGGCGGCTTCCCTGTCAGGTATGCGTAGGACTCCACTACCTGCTTTGGACTGGGACCATCGATAAAGTAATAGTCGAGCGGGCCGCCCTCCGCGCCAAAAGAGTAGGCGTCGCGGGTGGATTTGCCAAAGTCGAACCAGGTGCGCCAGGTATTGTCGAGAAAAATGCCGTAACTGTGGGCGCCGTTGATCGCGAGAAAGAAAGGGATACTCTTGTAAAGAGGGTCCGTAGATTCCTGCGGGGCGACGTCGGTATTCCACAGCGTGTAGGCCTGCTCCCTGCGATCGAACGAGCCGGCCTTGTCGCCCAGCCCGTAAAAATGTTCGCTCGCCATTTGCTTGAAGACCGAAAACCCACCTCGCTGAAACGTTGCGGGCCGTCCGACTGCATCTGCAGAGATTACGTTGCCTGCGAGATCACGAATCACGATGCGAAGCGGCTCGCGTTCCACGCGTACATCGAGTGCCGCGGTGCGGAATCCTACCGACCCGCCATCCTGTGACGGCTTCACATCAATGGACTTGCTGCGGGCTTCGGCAAGAACGGCCCAGGATGCATCTTCGGGAAGGGTACCTTCGGGCGAGATGCGTATACGGACGATGTCGTCGCGAAGAGCAGTGATCTGAATAGTTGCTGCCCCAGCTTGAATTCGAATCCCGTCATGCAGTGGCTCCGCGCTGGTTACGGCTTCGACCGTGATCGTGGGCGGCGGCGCGGTTTGCCCTGGCGCGAAGGCCGACGTTCCCAGCATCGCGAGCAGAAAAAACGGGAGGAATCGCTGATGGAAAAATAACATCGCTGGGTTTTTCTCCTGAGGATTTCCTTTGGCAGCAACATCATATCAACCCGGAAGCAGGAACGAGGGTCGGAACATCTCGGCTCGCTAAGGTGCACCAGAGTGCAGCGATCCTTCGACTGCGTGGCCGCTTCGCTAATCGCGAAGCAGCCACTTCGCTCAGGATGACAGGATGCGAACTTTCGAAGCCTGCTGGCGCCGGTTGTCTTCGTGTGCGATTGTGCGAGATGAAATTCAGCCTCTTAATAAAGGACGCGTTAAACACGTCGGGCCACCGCTGCCGTTGATGCAGAGTTCCCTGCCGGGAAAGGTGCGAACGTCGAATTCAGCCTGACGCAGGCGGTCGTTGGTCCTGACGTTCTCTTCGAGTGCGAGCAGGCGGTTCTCACCCAATGCGAGCACATTGCAGGCGAGCGTGTCACGCTCGGTGTAATCGATCTCCACCAGCCGAAAGCCTCGTGCCTTCAAAAGTTCCACGGTTTCCACGGCGAGCCAGGGAAGGTCGACCAGGGCGGTGTCCTCGTTGAGCAAGCTGATCAAGGACATCAAATGCAGGCAAGCGGACGGCCCCGGACCATACGGCAGCGGCGCCGAGATCACTTCAACGCCTTTCGGCTCCAGCAATCGACGTATCTGCTCGATTCCAGACGCATTGGTGCGGTATCCATGACCGATGAGCAGGGTTTTCGAATCGAGCCACACGATGTCGCCAGCCTCGGTCGTCCCTGGCGCGACGATCTCGCCAAGCGTGGGAATACCAAGGTGAATACCAAAGGATCCGTGGTGCGCGCCTTCTGCCACGCGGTTGGGCTTACCGGGCCGCAGCACGATCAACCCGTAGTCGGTGGCCAGGGAGGCATCATGGGCGTACGCTGCATCGAGGGAAAGATCCGCACCGGGAGGCAGTTCGAGAACTTCTGCGCCCGCCCCTCGTAGTTCGCGGCATAGGGTGTCGTGCTGCGATTCTGCCAGGGCGAAGTCCGGCTCGTGATGAAAGCCAAGATCTCTCCATCGGGCAATTCGCTCCGGCTGATTCCATCCCGCGGTGCGCGGGGTGCACACCAGCACGCGCTGGAGAGCGCCAACCATCGAGTGTCCATTGAACGCGAGTCCGGTTTGGGGAAGGGTGGTCAAGCGATGCTTCCTTTCTATGTGCGGAAAAGATTCTAAGCCAAGGCCGCTCGTAAGTGAACCGGCAGGACCGGACGGCAAAAGTCAAAAGGCGTGAACCACGAAGGACACGAAGGATCACGAAGGAAAACAAACATCGTTACGATCCCAAACTTTTCCGTTCTACCAGGCTTCAAGGCTAGCGGTGTGTGCCGTAGTAGTGCCAGTATCCCAGACCCACACGCATGTGGTGATGCATCGCATCCGGGACGCAGACCGCGAAGCACAAACCGAGCAATCCCTGGGTTAACCCAAGCAGGTAAAGATTGCGATAGCGTCGGAAGAGCGCGCACGAAACTGCTCCCCACACCAGGGTCGCCACAGCCAGCGGCAGGTTGGGCAGATGAGCTATGGCGAATAGAACGGCGGTGGCCCCAATTGCGCCATGGCTCGTCAGTATGCGCGTCATGCGCGGCATGAAATAGTCCTGCAACAGAAATTGCTGGTAGAGGGTCCAAAGAACATATCCGCCAACATGGGCGAAGTCCGGTTGATACAGGTCATGAAACGTGCCCAAGTTCTGTGCCACGAGAATGCTTACGATGGAAAGTCCGACCGCGGCTGGAAGAATCCATAGCGAACGCAAGAATCCACGAATCCCGAGCCCAAGCTCATTCAAAGTAGGGCGGCGCCACAACACCAGAGCCAACGGCGTCAACAGGACTACGGGACCGACAATGACTTGCTCATGCCGCGGCAGCCACAGCACGGCCAGGATGCCCGCGAAGCCCAGCACCAGCTCTGCCAGGGTGCGAATACTTAAGGGCGCGCGTGGAACGCTGAGAGTGTACGGAGTCGAATTTATCGTGGCCACAGAACCTGATTCCCCAAAGCGATGTAGGAGTGATGCGCGGCGAAATTGGTTGCAAGAGTCTAGCAGGAACGCCTGGAGGCGGCTCAAGAAATAATGAATGGGCGGTTCAAGGTATCTTTAAACCGACAGGCGAGGCGTGGCGTCGAGCAAACTGCGGGTATAGGCGTGGCCTGGACGGTTGGTGATCTGCTCCGTGTCTCCCACCTCGACAAGTTTGCCCCGGTACATGACAGCGATGCGGGTCGACAGGTAGCGCACGACCGGCATGGAGTGCGAGATGAAGAGGTAGGTCAGGCCGAAATCGCGCTGCAGTTGTGCCAGCAGATTGACGATCTGTGCACCGACGCTGACGTCGAGGGCAGAGACCGGTTCGTCGCACACAATGAACTTCGGGACGCAGCGCCAGGGCACGGGCGATGCCGATGCGCTGCCGCTGTCCTCCGGAAAATTCGTGGGGATAACGCGTGCGCGCAGACTCGTCGAGCCCGACGGCGCGCAGGAGTTCGGAGACGCGGTGTCGGAGATCGAGATTCTCAGTTCTCCTATGAATGATCAGTGGTTCAGCAATGATGTCTTCCACGCGGTAGCGCGGATCGAGCGAGGCGAATGGATCCTGAAAGATGATTTGCAGGTCGCGGCGCCAGCGCCGCATCTCGCCTCGCCCGGCCGACAACAGATCGCGGCCTTCGAGTTTGATTGTGCCCGAAGTCGGCTCGATCAGGCGAAGGATGAGGCGTCCCAGGGTACTCTTGCCGGAACCGGACTCGCCTACCAGGCCAAGCGTCTCTCCAGCGTGAATATCCAGCGAAACATCGTCTACCGCGCGAACTCCAGACCGCGATTTCCCCCCGAATACCGACTCGGCTTGCGGGAAGATCTTGGTCAGGTTGCGGATCTCAAGCAATGGCATTGTCGTCAGGTCAGATCGATTATCTGCTGAATTCGGCCGATCACGATACCAATTCGCTGTTGACTGGCAGCATCCGGGAGCAAATGTCCCGGGAGCGCGTCGCTGAACGCGGGATTCGATATTAGGGTTCCGAATTCCTCTCTAAGATAACGGCGCAAGTGCGTTTCTGACGCATAGACCTCTTCGACGACTTCTGGACGGCCGTCGATTACCGTGATGATGTCTTCCAGATCATGGCTCATCGCGAAATCATTCTTTCCTCTTCCCCGAAAGGCCTCTAGCTTTGTGGCGAGAAAGTGAGGGGCGGTGATGTGCCGGATCTCAATTTCTCCCAGCCAAATTGTTTGCGCACTTTCGAGCGCGGAGCTGTACCAGCGATTGGAGAATCCGAGGATGGAGGTATCTGTGGGCATCAAATCCAAGATCAGGTTGTCTGCGAACCAGCGGCAAATCAGCGAGCCGGGGTCGCGCTGAAATCCAAGCCGAGTGAGATGAGCCTCCAGTTTCATGAAGTCAGCATAGGAGGCGATTTCGATGATGGCATCAACGTCGAGGGTCGGCCGAACCGGGCCGGCGGCCGGGTCAGAAACAAGCAAGCCGGTAGCACAGCCTCCAACGAATGCAATCTGGTCGAGCAAGGGCCCGAGCTTCCTGGCCACTTTGAGAAGCGGCCAAAAATTCGGATTCTCGGCGCGAGCAATCACTGGTCGATTCGCTGTGCCAGTTCTCGAATAGAGATTTCACGTTCTCGAGATCGGCCTTCCCGGAGTGCATCCACAAGTGCGAGCAGTTCGTAGAGCTTTGGGTCCCGTAAGGCGGCGGCAGGCGCGCTCTTGTGAAGGGGGGAGAATTCAATCCCACGGGCGGTGCCCTGCGGGTATGGCCAAACCGGTGGCAATGGGAATTCGGCAGAGAAATGGAGCGCTAGCGGAGGTGCCGCTTCAGCGGTTAGAACTCCTCGGGTCGGGCCTCCGCGCTTTACAGGGAACACATACTTCAATCCATAGATCAGGAATTCCTTCACATTGGTTTTGTTAGGCCAGAACATGAGTTGGGAATCATTATCGACCTTCAGTCCGGGCGGAGGAGGCACCGTTGGGGCGTTCAGCAATCGCGCTTCCTCAGCTCTCTGAATTGAGCGAAATGCTTGCGATGCGCTGGTACCAAACTCATTTCCAAGTTGGGCATACGTCCACCGCTTGCCGGTGCTGCGGTTGGCAACGAGCTTCAGAACGATCAATATATCTAATGGGTGGGTAATGCCCATTCCGTATTCCAGAATAAGGAACAATAAGTAAACAATAGTTATTATACCACATTCTTTCAATTGTTCTTAATTCCGGAATATGGAATACGTTAGCCCGCAGCAATTAGCGGTACAGCCGCCAGCGCGGCCAGCAATCCGACAAACTTCCAGCGGCTGAAGTGCTCTTTCAGTACGAACCGGGCCAGTAGCGACGGTCACGGCAGGGTAGAGCGACGTGATGACGACGGCTTCGTCGAGCCGTCCGTGCTGGCTGGCATAGATGAACAAGGCGCTGGCGGTGATGTCGAAGAACCCGCGCAATATCCCGAGCGCAACGCGGGGACGGTCGAGCTTGAGCGGGGCACGGGTGACGATGACTGCGATGGCGGTCGCGCCAAAGGATGCGATGCGCGAAATGGCAGCGATCCAAGCCGGCGACCCGGTGGCCTGATGAATACAGAGATAGAATCCCGCGAATCCCACGCCGGCAAGGGCGGCTATAGCCGACACCCTTCGGATGCCCCGTCTCGTCGCTTTCGCCCTTAGGTTCGGGCCGAGTGATGAGCCAGATCGCAAGAATTGCGAGCCCGAAGCCGGCGATCGACCAGTGGCTGGGCGCGCCTTCCATGGCGATGTCGACCAGGGTGGGAATGGCGGCGCCGAGCAGCGCGGCGATGGGCGCGGTGAGGCCCATCTGTCCGGAGGCAAGCGCGCGATAGAAGATGGATAGCGAGAATCCTCCGACTGCGCCTGCCAGCATCGCCCACAGAATGCTGGTGCGGTCGGGAAGGGGCCGCGGTGAGGAATGCCACCGAACATCAGCGCAAAAGCACACAAATGCGAAAATGCCGTGAGCACGAATGCGTTGGCGCGGCGAGAGCCATATCCGCCGGCGAAGTCGGCCGCTCCCCACAGCAACACGGCGGTCACGGAGCAGGCCGCAGGCGCGAGTTGGATCGATGGGGACACGCCGGACGAGATTAGCATGCGGGCCTAGCCGCTATCGCGAGCCCGCGTGTCGATCGGACATCCTGCCTCGAGCATAGAGGGGCTACTTACGATGATACGTGAAGACCTGCCAGTAGACCCGGGGCGCTGATCGGATACGCTTCTGAGCTGACGGAGGTTCGCAAATGAAACGCCTGCTGATCGCCTCGATAGTCCTTTTCCATGCCGTTCCCGCGCTCGCGCAAAACGCCGACGAGCCGGCTTCGAGAGACGACGTTATTCTTTACCTACGAACGATGCGATTCTCACGATCTGCTGAGAAGGACCATGGAGGTCCAGAGCGTCCTCCATGCAGCAGTTGCTTCGCGAACATGCTTTTGAAGGATAACGGCAAGCTTGCCGGATGACTTCGACACGCAGTTGAAGAAGGCGATGGACGACCTGGTCAAAGGCATGCCTGGCGACGAAATCTCGCAGGCAATGATCCCGGCTTACCAGAGCGCATTTCACGAAGAGGGACATCGAGGCCATGAACGCGTTCTATTCCTCGCCGGTCGGCCAGAAAGTCCTGCATGAATTGCCGGCCGTAATGCAGGAAGGTAATCAGGCCGCGATGCCCATCATGAGCAAGTATCTGGGCGAATGGAAGAACGAGCATGGAGCAAGACTTCGAGCAGACTGGAAAAGGACTGCTCCCAGAAAGGCTCGAACAAATCCCCAGCCGAAGAACTAGCTGGGGGTTCGCATTCCGTGAACTTCCAGGGCATGATACAGGCGCCCCGCGGCCTGGCTTTCCGCGTGTTAGAATTTGAAGAAGCGTTTCCTTGCGAAAGCCGGATTCTGAGGCTACGTTCCGAGAGTCCCGTTGATCGAACTGGCACCGTCAATGATTCTTTCGGCTGATTTCGCCCGACTGGGCGAGCAGGTGCGCGCCGCGGGCGAGGCGGGGCGGCATGTCATCCATGTCGACATCATGGATGGTCACTTCGTGCCGAACCTGACGCATCGGGCCGCCGGTGGTGAAGTCGCTGCGCAAGGCGACCGAGTTGCCGCTCGACTGCCACCTGATGATCGAGAATCCGGACGAATTCATTCCCGCCTTTGCCGATGCCGGGGCGGACTGGATTTCGGTGCATCAGGAAGCCTGCCGGCATCTGAATCGCACGCTGCACCTGATCAAGAGCCACGACTGCCTGGCGGGCGTCGTGATCAATCCGGCGACGCCGGTGGATACGCTCTCGCGAAGTGCTCGACATTGTGGACTATGTGCTGGTGATGTCGGTGAACCCGGGCTTCGGGGCGCAGAAGTTTATCCCGTCCACGCTGCACAAAATGCGGCAGCTTGGCCGAGATTCGCGGACAACGCAACCTGCACTACCGCATCGAAGTAGATGGCGGCGTGGCGCTCGACACGGTGGCCGATGTGGTGCGGGCCGGCGCAGAAATTCTGGTGGCGGGCAACGCCGTGTTCGGCAACGGCGATCCAAAGAAGAATGCCGAAGCTCTGCTGAAGGCAGCGACCGAAGCCGCGCTGCAGAAAGTCTAGCAAGGCAAATTGTCAAAGTTTCAAGGTTGGCAAGTCGACGCCTCTGCCAGAACATTGAAACTTTGCAACCGATTGAAACTTTGAGAACCTTGATCTCCAGATGGTCATATGTCACGTCGAATTCCGTTGATTGCGGTGCTGGGCGTGCTGCTGGCTCTCACCGCGGCTTGCACCAACAAGAAGTCCGTGAACCCGCTGGCCGGTGTCGGCTCGAAGCAGCCTGACAAGGTCCTGTTCGACAAGGCCATGGACGCCATGCGGCACAACCGCTTCGACGTGGCCCGCCTGACGCTGCAGACCCTGATCAATACTTATCCGGACTCGGAGTTCATCGCCCGCGCCAAGCTGGCGGTGGGCGATTCCTGGTACGCCGAGGGCGGAACCGCCGCGCTCGCCCAGGCCGAGCAGGAATACGAGCGACTTCATCACCTTCTTCCCCAACATGCCGGAAGCGGCCGAGGCGCAGTTGAAGATCGCCAACATCCACTACCAGCAGATGGAGAAAGCCGACCGCGACTACACCCACGCCAAGCGCGCGGAGGACGAATACCGCAAGGTGATTCTGCAGTTCCCCGACAGCAAGCTCGTGCCGGAGGCCAAGCAGACGCTGCTGGAAGTGCAGGAAGTGCTGGCGCGAACGCGAGTTCGAGATTGGACGCTTCTATTACCTGCGCGAGTCGTATCCCGCGTCGATCGCGCGCCTGCAATCGCTGGTGGACAAGTATCCGCTGTACAGCCGCGCCGATGAGGCGCTCTATCTGCTCGGGCAGAACTATGAAGGGCAGATCGCGCGCCTGCGCAGCGCTCCGACCTGCGACGCGCACGGACATGCCGCGCGGCTGCGCGACCGAAGCGGTCAAGGCGAAGTACATTGGAGAGTTCACCAAGGATGCCGGCGCGGCCTATGCCAAGATTCTGACCCGCTATCCGATCATGGATCGCTCCGACGATGCCAAGAAGCGCCTGGCGGCGTTGCACCAGCCGATTCCGCGTCCGACCAAAGCTGCGGTGGCGCAGAACAAAGCCGAGGACGCCAGCCGCCGCGAATCCACGACCGCCCAGAAGCTTATGGGGCTCGATGAAGAAAGGCCCGGACATCTCCGGCCGCCGGGGTGGGCGAACCGACTCTGGTGGATCCGAGCCACTCGCGGCAACCACGTTGTGCGGAGGGAGACTGCCGCGGCCGGATGCCCGAACCCGGCGGCAAGGCTGCAACCGTCGAAATGGTCAAGCCCGGAGCGGGTAACTCCGCACGCCACCGGATGCGACTCCACCCGGAGGCTCGCCGTTCGGGGCCGCAGCCACCGGAACGACGCCGCCGGCCCGCCGGATCCGAATGAATTGAAGCCGAACGTGCCTGCCGATCCCAACGAACTGAAGCCAACCGACGCCGGGGCCGATCCGTCACTTCCGCCGCCCCGCAGGTGAACGAAATCCAGCAGGGCAATCATCGTCAGCAGCCACGGCCAAGGCTGACGACTCACCGCCCGCCAGCGACGAGGAAATTTCCAGCAGCAAGAAAAAGAAAAAGAAGGGGTTGAAGAAGATCATTCCGTTCTAAGCACATGTCAGGGCGGACGCAGCTTGCCCTGAGCCCGCCGAAGGGTCCGCTCAAGCGAACCGCAGCGAGCGTCCCGGCAAGGCAGTGTCGGCCCCGAAATGACTTGAGCTGAACTTTCGTACCGTGTTGTAAGCGCTTCGCGCACAAGGTGCTGACCACTGGTAACCTGTTACTTCCCTTCTGGATCATTGACTTAGGGTAAGGGTCGGGTTACCTTCGCGATATCTCCCCTCTTCAGAGGATACCTTTGGCCAGGAAGATACTGCTCGCGGATGACAGCGTGACCGCCCAGAATATGGGGCGGAAGATCCTCGCGGATGCGGGCTACGAAGTCATCACCGTCAACAACGGTTCCGCGGCGCTGAAAAAGATCGCCGAACCACCCGACCTCATTGTTCTCGACGTTTATATGCCCGGCTACAGCGGGCTGGAGGTCTGCCAGCGCCTCAAGGAAGCACGGCGAGACCTCGCGCATTCCGGTCTTGCTGACGGTTGGCAAGCTGGAGCCGTTCAAGCCGGAAGAAGCCAAGCGGGTCCGCGCCGACGGCTACATTGTTAAGCCATTTGAGGCCAGCGAACTGCTGAGCGCGCTCACCAAACTCGAAGACAAGATTGTTCCTCGCACCGAGAGTTCCAAGCCGGGCCGCTTTGCCCGCGCCACGTCTGACGAACCGAGATACGACAAAACCATGGCAGCGGAAGAGGATGCGGGATGGAAGAACCGGATCTCGTTCCCCTCAAAAAAGAAAGCTAAGGAAGTCGAGGCGGACGAACCTGCAGCCTTTGAAGCGAGCAGCAAAGATGTGCGCTCGGTGATTGAACAGATGCCGGTTGTAGCCCCCTCGGTCAAGACCACCGAAGAGCGCTTCGACCTTGGCGCCCTGGCGCCCGAAGGATTGCCCAAAGATGTTACGCCGGAGGAAATCGCAGCATTGGCCGCCGCGGCCGCCCGGGTGAAGGGGAAGTTTTCCGAGGACAAGCCGGCGGAGTCGGCGCCGGAATTGGCGGTGATAGCCTCGACGGAAGTCCAAAGTTCAAGCCATGAAGCGCCTCCTCCCGCCATCGAACCTGCGCCCACTCCGGAAGTGGTCGCTGTTGCTCCAGTTGTCGCTACTGAGCCACCGGCGGAGCCACCTCAGACCGAACCGAAGGTCGCGGTTGGTTCCGGTGAAGTCGAAGCGGCGATTGCGACCCTCGGAACAGATTCGGCGACCCAGGCTGCGAGTTCAGGAAATGGATCCTCGTACGAGACATCATCCGCGCCTTACGCTGAACCGGTAACGATGGCAGTCGGCACTACCGGCGATTCGTCAACACCCGCATCGCGTTGGGCTGCCGTTGCCGTGGCTCTGGCCCCAGAAGAAGCCGCCATGTCCCTTGAGCAGGAGATGCAAAAGGCCTACGCCGCCTATGCCGGAGCGGAAAGCGGACACTCTGGAACAGCATCCATGGTTGCCGTGGCCGACGCCAGTGCAACCTTGTCATCTCTAAGCACCACACCGGAATCTTCGATCTCAGTCCCAGCAACAGTAGCGCCAGAAGCGGCGCAAACCTTGAGTGCGGTAGCCAGCGCCGCGACGGAGGCCGTCAGCGCCGCCGTGGCAGAACTGGAGAATGTGGCCAGCTCGCACGCTGAGCAGGCCGCAAGCCCAGTGCCGCCCTCGGAAGAGCTTACTCAGCCTGCAGCGTCGCCCGTGCCGGAAGTGGCGACGTCCGAACCTGCCGCGCCACAAGTCTCGTCTGAAGCGCCTGCAGCTTCGACGGAGAGTGTGCAGTCCGAGAGCACTGCAGCAGCCGAATTCAAGACAGCCTCGGATGCAGTTGCAATCGAAGAATCGAAGAGCGCACCCGCACAGGGCGAGGTGGTGTCTCCAGGAAATACTACGGAAGGCGCAGCACAAGCGGCCTCGGAGCTGCCAGTTGCCGCCGATGCTGGGCACAAAGAATCGGAAGCGGCGCCAATCAGTGCGGCGGCCGCCGACACTCAAAGCCAGGGTCACGAATCAGGCAATGGCCATGCCCCGCTCGCCGCGTCGCCATCCGCAACCGAAAGTACCCCTCCGCCGGACACAGCGGCAATGGCAGCCGCCGTGGGCGCAACCAAGGCCATCGAAGACGTCGAAGCTGCAGTGGACTCCGATCCGTCGATCGCCAGCATCGTAGACAGCGTTCTCGCCGGCCTCCGCCCGCAAATTGTGGAAGAGATTTCCCGCAAACTGGGACGGAAGAAGTAGTTTCTCGGCTCCGCTTATTTCTCTTGTTTGACCCTTCTTTTCCTCCGCCTGTAAGATCACAGGGAGCACTCAGCACTCAGCATTCAGCAGTCAGTTGGACCGAACGCCGTTTCGACTGGCTGGTTGCTGACGGCTGAGTGCTGACTGTTTCTATGCCTCACGAACTCCCCAAAGCGTACGAACCGGGCGCGATTGAAACGCGCTGGGCCGACTACTGGGTCCAAGAGAAGCTCTTCTCGGTGAAGACGCCACCACCCGGCGAAACCCGGCCCGTGTTCACCCTTCTACTGCCGCCGCCGAACGTAACCGGACGCCTCCACATGGGCCACATGCTCAACCAGACGCAGATGGACATCATCGTGCGCTGGCATCGCATGCGCGGGTTCATCACGCTATGGCTGCCCGGCACCGATCATGCCGGCATCGCCACGCAGATGATGGTGGAGAAGCAACTCGAGCGCGAAGGCAAGAAGCGCCGCGAACTGGGCCGCGAGAAATTCATCGAGCGCGTCTGGGAGTGGAAAAAACTTTACGGTGGCGCGATCCTCGACCAGATGAAGCGCCTCGGCGCCTCGGTCGATTGGGACCGCGAGTACTTCACCATGGACGAAAATCTCTCGCACGCGGTGCGCGAAGTTTTCGTCCGGCTGTACGAAGAAGGCCTGATCTATCGCGGAAAGTACATCGTGAACTGGTGTCCCTGGCACGAGACCGCGATCTCCGATCTCGAAGTGAAGCACGAAGACGTTCCCGGAAAGCTGTGGGAGATTCGCTATCCCGTGATTGGAAGCGATGAGTTCATCACGGTAGCGACGACGCGTCCCGAGACGATGCTCGGCGATACCGCGATCGCTGTCAACGCGAAGGACGAGCGCTACACGCATCTGCATGGCAAGAAGGTTTTGCTGCCGCTGATGAAGCGCGAGATCCCGATCATCACCGATGAACTGGCTCAGCCCGAGTTCGGCACTGGAGCTGTGAAGGTCACTCCGGCGCACGATCCCAACGATTTTCAGGCGGGCCTGCGCCACAATCTGCCACAGATCGACGTGATGGACGAGCACGCGCACATGAATCAGAATGCCGGCCCGTATGCCGGCCTCGACCGCTTCGAGGCGCGCAAACGCGTGCTGGCCGATCTGCAGGAGCAGGGATTTCTCGTCGGCGAAAAGGATTACGCGCTCTCGCTCGGCAAGTGCGACCGCTGCGGCACCGTGATCGAGCCGCGGCTTTCCGAGCAGTGGTTCATCAAGATCAAGCCGCTGGCCGATCGCGCCATCGAAGCTGTCGAGAGCGGCGAGATCACGATCGTCCCGGAGAATTACCGCCAGATTTATCTCAACTGGATGAAGAACATCTACGACTGGTGCATCTCGCGCCAGTTGTGGTGGGGCCATCGCATCCCGGCATGGACGTGCGCCGGTTGCAAAGAATTGATCGTGGCGCGCGCGGCGCCCACGACATGCGCGAAGTGCGGGGGCACAAGACTCGAGCAGGTTCCGGATGTGCTCGATACCTGGTTTTCTTCCGGCCTGTTGCCGTTTACGACCTTGGGCTGGCCCGAGAAGACGCGGGATCTCGACGTGTTCTATCCCAACACGCTGATGATCACCGGTTTCGACATCCTCTTCTTCTGGCTGGCGCGCATGATCATGTTCGGCTGTCACTTCATGCAGGAACATGAGCAGGACGCGGCCATTAAAAGGGCCAATGGCGAGGCGGCCAAGAAGGACGACAGCGTGCCGTTCCGGCACGTGTACATTCACGCGTTGGTGCGCGACGCCGACCGCCAGAAGATGTCGAAGACCAAGGGCAATGTGATCGATCCCTTGCATATCATCGAGCGCTTCGGCACCGATGCCACGCGCTTCACCCTGGCTGCGATGGCTGCTCCCGGCACCGACATCGCTTTCAACGAGAGCCGGACCGACGGCTATCGCGCCTTTGCCAACAAGATCTGGAATGCGGCGCGATTCATGTTCATGAATGTGGACAGAATCGAACCCGGCCTGCGGCCCGCACCAGCCGTGGGCGGCTGTCTCCACAAGGGTGTTAGTGGATTTCAGACTGTGACGCTCGAGGACCGGTGGATTCTGTCTCGATTCAACCGTGTAACGGCGGACGTGAATGACGCTCTGGCGACGTACCGCTTTCACGAGGCGGCGAATCGCATCTACGATTTCTTCTGGGGAGAGTTCTGCGACTGGTACCTGGAGCTCATCAAACCCCGGCTGATCTATGAAGAAGGAGCCGACACGAGCGCAGCGCGCGTAGCCTGTGCCAATCTTGTCAACTTGTTCGACGCATCGCTGCGGCTGCTGCATCCGGTGATGCCGTTCATCACCGAAGAAATCTGGCAGGCGATGTACGAGGGTAAGCCTCCGCTCAAGTCGATTGCGCTAGCGGCGTACCCGCAGGCGGACGAGAAGCAGTTCGATCTCGCTGCCGAAACCGAAATGGCGATCCTGCAGGACCTGATCGTCAACTTGAGGAATGTGCGAGCCGAGTTGAAAGTTGAGCCCAAGGTCAAGGTTCCGATCGAGGTGTTTGCTCATGAGCCCCAGATTCGTACGATGATCGAGCACAATCGTGGATCCGTCGAGCGCCTGGGGAGCGTGGAGAAGATTACGTTCGTCGAGAACTCGCTGTCCAAGCTTGCGGGCGCACGCAGTACCGCGCGTTTCGATGTTCACGTGATCTACGAACGTAAGATTGACGTCGCCGCCGAGTGCGAGCGCCTCAAGAGGGAACTGGAAAAGATCGAAAAAGAGCTGGCCAATAATCAGAAGCAGCTGGGCAACGAGCAGTTTCTGGCCAAGGCGCCGGAGAAAGTAGTGGAAGGCCTGCGCCGCCGAGGTCAAGAGCTCGTTGTCCTGCAGGAGAAAACAAAGAGTAAGCTGAAAGAATTGGGCTGCTCAATGTAGCCCCGGACGCCTCGTCCGGGGTCGAGCGAAGCTCGATGGCTTTGGCTCCGGATCGAGCGCGATTCCAGATGACAACTAAGACAGCAGGTCTGCGACCCGCGGACGGACGAGGCGTCCGTCCCTACACTTTATGGACTGGAACTCAAGACGTTTAACCGCAATCCTGGAGAACGCGCTGCTCGAAGACCGGGCGACGCGCGACGCCACCAGCTATGCCTGCATCGATCCCAACCAGCGGGCGGCGGCGACTATTATTTCGAAGCAGGACTGCATCCTTTCAGGCATCGGATGTGTGGCGCGAATTTTGGATGTGTACGCTGCCCTGGACGGAGCCGTCACAGCTCACTACGAGGTAACCACACACCCCGAGATTTTTGACGGTGTGCGCCTGCACAAGGGACAATCCGTGGCTGTCGTCCGCCACAACGCGCGGGTGATTCTTTCCTGCGAGCGCGTCATCCTGAATTTCCTGCAGAGGATGAGCGGGATCGCAACCCTTACTCGCAAGTTCGTCGAGGCGGTGTCGGGGACGCGGGCTCGCATCCTCGATACTCGGAAGACCGCCCCGGGACTGCGCGCCATCGACAAATATGCCGTGCGCTGCGGCGGCGGACAGAATCATCGCCTCGATCTCTCCGACGGCGTGCTGCTCAAGAATAACCACATTGCGTTGGCGGGCGGAATTGCGGCGGCCTTGGAGCGCGCCCATCACAACCGGCGTGGCTCGCAGCCCATCGAGGTGGAAGTGCGGACGTTGGACGAGTTGGAACAGGCACTCGCGCATGGCGCCGAAGCCGTTCTTCTCGACAATATGTCTACCGACGACGTGCGGCGGGCGGTGGAGCGCTGCTCCCAGCAGGATGTAACGAAGTCGGATCGCCGGATTCCTGTCGAATGCTCGGGCGGGATTCGCCTGGAGAACGTCCGTGCTTATGCCGAAACTGGAGTCGATTTCATCTCCGTCGGACTTCTCACCCATTCGACTCACGCCGCCGATATGAGCATGAGGGTTGTTCCCGCTTAGATTCCCATGCATCCTCTCGCGCCGATCGCGAGTTAGACGTAGCGAGCTACGTCTCGACAGGAGAAATCCCTCCCGGTTTGTTGTTTCGGCGCGATTCGCGCATAATTTCCGCATCACGAAGCTGGCTACAAATCGCAAGGGTAAAAGCTCGCGGGCCGGTGCGCCCGCACACGAACTTCAGCAAACGGATGTTCGCCTTGGCCGCATCGTGCGCCTGCTGATGGAGCACGCGATGGTAGTGGTCAGCGGGACGAAGATTGCCCAGGAAATTTCCTCGAGCCGCTCGGAAGTGTGGCGCTTGATCCAGCAATTACGCGGCCTTGGAGTCGACGTAGCCGGTCACCCCGCAACTGGATATCAGCTGCGTTCCATGCCCGATCTGCTGCTGCCGGAAATTTTGAAGCCCCCGTTGCGTGGCACCATCTTCGACACACACCTTCATCACTTTTATAAGATCGGTTCGACGAATACGGCAGCCATGGCAGCCGCGGCTGAGGGGCTTCCCGAAGGCAGCGTCTTTCTCGCCGAAGAACAGACAGCCGGCCGCGGACGTGCAGCCAACTCCTGGCAATCGCCGCGATCGACGGGCATCTACTGTTCTGTGATCCTGCGTCCCCCGTTGCCGCCTTCCGAAGTTCTGGTATTGTCGCTGGCCGCGGGTTTGGCCGTGCAGTCGGCGATCCAGCAGGTCGACTCCCGCGTAAAGGCGGATCTGAAATGGCCGAACGATCTCCTGATCGATGGCAAAAAAGTCTGTGGCATCCTGACTGAAATGAACGCCGAAGCCACCCGCGTTCGTTACATCGTAGTCGGGATCGGAATCAACGTTAACCAGGCGACCTTCCCGCGAGAACTGCCAGCCACATCGTTGCGGCTGGTTACGGGAAGCGAGTGGTCGCGCGTCGAACTCGTGGCAGCTTTGCTAAAATCGCTTCACCTTGAATACCAGCAGCTGACGGGGAGTGTCGACGCGAGAGAGTCGATTTTGCAGCGCTTCCAGGAAAATTCGTCCTGGGTGCAGGGAAAGAAAGTCCGGATCGAAGAGAACGGTTCGGCCTTCGAGGGAACCACGGAAGGGCTCGACACGCGCGGCTTTCTGCAAGTTCGAACCGCACACGGAGTGCAAACTGTTCTGAGTGGAACCGTGAGAGAGAGGTAAACGCCTGCGAGACGCAGGCGTGACGATTTTCAAGTCATGCTACTAGTCATCGATGTCGGCAATACGAATACGGTTTTGGGTGTCTTCGCCCGAGTTGCCAAGGTGCATCTTGGGAGCGAAGAGAGCGAGATTCCTCGCTACGAGCGGCTGTTGGCAAACTGGCGCGTCGCCACTTCCCGCCGCAGCACCGTCGACGAATACGGCGTGCTCTTCCGCAATCTCTTTTCCATGGCGGGGCTCGAATCGAAGGGCATTCATGGAATCGTCGTTTCCTCCGTGGTCCCTCCGCTGGACCCCGTGTTGCGGCAGGTATGCGAGCGCTATTTCAACCTGCGTCCTCTCTTCATCGAGCCCGGCGTCAAGACCGGGATGCCCGTGCACTACGACAATCCTGCGGAAGTCGGAGCCGACCGCATAGTCAACGCCGTCGCCGCTTTCGAAAAGCATGGCGGACCTTGCGTGATCGTGGACTTCGGCACAGCGACCACGTTCGACTGCGTTTCCGCCAAAGGCGAATATCTCGGAGGAGTGATCTGTCCCGGCATCGGCATCTCTGCCGACGCTCTGTTTGACCGCACAGCACGCTTGCCCCGCGTGGAGATTCGCAAGCCCGCGCGCGTCATCGGCTCGAACACCGTCGGCAGCCTGCAGTCTGGCCTGTATTACGGCTACCTCGGATTGGTGGACGGCATTCTCGAACTTCTACTCGCTGAGTTGGGTGCTGAGACCCACGTCGTCGCGACGGGCGGCCTGGGACCGATGATTGGCAAGGGATCGAAATACATCAGAGAAGTGGACGACTTCCTCACTCTCGAAGGTCTTCGCATCATCTGGGAGCGAAATGCATCTGCGCGGAAGGATGCCGCCCCCGGGAAAGCAGCCGAAAAGCCGTCGTCGAAGTCCACAACATCCAAGTCCAAGAACGGTGACGGTGTTGCTGCGACTTCCAATTCGCGTGTCGTTCGCTAACCCGCCGTGGACAATTACTTCAACTACTTCACGGAGATCGAGGAGCGCTATCTGCAGCGGCGTGGTGGCGGGCTGCTGCTCTCGACCCTCGATTGGGCCTTGATTGAAACGTGGAAAGACGCAGGAGTTCCGCTCGAGGCCGTGCTGCGCGGAATCGACGCTGCTTTTGATCGCTACGATCAACGTCCGTCGAAGACGAAGAAGGTGAACAGCCTGGCTTACTGCTCGCAGGAGGTGCTCACTGCGGCTG
Source organism: uncultured Acidobacteriota bacterium (assembly GCA_963725565.1). Classification (GTDB taxonomy): domain Bacteria; phylum Acidobacteriota; class Terriglobia; order Terriglobales; family Acidobacteriaceae; genus Sulfotelmatobacter. Next base: position 88,298 of record CAVRZL010000016.1, read on the forward strand.
AAGATATGAAGGAAGCCGCCGTGGGAGCGGCTGGCGCAGAGCCGACCGCGAAATCAAAGGCCGGGCAAGGATTCGAACCTGACGTCGTGGCTGCCTATCTCCGTCGAAACGCAGACTTGCTTGAGACAGCGAAGCTGCAGGAAGGGGTCGGATTGTCCACGCGACCTTTTGTTCTCGAGACTGCGCAGACACTGCGCCAGTTGGCGGAGGAAGCGGTAAACAAAACCAGCGCGCGCCTGGAAGACATGGAACGGCGTTTGACGGTGCTGGAGGAAAAACTGTTCGCCATGCTTCTCACTTCGACTTCCGATGAAGAGATTGTGACCGTACGGGCGCAGGCCGATCGCGATCTCGCTCCTTATCGCCGGAAGATGTCCGGTCCGCAGATCGATCAATTGCAGAAGCAGTACGTGAATAAGCGACTGCTGGAGAAATATGGCCTGCCGCGCCTCAGCCTGTTTTACATGTGACGCCAGTGATCCACTCCTTCGACGCACTGATTCTCGGAGGCGGAGCGGCCGGCCTGATGTGCGCCATCGAAGCCGGCAAGCGCGGACGCCGCGTTGCGGTGCTCGAACACGCCGATCGCCTCGGAAAGAAGATCCTGATCTCCGGTGGCGGCCGCTGCAATTTCACCAACATCCACTGCCGGCCGGAGAATTTCCTTTCCTCCAATCCGCACTTCGCGAAGTCAGCGCTGGCTCGCTACACGCCCGCAGACTTCATTGCTCTGGTCGAGAAGCACCACATTCCCTATCACGAAAAGACGCTGGGCCAACTTTTCTGCGACCGCTCGGCGCGAGATATTTTGGCGATGCTCGAGGAGGAATGCCGACTAGCCAACGTAACGATTTTCTTGGATACGAAGATTCGAGAGGTGACGCGCGCGTCCACGTTTTATCCTGCGCACGGGAACCGCGGAGTTCCACGCACCAGCCTTGGTCGTCGCAACCGGAGGTCTGTCGATTCCCAAGATTGGCGCGACCTCGTTCGGCTACGATTTGGCGCGGCAGTTCGGGATCAAGATTCGAGAGCCGCGTCCGGGACTCGTACCCTTGGTGTTCAATGCAGACGATCGTGCTCATTACTGCGATCTCTCCGGCGTTTCGATGGAGGTGATCGCCTCTGTGCGATCGCCAGCAATTCCGCGAAAAGATGCTGATCACGCATCGCGGGCTGAGCGGCCCCGCAATTCTGCAGATTTCGTCTTATTGGACGAGGCCGGATTCCATCCAAATTGATCTAGCGCCGGAGCGCGGCATCACACCCATCCTCCGCGATCCGAAGACGCCGCGAACCATCGCGACGTTGCGCTCCGAACTGCGAAACGTTCTGCCGAACCGTTTCGCCGATCGCTGGGTAGAGCTCCACGCTCCCAAATCGTGGACAAATGCAGCTCTCGCCGATTTCGAGCAGCAGATCCATGCCTGGACCATCACTCCCGCCGGAACGGAAGGCTTCGAAAAAGCCGAAGTGACCGTCGGTGGCGTCGACACCAACGAACTCTCCGCGAAGACCATGGAGAGCCGCAAGGTTCCCGGTTTGTTTTTCATCGGCGAAGTTGTCGATGTGACAGGTCATCTTGGCGGCTTCAACTTCCAGTGGGCCTGGGCTTCGGGCGCGGCGGCGGGTAGGGCATTCTGATCGCGTCATTTAGAATCAATTCTTGCTCCTCACAATCGAAAAGCTGATTTACGGCGGCGACGGATTGGCGCACCTGCCGGCGGACGAGAACGGTCGAGGCAAAGCTGTCTTCGTTCCCTTCGTCCTTTCGGGAGAAAAAATCGACGCTTCTCTCGCCGAACAGAAAGCCGGGATTCGCTCGCGCGCAGACGGAGAAGATCGTCGAGCCATCGCCGCACCGCATTGCAGCCAGGATGCCCATATTTCGGACAATGCGGCGGCTGCCATTACCAGCACACCAGCTACGAGCATCAACTCGAGATCAAGACGAGAAATTCTGCGCGAGACCCTGCGCCGGACCGCCAAGGTGGATCTATCGACTGATATTCGAGGTCCATCCCTCACCGCCCTGGAACTATCGCAACCGCTCGCGTCTCCAGGTGCAGACCAGCCCATCGTTCGCAGCGGGATATTTCAGGATGCGCTCGCACGATCTGCTGCCCGTCGAAGAGTGCCCGATCAGTTCTCCGCTGATCAATCGTGGCATCGCAGTACTGTGGCAGAGCGGGCGCGCCGGAAAGGTGCCGCCAGGAGTGCGCGAAGTTGAATTCTTTGCGAATGCCGACGACACGCAGATGCTGCTGGAAGTCTCATGCACGCCGGACTCGCGCCGGGCCTCGCTCCGGGCGTGGGTGGAGGACCTTCGCACATTGCTGACTGAGATCGCGGGCGTATGGTATTTCGGGAGAGGAAGACCGATGCACCCGGACTCCAAGGAAAGATTGCTAACCGCCGGCGCCGATCATCTGGCTTACAAAACTCAACGGGCAGCCTACCGCGTGAGCGCCGGTTCGTTCTTCCAGACCAATCGTTATCTGACCGACGAACTAGTAAAGATCGTCACTGCGGGACAATCCGGCGAACTGGCTCTTGATCTGTATGCGGGTGTAGGATTGTTTTCCACAGCCCTGGCTGGTGACTTTCGTCACATCGTTTCTGTTGAGTCGTCACAGACATCCTCAGCCGATCTTTCCTACAATCTGAGCTCGAATGGAGAAGCTGTCCGGGCTACCACGGAGCAATACCTGGCCCGTGAAGAAAGCAAGGGGCGAGTCGGGAAGGGTGCAGTTCTCACCTCCTATCGTTCATAAGCCCGACCTGGCGGTGGTGGACCCGCCCCGAAGTGGCCTGGGAGAACGCGTGGCGCGATTGTTGGCGACCTTGGGCGCGCCACGCGTTGTTTATGTTTCCTGCGATCCGGCGACGCTGGCGCGCGATCTGGTGGTTCTGCTTGCGGGTGGCTATCGCATCGAGCAGGTGCACCTGGTCGATCTGTTTCCGCAGACCTATCACCTCGAGAGTGTCGTGCATCTCGCGCGGTGAGTTAATTTACGTCCGCATAGGTAAGTTTGACGGTCTAGCTCCGCTTCGCTTCTTTATCTCTTCTCTCGTTTTGTGATCGCGATGATCGCTTCGCCTACTTCAGTCGGTCCTCCAGCTTTTTCCCTGAAAGCTTCGCGCCAACCCATGCTGTGGATTGTTCTTTCGTATGGAGCCGGCATAATCGCCGGCGTGCACGCATGGCGTCCTGCGCTGTGGTGGGTGGTCGCCGCGATGATTATCCTCGCTGCCGCCGCGTACTACAGAACGCGAAGGTCAAGCTTGGGGTGGATTCTCGCGCTAGGCGTGTTCTTTCTCATCGGGGCTCTCCATATTCAGGCACGTGTCGGTGGCGGTCGACTAGACGCTAGCATTCAAGCCCTGGCCGATCGTCAACCCCTGGAAATCGTTGCTCACGTCACCAGGGACGGCCGTCTACAGGCGCATGATGGCGAAATCCGCCAGACCCTCGACGTCGAAACCGAGGAAATTCGTACCGCCGATGGTGCGCTATTTCTCTTGCATGGCGGAATCCACTTGGGCGTCTATGGACCGCACTCAAGAACAGCCGAGCTGGGCGAAGAAGCGTCCGAAAACAGCCAGCCAAACTCTGCCGGTTCTATGCCAATCTTCCGCTTTGGCGAGAGAATCCGCTTTGCCACGAAGTTGAGACGACCACGCAACTTTCGCAATCCCGGCGCATTCGACTATGAGGCCTATTTGGCCGATCACGGCGTCGCGGCACTCGGCTCCGCCAAGATCGAAGACGTGCAATTGCTGCCTGGTTACACGGGTTCCAGGTTGGAAGCGTGGCGCAGCCGGCTGCATCGCAGCATCGTCGCCAAGGTGCACCAACTCTGGCCAGCCCGCGAGGCTGCTCTGATTGACGCGATGATGATTGGTGAGGAAGCGTTTATCGATCGTGACACCCGCGCTGACTTTCAGCGTTCCGGCACCTATCACGTGCTGGTTGTCTCGGGCATGAACGTGACCATCCTGGCGTTTGTGATCTTCTGGAGTTTGCGAAGGCTGCGACTGACCGAAATCCCGGCGACTCTTCTGACCGTTTCGTTTTGCGTCGGATACGCGTTCATCACCGAAGTGGGAGCTCCGGTGTGGCGCGCCACGCTGATGTTCGCGGTATACATGGGCACGCGGCTGCTGTATCGCGATCGCGCCATGGTGAATGCGATCGGAGCAGCCGGACTGGCGCTGCTGGTTGTCGATCCAAGGCAGATTCTTACTCCCAGTTTCCAAATGACATTCGCTTGCGTCCTCATCGTCGCAGCCATCGGAGTCCCCATTCTTCAGCGCACTACCCAGCTCTACAAGCAGGCCTTGTTGCACTGGGACTCGAACGAGTTTGCCACGCAACTGCCGCCGAAGGTGGCACAACTACGCGTGGACCTGCAGTTTATCTCTGCTCGCCTCAGCCGATTTGTGGGAGAGCCTTGGTCGAGCCGCATGGTTCGCAGCGTCGCAAGCTTTTCTTTGTCGGCTTGCGAACTGATCTTTATCTCCGCCGTCATGCAGATGGGGTTGGCTCTTCCCATGGCCTATTACTTTCATCGCGCCACTACTATCGGGTTGCCCGCCAACCTGATTGTGGTACCGCTGACCCAGTTGATGATGCCGGCCGCGGTGGCTGCGCTCGGGCTGGGATACATTTTTCCCTGGTTCGCGAAGCTGCCGGCGTTTCTCACAACGTTCGCCTTGACTGGCATCACCGGCACGGTACACGGCCTGGGGGCGCTGCAATTGGCGGAACGGCGTGTGCCAGCACCATCCGTTGTCGTTATTGTGGTGGCAACGGTGGCGCTCGTGCTGGCGATGTTGATGGCGCGTCGCGGTCGGGCACTGGCAGTCGCCGGCATCGGAGCAATCCTCGCTGCCTCGCTGGTTCTGGCCTTCGTGATGCCAGCGCCTCGCATCCATCGAGGATTGCTGGAAATGACTTCAATTGACGTTGGCGAAGGCGATTCCACGCTGCTCGTCTCACCCGAGGGGCGAACTTTGTTGATTGATGCCGGAGGGCCAATCGGTCCTGGCAGTTCTCAACTCGACTTCGGTGAAGATGTGGTTTCTCCCTATCTCTGGACCCGCGGCCTCTCTCGTCTGGATGCGGTCGCGATCACTCACGCGCATTCGGATCACATTGGCGGGATCATCGCCGTGCTGAAAAACTTCAGGCCCGCTGAGCTTTGGGTTGGGCTGGAGCCGCCGCATTCCAGCATGGGCCACGTGATTGCAACCGCGCAGGCCCTCAACATCAAAGTCGTGCGCCATTGGGAAGGCGATCAATTCCCGTTTGGCGGTTCGCTCATCAGCGTGCTCTATCCCTCGCGCGACGCTTTCGTTGCGGACAAGGCCCGCAACAACGACTCGATGATCCTGCGTGCCAGCTACGGAGAATCCTCGGTGCTGTTAGAAGGAGATGCGGAAAAGCCGGTGGAACGTCGTGTCGCGGCGCTACATCACCCCTCGGCAAACCTCTTGAAGGTTGGCCATCACGGAAGCGCCAACGCAACGACCGAGGAATTACTGGATGCAGCGAAGCCCCAGTTCGCCATCATTTCGGTGGGATCGCAAAACTCATTCGGGCTGCCGCGTCAGGAAACTCTCGCTCGTCTCGCGGCGGCCGGAACCCGCGTTTACCGAACCGACCTGGACGGGGCGGTGTCGTTCTATCTCGACGGCCACTCCGTCAGCTCTTCTGTGGCGGCTCTTCAATAATCTGGATCTCAGCGGTTTCATCGTCGTCGGGCGCCGACTGACGGCCCTCCGCGATCACGCGCCGTGCCTCTTCCGCATCCTCTTCTCGCACCAGGATCAACATCCCGCCCAAACCGGGGAATGCATCCTGCACCAACGACCCCGAAGTCAGATCGCTGTCGATGCCCGCCGAGTCGAGCAATCCCTTGACCACCAATGCCTCGGGCTCCTGTTCCGATTCGAACACCTTCACTAGCTTCTCGTTGGGATCAGGTTGCGGTTGCGAGTTGGTGGGATCGAGAGATTCTGCCATGAAGTCTCCAATTCTCGGGCTGGGTCCGGGATCCCGGAATCAGCGACGCACAGTGATTTTACTCCCCTCGCGAGTCCAAGGTGCGGCTTCGGATCGGTAGCTGCTGGATGCTGATTCTCTCTCGATGGTTGCGATGTGGGCTGTCCGCGTACCCAACTAACCACAGCCAACACCTGTTGAGTAGTTGCTTTCTGGACGAATTGAGGCAGAATGGCCATAACCAAAGGCGCAACGCCGGGGCGCATTGCGTCATCAAAACTGTGGGTTGGGTTCCGTGGGACGAACAAAGGGGAAATTATGAAATTGCCGCAGCAAGCCGGGAATGCTTCGAATTTCCCGATAGGGGAGCCGGAAGCCTACCGTGAAGAAGAAGCTCGGAAGATCCGCCGCTTGCAGGTAATGATCAGCATGGTGATGTCGGTGATCAGTCAGGATCCCAATCTCACTGTAGAAGAAGCCTCGGAACTGGCCGCCGGCGCGAAGCGCGCGGCCCTGGCGATGTTTCCCGACAAAGAACTCGCCTACGATTTACTGTACAAGCCGCGCCTGCAGCGGCTGATGAAAGAACGTTTCCGCCTACAGTAGGGGGGCGAGCCTCACTCGTCCGCTACTTGATTTCGCAGCGTCCCCACTCCTTCGACGCTCACCTCAACCGTATCGCCAGAAACCAGCGGCCCGACGCCTGCAGGCGTCCCACTCGGAATCAGATCTCCCGGAAACAGCGTCATCGCCTGAGCAATATGACGAATCACAGTGTCGAGAGTGAAGATGAAGTCGCGCGTGTTGCCTTGTTGTTTCACCTCGTCATTGACTCGTGTTTCCACGCCCACACCGGTCCACGGATCGATCTCGTCGGTGACGAGCGGGCCCACCGGGCAGAAGGTGTCGAAGCCCTTGGCCCGCGTCCACTGCCCGTCTTTGTTCTGCAGGTCGCGCGCAGTAACGTCGTTGACGCAGGTGTAGCCGAGGATGTATTGCCGAATGTCGGCGTCAGCCGCCGGTTGGTAGCAGGTCTTTCCGATCACGACGCCAAGTTCTCCTTCATGATCAACGCGCTCTGAGATCCTGGGACGACGGACGGTTCCACCCGGCGATAGCAACGCGGAGGTGGGCTTGAAGAAAATGAGAGGCTCCTTTGGCACCTCATGCCCCAGTTCGGCCGCATGCTCACGATAATTTCGCCCGACGCAAACGATCTTCGACGGCCGTACAGGAGGCAGGAGAGCCGCCTCTTCCAGGGGGACAGACTCAATCCGCCGAGTCCGTAGGCTCTCCATGTCACCATCGGCCTCTTCGGGTGGGGTCAGCAATATCCGCACAATGGCGTCGTGCCCCGCGACAGACTCGACCAGCCCGTACTGCGCCTGGCCATTGAATTGAAACCGGCAATATCTCATAAGTCATCTATCTAAACACGAGTCACGGAATTGACGCGAGCCTTTCCGCGGACCAGCGCGGCTGCCCGTTATTGCGGCACAGATTCACTGGCATCCTCGGAACGCCCGCTCTCGTTGCCTCGACCATCGATGGAGCTTACTGAATAGAAATAGCGCTTCCCTGGAGTGACACTCTCGTCCCGATAGGCCGGCGACTTCACCGGATCTGAATTCAGTTTGACCGGCTGGGCTCCGTCCTCGTTACGGTAAACGTTGTACCCGGCCAGATCGGCATCGCTAACCGGAGCCCATACCAGATCGATGAATGCTTTCTGGCCTGGTCCGGAAAATACAGCCTGCAGGTTCGACGGCACTGAGGGCGGGAACACATCGTCGGCAAAAACTTTCAATGAGGGCGTCTCGTCGCCTTCGACCTCGAGCATATTCTGCTGGTCGATAACCGTCACGGTCTCGGCGTGGTACTCGTACGTCTTTTCCCATTCAATGCCCGAGTCCGTGAAACTCTGTGCGCCGCCGGTTGCCGCTTGGGTCGCCACGACTTGCCGCTGTCCGCCTTCCGGCAGGCGGAAGATCCGAACGAAGTGCCGCAGGCCGTCCTCCAATTTCTCCGGCGGCACGGCGCTGGTCCAGGTCAGCACCACCCCTTGACCGGTGACCCGGGCCTGAAAGTCTTGCGGTGGCGGCAGAGTGCGGACCGTCGAGACTCGCACTTGGTTGGAGAGTCCGGCGCCGCGGCCCTCGTGATTGAGAACTTCCACGGCATATGTCGCCATCTCAGCAGGCGTGTCGCTTTCCATTTCGGCGGGAAGCGTGTCGCTGTAGGACGCGGGAACTTTCTGGTCGGAGGGCTTCGCCTGCCGCGGCGCCGGTTTCATTTCTCCGGCGGGCGTGCCGCATTGCGCTAACTGCGCAGCCAACGACCTACAGATGCGGGTCGAGCCAACATCGTGGGTGGTCTGCCGATCCGTCGTGACCGAGGGAACAGTCCACGTGAGTGTGACGTGATCGCCCTTTCTCGAAGCTCGCAAGTCAATTGGCGGCGTTGGCAAGTCGAGTGACGGAGGCTGCGGCGGCCCAATCGTGGCGCACGCCGTAAAGACCAACGGCGCGCACAGGATCATCCATCGCTGCAGCGTGGAGCATTTCATTCGGAAGAAAACCAGACTATCAGAATACAACCTCCCCACTGTCGTCGTGAGCAGGGTAAGTCTTTCCACTGTCATCCTGAGCGGAGCGAGCTCGAATGAGCTCGCGTAGTCGAAGGATCCCTACTTGCAAGATGAATTTCATTTACACCGCCAGTTCCTTGACGGCTTCGCGGAAGACCTTGGTGTGCTTGTCCACATCCTCGGCCTCCGTCTGCGGACACATCAGCGCCATATTGTGAAACGGTGTGAGCAGGATGCCGCGATTCATCGCGTAAAGGTGCATGAAGCGTTCCAGTTCGAAGTCCATGGCATCATGCGCCTGGGTACCCGTCTTGGGTTCAGGACCGAACATGTATTCCGCGCGGCACCCCAGACACGTCACGTGCCAGGGCAACTGCGCGTCCGCGATCGCCTTGGCCACACCCTGCGTCCAGCGTTCCGCCATCGGAATCATGCGGGCGAAGGCCTCCTTCGTCAGGACCTTGGTCAGTGTCGCGCGCATGGCAGCGAGCGAGAGCGCGTTTCCGGCGAGCGTTCCTCCGATGCCGCCAACATCGCAATTTTCCAGTTCCTGCTTCGCGGCGATGCGGTCGGCAACCTCCTGCGAGAAGCCGTAAGCCGCGCCGGGAATGCCGGCTCCAATTGCTTTTCCGAAGACCAGCACGTCGGGCTCAAGATTTTCTGCGCGCGTGAATCCGCCGGGCCCGGCGCAGATCGTGTGGGTCTCGTCGATGATCAGCAGCGTGCCATGCTTGCGGGTAAGGTCGCGCAGAGCTTTGTGATAGCCGGGCTGCGGATGCACGATGCCGACATTCGTCATGGCAGGCTCGGCGAGCACGCAGGCGACATCTCCGGGAGCCAGTGCCTGCTCCAGCGCGGCAACGTCGTTGAACTCGACAACTTTGGTCGTCATCGCAGGATCTACCGGCGGACCGATATTGCCGGGCCGTGGACCCGCTGTACCATCGGCGGCAAGGTTGATGAACGTTTCGTCGACCGTTCCGTGATAACACCAGTTGTAGACCAGAATCTTGGGGCGTCCGGTGATCTGGCGCGCCAGGCGGATGCAGAACCGATTGGCATCGGTCGCCGTGAGCGCGAATTGCCAGTAAGACAGGTTGAAGCGCTTCTGCAGTTCTTCGGCGACGATGATGGAGTCTTCCCCGGGAAGCATCAGAGTGATGCCCCGCCGCATCTGTTCTTCGGCTGCCTTGACGGTGGCGAAGGGAGAGTGTCCGGTCATGGCTCCGGTGTCGCCCAGGCAGAAGTCGGTGTAGCGGTGGCCGTCAACATCAAAGAAGTGGGCACCCTGCGCCTCGCGCACGAAGGGAGGAAAAGCTCCGGCCCACTTCACCATCCAGTTCATGGGGACGCCGGCCAAAAGAGATTTGCGGGCGCGATCGAAGAGCGCTTTCGACTTGGGACGCTCGTCGACAAATTTCTTCTGCTCGCGTTGCATCAGGGACTGCAGGCGGTTGCGATCGATCTTTTTCATTCGCAAGAAAGATAAACCAAAAAAAGATAAACCACGAAGGAGTTACAGGGCTACCGAACCTTCTGGATTGAAATGTGGGGACAGCCGCCCTCGGCTGTCCAGCCGCGAAGCGGCGAAAGGGACGCCGCGAGCCAGTCTACCTTCCACCAGACCCGCCACTCCCTCCGATTCCGTTGGCCAACCGCGGTGACGTGGCGCACTGACAAGACAATGGCGATGGACTTAGTTTTACCTTGTTCGGGAGGCGCTATCCCGGTTCTGTTCCAGCCTGCCTGGACATCCCTACAAGGAGAACTGGCCATCATGAAGACGAGACTTGTGGTTGTGGCTATGCTGACGCTTACTCTTGCTCTGCCGGCTTTCGGTGTCGGCAAAAAGGCTTACAAGACGACCTACCCCATTTCTTGCAACGAGCTCTGGGGCGCGGTCAAAGTCGCCCTCGGCAATCCGGACAACTACAAAGACGTGCAGAGTGACGAGGAGAAGATGACTGCGGACTACAATGTGAAACACTCCATTCATTGGTCCGTCAGCGGCGCGATCAACCAGGGCAAAAACCAGGTGTCCTTGTCGCCGATTGGCACCACCTGCGAAATGAGCGTTATGTCGATGTATAGCGGGCTTTCGCACAACGATCAGGGTGACTTCAAGAAGCGCGTGGATGAAGCCCTGGCCAAGCAGCAGGCTACCAAGCCCTCCGAGGCCGCGAAGCCCGAGACGCCAGCAAACTGACGGCAGAAATTTACGCACGCGAAGCGCAAGCGCCCTGTCATCCTGAGCGAAGTGGCTGCTTCGCAATCAGCGAAGCAGCCACGCAGTCGAAGGACCCCTGCCACAAGAACCAGCGCAACGCTAAATCCACTTAGACCCAGATAGGGCAGTGGGATGTGAACCTGCCAAGAGTCTGAGAAGGGGTGCCCCATTTCTCGCCTCTTTTGCGAGAAGTGGGGATTTTCGAAAGAACGAAATCGAATGCCGCCGCAATCACCCCGCGCCCTGTCATCCTGAGCGAAGTGGCTGCTTCGCGATCAGCGAAGCGGCCACGCAGTCGAAGGATCCCTGCCACTCGGCCAGTTATGCTGCTTCGGCAAGTATTCCCGAACAGGGACGATTTGAAAATAAACCGACCGGGAAGGGTGCGACTTCAAGTCGCACCGCATTAGGCCGGTTTCGTTGTCGGCTTTAGCCGCTGAGGGCCAGCGTTTTGAAACCTGCGCTTTGATTTCTCCGCCGAGAACTTATTGGAGCGTGAGACAAAGGCGACAGGGTGAGGAGCACTCGACTCACAATCCCTTACGGTTTTCAGCTAGCGGGACGGAAGATCCGCAAGGGATATTACGGTGTGGAATCCCACCCTTGCGCACAAAACGTGTCCAGTCCCATGACATGCTTTACAAAATGTCCCGGGACATCCTTTACACTCTCGCGCTGGCTCGACCAGCACGGAGAGAGCAAGGATGGGGCACCCGGCTCATTAAGCAAACGGCCAGCAAAACCAGTGCCCAAACATCCTTTCGTAGCTCCGACCAGAAAGTTGCCATACAGTAAGCGCTCTCTACTTACTATATGACTTGGACCGGGGATTCTTTGAAAGTCTGCCCAAAAACCCCTTACCCTGCCTAAAAACCAATCAGTTTTCAGGGGTTATTGGGCAAAGCCGTCAAAATCCCCACCCTCTCGCACAAGTCGCGAGAAGGGTGGGGCACCCTCGAGTGCGTTGCTCGTTTGATTGCTGGGTCCAGGCCCGACTATTGTGGGGAGTTTCTCAGGCAAGGTTGAATGAACGTGGAAGGGCTATGGAAAAGTTCGGGGGTCTGAGAGTAAATGTCTATCGTTGTGAAACGACGATTGTGGCGGTATAAAGGCGCATGATATTTCGCGCTGTTCTGTCTCTGGGACTCGCATTGTGTGCGATTTGCACGTCTTTGGTTGGTCAGGAACCGATCAAGCCTGCTCCCGGCAAGGACATCGACTTCTCTGCCTTCATCAAGGAAACCCAACAATCGCCTAGCGAAGCTGGTTATGCTGGGCTGGTATGGTGGATCCCTGTTGAGTACTGGGAAATATCCTCGGCGCGAATCGGCATGTCCGAAGAGCAGGCCAAGCAACGCTATGCGCCCCTTAGGAAGTACACGCTCGTTGCTGTCGCCTTGGGAAAAATCGGGATAGGGAATATAAATTGGATCTCCGAGCCAGAGATTCGAGATAACGTGACCTTGCGCGACTCCGAAGGGAACTCTTATCCGCCAGTACAGAAACTCACAGGCGATGCAGAGGGACTGGCGGCTGTCTTAAAGCCCGTATTTGGCAACATTCTCGGCGCAATGGGCCAGAACATTCAGTTGCTCTTCTTCCCCGCTTTGGACAAGATGGCCAAGCCGATCGCAGATCCACTATCCCCAGGAAATTTTTCCGTGACGCTCGCAAAACTCGTCAACGGGAAAGACAAGGTTCTGGAATGGAAGTTGCCGCTGACAACGCTTAGTCCGCCCAGGTACTGTCCCGTCGGGAAGGAACGGATGCAGGCAAACTGGAAATATTGTCCATGGCATGGCGTAAAGCTGGAGGAGCCAGCCGTTTCCGTTGCTCCTCAAATGAAGTGAGTCGACAACTACAGGATGTAGCGCGAGAGGTCCTGATCCTTCACGATATCCGTTAGCATCTTGCGGACGTAGTCGGCGTCGATGGTGATCTGCTGGCCTTTTTTCTCGGGGGCCTCGAAGCTGAGCTCGTCGAGGACGCGCTCCATGATGGTGTGCAGGCGGCGGGCGCCGATGTTTTCCGTGCTCTCGTTCACGCGGAAGGCGAAGTGGGCGATTTCATCGAGCGCCTCGGGCGTGAATTCCAGCTTCACCCCTTCGGTTTCAAGCAAAGCAGTGTACTGCTTCACCAGAGAAGATTTCGGCTCAGTCAGAATGCGGACGAAGTCTTCCATTGTGAGGGACTGCAATTCGACACGAATTGGAAAACGTCCCTGCAATTCGGGGATCAGGTCGCTGGGTTTGGATACGTGGAAGGCACCCGCTGCGATGAACAGGATGTGATCGGTGCGCACCATGCCGTATCGCGTATTCACCGTGGTGCCTTCGACGATGGGAAGAATGTCGCGCTGCACGCCTTCGCGGGACACGTCGGGGCCGTGGCCGCCCTCGCGGCCGGCGATCTTGTCGATTTCGTCGAGGAAGACGATGCCGGAGTTCTCCACGCGATCGATGGCCGTGCGCGTGACATGATCCATATCGATCAGGCGCTGCTCTTCTTCCTGAATCAGATATTCGAAAGCTTCGTTGACCTTCATCTTCCGCTTCTTGGTGCGCTGGCCGAAGATGTTGGGCAACATGTCTTTGATGTTGACGTCCATCTCTTCAACGCCCTGGTTGGTCAGGATCTCGAAGGAGGGAAAGTTGCGCTCGCGCACGTCGATCTCGACCATGCGCTCGTCGAGCTTGCCCTCGCGCAATTGCTGGCGCAATTTTTCGCGCGTGCGGCTGGAAGACTCCGTCAGCGACGTGCTGCCATCGATTACAACTCCGCCGGAGGTGGTAGAGGATGACGGAGGCGGTGAAGGTGGCAGCAGAATATCCAGAAGGCGTTCTTCGGCGTTGAGTTCGGCTTTGTCGGCGACGTCTTCCAATTTTTCTTCGCGAACGTTGTCGATAGCGATCTCGACCAGATCGCGGACCATCGATTCCACGTCACGTCCTACGTAGCCCACCTCGGTGAATTTCGAGGCTTCGACTTTGAGAAAAGGAGAATTCGCCAGCTTGGCCAAACGCCGGGCGATCTCGGTTTTACCCACGCCCGTAGGGCCGATCATGATGATGTTCTTGGGGATGATTTCTTCGGCGAGGTCGGCGGACAACTTCTGGCGGCGGGTGCGATTGCGCAGGGCAATGGCTACGGCGCGCTTGGCGTCTTTTTGTCCAATGACGTGTTTATCGAGCTCGACCACAATTTCGCGCGGAGTCAGTTCATCCAGCGCTAGCTGTTCTTCTTCGGCGGAGGAGGGGAGATAAATTGCCATAAATTAAGTGGTTCGTGATCAGTGCTCAGTTTTAATTGCCTTTCTGGCCACTGACCACTGGATACTGACTACTGCTTTTACAGTTCTTCAATCGTGACCTTGTCATTGGTATAGATGCACATTTTGCCGGCAATCTTCATGGCTTCTTCGGCAATCTGGCGGGCTGAGAGCTGGGTATGTTCGGCCAGAGCTTGTGCCGCTGCCTGCGCGTAAGGACCTCCGCTGCCGATGGCGGCGATGCCGGTGTCGGGCTCGATTACGTCGCCTTGGCCACTCAAAAGGTAGGTTTGCTCCTTGTCGCTGACCAGCAGCAACGCTTCCAAATGACGCAGGAACTTGTCGGTTCGCCAATCCTTGGCTAGCTCGACGGCGGCGCGGCCCAGGTTGCCGTGATACTGCTCAAGCTTGGCTTCGAAGCGGCTGAAGAGGGTGAAGGCGTCGGCGGTCGAGCCGGCGAATCCGGCCACGATTTTGTCGTTGTAAAGGCGGCGGATCTTCTTGGCGGAGTGTTTGATTACCGACTCGCCGAGCGTGACCTGGCCATCGCCGGCGAGAACGACACTTCCGTTGCGACGAACCGACAAAACGGTCGTGGATCGAATCAGTCTTTTCTGAGGCATGAGCGCAATTCTTGATTATAGCAGCGACCATCGCCGCTCCCTGCAGACCCCGCCATTCGCCACTAACCTCATATTTTGCTGAGAATTACACGGTGCTTCAGTAACCTGGAGGCGGATTACCGGTGTGACATTTACCGCCGGTGAGACGCCCCTTAGTTTGTTATTCATGCCCCAGTCAGCCGCAGTTTTGTGTGATGACGACCGGTCCTTGCAAACGCTGAAGGAAACGCTGAAAAACGCCGGAATCGAGTTCATGAATTGTCACTCGCAGCAGGAGGCGCTGGAGTCGGTGATGTCGGGCCATTGCTCGACGCTGGTGGTCGACTTCGATATGCCGGGCGCACGCGATGTGATGCGTATGGCGGAACTGCTGCCGGAGGCGCAGAGGCCCTTGCTGCTGGCCGTGGCGCGACGGGCATGGCCGGGGACGGGACAAGCATTCCAATCGGGCGCTGCCCGAATCTTGTATAAGCCGATTGACGCGGAGCTGGCGAAAGCCTCCCTGAAAGGCGTGGCTAAGGCGGGAAAAGGCAAGCGCCGGAGCGCGCGCTATGAAGTGAAGACGCTGGTGTACCTGGAATTGGAAAACGGCCCCCTGCCCGCCGTCAGTATTGATATTGGCGAGCAGGGACTCGCTCTGCAAGCGGCGGAACCGGTGCCGATGGGCACGAATCTTCCTTTTCGTTGCGTATTACCGGGGACGACGGTGACGCTGCAGGGACATGCGGATGTGATCTGGGCGAGCGAGAACGGGCGGGCCGGATTGTTCTTCTCCAAGCTCACGCCGGGGATGCGGAAACATCTGAAGGAATGGATCAGCAAGCGCGGGAATCGAGCCAAGGATAAGAGCGCCGTTCGAGATCTGCTGCCTCCGGAGGATGCGCACGTTTGCTTCGCAGCGTCTGGTGAGGAAGAGCTCCAGGAAGTTTAGTTAGGCTTACAGAATATGGTGACGGCTGTCGGAGGCGACTTCCAAAGCATTTAACCGCTAAGGTCGCTAAGAACAGCCGCGAAGTACGCTAAGGAATCAGGTCTGGCGGAGCCTCTTCTCTCCGTTTCTGTCCGTGCTTCTCTCTCCATCGAAGGGTCCCAAATACTGAATTGCACTTTCCCTAGAACCACAGGGACCAGAGCCAGTCCACGCAAGTATGCGTGATGGCTGAGGCGGGGACGCGGCGGCGTTCGCGCCAGGCGCGCCCGTAGAAGATGCCGGCGATGGTCGCCAGCAATACGTACCGCCAATTGAAGTGAGCGGAACGCTTGTTGAAGTGGGATAAGCCGAAGAGCACCGACGCGATCAGGAGAGAGGATCTGCGTCCCAGGCGGCGCTCCAGGAGATTCTGCACCCAGGCGCGGAAGAAGAGCTCTTCCGGCACAGCGACGAATACGAAAATACCGATCCAGGTGAGCGCCGCTTTGCCGAGCGCTGGGACGTTAGCGTGCGGGTGGATAAAGCCGAGTGCGAGACCCAACACAATTACTGCTGGCGCGAAGTACGCGAGTTCGCGTAAGCCGGTCTTCCAGTCGGTCCAGTGAAGGTGGAAGTCGAACCCCGTGCCGCTCAGGCGCCGGATTGCCAGAAATGCATACAAGCCGGCATCGACCAGGACGAGATTGCCGAGGCCGCGGAGGCCTGCAGGCCACGCGGAGTCGAACCAACGTAAATCTACCGCCAGCCCTAATGTCAAAAGGATGAGGGCGTCCCGCCAGTTGCCGCGCTGCTCCGGATCAGCCTTCGCGGCGTGCATCTGCAGCCACGCCATCAAGACCGGCAGCGTGGCGTATAACGCGAGCCATTCCCAGCGAAACATGTGCTGCCAGCACGACAGGATGATGTAGGGAATAGCGCACAGGGCCGGAATGCATAGGCGCAGCAGGAGAGGCCACCGCGCTATGGCATTGGCCAAGCGCTCGGCTGCGAACCCAAAGGCCACTGCGGGTAAGAGCTCGAGCGCGAGTACGGCGATAACCGTCGGGGAGGAGTACTGCATGAGCCTCATCTTAAATGGGAGTTTTGAATATTAAAGGCAGGCGGAGGCGCTTGTGCCATCGAATCTGCGAGGCTAAAATGCGGGCGAGTCTTACCAGGAGGCATTCATGGCTGCTGCTCCCGTCTCGCCTGTTCCACCGCCAGCTAGTCCACAAGTTGCGGCAACTCCTCCGCTGTCGGAGGCGGCACGGATCGTCAATACTTTCATAGCGCCGTCGAAGACCTTCACTGACCTGCGGCGAAGCGCGGCGTGGTGGGGACCGTTTCTGCTCATGGCGATCGTCTCAACCATCTTTGTTTACAGCGTGGGAGAGAAAATCGGATTCCGTAAAGTGATGGAAAACCAGATGCAGGCGCAGCCCAAATCGCAGGCACGTCTGGAGAAGCTTCCGGCGGATCAGCGCGAAGCGCAACTGCAGGCTGGGGCCAAGTTTACCGGAGTTATTTCGTATGTGTTTCCCCTCATCAGTCTGGTGATCTGGCTGATCATTGCGGCGGCGCTTTTTGGAACTTTCAAGTTCGCGGGAGGAGATATTCCTTTTAAGGTTTCTCTTGCGATTGTGATTTATGCCGGGTTGCCGCTGATGGTGAAGAGTCTGCTTGGCATCTTGTCGGTGGTTGCGGGCATGAGTCCGGATTCGTTTTCGTTTCAGAACCCGATCGCCAGCAATCCAGGTTATTTCATGAACCCGGCCGACGGCGTGTTCCTTTACAGCTTGGCGTCGGGCATCGATATTTTCATGATCTGGACTCTCGTTCTCACCGCGATCGGTTTCACATGCGTCAGCAAGGTGAAACGTGGGACCTCATTTGCCATAGTCTTCGGCTGGTGGGCGGTATTTACCCTGGCCGGCGCAGCTCTCGCCGGGCTCGCATAAGCGCTGATTACCCGGTGATCGATTCGATGGCGGACACCACTTCCGGTGGCAGCCGCAATTGCAAGCTCGCGAGGTCCTGCCGCATGTGATCGGCACTGGTGGTGCCGGTTAGCGGCAGCATTCCGATAGCGCGCGCGAAGCTGAATATGACCTGTGCCGGAGTGGCGTTGAGTTGGCCGGCCAGGGCTGCTAATGGGGGATGTTGCAGGACCTCAGGATTCGCGGTGAGCAGGGAGAATCCCTGGTAGGTGATCTTGTTGTTGTGGCAGAACTCTCGCACTTCTCGATCCCAGCCTAGGCGTGCGAAGCAGCGATTCTGAACGAATGTTGGGAGCTCTGCACGAATCCGCTTCATTTCCTTGAGGTGTTCCATCGAGACGTTGCTCACGCCAAGTAGACGCGCGCGGCCGGCATCGCGCTCCTTGCGCATGGCTTCCCAGACTTCGGCATCGGCTTCAGTCCATTCATATCCCGATGGGCCATGCAGGACGAAGCTGTCTACGTAGTCGGTGCCGAGATGTTCCAGCGAACTGGCCAGCGACTGTAAGACCTGAAGCGACAGGCTTGCAGAGGGATCGTAGGGCAGACGGTGGTCTTGTCCGCGCTGGTAGGTAAATTTCGTTTGCAGGAAAAGATCGGCGCGTTTTGTGATATCCGCGCGATAGGCGGCCGCTAGGCCTTCACCGACTCCAGCCTCGAAATAATGGCGGCGTTGGTTGGCGGTGTCGATGGCGCGAAAGCCGGTGCGGAGCGCGAGTTCGGTAAGAACGGCGGTGCGGTCTTCCTTCCAGGCTGTACCGTAGAGGAAATCTGGGAGCATGGGGCATTGTGACATGAAAATCTTTCACCACAGGGGGCACGGGGGAACACAGAAGAAACCTAGTGCTGGATTTATTAATTGGTGATTTGTGATTCGCACCAGATGCAATGGCTGAGTAGAATGGGCTAAGAATCCTGTCAACCTGCGAGGCCAGTATGAAACGCATGATTTGTATCTTTCTGATGTTCGCAGCGAGTTTGGTTTTCGCGCAAGATAAAAACCCAGTTACGTCAGCGGCGAAGGAGATACTGCCTCGCCAGCAAAAGAACCTGGTGGCCGCAGCCGAGGAGATGCCTGCCGACAAGTACACGTTTAAACCGACGGAGGGGCAGATGACGTTTGGCCATCTGGTCCTGCACGTTATCGAATCCAATAATTATTTTTGTTCGAAAGTCGGGGACGTTCCCGAGGTAAAGGCCGCAGTGCCGCTGAAGGAGTCGGATGGCAAAGATAAGCTGGTCGTGGCGCTGAAGGCGAGCTTTGAATTTTGCACGACGGCTCTCGGCAAGGTGGATGACAGCAAGCTTGCGGATGAAGTCGAACTATTCGGTGGCCGCAAGGGATCGCGGGCTTTCGGGCTGATCGCGCTCACAAATAGCTGGGCGGATCATTACAGTTCGGCGGCTATGTATCTGCGCTTGAGCGGGCTGCTGCCGCCGACGGCGCAGCCGAAGAAGTAAGGTTAGAAGTTAGAATCGGTTTCGCAAACTGCAGCGTCCTAATTATGGAGCAAACCCTCAGGGGCTAAAGCCAGCAATACTTGGGGGTTCTGTTGCGGCGCGGCTGAAGCTGCGCCCTTTCAAAGATTTGTTTCAGAACCGTTATCTTGGAACCGGCTTTACTTAATCTGCACCAATTCGTTTTCCTGGGCCGGCGCGGAAGGCGATGGTGTCATGTGTTGCGGAGCGCGCCAGGAGTCGAAGATGGAAACCTGGTGCACGCAGGAGACGGTGCAATGCGGGGCGCAGGACTTTTCGGTCAGGTATTCGCGGCGCAGATCGTCGCGTGTGTAGCTTTCGAGGGGAACTCCGGGATAGCCGCGCTGTTGCGAACAGTAGTGAACCAGGCCGTTTTCGCAGATGTAGAGATAGCGTGCGCCCGCCCGGCACCGCCAATCATTGGGTAGGCCCTTCGCGATATTGTCCTGGAAAGCATTCACGCGCGTGAAGCTGCTCTTCTCCAGCGCCTGCATCTCGTGGTAGATGCGGCGTTCTTCGTCGCCGAGTGGCTGGAGTTGGCCGCCTCCATCGTGGATGATTCCGATCGTCGAGGTGAAGCCGAGTTCCACGGCGCGCTTGCCGATTACTAAGGCATCCTGCGGATGCGTAATGCCGCCGCCTACTACGGAATTGATGTTCACATGAAAGTCGGCATGCTCGGCCAGCAGCTGGAGTTTCTTGTCGAGCACCTTCAGGCTCTTCTTTGAAACGTCGTCGGGATTGACGTTGTCGATGGAAATCTGCAGCCACTCGAGTCCGGCGCGGTTCAGACGCTGTATACGCTCGGCGACCAGCAGGTAGCCGTTGGTGATCAGGCCGGCGATCATGCCGTTGGCGCGAATGCGGCGGATCACGTCGTCGAGTTCAGGGTGCATCAGCGGCTCGCCGCCGGAGATGGTCACGACTGCGGTACCCAAAGCACCCAGCTTATCGATGCGGCGGTACATTTCTTCGATCGGCACGGGCTTTGAGAAATCATCGAACTCGTTGCAGTAGGTGCAGGCGAGATTGCAGCGGCGCATGGGGATGATATGCGCGAGCAGCGGGTGATCGGTCGAAGCCAGGGCACGGACGGCCATCTGAGCTCCGCGGATATTGCGGTGCAGGGCTTTGGCGCGACGACGCAGGGTTGTCAGTGCGGAAGGCATTTGACTTAGTAACTTCTATTACAACACAGGCTTAAGCCCGTTGCATGCGGGGCCGCAGTGTTTGGCGATATTTGCGGGGCGAATGGTGAAGGATACCTTGTGTTCCGAAATCAGCGGCTCACTGTGGGGGCAGGATTTTGCGCCATGATTCGTCATCGCCACCTACCCACTGGTGCCCTGCTGCACGCAGGATGTCCATGACGTTTCCCAGGTAATCCTTTTGCAGCAATACATAGTCGGTGTCGTAGGTGGAGATAGCGAAGATCGGAATGTCCTTCGTCGATAGCGGTTCGATGAAGGAGAGCAGAATGCCGGTCTGGGCGAAGGGAAACGGGCCTTCCAGCTTCAGGCAAATCCAGTGATGGGGCGAGTGAACATCGGGTGGAAGATTGTCGGCCGGACAGACGATGGAAAGTTCGTCGGCACTGCGGGTGACGGATGTAAATTCGCCTCGACTTGACCAGTCGGGGAGGGGCGCATCCGGGGCCAAGCGCACGATCGCGTAGGGACCAGGCAGCCATCGAAATTTGAGCTGGTGACGTTGCATTATGCAGTTAGCCTTCGACGGCTTTGCGCACCGCCGCTCGCGCCAGCAGTCGCGTCGAGTCAAGCGTGGGCAGAGGCGAGTCCTCCGGGGCAACGAGGAGTGGGATTTCGGTGCAGCCAAGGACGACGGCGTCGCAGCCGTCGTCTTTCAATGAGCGGATCACCTCGACATAGTAGGCCAGGGATCGGGGCAGGAACTGGCCGTTTACCAACTCATCGAAAATAATCTGGTTGATGCGCTCGCGCTGCTCGGGTCCGGGAACGCGGCGCTCGATGTCTGCGGCTTGCAGAGCATCGCGGTAAACCGGCCCTTCCATCAAGTATCGTGTTCCCAGGACGGCAAGCCGTTTCAATTGTTTCTGCTTCGCTGCGGCTGCGACTTCGCGCGCGATGTGCAGCCACGGCCGCGGCGAACGATGCTCGATGAGATCAAATGCCTGGTGGATGGTATTGTCGGGGCAGATCAGGAAATCAGCTCCTGCTCTTGCCAGCTTGTCGGCAGAGGAGAGCATGAGTTCCGCCACTCCGGCCCAATCGCCGGCGTCAACGCATCTCATGTATCGAGCCAGCGAAAAAGAATGCAAGGATACTTCAGGATGGTCGTGGCGCCCCAGCATCTGCGCCCCTTCGAGCGAGATGGTGCGGTAGCAGAGCGCTGCTCCCTCGGTGCTGCACGCGACGATGCCGATGTGTAACATCTGTTGCCAGTTGCCAGTTGCCAGTGGCCAGTTGTCAGTGGCCAGTTTTAAGTGCGTACGGACTCGTGTCCCGATAACGCTTCTCGAATTCTTCGCGGGTACAGATCGTTTTCACATCTACTACCCGGTCGATCGCAAGAATTCCATCGAGATGATCAATCTCATGCTGCAGTAACTCGGAGAGATTGCGATGTTCTCCGGCTTCGACTTCGATTGTTTCGCCCTTTAGATTCTGGTAACGCACGGTAATGTCGGGATGACGTTCGACCTGCATGAAGATCGAAAGAAAACTCAAACATGCATCCCAGACGATGATCTTGGCTGCGCTGTGCTTCACGATTTCGGGGTTGACCAGCGCCCAGGGTTCTTCGCCGGGCAGCCGGAGGAAAATGACGCGCTGCAGTATGCCAATCTGGGGCGCGGCAAGGCCGCGTCCGTAGCCCGTCTTGGTCCGCCAATGCGCCAGTGTGTCAGACAAGTCCGTGACCAGTTCACGGATCTCGGCGACGGTCGGATCCTCGACGGGAGCACACACCTCGCGCAGAAGCGGGTCGCCGAGTTGCAGGATGGGTCGAACGGGCATAGTTGTGATGGGCTAGCTTGTGACGTACATCAGCCCCTTAAGCAAAATTACCCAGCTACCGCCGCATCGAAGAGACTCAAGAGTTCGAGTTTCTTTTCAGCGGGAAGAAATGATGCTTCAAACGAGTTGCGTGCCAGTTCCCGAAGGTGCTCATCGGTGAAGCCAAAAGTTTCCTGGGCAACCTGGTATTCCCGCGCGAGTGATGTCCCAAACAGGGCGGGGTCATCCGTGTTGAGCGTGACCATTATGCCTTGATCGAAGTAATTCTTCACGGGATGCTCGGCCAGCGACTTGCATACACCGGTGCGCAGATTGCTGGTGATGCAAACTTCGAGCGGGATCTGACGATAAGCCAGCTCTTCGATCAGGTCGGGATCATGGGCTGCGGTCACGCCGTGGCCGATGCGTTCGGCATGTAGATTGAGCGCTCCCCAGATCGATTCAGCAGGCCCTGTCTCGCCGGCGTGGGCAGTCAGGCGCAACCCGTGATCCTCGGCATAGGCGTAGGCGCCGCGAAAAAGTTCGGGCGGAGCTTTTATTTCATCTCCCCCGATGCCGATGCCGACCACGTGGCGACTTTTGTAGTG
Source organism: uncultured Acidobacteriota bacterium (assembly GCA_963725565.1). GTDB lineage: Bacteria > Acidobacteriota > Terriglobia > Terriglobales > Acidobacteriaceae > Sulfotelmatobacter. The sequence continues at coordinate 110,979 of CAVRZL010000016.1, forward strand.
GACCGCCAGTTCAAATACTTTCTGCGCTTCTTCCACACCGAAGTGACGAGTGGCATCAAAAATCCATAGCAGCGAGACTCCGAAGTCGCGGGCGCCACGCGCGCGCCCGCGCTCCAGTCCCTCAAAGATTGCGGGGAAATCCTGTTTGCGATACAAGCAGACACCGACGGCGACATAGACCTCGGCGTGCAGCACGTTCTCTTCCTTGAGGCGCTGCATGAGACGGTAGGTGACCAGTTCGTAGTCGTCGGGGCCGCGCAAGTGCGCGCTCACGTCTTTGAACGCCATCAGGAAGCTGGGGAAGTCGGTGTAGTGAAAGAGCGATTCGGTCTGGGGCAGAGTGGCCTGTTCGCCATGGTGCTGGCGCAATTCGAGCAGTGTGGTAGGCTCGACGGCGCCTTCCAGATGGAGATGCAACTCCGCCTTGGGAAGCTGACGGATAAAGGCATTCGGCGGGGGGGATCCAGCGGTACTCATAATTCTATTTCTTGATTGTAGATTGCAGATTGAAGATTTGCGAGCCGGCAACACTGCATTCTGAATTCCTTTACAATCCGATGTTCTCATTCGAGGGTGGTGAAATTCCATGAAACATCAGATCGTCGGCAAAGCATTTATCCTGGTGCTGCTTTTGAGTATGTCTATGGCTTCTTTGGCTGCGTCATCGGCTCCACAAGTGAAAACTCGCGCTGGAGTGATTGAAGGAAAAGTCGAGGGGGCGGCGCACGCCTTTCTGGGAATTCCCTATGCCGCGCCTCCCGTGGGCGAGTTGCGGTGGAAGCCTCCGGCGCCCGCGGCGAAGTGGAGCGGCATCCGAAAGGCCACCGAATTCGGCTCGCATTGCATGCAGGCAAGGGTCTACGACGACATGCAATTTCGCGATGCCGGCGCCAGTGAGGATTGCCTGACGCTGAATGTCTGGGTTCCGGCGAGGCGTGCGTCGGACAAATTGCCGGTAATGGTTTGGATCTATGGCGGAGGATTCGCCGCAGGCACTACCTCCGAGGCAAGACAAGATGGCAAGCATCTCGCGCAACAAGGCGTGATCGTGGTTTCGATGAACTATCGACTGGGCATTTTCGGCTTCTTCGTGCATCCGGAGTTAGCCAAAGAGTCAGGGCGAAATTCAGCCGGAAACTATGGTTTGCTCGATCAGCTGGCGGCGCTGCAGTGGGTGCATGACAACATTGCGGCGTTTGGCGGAGATCCAGGGAACGTCACCATCTTCGGGGAGAGCGCCGGCTCGTTTTCGGTGAGCGCACAAATGGCTTCTCCCTTGGCCAAGGGGCTGTTTCACAAGGCGATCGGGGAAAGCGGAGCGGCATTTTCCAGCACCGGGTTGTCATTCGAATCGCGGTCGAGCCGGGAAGAGAAAGACGTCAAGCTTGTTAAGGAAAAGTTGGGAGTATCGACGCTGGCCGAATTGCGCGCACTTCCGGCGGAGAAACTTCTGCAGCCGTTTGAGCCGCCGCAGTCGGATGGTTTCGGCTTTGATCCTGATATCGATGGATACTTCCTGCCCGAACCAGTTCCGGCAATCTTTGCGGGGGGAAGACAGAACGATGTGCCGCTGCTGGCCGGGTGGAATCACGACGAAGGTGGCCTCGACCCCGATCACAAGCCGACGGCCGAGAGCTTGAGGGCCGATGCGGAGAAGGATTTCGGGGACAGGGCGGCGGAGTTTCTCAAACTCTACCCCTCCGATACCGAGCAGCACACGCTGCGGTCCGCGCAGGATTATGCCGGAGATCAGTTCATCGCCTTCGCTACCTGGGCGTGGATGGAGGCGCAGAGCAAGACGGGCAAGCAGCCCATCTACCGTTACCGCTTTGACCTGGCACCCGTACCTAAAGATCCTGGCGCTCCGAGGATGGGGGCATACCATTCCGTTGAGATCGAATATGTGTTTGGGCAACTCGATTCGAAAAAGGAAATGACGTGGAGGCCGCAGGATTATCAGCTCAGCGAGATGATGCAGAAATACTGGGCGAACTTCGCCCGCAGCGGCAATCCGAATGGCCCAGGCTTGCCGCGCTGGCCAATGTATTCTGCATCTGACGGATGGGAGACGATGTTTCTGGACGCGCAACCTGAAGCGCACAAGGATGAATTGCGGAATCGTTATCTATTCCTGTCGAGCGCGTGGAAGAAGTAACTGGGTTCCTTGACTCACAAAGAATAGGCGCGATAGGGGACAAATGCGGCAGTCGCTCAATTTGAATTTTGCTTCAATCTGCTGTGGATAAATTTTGGTGAGGGAGATCCCTCGGACCGCCGGTGAAAACGCGGTCCTTCGGGATGACGCCGCAGAGGAAGTGAGGTTCGAAAGCCAGCTAACTTCTCAGATGTCTCTTGTTTGACTCATCGATTTCATCTCCTTAAGATAGGTGAACTTCTCTCCCCTCCGATGATCAACCAGACCATCTCGCATTACCGTGTCACTGGCCAATTGGGCAGTGGAGGGATGGGTGTTGTGTATGAGGCAGAGGATCTCACGTTGGGGCGCAAAGTGGCGCTCAAGTTCCTTCCTGCGCAACTCTCGCGAGATCGAAATGCGCTGGATCGATTCCTGCTCGAGGCCAGGACGGCATCGGCTCTGAATCATCCCAACATCTGCACGATTTATGCGGTGGAGAACGCCGCCGTCGAGAACGCGGAACCGATATCGTTCATCGCGATGGAATTGCTCGAGGGGCAGAACCTGGCCGACAAGCTGGTTTCCGGACCGCTGGCCGTCGATCGACTGCTGGAGGTTTCGATTCAGCTGGCCGATGCTCTGGATGCTGCGCACGCTAAGGGAATCATCCACCGCGACATAAAACCGGCGAACATTTTCTTATCTTCGCGCGGGCAGGTGAAGGTGCTGGATTTCGGACTGGCCAAGTTGACACGGCCGGAGATGGCGATGGAGACGATCGGCGCTACGCAGGACTCGCCCAGTCCGAAACATCTGACCAGTCCCGGGGCGACTGTAGGCACGATCTCGTACATGTCGCCAGAGCAGGCGCGGGGCGAGGAACTGGATACGCGGACGGACCTTTTCTCGCTGGGCACTGTGATTTACCAGATGGCGACGGGAAAGTTGCCGTTCAGCGGGGGGACGTCGGCGGTGGTCTTCCATGCCATCCTGGAACTGGATCCTCCCTCGGCACTGCAGTTGAATTCGGCCCTACCCGGCAAGCTGCAAGAGATTATCGAGAAGCTCCTGGAGAAGGATCGGGACCTGCGCTACCAATCGGCAGCGGATCTGCGCGGCGATTTGAGGCGGCTGAAGCGTGACGTCGACTCAGGGAAGAAGCCGGCCACCTCGGAAGCGCCATTGCGCGATGTGTCCTCTGAGAAAATCACGCGCGTCGTTACTCCGCCTTCTTCGGGTTCCGCGGTGATTGCTGCTGCGACGCGAAATAAAGCTGGGGTGGGTGCAATCGCGCTGGTGGTATTGATTGTGCTGGCTGCGGCGGGATACGGAGTGTACTCGCTAACCCGCGGCAGCAAGACCAGGCCGTTCGAGAATTTTTCGGTTACCAAAATTACCGATAGCGGCAACGCGGCGCAGGATGCCATTTCTCCCGATGGAAAATACGTTCTGACGCTGATGCGGGAGAACGGATTGGCCAGCCTGCAACTGCGAAATGTTCCAACCAGTAGCATGACCCAGGTGCAGCCCCCCGCCGATGTGCAATATAACGGCCTGCGCTTTTCGCCGGACGGAAACTATTTTTATTTTGTGCGCAGCGATCCGGGGAATGAGGAGTTGCATTTTCTTTATCGGGCACCGCTGCTGGGCGGCGCGCCCGAAAAACTGGCGGAAGACGTGGATTCGAATGTAACCCTGTCTCCCGATGGGCGTATGGCTGCGTTCATTCGGGACGACAATCCCAAGCGCGGCGAACATCAGCTAATCGTGAAAGATCTGCAGAGCGGAGCAGAAAAGTCCATCCTCAGCGGACCGCCAACGGACCGGTTGCTATATCCAGCGTGGTCGCCCGACGGCAAAGTAATCGTCTGCTTTGTGGCCCAGCCTAAGGGTGCGCTGACCGGGCTCGATGCGATCGATGCTCAGTCTGGACAGCGAAGGCCATTGTTGCGCAGCGAGAGTGGAGTGATCGCGCTTCCGGAGTGGCTGCCCGACGGGGCCGGCCTGTTGGCTCTCCACCGGGATGGGAGTTCCAATTTCCAACGCAACCAGATTGTGCGCGTCTCCTATCCTGATGGCGCGATGAACCCGGTCACGCGAGATGCCGGCAACTATTCTTCCATCAGCATGGCCCGAACCGTTCCTGTTTTGGCAGGCGTAGCCAGCGAGCAGCGTTGGGACGTCCAGATTTTAAACGCAGCCGGTGAAGTGAAATCGCTCGGGCGGGCCAGCGAGGAATTCACCCTGGCCTGGATGCCCGACGGGAAATTGTTAACGGATAAAGATTACCGATTTAATAGCCTCGATCCTGAAACCGGGGCACAGGTGGCCTTTGGATCGGACCCTGGCGTGTCCGAGTTCCAACAACATGCCTGCCGCGATGGCCGCATGGTCTTCTCCCGCTACAGCCCGGAAAGTAACAAAATCAACGTATGGATCGCGGAGTCGTCAGGTCAGAATCCAAGAAAACTGACTGACGGGCTCGCGGATTATTACCCGGAGTGTTCGCCAGATTTGCATTGGGCCTATTACCAGGATCTGAACACCATGCTGGTGATGCGCGTATCGCTCGAGGGTGGGACGCCGCAGAAGCTTTCTGACCTGGAGGCCGAGAGCCAATTCGATACTTCTTCCGACGGAACCAGCGCGTTGCTGGCTACCATCAGCCATACTGAGGGACACAAGGAAAGGGTGCTGGAACTGGCAGTCGATAGCGGGCAGGTGCGGCGCGAGATCACGCTGCAAAGGGTGCATATGGGAAAGATTCAATACGCGCAGGATGGGAAGGCGTTGGAATACGTCGTGCGCGAGAACGGTGTCGACAATATCTGGCGGCAGCCACTCGATGGCTCCGCGGGCAAGTTCGTCACGGCATTCAAGTCGGAGCACATCAGTGCGTTTCTATGGTCGCCGGACGGAAAAAAATTAGCGCTGGCGCGGGGGCATACGGATTCTGACGTTGTGTTGCTGAAGGACCAGCGGCCGTAGCGGTAATGCAAGGTCCCCCCTGCGCTCGCTCGGCAGGATGACAATCTCCAAAAAACTAAAGGCGGCCATTGCTGGCCGCCCTTATTCGAATTGTCCTGCTGGCGAAGCGGTTTAGACGCCCTTGACGTTCTCTGCCTGCCAGCCCTTGGGGCCTTTGACTACGTCAAACTGCACTTGCTGACCTTCCTGCAGGCTGCGGAAGCCACTGGCCTGAATGGCGGAGAAATGCACGAAGACATCCTCGCCGTTCTGGCGGCTGATGAATCCGTAGCCCTTGGCGTCGTTAAACCACTTCACTGTTCCTGTTTCCATGTTGTTGCACTGTTCCTTTTTCTTGATGTAGCGCTGAAACTTTCGGGATTCTTCTGCAGGCAGGTCACACGCTGGGTTAAGCGGAGATGCTTGTACTGCGAAGGAGCTCTAAAGTCAAACGCAACTTTATTGTACGTGAAAGTGCACCGAAATAGCTACAGAATTCGTAGAAGAGTGATGCTAAGTCATTTATTTTCAGTCGATTACGAGTGGGGTCCAGGTTCGAAGATTGCGATTTCAGATTCAGGATTGCAGATTGAAACCCCTGTCCGTCCGATCGCATATTGTTCATTCTGAATTCGGAATCTGAAATCTGCGATCTGAAATCTCGTTGATTTGCCACTTTCCGGCGGAAACAATCATCATAGATACAAATGCGTTCCAGGATTTTTCTGATCTCAATTTTGCTCACGGCGAGCGCCTGCTGGGCCGGGATTGTGGACAGCGTCCGTTTCGCTCTGGCTCAGAACAACTTTGCCGCGGCTGAGGCCGCAGCTCAATTCTTACCGCAATCAGCGAGGCGCAGACGCCGGAATATCTCGAAGCATATTCGTGGCTGGGACGCGCCGCGCTCGACCAGGGGCAGTACGATCAGGCCGCGGCTTATGCGAAGCAGACCAAGACGCTGGCGCTCGAACAGTTGAAGCAGCGTTCGCTCGATGCAGAGCCGCATTTGCCCTTGGCGCTCGGGGCGGCGTTCGAGGTGCAGTCGCAGGTGTTGGCTGCACGCGGGCAGAAGACGCAGGCGATCGCGCTGCTGCAGTCGGCGCTGCGGACGTACGGCAATACGTCGATTCACGATCGAATTCAGAAGAATCTGAATCTGCTTTCGTTTCAGGGGAAGATCGCGCCGGCGTTGAAGTCGGATCAGTTTCTGGGCGCGCCACTGCCGGCGGCTACCACAGCTCAGCGGTTCTCCTGTGCTGCTTTTTTTCTGGGCGCACTGGTGCGGGGACTGCAAAGCGGAGGCGCCGATCATCACGCAGTTGCGATCGGAGTATGCGGGCAAGGGATTGAAGGTGATCGGGCCGACGCGCTTCTACGGCTATACGGCGCAGGTTGAGCACGCGTCCGCCGAGCGACGAACTTCGATATATCGATGCGGTGCGGCATCGGTTCTACAGCGGTCTGTTCGATATGCCGGTGCCGATCAGCAAGTACAACTTCGAGACCTACGGGGCTTCGACGACGCCGACGCTGGTGTTGCTGGATCGGGCGGGGAAGGTCGCCTGGTACCATCCGGGGGCGGTGCCGTATGGGGAGTTGCGGCAGGAGATTGAGAAAGTGGTGCAGTAGGTTGGCGTAGAACGGGGCGCCACCGCCGAATGTTCCTGAATGAAAAAGGTCCTACATCCTGTATTCCGCATGCGGATGTCTCGTATCCGTGATTGCTGCCCCGATCATAGCTATCGCCATTTATCCGAGAGCAAATTGGCTCGTTGCCTTCCTGCGTCTCGAGGATCCGCTTTCGTTGTCCTCGGGGTAGATTACCCTTAAACGGCCCACGCCGACAGAAGTAGCTGACCGCGCCGAGCAGTTGCTGGATGGTGACTCTGGTAGCTATGGCCGATGGGCCGTCGACGACTACGAACACCTCAAGCCAAAGGGTGAACAGTTGAAGGATTTGTGGCGGAGAACGATGAGCATCGGGGGTCTACCTGAGGACTGGACCGGGTTGGATGACGACGACGAAGAGCAGAATTCGCGAGGTCATCGCTCGAGATCAAGCGACTTGAGCCCCCTGGCAGTGAGCACGGGTGCCAGCGAACGATCTATGCCGCCGAGCTTCGCTCGGCTGAACAGCCGAGGGCGGCTGTTCCCACATGGTTCATTTCACTTCCTTCAGCTTTCCGGTCTTCACGTCATAGACGAATCCTCGTACCGGAATGTGCTTTGGAATCCAGGGATGCGATTTTACTCGGTGCACCTGCTGCCGTACGTTCTCTTCGAGATCATCGAAGGCGTAGAAGTGGGCGGGTTCGCTGGCGACCGCGCCCATCTTTTCGGCTAGTTTCGAGCGCAACTCGTATTCCTGCACCTTCAGCAGGCCGCAGTCGGTGTGGTTGATGATGATGAACTCCTGCGTGTCGAGCAGGTGATGGGAGACGATCAGCGAACGGATGGCATCTTCGGTGGCGATGCCGCCGGCGTTGCGGATCATGTGCGCGTCGCCGGGGCGCAGGCCGAGGCAATGCTCGAACAGGATGCGGGAGTCCATGCAGGCCAAGCACGGCGGCATGGCGGCGGGGGCGGACCGAGAGATCTCCCAGGTTGAAATTGCGCGCGAAGATCTTCGTTGGCTTGTAAGAGTTCGTCAGCTACGGACAATGAGATTGCTCCTGCGAAGGTCAAAATCCCCACCTGTCGCAAAAGGCGCGACAAGGATGGGGCACCCCGATTTTGGTGCCGGACCATTGGTTGCTTCTAGTTTACCCGTTAGAATCGGTTCGTGAATCTGGATGACACGATTGTTGCCATCGCCACTCCGCCCGGGCGGGGAGGGATCGGCGTGGTGCGGCTTTCCGGGCCGAATGCATTGGCGATTGCCCGGCCTATGCTGCGGTTGAAGCACGAACTGGAGCCGGGTAGGGCGGTGTTTGCGGAGTTCGTTGAGCCTTTAGCTGAAGACAAATTCCCCACCCCTTCGGCAAGCTCAGGGCAGGGCCTGTCCCTCAAAGAACGAGGGACACGCGCGGGATACCCCACAGCCGAGCTTCACTCGGCTGGGACGGACGAGGCGTCCGTCCCTACACGTTCTGAGCGGATCGACGAAGTGGTGGTGACTTACTTTGGCAAGCCTCACTCCTACACCACGGACGACGTGATTGAGATTTCTGCGCATGGATCGCCTGTCGTCTTGCGGCATATTGTGGAAATTTGCGTGGCGGCGGGAGCGAGGTTGGCAGAGCCGGGGGAGTTCACGATGCGCGCCTTTCTCAATGGCCGCATCGATCTGACTCAAGCGGAGGCGGTCCGCGACCTGATCGAGTCGCAGACCTTGTATCAGGCCAAGGTTGCGGCACAGCAATTGGAAGGATCCTTGTCGCGACGGCTGCAGCCGATCAAGCAAAAGTTGGTTGGGTTGATCGCGCGCCTCGAGGCCGGCATCGACTTTGCTGAAGATGACATTTCTGTGATGCCGGACCGATCATTCTCGAGCACATCGCTGAAGTGACGTACGCCACTGGAACAACTCCGCGCCAGCTTCGCGTACGGCAAGATTGTCCATGAAGGGCTGACGCTCGCCATCGTGGGCCGGCCGAACGTGGGCAAGTCGAGCCTGTTCAATCGGCTGGTGGAGCGGGAGCGGGCGATCGTCACGGCCACTCCGGGAACCACGCGGGACTTGGTTAGCGAGACGGTTGCGATCGGCGGGATTCCGGTCCGACTGGTCGACACGGCGGGGATTCGCCATGCTCTCGATGAGGCAGAGTCGATCGGCGTTCCGAAATCGATGGAAGCGCTCGCCGATGCTGATCTGGTGCTGGTGGTGCTGGACGCCTCCGAGGAACTGACGACGAAAGATGACGAACTGCTGGCACAGGCGGCGCAACGGTCCGCGATTATGGTTGCGAACAAGGTGTGATCTTCATGGGAACATTCGAAAGTCCCGCTTCTCCCAAAATCGGGAGAAGTGGGGCACCCGGCTCGTCACTTCCGCTCTCACGGGCGAGGGAATTCCAGAGCTGCGGGCTGAGATTCTGCAGACACGTTGGGGGAGAAACTGGTATTCGGGCTGAACCAGGGTTTCTCACCAACACACGCCATGTGGGGCTGATTCAGGATTCACTTACGGCACTGGGTGCGGCAAAGGATGCGGTGGCTGGCAAGATTCCGCACGAGATGTTGCTGCTGGATCTTTACAACGCGCTGCGTCCGCTGGATGCGATCACGGGCGCGACGACGACCGACGACATCCTGAACTTAATTTTCAGCACGTTCTGCATTGGGAAGTAGCTACTTCGTCAGCGCCGCCAAGGCGTCGCGGAACATCGCATCGAAGGAGCCGCGTTGGCCGTTCCTTGCAACAACCGCGAGCGCTTTTTCGACGGCAGGTCGCTGATACCCGAGATTCAGCAAGGCGGAGAGTACATCTTCTTCGGTGGCGCTCAGCGAAGGCGTCGATGGACTGACAGCGGGTCCTGCCTGTGGCAGTTTGTCGCGCAGTTCCAGAATCATGCGCTCGGCGGTTTTCTTCCCGATGCCGGGGATACGGGTAAGGCGCACCACATCGTTGCCGCGAATCGCACCGACCATTTCGTCCGCTGCCATGCCGCTGAGAATGGTGATCGCCAACTTTGGTCCGATTCCACTGACTGTGATCAGTTTTTCGAATAAAAGCTTTTCCGAAGGGCGCAGAAATCCGTAGAGAGCAATGACGTCTTCGCGCACGTGCGTGTGGATGTGCAGCGCGACATCGCTACCGAGCGCTGGCAGATCGGAGAATGTGGGAACGCTGATGGTGACGTCATAACCGACGCCGGCAGTTTCCACGACAGCCTGGTTGGGATGCTTGGCCAGCAACTTTCCGCGGAGGTGAGCAATCATTGCAATGTCATTGTAGCTTCAGAAGCCACGCCGCCGTAGCTACGACGTTCTTAGAGTCGAGTAGCTCAGGGCGCGAACCGCGAGGTGTCTTATAGCGCGGCTGCCTGGTCCCGGCGGCGCGCCTGGATTTCAATGTAGACATGCACCAGCGATACTGCGGCGGGAGTGACGCCGGGAATGCGCGAAGCTTGTCCGATGGTACCTGGCCGTACTTTTGTAAGCTTCTCCTGCATCTCGCGCGAGAGTCCGCTGACGGAGTGGTAGTCGAACCATTCGGGGATCGAGTGCTGCTCGGATTTTTTCAGCCGCTCCATGGCGCGCTGCTGCTGTTGCAGATAGCCTTCGTATTTGATCTCGGTTTCGACGGATTTGAGTTCGTTTCGGACTTCAGAAGAAAGGCTCACCACCCTTCGACTGCGCTCAGGGCAGGCAGGAGAGCACAGAGGAATTCGCGCGGGTGAAAAATTGTGGATCCAGAGTCCTGAGAACCGGCGCAAGGTCCTCTATTTTTATTTCGGGACGCTTCAAGACTTGCGCCAGCGTCTGGCCGGTGGATGCGGCGAGAGCAGCCGAGCTTTGCTCGGCCGGACAGCCGGGGGCGGCTGTCCCCACATGAGCATTGGCTTGCGTCTCGAGCATTGCCGGTGTGAGCCGGTTCGTTTCCAGCAACTTCTTCAAATTCGTCAGGCGTTCCTGTTTTTTCTCGAACTCCGCCCAGGCTTCATCCGAGATCAGGCCCACGCGGCGACCATGATGAGTCAGGCGTCGGTCGGCGTTGTCGATGCGCAGGTGCAGGCGGAACTCCGCGCGTGAGGTGAACATGCGGTAGGGCTCGTTCGTTCCCTTGGAAATCAAGTCGTCGATCAGAATCGCGGTGTAGGCTTCGGTGCGATCGAGGACCAGGGGCTCTTGTTGCTTCACCTGCAGCGCTGCGTTGATTCCGGCCATCAGGCCTTGGCAGGCAGCCTCTTCGTATCCCGAGGTACCGTTGATTTGGCCTGCGAGGAAAAGCCCGGCAATCTTACGAGTCTCTAACGTGCGCTCCAGTTCCGTGGGATCGATCGAGTCATATTCGATGGCATATCCTGGGCGGAGCATCTCGGCATTTTCGAGACCGGGGATCGACTTGAGAATCGCAAGCTGCACTTCCACTGGCAGCGACGTGCTCATGCCGTTGACGTAGATCTCGTGCGTGTTCAAGCCCTCGGGCTCGAGGAAGAGCTGGTGCATCTCCTTGTCCGGAAACTTCACGATCTTGTCTTCGATCGAAGGACAGTAGCGGGGACCAATCGACTGAATTTGCCCACTATACATGGGCGAGCGATGCACGTTCTCGCGGATGATCCGATGCGTTTCGGCCGTGGTCCACGCAATGTAGCAGGGCACCTGCGAATCGTGATGAGCGACACGTTTGGTGCGGAAGCTGAATGGCGTGGGATCTTCATCCCCCTTCTGCGCCGAGAAGCGCGACCAGTCGATGCTGCGTCCGTCGAGCCTGGGGGGCGTGCCGGTCTTCAAGCGGCATCCACGCAGGCCGAGCTTCTTGAGGGCCTCGCCAAGGAGGACGGCATTGGGTTCGCCGGATCGGCCTGCCGGATATTGCTGCTCGCCACAATGAATCAGGCCGTTGAGGAATGTCCCAGTGGTGATGATGACGGCCTGCGCGCCTACTGTGCGGCCGTCGCGCAGCTTGATGCCGAGAATGCGCTGACGGAGGCAGGCAGCTGTCGAGCTTTGCTCGACCGGACAGCCGAGGGCGGCTGTCCCCACACGAGCATCGCTGTCCTCTGATGGGGACCTTTCGTCCAGAATCAGATCTGCCACTTCGGCCTGCTTGATCTTGAGATTCGACTGCGATTCCAGCACCTCGCGCATCTTTAAGCGGTAGGCCTGCTTGTCGCATTGCGCCCGGGGAGACCAGACTGCCGGCCCGCGAGACGTATTTAACAGGCGAAACTGGATGCCGACCGCGTCAGTGATCTCGCCCATGATGCCGCCGAGCGCATCTACCTCGCGGACCAGATGACCCTTGGCGATGCCGCCCACCGCCGGATTGCAGGACATTTGCGCAATCAGATCGACATTCAGAGTGTAAAGGGCTGTCTTCAGTCCCATGCGCGCGGAGGCCGTCGCGGCTTCACATCCGGCATGACCGGCGCCGACCACGACTACATCGAATTGTTCGGTAAACTGCACGACTTGAGATTTCCCCAGCTTCGGCGGGCTTCGTCCTGTGGACTGCTCTATGCATTCTAGCAACTCGCCAGACTGAGAAACGCGTCGCTAACTTTCTGACGCAGGACTACCGCCTCGGCGGGAACTTTTCCAAACCGGCCTGCGTAGGATCATCCCATGGACAACCTGGATCATCGCACGGGTGCGGCAGAGTGGCTCATCGTTACCGGGGCCAGCCTTTCGTCCTCGTTCTCGCTATATCAGCCTACTGGGAAGCGGGCATTCGCTGGCTGCATTTTTTTCAGGCTTGGGTGTATATAGCCGCGATTTTCCTGGCGTTCCGCAACAACCGATGGGGATACTTCATCGGGCTCTCCGCCGCCGGGCTTTGGGATTACATGAATATTTTTGCCACGACATTCACCTTCAACGGTTTACAGCAACTGTCCCAATGGATTCACACCGGGCACCTTGCCCGGCCTGACTTACTGATTGCGGTCCCGGCGTGGCTGGCCAATTTCCTGGTTGTCATTGGTTGCATGTGGGGTTATTTGCGGCTGCCGCGAAAATCAGGGGCGGATGTGGCGAAATTCCTCCTCGCGTTTCTCCTCACGACTGGCTTCTTCGCGCTCGATATGGCGGTCTTCCAGCCCAGATATCTGGGAATATTTCCGCGGCTGCTGCATCCACATCTGCCGTGAGCTCTCCTGGTTGGTTACGAGACGGCCGATTCGGTAGCGCCGACTTGCCGACAGGGCACGGCGTCCGTATATTGGCTGTCAGGTCATCCTAGGGGGAGGAAATCATGAATTCTGCTGAATTCTTCGAACAACTGGAAGCACGCATCGCGAAGTATGATCTGCTCTGCCATCCTTTTTACCAGGCATGGTCGGCGGGACAGTTGACCCGCAACGATCTGCGGCAGTACGCCCAGAATTACTATCACCATGTCGAGGCCTTTCCAGCTTATCTGGCTGACCTTGGGCTGCGTCTGGAAGATGGGGAACTGCGCCGGGCCGTGCTAGCGAACATGTCTGACGAAAAAGGAGCGGAAGATCGCAAGGGAACAGCGTCTGTTCCTCACTCAGAGCTTTGGCTGGATTTCGCCGAGGGAATGGGATCGAGCCGCAATCTGGAGTGGCATACCCCGATCGCTGAAATCCGGCAACTTATAGGGCATTTTCATGGAGTGGCGAGTGAAGGCACCCCGGAAGAAGCGCTGGCTGCTTTCTACGCCTACGAATCGCAGGTGCCGCGGATTGCGCAGGAGAAAGAGCGCGGTCTGCAAAAGATGTACGGTGCTGACGACAAGACTTGCGGCTACTTCAAGCTGCACGCGACGGCCGACGTCTACCACGCTCAGGTTTGGCGCCAGCAACTGGAGAAGCGGCTGGCCGCTCATCCCGGAAATGAAAATGCTACTCTCGATGCCGCGGAAAATGCCGCCCACATGTTGTGGAAGGCACTGGACGGGATCGAAGCGCGAAGGACGGCCGCGGCTGCATAGTTCCGGTTCGCTCGGAGATCGGCAGCACGAATTGAGCCAGTGATTCGATCAATCACTGGCTCTTTTCGTGTTGCCAAGTTCGCAGGTGCGCATGTAGAGGTCGGACGCGTCGTCCGCCCTGCGGAGCTTCGCCCGGTAAGCAGTAGGGCGAGGAACGGACGCAGGGTTCACGCGAGTCGGCATCAGGTCGGGAAGCTTCCGGCGGGTTTATTGCGCGCTGCGCGCGCCACCCCGGACGAGGCGTCCGGGGCTACACGATCAATGCTGACGCGCGAGTAGCCAGCCTCTGGAAGTTTTTACAGAAGATGAAGAACAGCAGCCGGTGAGTGCATCCAATTTGGGGTATGTCGAAGCTTCAGCAGATCGAAAAAGCCAAAGCGTTTGGCGCGATGCACTCGGCCAACCCCGTCCTCTTGCTGGCGAATGTCTGGGATGTGGCCAGCGCCCGCATCATCGAAGAAGCGGGATTCCCGGCCCTTGCGACGACCAGCGCTGGCGTTGCCTTTTCGCGTGGCTATGCGGATGGGCAGAAGATTCCATCCGATGAGATGTTCGCGGCCGTCGCAGAGATCGCAGGAGCGGTTCGCGTGCCGGTAACTGCGGACGTCGAAGCTGGTTACGGAGAACGGCCTGAGGACGCGGCCCGGACGGCGCGCCGTGTGATTGAAGCTGGGGCAGTCGGAATGAATTTCGAAGACGCGACGGGCGATGCGGAGCGGCCCCTTGCTGAGGTCCCGCTGCAATTGGAGAGGATCCGAGCGATCCGCGAGGTCGCGGACAAGTTGGGTGTACCGCTGGTGCTCAACGCTCGTACCGATGTTTACCTGCTTCAAGTCGGCGAACCTGCGAGGCGTTACGACGAGACACTACGGCGGCTGGCGGCCTATCGAGATGCCGGTGCCGACTGTGTTTTCGCTCCGGGCCTGCAAGAGGTGCAAACCATCAGCAGACTGGTTGCTGACGTGCGATGTCCGGTCAACATCCTGGCGGTGCCCGGTTCGCCATCCGTTTCTGAGTTGAGCTCGTTGGGAGTCGGACGAATCAGCCTCGGCTCCGGTCCAATGCGCGCTTCGCTTGGATCTCTACGCCACCTGGCATTGGAGTTGCTGACCGATGGAACATATTCGGCTCTGCTAGGAGCGCCAACGTATGCGGAGATGAACACGTTGATGAGCGCGAACCGAGATCCGAGAGTCTGAGAACGGGGCACTGACAACGGGTTTTAAGAATGGGGTCGCGGAGAACGTGGAGGGCCCTCAGGGGCTAAAGCCCGCATATTAGGTGGCTTTGGCGGCACGGCTGAAGCCGTGCCCTTCCACAAACCATTTGTGAGGCAGGTTTAAGTTCCGAGAACTGAGAACGGGAAACTGACGACCTCTAAGCTGATCGGCGTGATCTCCGATACTCACGGCTTGCTTCGTCCGGAGGCGATCGAAGCGCTGCGTGGATCCGAGCACATCATTCATGCGGGTGACGTGGGCACGCCCGAGATTCTCGCCCAACTTGCGGGTCTGGCTCCCCTCACCGTCATTCGCGGCAATGTCGATAAGGAAGCATGGGCGCGCAACCTGCCGGAAACCGAACTGGTCGAGACCGCGGGGGTCACGATCTACGTCGTGCATGATTTGGGAACACTCGATCTGAAACCCGAAGCCGCCGGGATCAATGTCGTCATCTACGGCCACAGTCATGTTCCAAAACTAGAGACGCGCCATGGCGTGCTTTATTTCAATCCGGGGAGTGCCGGGCCACGGCGGTTCAAATTGCCCGTGACAGTCGGGAAGCTAACTGTGGAACGTGGGGATGTCGGGGCAAAAATCATTCAAATCGTAGATTGAAGGGAGGGATCTCTCGTGGGGCGCGCGTAGCCCCCATATCCACTCAGGCGAGATCCTTCGGGCGCAGCCTCATTGCTACAATCCGAAGCAGTGTCTATCACTTTCCAAATAGAAAAAGAAGTCGAAGGCGGAGGCCGCAAAGGCCGTCTGGTCACGCCGCATGCGGCGATTGAAACTCCCATATTCATGCCAGTGGGCACGGTTGCCTCCGTGAAGGCTGTACCCCAGGAGACGCTGGAGGAACTTGGGGCGCAGATCATTCTCGGCAATACCTATCATCTGTATCTGCGGCCGGGAGTTGAAACGGTGCGCCGGATGGGCGGATTGCATGGATTTATGTCATGGCGCCGGGCCATCCTGACCGATTCCGGAGGATTTCAGGTCTTCAGCCTGAGCGAACTGCGCAAGCTGAACGAAGAGGGCGTGACATTTCGGTCGCACCTGGATGGGTCGTCGCATTTCTTCAGTCCGGAAAGCGCGATGGAAGCGCAGATCGGGCTGGGCGCTGACATCATCATGGCCTTTGATGAGTGCACCGAGTATCCGGCGGATCAGGCGAGGATGCGGGCCTCGATGGAAATGACGGCGCGCTGGGCGGCGCGGAGCAAGAAATATTTTGAGGAGCATAAACACGAAGTGCCGTGGCAGGCGGTTTCCGGCTTCGAGGTTCCGGTTTCGAGCACGAACGAACTTCAAAACCCTGGACGGACGAAGGCGTCCGTCCCTACATGGTCCGAGGCGGCTGTCCCCACATGCTCAGGGAATACGCAATCTCTGTTTGGCATTGTGCAAGGGGGGATGGATCGCGCGCTTAGAAAAGAATCGGCGGAGCGCACGATTGAGATCGGGTTTCCGGGATATGCCATCGGCGGGCTGAGTGTGGGCGAGCCGCGCGCACTCACGCGGGAGATCGTCGAATCGACGCTCGAACATCTGCCGAAGGACAAGCCGCGCTATCTAATGGGAGTAGGGACGCCGGAAGAGATCGTCGAATATGCCGGGCTGGGCGTGGACATGATGGACTGCGTGCTGCCCACGCGGGCGGCGCGCCATGGCCTACTGTTTACATCCGAGGGAAAAGTTTCCATCAAGCAGGCGCGATACGCTCAGGATCCCGGGCCGCTCGATCCAAAATGCGGCTGCCGCGTGTGCCAGCGCTATTCCCGGGCTTATTTACGGCACCTTTACGCATCCAACGAAGTGCTGGCGCAGGTCTTGAACACGATCCACAACTTGAGTTTCTACCTTGACACTATGCAGCGCGTGCGGCATTCTATCTCACTTGGGGAAAAGACTCGTTTTCTCGCAGAAGTCTGGTCTCAGGAGAAATTGTAGACCTCCCCGGATTCAAGCCTGAAAGCTGAAGGAACCCGGCCGAAGTCGATCCAAACCCCGTGGTGAAATGACAGCTGCGCGGAGTTGACGGGCGCGGCGGTGTTTTGCGGACACATCCGCTCAGACCTCTAAAGAGCATGCAGATTTTTTTGGCGGTACAGGCCGGTGGCGGCGGTATGGGATTCGGGTTACTCCTCCCGATCGTCTTCATGTTCGGCATCTTTTATTTTCTTTTGATTCTGCCCCAGCAGCGCCGCCAGAAAAAATGGCAGGGTATGCTGGATCAGCTGAAGGCGGGGGACCGGGTGACAACGAGCGGCGGATTGCGCGGAACCATCATGGCACTCAAGGATGACTGCATTCATCTGCGGGTTCCGCCGAACAACCTCGTGGTGGAAGTGACGAAAGCCTCGGTGATGCAGGTGACGACGGCGGATGACGAAGTGAAGACGAAATAGTCGCGAGTTGCGAGTCCCGAGTCGCGAGCGAAAAGCGGCGACCAGGCTCGCGACTAGGGACTCGGGACTCGAAACTGATTTTTATGAACAAGAATCTTCTCTACAAGCTCTTATTTATTGTCGGCACCATGTTGTTTTTCCTGTTCGGAATCTTTGGGGTTCCGAAGAGTCTGTCCGGGGACGGCCTGCTCACCGCTCTGACCGATCACATCCATCTTGGCCTCGATCTTAAAGGTGGAACCCACCTCATCCTGCAGGTGCAGGTCAATGATGCGGTTAATGTGGACGCACAGAACGCTATTGAGGTGCTGAAAGAGCAGTTACGCACGCGGAAGATCGACTATTCCGATATCACCCAGTCGGATCCGCAGAATAATCCCGACCATCTCGTGTTGAAGGGGATTCAGCCCTCGGCCCGCGGAGATTTGCTCGGAGTTGTGCGCGACCGCCTGCCGGAGTACGACATTAATGGCGGCGCGGAAAATACCTGGATCATGGCGATGAAGCCGTCGATGCTGACCGACCTGAAAAACAAGGCCGTGACCCAGGCCATCGACACCATCCGCAATCGCATTGACGCTCTCGGCGTCAGCGAGCCCACCATCCAGGAACACGGTTTGGGCCAATATCAGATTCTCGTCCAGTTGCCGGGCATCGACGATCCGGGACGCGTGAAGGACATCATGCAGTCCACCGCGATGCTCGAGATCAAGCAGATGACGGGTGGGCCATACCAGAGCGAACAGGCCGCATTGCAGGATAAAGGCGGCATGATGCCCGCCGACTCCATGCTGCTGAGCGGCCAGTGCGCCAATGGACCAGAGCCTACCTGGTGTTTCGTGTCCCGTACCTCCGCGGTGAGCGGGAAAGACTTGCGCAGCGCCGATCCGACCACAGACCAGAATGGACAGCCGGCTGTTCACTTCAACCTGAGTGGCGAAGGCGGCCAGCGGTTCTATACCTTCACGTCCAATCACGTGGGCGACAGTCTCGCGGTGGTGCTCGACAACAAGGTGCAGGAAGTCGCGAACATCAAGGAACCAATCCGCGACACGGGCGAGATCAGTGGCGGCCGGATGAACCAGCAGCAGGCGAAGGACCTGTCGATGATTCTGCGGTCCGGTGCGCTGCCGGCCAGCATCAAGTACATGGAAGAGCGGACGGTGGGCCCGTCGCTGGGAGCGGATTCAATTCGATCCGGTGTGCGCGCCGCTGTAATCGGCATGGTGGCGGTGCTGATCTTCATGTTGATCTACTATCGCGGCGCCGGAATCAATGCCGACGTGGCGTTGATCATGAACCTGATTATTCTGCTGGGTTTTCTGGGATGGTCCACGATTGCGGGGGTGAATGTCGCGCTCACCTTGCCGGGAATCGCGGGCGTGATCCTGACGGTTGGTATGGGCGTGGATTCCAATGTGCTGATTTTTGAGCGCATTCGCGAGGAGTTACGGAACGGCAAGACGCCGCCTTCCGCAGTTGATCAAGGATTCAGTCATGCCTGGATCACCATCGTTGACACCCACGTCACGACCATCGTGTCGGCCGCAATTTTGTTCGTCTTCGGTACCGGACCGGTGAAGGGATTCGCGACTACCCTGACGTTCGGATTGCTGGCCAACTTGTTTACGGCAGTGTTTGTTTCGCGAGTGATTTTTGACTGGGTATTGAGCCGCAAGCAGCGTGGCGATGCACTGAGCATTTAGAGAAACGCAGGTTTCAAAGTTTCAGAGTTTCAAAGTTTCAAAGTCTGTCGAATTTCGTGGTTCCAATGACTTTGAAACCTTGAAACTTTGAAACCTTGAAACTTGAGAACTTGGAGCTTGGCTTGGAGTTCTTTCATGACGTCAATATAGATTTCCTGGGTAAGAAGTGGTATTTTCTCGCCTTTTCGCTAGTCTTTAGCGTCGCGGGTGTGCTTTCCATGTTGTTCTGGCACGGTATTCCGTGGGGCGTCGATTTCCGTGGCGGCACCCTGGTGTACGTGAAGTTCTCGCATACTCCGGACCTCACAGCTATTCGCAGCGCTATGGATCGTGCCGGCCTGCATGATCCTAAGATTCAACCGTACGATCAGCCCGCGCTGAATGAAGTCTTGATCGATCTGGATGTGCGCGAAACCAGCGAGCAGGCTCTGGATCAGGGCAAGAACAAGATCATTCAGGCGCTGGAAACCAACGCGCCTGCAGGGAAGACTGATCTGAACAATGCCAGCTCTTTGGCAATCAAGAATTACCTTATGGACAAGGATCCGATGCACCTGGGCAGTGATGCTGATCAGAAATACACGGCGCAGGCGCAGGCCGTCGTGAATCAACGGGATAAGGCGCTCGGCGGAGTATTTAATTCGTTCGATCAGCTAAAAGGCGCTGCGGGAGTAGATCCGCGCCGTGGCTAGCGCAATTCCGGAGAATTTCTATCTTTCCGACTTCGGCGTGCGGAATGTTGAGATCGTCGGCCCGCAGGTCGGCGGACAGTTACGGACTCAGGCCGGATTGGCCACGCTGTACTCTCTGCTAGGGATGCTGGTGTACCTGGGATTCCGGTTTGAATGGATCTACGGCGTGGCTGCTGTAGTAACGGTCTTCCACGATACCCTGATCACTGTAGGCGCTTTCTCCCTGACCAAGACTGACATTTCCCTAACGGTGATCGCGGCCATCCTGACGCTGATCGGCTATTCGAATAACGACACGATCGTCGTATTTGACAGGATCCGCGAAAACATCAAGTTGATGCGCCGGGAGAAATTGGCGGATATCGTCAACCGGAGCATCAATCAGACCCTAAGCAGAACCATCTTGACAGCGGGCCTTACCTTCCTTACTGTACTTGCTCTCTTCTTGTTTGGCGGCGAGGTGCTTCGTGGATTTAGCCTCGCGCTCGTAATTGGCATCCTAATCGGGACGTATTCGTCGATTGCGATTGCGGCTCCAATCCTGGTTGCTTATCAGGATTGGCGGATTGAAAAAGGCAAGCGTCCGGTAGCCATGCCCGGCAAAGCTAGGTAAGTTACCCGATGGCGCCTGCGGAATCATTGCGTTACGCCTTCTTATGTAAGGGATTTAGAAGGATTTGCTCGCTGCCCGCCTGGGGCAAAAATAAGCCTCTGGTGAGTGAAGAAACCGGGAGCAAAGGAGAATCAGTCGGTGTCTAAAGTATCCGTAGGGGTCTGAATCAGTTTGGGGAGAATCTCATGTTTGAAGATAGCCTTATCGAGTCAGGCGGCAAGCTGAAAACGAAGCGGGGATGGACTTCCATTATTTCGTTCACGCTACAGGTCATGATCGTCGGGGTCATGATCCTGATTCCGTTGATCTTTACGGAAGCCCTGCCCAAAGGAACAACGATGTTCATGCTGTGGCGCCTCCTCCGCCGCCACCGCCTCCACCGCCAGCAGCGGCGCCGGTCAAGGTCGTGAAGGTGATCCAGACCGACATCGTGAACGGCGAACTGCGCACCCCGACCAAGATTCCCAAGAAAGTTCAGATGATCAAAGAGGACGAGGCTCCTCCGCCGGCGATGGCTTCGACAGGCGTCGTGGGTGGCGTTCCGGGCGGAGTACCCGGTGGATCGATGGGCGGCGTAATCGGCAGCGTGCTGAGCGCTACCCCTGTAGCGGTCCCGAAGATTGCCACGCCGCAGCGCGTGCGTGTATCGTCGGGCGTGCAGTCCGGCCTCCTGGTTCGTAAGGTTCCACCGGCATATCCGCCGCTGGCACGTCAGGCTCGCATTCAGGGAACCGTGATTCTGCAGGCCCAGATAAGCAAAGATGGCAATATCGAAAACCTTCAGCTGATCAGCGGGCACCCGATGCTAGCGCCGGCAGCAATCGAAGCGGTGAAGCAGTGGAAGTACAAGCCGTACCTGCTCAACGGAGAACCGGTCGAAGTCGAGACCCAGGTACAAGTAAACTTCACGCTCGCCGGAGGCTAGGCGGGCATGTGGGCACGGCCGCCCTCGGCCGTGCGGGTGAGCGATAGCTCGCCGAAAGTTGCGGAGCTTGCGCTCCGCCGGACAGCCGGGGGCGGCTGTCCCCACATTCGGCAAGTGTGTATGCATTGGCCCTCCCCCCACCCAAAGACGGGCGGTTGGGAAGGGCTTTTGCGAGGTTTGGACTTCGCTGCTGCAAGAGTGGCCAGCGGAGCGCTCCCGCCGGCAATTGATTCCCGGCCAGCGCCTGGCACCAAAAAGCGCATCAAAGTGTCCAATGCAGTGAAAGAGTTTCTAATTGCTGTAAAGAGTTCTGAGGAGGGAAAAGCAACTCATGTTCGCACTTCACGTTGGAGCTGTTCTCAGTCACGTACCCGCAGCAGCCACCTGGATCGTCCAGGAAGGCGGCGGCACCATGGCGACCGATCCATTGGGGTTGTGGGAAGCAATGGGCTGGCTGGCGCGCTGCGTCGTCATTATTCTCTTCATCATGTCGATCTGGTCGCTCGCCGTGATCATCGACCGCTGGCTCTATTTCAGCGCAGCCCGCAAGCAGTCGCGTGAGTTTGCCCCCAAGGTTGCCGGCGCGCTGAAGGACGGCAAGCTGGACGAAGCGATCAAGGTTGCTGACCGCAACAAGAAGTCGCACCTCGCCGAGGTTGTTACCGCCGGCCTGCAGGAGTTCCGCAACTATGGCAGCGGCGGCGCAATCACCGAGGAGCAGATCGAGATCCAGCAAGCGCGCACTCGAGCGCTCTGAAGCGATCGTTCACGCCAAGCTGAAGAGAGGCCTGGGCGGTCTGGCCACCATCGGTTCGACGGCTCCGTTTATCGGACTGTTCGGAACGGTGTCGGTATTCTTGAACGCCTTCCAGCAGAATCGCAACCCAGAAGACTTCCGGTATCGGCGCAGTCGCCGGCGGTATCTCGGAAGCCCTGGTAACCACGCGTTCGGTCTTCTGGTCGCCATCCCCGCCGTTATGACCTTCAACTACTTCACCGGCAAGGTTGAAGCGTTCGACGTCGAGATGGACAACTCCTCCAGCGAATTGATCGACTACTTCATCAAGCAGAGCCACGAGCGGTAAGCGGGCTTCGGGTTCCCAGTTCGCAAACGGCGAGACATGGGGCACGCACCCGGCAGAAGTCGTCTGATTCTGCAGCGAGTTGCTAGTCCGGCGCCGGAGCGAATCTGGCGCCGGACATTCCCAAGCTCAAAGGGTGTAGCAACCGCGCAGAAGCACGGGAGATACCAGCTATGGGAATCGCAAAGCGGGACGAAGGCAAGAAGGTCAACTCCAACATCAACGTCACGCCGATGGTGGACGTGATGCTGGTGCTGCTGATCATCTTCATGGTCATCACCCCCATGTTGCACAAGGCATCAACGTGGACATGGCCGGTGAGCAACCCGCAGCAGATCCTGGACGCGGATAAAGAAGATGCCATGATGGTCTCGGTCACTCGCGACGGCAAAGTGTATTTGGGCGCCGACCAGGCACAGGACGTGGATAATCTGACCACGAAGGTGACCAATCTCGTGGCCAAGAAAGCGGACAAGTCCGTTTACGTGCACGCCGACGTGCGGACTCGGCTAGGTGGCGTGGTCGACGGTCGTGCCCAGCGTACGCGCCGCGGGAGTCGCTGATCTCGGCTTGCTCACCGATAACCAGGACAACGGCTTGCCCCGACGGCTCAGCAGCCGCCGGGCAGTGGTCGCAGAGGAGATCGACAATGGGAATGAAGTTGGCACGCACGGTGGCCAGGCGCGGATATCAACGTCACGCCGCTTATCGACGTGCTTCTCGTGTTGCTGATCATCTTCATGGTGATCTTGCCGGTGACGCCGAGAGGACTTGATGCGCTGGTTCCGCAGCCGCCCGCCGAATGCGCCGAGGATCAATCTCCGGATCGCACCATCGTGGTGCAGGTGATCGATCGTGGTCCAGGGCAGGAACCTGGCGTTAAGATCAACAACGAGGACGCTACCTGGGACAACCTGCAGGGACGCCTTACCGACATTTACAAGCTGAGACAGGAAAAGGTGATGTTCGTGAAGGGAGACGATTCCATTCCCTTCGTCAACGTCGCCAACGTAATTGACCTTGCCCACGCTGCCGGCGTGGATAAGGTTGGCCTGATCACGGCGAAGATTGAAGCGGGCGGATAAACTGCC
>CAVRZL010000017.1:0-48331 GCA_963725565.1 uncultured Acidobacteriota bacterium
GCACTCTGGAAGGTGCATAAATACCGTGCTTCTCCGCGATTAAGGGCACATACTTAATGTGTTTGTGGGGGTTGCACACACATGAGTTGTGTGTCTCTGGCACACCATCGTTGCGAACGATGCGCTCTCCCAGCTGAGCTATAGCCCCGTATGCAGGTTGGAGTTGCCCAGCTATTTTATCAGCGTTCCAGAATCGGCACCAATCATCGTCGCGAACATGACGGGTCCCCGGTCACCAGGCCTCAAACAAATCATCTTGACGAAGTGCCCGGTTCCGCGTCTAACCTATCAACAACCGGGGCCTGGGGCACCGAATTATCAATGTTTCAACAACTGCATGCCGCGTCCACGCGCCCACAACGGTGGGTCCGCATCGGTTCGCTTCTCTTCCATGGCGCGCTGCTCGCCTGGTTATTGCATGCCCCCGAACCGATGCTGCTGAATCCAGTCTCGGTCGCACTGGGAGAAAATGGCAAGTCCGTCACCCGTCTCTATTGGTCGAGCCAGAGTCCTGATGACAGCTCGCACAGCTCTTCTGACCTGGCAAAGCAAAAATATCGCCACGAACGTTTGGGGCAGAAGTTGACCTGGAAAGGCGTCGCCCAAATCGCTAAGCTTCCCGCGCCCCAGACGCCGCTAGCCCGCGCCGAGGCGGAAGACAGTTCCAAAACTCAGACCCTCTCTGCGCAGGGTCATGGCGCCCAGGCAGGCCTTCCCTACGGAACTCTGACCAGCGGCCAGCTTTACGGCGACGAGATTCGTCCCGCGTTACCGGTCGCGACCTCCGATCCTTCGGTCTGGCCGTGGCAACTTCCCGTGTCGCCCGGCAACGAGGTTATTGAAATCACTATCGATGAGCGCGGAGAGATCGTCCATAAGCAAGTTCTCCAGAGTTTGGGCCCGGATATTGACACCAAGTGTCTGGCCGCGCTGGAGAACTGGCACTTCCGCCCCGCCACCCGAAACGGTTCGCCGATCCCGTCCAAGCAAGACGCGATCTTCCCTTTCCGCGCCCGGGGCTAGAAGGCGCCTATCTTTTGCCTCGTTCCTTCGTTTGATATCCTTCCAGAGTTGGTGCCTTAGATACGCGCGTCTAGTCTCGCCACCAATCAGTTATGACTCCTCCGCGATCATCGGCCAACTCAAAAGCCTGCCCCGCCCGTCTCGCTCACCGCATGTTGGGACAAAGGCAAATGGCACTATGATGCAGCTTCTTTCCCCTCACACCTGCCCCGCAGCGCAGGTTGGCGGCACATTGTTAGCGCGCTTGATTTCCTGAACCAGCGCGAGCAACTGACTAGCGAAGGTAAGCGCGAAATGGCAGAGGCAGGCGAGGAAATCGCCTTGCTCAGTGAGCAGATCAAGGCCGGCGCTCGGTCTTTTCTGGACGAGATCTACCAATCGTATCTAGAGGCCGCGGATTATGAGTCGCCCTCTCCCGTCCACATTCTCGAGCAGGGATGGAATCGATACAGCGCGAGGTACGACCTGTCCCGCAGGCCGCAGCCTAATGGCTACCAACGCCTGCTGCTGGACCATTCCTATGATCACAGCGCGAATGGTTTACTTCGCGCGTTGGACCGCAAGCCGAACCTCGCTTCGCAATTACGGGATGCGCTGACTGACGTTCCCGAGGCGGAGCGCCCTCTGATCGAAGCCGTACTACGATGCCGCGAAGGGGACCTCTTGGCATTAGCTGAATCATGGCCTGATCCGACTATGGTACTGGTCGCGTTGCGATATCTGAACGCTCGCCAATATGCGCTCCCCCGCTTACGAGCCGCGCTGAAATTGGATGAGCGGCTGGGCTCGAAAGCGACTCTTCTCGATCAGTTGGCCGCACTGGTCTACGCCGTGAACTTGGGAGCATCCCCTGAGGCAGAGTCGGCATGGCATAGTCTCACCACATCTGAGCAACGCCGGCTGAGCGGCGCGGTCAACCTGCTGTTCGCCAGTGAAGAGCACATCCATCTCGCTCTATGCGCGATGCGGGCAGTCGGAGATACAAAGTCGCTGGAACTGATCGAGCGCAGTCGGGGCAATCCACACGAAGGAGTCACACAATCCAGTTCAGGTTCGGAAGCGAGTTGGGAGCCAATCCGCCGCGAAGCGATACAGGCCATCAGCCGCCGCCAGCATAGCTGCTCCTAGAGGTCAGCAGATCCCTTGGCCGCTTGACTCGTTGGCGCTGCCCATTCCAAGCGCGCGGAGATCCGTCGTTATCCCCATGCCCTAAACAGCCGCTATAATGGCTTGGTGAGTTCAAACGAAGTCCAGCAGGTCGCCTCGGCCGATTTTCCTACCCGCTGGGGCCAGTTTCGCATATACGGTTTCCGGCAGCAGAACGGCAACGACGGCGATCACCGCGTAGAAGAAGCTGTCGCTCTCGTTATGGGAGACGTCAAGTCCGCCCCGCCTCTGGTGCGCGTCCATTCGCAGTGCCTGACCGGGGATGTGTTCCACTCCCTGCGCTGCGACTGCCGCCAGCAGTTGGAGCTCTCGCTGGCGCTGATCTCCGAAGAAGGCGCGGGCATCCTGATCTACGAACAGCAGGAAGGACGCGGAATCGGCCTTATGGCCAAGCTGCAAGCGTACGAATTGCAGGACGCCGGACTCGACACCGTCGAAGCCAATGAAAAGCTCGGGTTTAAAGCCGACCACCGTGATTTCACTCTTCCCGGCGAAATCTTGAAAGCTCTGGGCGTGACCCGCGTCCGCCTGCTGTCCAACAATCCCGATAAGGTTGAAGCGCTGGAAAAATCAGGTGTTCATGTGGTGGAGCGTGTCCCCTGCGAAGTGACGCCGAGCCCGCACGCCGAGGAATATCTCAGGACCAAGAAAGAGAAGCTCGGACACCTGTTCACTTCAACCTAGAAGTTTCGCTTTGCTGTCATCCATCTCCACGCTATCCTTGGCTGATTTCAATCGCGAATGGCCGACCCGCATCGTGAAGCTCTCGCAAGCAGACGCCTTGCCCTTCTAGCCCTAAGCTTTGCCCTTGTGGGCGGAGCCGCACTCGATTACTACCATCTGGGCCTTTTCATTCCGCGCATGCTCCAAGTGAGAGCTTCCATCGGCTTGGGCAACGGATACTCCTTCGGCGACGACTTCTATCCCATTTGGCTCACTGCGCGCGCAGCGAGCACCGACCATCGGGACCTTTACAGCCCTGCCACGACGCGTGAAATTCAGACTGGACTCTTCGGGCGTCCGGTCGATGCTCGCAATCGCTTCGATCCCCCCACCGACTACCGTCAGTTCGCCTACCCAGCCTTCACCGATCTGCTTCTGTGGCCGGCGGCATGGCTCGACTTCCCTCGCTTGAGACTCCTGTTGGCCGTGCTCTTGCCGCTGATCACAGCCGCCAGCCTCTGGATCTGGCTCAGGGCTCTCGACTGGAGGATTTCGCCGCTGTGGTTCGCGGTGTTGTTGATCCTGACGCTGAATACGTACCAGTTGCTCGAGGCATTTTTCGCAGAGCAGCCTGGATTACTCGTGGGATTTTTCCTGGCCAGCGCCGCTCTGGCTCTGCGCCAAAACCGCCTCATGCTGGCGGGCGCACTCTCCAGCTTGACCTTGATCAAGCCGCAGATGACGCTGCTTGCCGTCGCTTACCTGCTGCTCTGGAGTTTCAGTGACAAGCGCCGCGCGCGCTATTGGCAGGGGTTCGTCGTCGTGATACTTGCTCTGCTTTCGGGATCTTTGTGGATATGGCCCCATTGGGTCGTGCAGTGGATCGGCATCCTGCTGGGATATCACCGTTACGCCATGCCTCCACTTCTCAGCATCCTGCTGGGCGACAACCTTCAGAAATACGCCGCTCCAGCCATCACTGTCGTCCTTCTGGGATTTTGCGCGCTGCTCGGTTGGCGAAACCGTCGTGCCGCTCTGGACTCAATGGGATTCTGGTTCACCCTGAGTCTGCTACTCGCCGTAACTTCGGTCACGCTGCTTCCAGGCCAGGCAATCTATGACCATCTGATCCTGATACCTGGAATCTTGCTAGTCGTGCGCTACCGCTCTGAGCTCCTCAATGGAGGACGGGTTTCTCGGGCACTCCTGCTGGCTGGCGCCGTGGTTCTAGTGTGGCCGTGGATATCGGCTTTGGCTCTACTGGTTGCGCGCCCGTGGTTATCGCCCGCACTCTTCTATTCGACGAAAGTCTTTGCCCTCCCGATTCGCACCGCGGCGTCTCTGCCCTTCGCAGTCTTGGCATTGCTCGGATGGACGTGGAGACTTACCGCTCGGAATCCAACAATCGCTTAAGGGAATTCTTATTCTTCGCCGGCAGATATTGCAAAGCGGCATGCACCAGCGCCAGATAGACTCCTCGAGCCGGAGGCGCCTTGCGGAGCACCTCCAGATGCCGTCTTACGGTCTCAACATCGCCCCGGACAATCGGCCCGCTGAACCCGCTCGGCCCGCCAAACTCGGCATAGTTGGAGACCGTCTGCAACAAAATTGGAAGCATTCTCTGGACCGCCTCCTTAGGTTTCACCGCCGCAAGGCCGGCTACCTTCTGCGTCGTTGCCAACAGAGCCGTCAGCAACGGCGAGGTGAATGTTCCCCATGCGTGATACGCAGCCTTATCTCGCTTCCGTATTGCATAGGGCCGTCCGCCCAAATCCTTTACGATGCGGCGCACCATCCGTACCGCCGCCAAATCCCCTTCGATTGCGAACGGAACCCCGGCCAGCGATGGCCGCGATCCCCGCACAAACGTCATGAGCGGATGCACCGAGGCAGCCCGAGCGCCTTTCCGCCGCAGAGCGCTCAGTTCATCGCTGCTCAGAGCTCCGCTCGAATGCAGTACCACTCTTCCCTTCCAGGAAACCTTCTGCGCCCATGATCGCGCCGCCGATCCGATTTCCGAGTCCGGAACACAGAACCAAACCAGTTCACTTTTCACATCCGCAGGATCTATCCGCACGCGTGCTCCCACTTTTCTCGCGAGCGCCTGCACCCTATGCAGCGATTTGCTCTGGGAATTAGCAATCACCGCGTCGATGACGTATCCTGCCCCGCTCAGTGAAATCGCCAGCGCGCTGCCCAGGTTCCCAGCTCCAACAATGGCAACCCGTGGTTTTGGCCTCATGTCGGGCAGCATAGCAGATGCTCTCGCGCCGGCCTCGACCCCCGCAGGAAATTCTCTCCAAGGGATTCAAATATTTCTTCAAGTTTTTCTCCGAACGGGTGTATGCTCCGCCTGCCTTGCAAGGTAGGCCTTGGGAGGTGTGCATGCGTGTCCGCATGGTCGCGCTTGTTTTGGTACTTCTGGTCGTCCCAGCATCCACGCAGCGGTGTCTTCTTCAGGTAGGCGGCCAACGAGCCTGGCCGATCAATGAAAGGGAGGTCCGGCCGGAGCCGCCGCGTGATCTCAATCTGCAGGCAGCCCGCATTCAGTCCATTCATCGTCACGCCGAGGAACTGTCGGTCTTAAATGTCTCGCTACAGTCCCAGTTGCAGCAATTGCAGCGAGGTATGCTCCCCAAAGAACTCCCGGAGAATCTCAAGAAAATCGAGAAACTCTCCAAGAAGCTGCGTCAGGAAATGGCGCAGTAGAGACAGTCTGGACCGAGGTGCCGAATTGGCGCCCCTTTGTGGGGAAGTGCTGGTTCTCAGCCGTGCTTTATATTGTCAGCATGGCTAAATCGTCCGCAGCGCGCAAGGTAACGCGAAAGAAGAAATCCGTAGCTCGCTTGATCTCGTCCAAAACCGTCTATCGCGGGCCCGTTTTTTTTGTAACCACTGACAAGGTCCAGGAACCCGGCGGCGTAAAAGTTCGCCGCGACCTGATTCACCATTCCGGGTCCATCGTGGTTCTGGCCGTCGACGATTCTCGCTCCGTTCCTCGCGTCCTCCTCGAGCGCCAATACCGTCACGCCGCCGGAGACTATCTTTGGGAACTGCCCGCAGGACGCATTGATCCCGGCGAAGAGGAGCTTGCCGCCGCCCGCCGTGAACTCATCGAAGAGACTGGATATCGCGCGGAACACTGGCGCCGGATTCTCAAGTTCTATGCCAGCCCCGGATTTGTGGCCGAAACCATGGCCGTCTATCTCGCCACCGGCCTGCGCGCCGGGGTGGCCGAACCCGAAGAGGATGAGGTCATCCTTAAGCGAATGGTCCCACTTCCGACGGCTGTGCGCATGGTTCTGAAAGGCACAATCCGCGACGCCAAGACGATATCTTCGGTCCTGTGGCTCGACAACGTTTGGAGCAAGCAGGACGGCAAGAAAGTCAGCCGCACAAAAATGTAGCGCGGGAGTTATAAAGCAGGCTTTAATTGTGCTGTTCAAGAAGTCGCAAGATCACTTTGTTGCTCCCGTGTTGCCGGCAGTTGCCCGCCAAATTCCGCCAAATCTCCGGCTGTAGCGGGTTGACAGCCTACCTCTCTGACCCGAAAATGCATCCTAAGTGGGCCCGCACGTCCTATCCCCCCGAAAAGGATGTGCGGAAAGAAGGGGGTTCAGTGGACCGTCTGAAAGGAACCGTGAAGTGGTTCAATAACGCGAAGGGATACGGGTTCATCGGACGCGCGGATGGGCCGGACGTATTTGTTCATTACAGCGCAATCAGTTCAGAAGGGTACAAGAGCCTGCAGGAAGGCGACCAGGTGGAGTTCGAAATCACCGATGGCCAAAAAGGCCCGCAGGCAGCGAACGTAACCAAGGCGTCATAAAAGTAATCTCGGCTTGATTCCTCCTGTCGACGGCGGTGCAGGGTGAGACCGCGCGCGTAGTATCATTTCTGCGTGAACCGCCGGGAGACCGTCGTCGATGTGTTCCTCGGCAGCATTCTAATCTTGATCTTCGCCAGCGTCCTTGGCTCTGTCATCGCTGCGTTTGGGTTCGCATTCTTTTTCCTCGATCTTGGAGTCAAGTATCTCCTGCCCGGATTCACCCGCCCATTCGATCTTGAGTTCGTCACGCTGTTTGGGCTTGGTGGGCTGATTTCGTTTATCGGGCATTTGCGGAAACGACGCTGGCACCATGCCTTCCTTTCCGCAGCTGCGATCGCAATGATCGTTTCGATCTATTTCGCCGCTCATAGTTCAATCTTCGGACTGCGGGAGCCTTTCGCTATCTTGGTCATCTTGCCGCTGCTTGGCATCTCGGGCGACTCCCGTCCGACTAGACCGTACTTCATCGGGGCTGCCTGCATGGTCGCCGCAGTGGTGGCTCTCAACACCGGACTGCTCGGATCTGGGACGCTGGCTCGAATCGTTGGCGATGGAGTTCTAGCGGCGGTTTTGGTTTGGTTTGCGCGAGGAGCCTTCCAGCACTGGAATATTCCCAAGAACATTGGACCTCAAACTCCTCTGTCTTCGACTGGCTCGTAGATCGCTGCGCGCTCTGGTTCTCTCCTTCCAACTCGTTTAACCTTGTTCCATCTCTATGGATAACAAGGCCATTGCCAACATTCTCTACGAAACCGCCGACCTCCTCGAAATCGACGGGCAGGATTCCTTCCGTATCCGCTCTTACCGCAACGCCGCGCAGGCGGTGGAGAATCATTCCCACCAGATCAAAGACATCATCGCCGATCCCAAGCAGATCCTCGCCATTCCCGGTATCGGCAAGGGCATGCTCACCAACCTGCAGGAGCTTTTCAATACCGGCAAGCTCAAAGTTCAAGCCGAGCTACTGGACAAATATCATCCCTCGATGCTGCAGTTGCTCAAGATCCAAGGCCTCGGCCCCAAGACCATCGCCCTGATCTGGAGCGCCTACAAAGTCAGCGATGTTGATGGAGTCGAGAAGCTCGCCCGCGAAGGAAAGATCCGCGAACTGCCGCGCATGGGCGAGAAGCACGAAGCCAAACTCATAAAAGCCATCGAGGACTACCGGCGCATCGGTGGACGCTTCCTGATCGACGCCGCCGAGTTGGAGTGCGAAAAGATTACAGCCTACGTCGAGAAGTTCCCCGGCATCGAAAAAATCACACCTGCCGGATCGCTTCGCCGTGGCCGCGAAACCGTTGGTGATCTCGACATCCTCGTTACGGGAAAAGCCTGCACCACAGAAGAAGGCCGTCAGAAAGCCATCGCCTATGTTGCCCAATATCCGCCGCTTATGGACGTCATCGCTAGCGGCGACAACAAGATCAGCTTTCACGTTCGCAACGGCATGCAGGTCGACGTTCGCCTGCTTCCCCCGGAATCCTTCGGAGCGGCCATGCAGTACTTTACCGGCTCGAAGGCCCACAATGTTGCCCTGCGCCAGCGCGCATTGAAGATGGGCTACACCCTGAACGAATACAGTCTGGCCACCCTGGATGGAGAGAAACCGGTCGCCGGAAGAACAGAAGAAGAAATCTACGCCAAGCTAAAGATGGATTATGTCCCGCCCGAGATGCGCGAGAATCTCGGCGAAATCGATCTGGCTCAGAACCACACCCTGCCACAGCTGATCACCCAGGATGACTTGCAGGGCGACGTCCACATGCACACGGTCGAAACCGACGGCCGCAATACGATTGCGGAAATGGCCGAAGCGGCCAAGGCGCGGGGCTATCGTTACATGGCGATCACGGACCACTCCAAGAATCTCGCCTTCGCGAACGGCCTCGACGACAAACGTGCCGTCGAGCATATTGCGCGTATCCGTGCAGCCAACGACCAGATCGAGGGCATCAAGATTTTCGCCGGAATTGAAGTTGACATCCTCGCCGACGGCGATCTGGACCTCTCAGACGATGTCCTCGCCCAGATGGACCTCGTCATTGCCAGTGTTCACTCCGTTTTCAATCAGGAACCAGCCAAGATGACGGACCGCCTGCTAAAAGCGATCGGCAATCCGAATACCTCCCTCGTCGGACATCCCACCGGACGTATCCAGCTTCGCCGCGACTCCTACGCTTTCGACATGCACTCCGTGCTCACCGCGGCAGCCAAGCACAAAGTCGCCATGGAGCTCAATTCCTATCCCGACCGCCTCGATTTCAACGACGCGAATCTTCGCCAGGCCAAACAACATGGTGTGAAAATCGTCATCAACACTGACTCCCACCACACTTCCCACATGGAGAAGATCCGCTACGGCGTGCTGCAGGCCCGCCGCGCCTGGCTGACCCAAGACGACGTGCTGAACACGCTCCCCGCGGACAAGTTCGCAAAAGCCATGAAGCACGCCTGGTGAGTATGTTGCCCTATGGGGATCTCAGATCCATTCATCGAGTGCGAGCGATAGAGAAGCGCTCCCACGCTAGAAATCTGGCCAAAGAGTTCTTCCAGTTTCGCCTCGGGGCCGTGTTTTTGCGTACTTTGAGTATTCTTCACGGGCTTTGCGTTCAAGAGGTCTAAAGCGCTTAACTGCGAAGGTCGCAAAGAATAGCCCCAAAGCTCGCGAAGAAATTTACGCCTGAGGGCACGGCTCCAGCCGGGCCGCAATACTCGCCAGAGATTCTCCTCCATCCGAATTCAACGTGGACCGTCCGAATCGCGTGCCAGGGAACGCTGGCCGCAACAATTATTGGTTATCGAGTTTTTGCAACTCGAATATTGCAATCTTTTGACATCCCAAAACTCTGCGCGATTATTTTGGCCGTTACCATCGAAGGATGAACGAAACTTCAGCATCCGCCTGGGAGATGTGGGAGATGTGGGGCCTGGTAGCGACGGACACTCCCCCGTCAGTAATCACCGTCATTGAGGAATCTACCGTCAGTGCGGCGAAAGCTCCCCGGCTGGTTTCCGTGGATATCTTGCGTGGACTCGTCATGGTCATCATGGCTCTGGATCACACTCGTGACTTTCTGACTCACCTACGGTTTGCTCCCGAGGACTTGCAACATACTTACGGAACACTCTTCTTTACGCGATTCATCACCCATTACTGCGCCCCCGTATTCGCATTCCTGGCGGGGACCGGCGGGTTTCTATCCACTCGCCGCGGAAAGTCAATCCACCAGGTCTCCGCCTTTTTTTTCAGTCGCGGTCTATGGCTCATATTCCTCGAGCTTACGGTCGTCGACTTCGCGTGGGGATTCGTTCCTTGGGCGCACGGGGGCGTGATCTGGATCTTAGGCTGGAGCATGGTGGCGATGGCGCTGATCGTGTATCTTCCCGTGCGCTGGATCGGTGTCTTGGGATTGGGCATGATCGCCACCCACAATTTGCTCGATCGCATCAATCCCGTTTCTCTCGGCGACTTCTCCTGGTTGTGGATGCTTCTGCACACACCCGGCCGCATTCCGGTCGGTTATTTTCAGTTTTCTGTACGGTACGTTTTGATTCCGTGGGTCGGGGTTATGGCCGCGGGTTTCGCCTTTGGAAGTCTCCTGAACCGGCCTGAACGCCGCAAATGGCTTTTGACGCTGGGGATCTCGGCGACAGCGCTCTTCTTCGTGCTTCGCCTGTTCAATCTTTACGGAAACGGTATCGCCGGACTGCCTTTCGGATATCCACGTTCTGCTGGTCCATGGAGTGTTCAATCAACCCTCTCATTGACCATAATTTCGTTCTTCAACGTTCTCAAGTATCCGCCTTCGCTCGATTACTTGCTCCTCACCCTCGGACCGTCTCTAATTCTCCTCGGTCTGTTGGACAAGGCCAAGGCAAAACGTGGGCTGACTCGCGTGCTCTTGGTCTTTGGCCGAGTGCCGCTTTTTTACTATGTTCTTCATCTTTATCTCATTCATATTCTGGCTATCCTGCTCGCATTAGCCTTTCAGCAGCCTTTTTTGCACGGCTCCGTGATCGCCGACTTTGCCACAAAACCTGACGGCTATGGCCATGGCCTCCCTTTTATCTACGCCATGTGGGCTCTGGTCGTCGCGATTCTCTATCTGCCCTGTCGGTGGTTTATGGAATTGCGGAGCCGCCATCGAGATTGGGCATGGCTTAGCTATCTGTGACGGGAATGCTGATTGGTGATCGCCACAGCTGCAAAATCCGCAGTGTGTTCAGCCGCTGGGACTGTGCTCCTCCTGCTCAGGTAGTGATCGACTGAGAGCTCTCCTGAACCAGCGAGCGCAAGCGTCACGAGTCCAGCGATATAGAGAAGATTCATCTCATACCCGATGGGTCCAAACTCCGCACCCGTTGCGGTAACCGCCTTGAGCCGGACCGACGAAAAACCATATTGAAGGTGCACGCTGAACATGGCCGTCAGCATGACCACGATCAGGGGAACACTGAGAGGCAAAACAAATGCTCCCACCATCAGGCTAATTCCGCCGGCAAATTCGAGCAGACAGGTCAGCCAGGCCATGAGATGAGGATGAGGAACTCCGATGGATGCGAGTATCGTGGCGAAGCTTTCCGGGCCGCGGCTGAGCTTTGTATATCCGTGCGCAGCAAAGCCGAATCCGATCATTAGCCGAAGTGGTAATAGCGCCCACCCCTTCCTCGTCAGGCTATTTTGCAGGTTAGACATTGTCATCCTAGCCCGGCTCCCCCGCCTCAGTCGCGCCCTTGCGCTGGACCCAGTCGCTCCAGCGGAGTACACCCAGATCGGGCCTGGGTGAATCCGGCAGCATAGCAATGAACTCGAGCAGATTGTTGTCGGGATCGCGAAAGAATATTGATGCCGCAGGCATCCAAGCCAATACGACCGGTTCATCAGTCGGGACGCCATCGAAGTCTCTGGGCTCGATCTCCGCCTGCCGCAATCGTGCCGGCGCCTCTTGCAGATCAGCCAGAGCTACCTGAAACGCTACATGGAGGCTCATGCTCATCGGCATGGTCCCGGCCTCCCACAAGCCAAGCATTGCCTTCCCTGGCATCCCCATCCAAAAGAACGCGACTCTGCGGTCCCGAAAGACGCGCGCCAGCGGCAGGCCGAGCTTGGTTCCGTAAAAAGCGATGGCTCGATCAAGCTCACTCACAGTGAGGTGAGCTTCGAACAAGTCAGCGATGGGAATGACGCCTTCGGAATTCATCGTGCTAAGAATCAGATGCGTGCCTCACTCCGAAGTGACAATTAGAATCCAACGCAAGGGTTCCGGCTTTGCCCGTGGCTAACGCTGCCGCTCGATCATTGCCGCGCTTCCTAATTAGGGTGCAGCGTTCGCGGGGTGTTTGACAAACTGATAGGGCAAAGGGAGTGAACGCAGGTGATTTAACATCAGGACTATACCCAGCAGGAAGCCACAGTAAAGACAGCCACAGCAACTCGAGGTAAGTGCGGCGATCCAATTCCCTTTCGAGAAATTTCCTCTTGTCCATAACGCTTCTACCTAACTTAGATTGACCATCGCCAGCGATGTGACCGAGGGGCAAGGTTTCTCAGCGATCAGGACCTAAGACACCCTCTCTAATTTCCGTCTCTTCGCGCTTCGTCCGTGTTAGCCTTTCACCTATGAGGGGGTATTAAATGACGAACCTGAATAAGGTAGTCACTTCCCTGCGCTTGGAATACTCCCGTCTCGAAAAAGAGATGGAACGCGTAGGGAAGGCTTTGAACGCTCTCGGCCATGCCGGCGGAAACAAGCTCAGGAGAACGAAACGTGTCCTGAGCAAAGATGCCCGCCGTCGTATTGCCGAAGCGCAAAGACTACGCTGGGCAAAAGTGCGGAAACAAGCAGCCAAGCTAGTCAAGTCGTAAAGCAGTCATTCGCAAGCACCGCAAACGGCCTCGTTCGTAACTTCTCCTAAGACTTATGAGCGGGGCCTGAGCGGAGCACGCTCACAGGATTCCCCCTTCGGAAACATTCCTAAGTCCAGCGAAACCACTTCAGCGCCAGGGCGAACGAGATGCTGCCCCACAGAACCATCACCAGCAAACGCGGCCACTGCTGGACCAGAGGCGCGCCCTCCAAAATGCTGGCGCGCAGCGCATCGTTGAGAGCGGTCAGCGGCAATAGCTTGATCAATGGATGAATGACTGCGGGAAAGCGCTCGTAGGAAAAGAAAACGCCGGAGAAAATCCACATCGGCATCATAACCAGGTTGATCAGGCCGCTAACCGTCTCGAGTTTTTGCGCACGGCTAGCGGTGAGCAGGCCAACACCACCGAAGGTCAAGGATCCGATTCCGCCGATCAGTGCGATGCTCACGACTGATCCTAAAATCCGCATGTGAAAGAAGAGCGCCCCGAAAATCAATAACAAACCGACTTCGATAATCATCAAGATCAGGCGGCTGGAAGCGAGGGCTAAAAGGAAATCGCCACGACGCATGGGAGTTCCAACGAAGCGTTTCAGCAGTTTCCTCTGCCGCATGTCGACTAGCGCAAAGCCGATGCCCCACATGCCGGAGTTCATCAGATTCATGCCGAGCAGGCCGGGTATGAGGAAGTCGATATAGCGTGAACCCGGTTCGGACGAAGCCGCGGAGTGTGCAATGATTGCGTCCTTTCGACCGAGAGCCGATTGCAATGCCCGGTCAACCTCATCCCGCGAGAGGACGCTCTCCGGTCTAGCAGGATCGAAGTCGTAAACAACGTGCCCTTCGTGAGGCGGTTCGATGATGAGATCGTACTTCCCCAGACGTAAGCCGTTCCTGGCGGCGGCAAAGTCAACGATCACAGCATGGATCGCTGTGCGTCCGGCCGAACTTTGTAGAAGCGAAACTACATGCTGCGCGTCGTCCCCCGACACAATTGCGACTCGCGTCGCGTCTGCGGGTTTATTGCGGAAAGCAATTCCCAGACCCAAGGCCAACAGCAGCGGGAAACCGAAAACCCAGAAGACAACTTCGGGCTCGCGCTTGAGTTCCAGCATGCGGGCCATCAGAAGATGGGAATACCCGGCCCATCGTCCGTTGGTGCGTGGCGGGTCCTTTGATGGTTGATCCAGCTTAGCCGGGATTTCCTGTGCGATGCTCATAGACAACTCAACGAGCTTCCGGTTTCCATTTGTTCAAGAACTCCAGCAACGCCTGCGGCGTCATGGCGCGCGCATTCTCGAACTCTCCGTTCTTTTGGCTCACGACCAGCTTTCCGTTGCCCTCAATGATGGCTAACGCTGGAACGCCTTTTTCGAGCGGTACCTGGAATTGCTTCGCTAAATCAGCGTTCTTTTTTCCGTCAGTCCCGATATCGATATGCACGACTTCGTAGCCTGCCATGGTCGTCAAGAAGTCGGACCGATGGAATGCTAAGTCGAGCACATGGCAGTCATAACACCAGTTCGCGCCAAAAACCAGCAGCACGCGCTTGTGATCTTTCGACGCCTGTTCCTCGGCCTCTTTGATCTCTTTACGGGCATCCGCATTGTCAGGGTAGATATTCTTGTCTGCGCTGGGTGGTTGCTGCAGATGTGCCGGATTGGTGTGCTTTACCGCGACCAGTCGCCACGAATCGGATTGCTGCTGCCAGGCCTGCGCTTCCGTCACGTAGAGCGTTTCGGTTCCCGACTGCACTTCGGCCTGAAAAACGACGACCTGCACCCCTGGTTTTGGGGATGTATTCTGAACCATCTGCAAATTCATCTTCCGAGGCCTGAGGCCAAACCAGAAGTTAGTTTCGGCAGAGCCGTCGCTCGGCGCACCCTTTTCAGTCTCAACCTGGAACGCCGGACTCGTACTGTATAAGTACGACAAGCCCGCAGCATCTCCGGAGAGAACAGCGGTTTTCCATTGATCGAGTGGTGCGAAGGCCGAGGCGTCGCCACCCGCAATGACCTGCGCGGAAGCGCAGCCAGCCAGCGCTGCAAGCATGACTCCGGAAACGATAGCAGTCCGAAATTTAGCGATCATCATAGCTGCTCCGCATCACTCTTCCCGTAGATGCCGCCCGGTCAGCCGCACGAATACGTCTTCCAGACTGGCTTGCCGAGTCGTCAGGTGCTGCAGCGTGCCTCCTTGCCTATCGATCACTTCGAGCAATGCGGGAATGGTGAGATGCGGCTGTTTCACGTTCAAGGCGACCAAGCCCTCGTCTTCTCGAACCGATTCAACGCTGGGCAAACCGCGCCACGCTGGCAATGCCGCTCCGTCACTGCCGCTCACGGAGAACTCCACCACATGATGCCCGCCCAGACGATTGATCAGATCGGCAGGAGATCCCTCAGCGATAATCTGGCCGTGATCCACAATAGCAAGACGATCGCAGAGGCGCTCGGCCTCGTCCATGTAATGGGTAGTGAGCAAAACCGTGCCACCGTCGTGCTGGAAGGTGCGGATGATGTCCCAGAGTTGGCGACGGCTCTGCGGATCGAGCCCCGTGGTGGGCTCATCGAGAAAGAGAATTTTGGGGTTGCACACCAGCGCGGTCGCCACCGCGAGGCGCTGGCGCTGGCCACCGGACAGCTTACCCACCCAGGAGTCGGCTTTCTCTGTAAGTTGCAGTTGCTCCATAACCTCGCCGGTCGGGCGGGGCTGGCGGTAAAAACTGGCGAAGAGATCAATGGTCTCGCGGACCGTAAGCTTCTCTGACAGGCGCGTTTCCTGCAGAGAGATGCCCAGCCATTCGCGCATCTCGCGCTGGTTTTCGCTCCAGCGATGTCCGAGGATCGTGACGTCGCCAGAGGTCGGCGCGAGCAATCCTTCGAGAATTTCGATAGTCGTGGTCTTCCCCGCCCCATTCGGCCCCAGCAGGCCGAAACACTCGCCGGTCAGGATCTCCAGATTCAGTCCGCGCACGGCCTCGACTTTGCCGTCGTAGGTCTTGCGCAGATCGCGGCATTGGATGGCGGTGGGCACGTCGGCATTTTACCGTGCAATGATCATGTTCGCATTTATGACCGCGGTTGGGGTGGGAAAGTCAGCGGCGAAGGCGTCAACCACAAAGGACACGAAGTATCACGAAGGAAGTCATACCTGGAAGCTTTCCTTCGTGATACTTCGTGTCCTTCGTGGTTAGTGCCTTTGCTTGCCCGGCGGTAGTCCCAAGCCTAATGCGTGCCCATCACGTCTCTGGAGGGCCCTCCATCTGTGGTCGGTCCTTGAGGTATGGTAGGCGGGGTCGATACCGGCACAGGCGAGACTCCATCGTCGGGTTTGGGCGCATCCCCGGCGTCTTCGCCCGGACGGCGCAGGCTAGGAGCGTTCGCTGGACGCACTTCGTCTTCCTTCTCTTTCTTGGCCTCTTGATCCTTATCCGATTTCTCGAGGATAACTTCCTTTTCGCTGCGGACGATCTTCTGGCCGCCAACCTTCATAGTCTCGACGCGCACTACTTCGTCGCCGATTATTCGGACGAAGTCGACGTCCTGCGGTGCCTGGCCGTAGATCCATTCTTCGTATTCGGTGTCTCCATCGCGTTCGCGAACTTTCCGGGGCGCCTTGCCCACGGCGTGCACCACCATTTCGGTGTTCATCCCGACCAGAACGTGATGCGCTTGGATGGCTTCTTTCACCTTCGGCGGAACGGTGTCGAGATAGGCTTCCTCCTTGCTCCGGGCGTTGAAATCCAATACGGGCAGGAGCACGGTGCGTAACTGCGCTGCGCTCATCTCGGGAACATACTTGTCGAAGTAAATGTCGAGGTAGCTTCCGTGCGGATTCTGCACTTCCTGGTCGTTGGAGAGCGGCACAGGAGCACCATTCGCTCCCGAGACCTGAATGTGCTGGTACCACTTCTTGCGGTGGACCGGCCCGCCGTTGAGATCGAAATGAATGTAGTTGTCCTTGATGCGGACAAAGGAAATATGCGCCGGATCGCCGGGCTTAATTGAAGGTCCCCAAAGTGCCAGAAGCGATTGCAGGTCTTGTCCGCTCGGGCTGGTAATCCCGTCTTGCAGCTTCAAACCTTTGGAACCCATAGGGAACGCCGTACGCGAATACACAATCTGGGTCTCGAAGTCCTTGATGATTTCGTAGCGTGTCTGCTTCGACATGCGCGGTGCATTGGAAGGAATTGGAGACGCGGGAGTCTGCGCAGAACCGTCCGGAGAAGCGGTAATTGCCGGTTGGGGTTGAGCTTGCGCTGCAGCGTCCTGGGCGTGAGACAGAATTGCGCTGCTGCTGAGGGAGACTAGAACCAGGAAAACCAGAACGTGAAGGCGACCCATATACCACCCCAACTCGCTGGCCCGATTATAGCGCCAGATCGGAGCCTTTCGCACCAGATGTCACAATTCAGGATGCCAAGCCCATTACAGGAGTTGCCGGGCAATCCAAGGGCATGGGACTGATTCCCTTATGTCAGGTTGAAGGCTTTCTTGATGGTGCCGCGCTCTTTCTGAATTTTTTCCTGCAGAAGAGTAATCGCGTAAATCAACTGCTCCGGGCGCGGCGGGCAACCGGGAACATAGACATCGACGGGTATGACCTGGTTCACACTCTGAACCAGCGCATAGTTCTGGAAAACACCGCCCGAGGTAGCGCATGCTCCCATCGACATCACCCACTTGGGCTCGGGCATCTGTTCCCACAGTTGGCGGATAACAGGCGCCATCTTGTTCGAGACCCGTCCCGCAATGATCATCAGGTCGCTCTGACGAGGCGATGGACGAAACACCTCGGCGCCAAAACGGGCGATATCGAAACGCGAGGCGCCCATCGACATCATCTCAATTGCGCAGCAGGCCAGGCCGAAGGTCATAGGCCAGATGGAGCTTTTGCGCATCCAGTTGACGGCGGAATCGAGCTTGGTGAGCACGACGCCTTCAGGCGTTGGATTGCCGAAGGTCAGGTCTTTGACGACTTTCTTGCCGTCCTCAAAGTCGACATACGGGCCGAAGTTTAGTTCACGAGACATTATGGAAATATTCTAAACCAAGGCGGGCGGGGTCCGCAGGAACTCGGGCTTTCGGCTTCAGGCTTTTGGCGTCAGACCTTGGACCTCGGACCTTAGCAAGCCTGCCAAAGGAAAAGGATTAGTTGAGGTCTGAGGTCTCAGGTCTGAGGTCTCAGGTCTGACGCCCGAGGCCTGAAGTGTGACGCCGAAGTCCGCGCTCACGATCTGATCTACGGATTCATCACTACCTTGCCGAACATCTCGCTCTTCTCCAGATATTCGTGGGCGGCGCGCACCTCACTCAGAGGAAAGACACGATCTACCACGGGTTTCAGGCGGCCGGCGAAGACGTGTCCAAGGACTTCGCGCAGCTCTCCCATGGTGCCCATGTAGGAGCCCAGCAGCCGTAGTTGGCGTGCGAAGAGATGGCGGAGATCAATAGTGACGTTGGGCCCGGTGGTGGCGCCGCACGTCACTAACGTGCCCGCGGTCTTCAACGACTTCAGGCTTTCGTCCCAGGTAGCCGCGCCGACGTGCTCGACCACGATGTCCACGCCCTCTTTATTCGTAATCTTGCGGACCTCGTCGGAGATCTTCTGTTTGTAGTGGTTGATGCCGTGGTCAGCGCCGAGCGCGCGCGCTTTTTCCAGCTTGGATTCATCACCGGCGGTGGTGATCACGCGGCAGTGGAATAATTTGGCGATCTGGATGGCCGCAATTCCTACCCCAGAACTGGCGCCCAGGATCAGCACAGTCTGGCCCGTGCGTACGCCTGCCAGCCCAACCAGCATGTGCCATGCGGTAACGAAGACAAGCGGGACGCTGGCTGCCTGATTGAAATCGAGCGAGTCAGGAATGGGAATCAAGTTCGCACCGGGTACGGCGATCAGTTCGCAGTTCCCGCCGTCCACCGCGTTGCCGAGAACGGTGAACTCGCGGCACTGATTCTGCAGTCCGGCGAGACATTTCACGCAGTGCCCGCAGAAATGGATCGGCGCGACCAGGACGCGTTGGCCGGGCTTGAACCAGGTTACATATTCCCCGACTTCAGCCACTTCCCCGGCGACATCACTCCCCAGGATGTGCGGGATTTTCACTCCGGGCAGTCCCTTGCGAACCCAGACGTCAAGATGATTGAGCGAGCACGCCTTCACTCGCACCAGCACTTGATGTTTGCGTAGGTGCGGGTCAGGAACGTCTTCGTAGGTCAGAACTTCGGGTCCGCCGAATTGATGAATGCGAACGGCTTTCATAGGATGAGCCTTGCTCAGGAATTCGTTATTTTAAAGGCTTCGGACGATTGCTTGGAAAACGGCCAAGGAACAGAATACACAGCAAAAACTCTATAAGGTCCCGGCTCCGAGTCAGTGAATATGCCGTTCGTGACATTGTCGTGTGCTTCATCGAACGACCCGAACAAACAATGGACGTTCGTAGGTAGTTCCTCGGCCATGGCGCAGCATGACAGCGGCGAACACTCCGGAGAACTTCCGCCATAGAAGGTAACTACATCGAAGCCCTCGAGCACTTTTGTGGAAGGTTGAGTCACACTCGAGACGGAGCCCGCCTCATACACAACGACCCAATTGGTTCCATCGAACTCTTTCTCGAAGACTTCGTAGTAAAACAAGATCGTTTCGCTTAGGCTGATCGAATTCTCTCGCGCTAGTCGCTTGATAATGTCCGGCGAGTCAAAGAACCAGTAGCTGTTGTGCTGCCAGTAACGGATGTAGTCAGCGAGGAAATTATCGTTTACACAGCTGCCGACCGAGTACACGTCGGTAACGCAATCCAAGTTGAAACCCTGCGGTTTCTGAACACGCTTCGCCATGTAGCCGGCTGGAATCATTGCCAAATCAAGCTAACATACCGGTTCATCGCTAGTGCTCTTGATCGTCCCGGTTTGACTTGCTCCGCGAAACACCCAATAATCGCACTTAGATGGACATCTACGAACAGATCGTCGACCTTCGCCGCCAGGGACGACGCGGGGCGGTTGCGACCATCGTCAACGTCCGGGGATCAATCCCCTCATTTCAGACCGCCAAAATGCTGGTGCGCGACGACGGCTCCATCGTGGGAACGATTGGCGGCGGGTGTGTCGAGGCCGACGTCTGGCAGGCGGCGCGAGAAGTGATGGAATCGGAGAAACCCCGCACCCTAAAGTTTGACTTGAACCAGGATCCCAAGTACGACACCGGGCTGGTCTGCGGCGGAACGCTCGAAAT
This sequence comes from uncultured Acidobacteriota bacterium, assembly GCA_963725565.1. Lineage (GTDB taxonomy): Bacteria > Acidobacteriota > Terriglobia > Terriglobales > Acidobacteriaceae > Sulfotelmatobacter. Next base: position 19,793 of record CAVRZL010000017.1, read on the forward strand.
TTTCGTGGAACCAATTTTACCTCCAGCATTACTTTATATTTTGGTGCAGGTCATGTAGCGCTCAATCTTTGCAGAACAGCTGCGAACGCTGGATTCGACGTGATCGTCACCGACGACCGGTCGTCCTACGCGACCCAAGAGCGTTTTCCCGCCGCCCGCGAAGTGCATGCGCTGGAGTTTCGACGAGGCCATGCAGAAGCTCGAGCCCAACGAATCGTCTTACATCGTGATCGTCACGCGCGGCCATCGCGACGACATGCGCATCCTGCGCTGGGCCGTGCAAACCCGCGCCCGCTATGTGGGCATGATCGGCTCCAAGCGCAAGGTGATTGAGATCTTCAAGACGCTGCAGGCTGAAGGCCTGCCTGCGCATCTGTTCGACCGCGTTCATGCTCCCGATCGGACTCGATATTGGCGCGGTTACTCCGGAGGAAATTGCAGTGGCGATCACGGCCGAGTTGATCGCCATTCGCCGCCATGCGACGTGCTGCCCTGCCGCATATGAGCTGGTTCAAGGGACCGGGAGATTGGAGTTCGGGTGAGTCGGCATGCTGCTCGGAAGAGGCTGCGGAGAAAGCGAAGGCTCTCGCTGAACCCCTAGAAAGCTTCGAGTTGATGGTCTGCATCGAACCGCCAGTCTAGCTGCGCCAGACGGACAGCCGAAGGCGGCTGTTCCCACATCGTGATTCACCTGCTCTTCACATTCGCTGATCTCGCTCACTGACTTTCTTCTCGCTTTCTGCTATCTTCCGCACCATGTCCCGGTCGGTGAGCTTCGCCGGCGTGATTCTGGCTGCAGGGGAATCCTCGCGCATGGGGACGAGACAAGGCGCTGCTGCCCTGGCCGCCGGCTGACCAGCAGGCAACTTCCGACGAAAGAACTTCCTTTCCGCGGCGATCCGGTCGCTCGCGCTTTCCACCGATTTCGTCGTCGTCGTGGCCGGGCAAGAACGAAGCCGCTCTGGCGCCGGTCGCTTATGCCAATGGAGCCTCGATCGTGTCAATCCCGATCCCAGCCGCGGCCAGTTCAGTTCCCTGCAGGTCGGGCTGCACGAAGTGCTTAATCGCGGGCGCGACGCCGCCATTATCACGCTGGTGGATCGGCCGCCGGCGAGCACCGCGACGGTCCAGACTCTGCGCGATTCGTTCGAAGCCGCTCCGCAGAATGTCTGGGCCGTCGTTCCGGAGTTTTCCGGAAAGCATGGGCATCCCTATGTGGCCGGCCGCGAAATGATTGAACGTTTCTGCGGGAGCCCGCGACGGGCAATGCACGCGACGTCGAGCACCGTTACCAGGACCATATCCAATATCTCGTTGTCGATGATCCTTTCATGTGCCCTGAACATCAACACTCCAGAGGACTACGCTGCGCTGCTGGCGAAATCTTCCTGAAATCGTGGCGCTGTTCCCCGAGCATAATTGCACAGTCCTCGCGGCTGCACGTTATTGTCAAAGTGCATGAAACTATCAGTCGACCCACATCTCACGCAACAGTTTCATCGACTCCGTTCTTGCGGCTTGCACCGCAGGTCGCAGCCTTCGACTGCGACGGCACGCTGTGGTCGGGCGATGCCGGTGAAACCTTCTTCGACTGGGAAATCAAGCGCGGCATCGTGTCGCGCGGAGGTCGGCGAAGCCATGCGCGCCCGTTACGCCGAATACAAGGCGGGCAAGGTCAGCGAAGACGACATGTGCGGCGAGATGGTCACGATGCACAAGGGACTTCGGACGCGGCGATGATGGAAGCCGCCACCGAGTTCATGACCTCGTCATTTCCCGGAGCATGTCTTCCCCGAGATGAAGCAATTGGTTCAGCAGCTTGCACGAGCATGGGCTGCGAGATCTGGGCGGTGTCATCGTCGAATGAGTGGGTGATCCGCGCGGGCATGAAGGAGTTCGGCATCCCCGAAAGCAGAATTCTGGCGGCCAAGGTGGAACTCGACCATGGGATCGTGACCGATAACCTGGTGCGCGTTCCCTCCGGGCCGGGCAAACCGAAGGCCTTGACGTGAAGTCGTGGGTAAGAAGATATCGATGCGGCGTTCGGCAATTCGCGCTGGGATGTCGATATGCTCGCCATCGCGAAACACGCTTTCGCCGTGAATCCGAATCCTGATCTAGAAGCCACGGCGCACCAGCGTGGATGGACCATTTACTTTCCCGACGGAACCAGCCGGCGAATAAGCGATGTATTCCGCGCAACTCCTCGATCACTTCCAGAATCCGCGCAACGCCGGGGACCTGCCCGACGCACGACGCCACCGTAGAGATCGAGAATCCTGTGTGCGGAGACGTGATTCGCCTCAGCGTGAAGTTCGATGCGGGCCGCATCGCCGCAGATCAGCTTCAAGGCCAAGGGATGCGTCCCGGCGATGGCCTGCGGGTCGGCGCTGACGGAAATGGTGCTGGACAAGACTGCCGAGGAAGCCCGCAGATTCACCGAGGAAGATCTGGTCACGCACCGTTGGAGGACTGCCCCAGGCATCGAGCCATGCCGCACAGCTTGGCTCTCGACGCGCTTCTCAGCCGCACTCTCGCACAGATCGAACGTGAGAACTGGAGGCCTTCAGGGCAACTGATTCAGATAGCACGCGCCCGCTGGTGCTTTGCACAGGAGGCGTGGGCGGCGTCATCCACGGCGGGAAGTTGAAGTTGAAGAAACTGAGTCATGTTGATCTGCGCGGCGTCGCGCTTGGTCAGGGCCGGCAGGTTGAAGCGGGTTTCGATCAGCTTCAAGATCGCCGTGTAAGTCCGCGACCTGGTGGTTCACGTAGTGCTTCTTGGCATAGGGCGAAATCACGATCAGCGGAACGCGATATCCGGTGTAAGTGAAATCGCAGTTCGGCCCGTTGCGCCCGTGCAGATGTCACCCGGCAGTAAGTCCACCGGCTTGATCCCATCCGGACTCATGGCCGGCTGTGCGGCCACGTGATCGTAGAGCCCGCCGCCTTCGTCGTAGGTGAGGATGAAGGCCGAGTCCTTCCACGAAACGCTGGTCATCAGCGCGTTGATCAGCGATGCCACATACTGCGCGCCCAGTTGAATGTTGATCGGGTAGGGATCGGAATCCGATCCGTGTTCGTCGAGTCCGGCGGGCGAGGCCGGCTCGATCATCGCCACCTGCGGCAGGGTTCCATTCTGCACGTCGGTGAAGTACTGCGAGATCGGGCACCAGGTTGTTGGGATAGTTCTGAGGAATCGTATGTCCCCACTGAAAGTTCTGGATATAACTGTATCCCAGCAGAGCACTGCGCAGTCGGATTTGAGGCGCATGGAGTGTTCTCCGGGTTCGACGTAAATCTTCCAGCTGATGCCCGGCACTCTGCAGTTCCTGAAAAATCGTCTTCGCCGTCAGCAGGTTCTGATCTTTGCTGTCGGTTCCAATCGGATAGACGTATCCCTGCGAAGTCGCTGCAATCAGGTAGTCGCGGTTCGACTGGGTACGCGTCATCACCGGAGCAAACCAACGATCCGACGTCGAGAACTGCGACGCCATGTAGTAGTAGTAATTCAGGTCGGTGTCCGTCGTAGTAGCCCATCACGCGAATGCCGTTGGTGTCGTAGAACGGCGGGTTGTTGTTGCGGGCGTCGTGCGCGCCTGTGTAGACGTAGCCGTTCAGAGCGTCGGCGTCGCAGACACCGGATTGGTGAGGTTCCAATCGACGTGGCCCTCGTTCCACGACGGGCTGGGATTCTCGATGCACTGCGTGATCAGGTGATACGAAGCGATCGTGCGGGCTCTTGCTGTCTTCGATGCAGTCATTAGGCGGAGGATACGCGGGATCGCATCCGGGATTCGTCGGCGGCGGACCGTACAGCGGCGCAGTGCCCGAGGTTGGATTGAACTGCGGCAGGCCATCAAAGGCTATGTCGGAGAATTTGTTTTCCGCCAGTACTGGCGCAAGGCCCCGAAGTAGTGATCGAGGCCGCGATTCTCCTGCACCATGAAGATGATGTGGTTCAGCACTTTCACGGTCTGATTCAGGTTGAAGGTCGCCGTTTCCGCGAGATTACTGTTTACCGTCAGAGTGCATGCGCCGGTGCCCTTGCAGGCTCCGCTCCACCCGGCAAAGTAACTTCCGCTGCCTGCCGCCGCTGTAAGTTTCACTTGGGTGCCTGAGGCGAACGATGCTCCGCAGGTGGGCTTGCAACTAATCCCAGCCGGACTGCTGGTGACCGTTCCCGTACCGGTCCCAGCTGAAGTCACGGTCACACTGTAGCTGGTTAGGGGAGCGACGGTGCTCTGCGCTGGGAGCAGCGTGGCGCTCGCTAGGATGAGCATCGCGAGCGCCACTCCGCTGTATAGTGCCGCAAATTGCCTCTGAAGATTTCGACAGCGTAGGCGCAACAGTCCTCCTGTTGAAGATTAGTTGAGAGCTGTTCTTAGATGTCATCGGGTTGACCGCTCGTTGCCGGAGAAATCGTGAGTTTCCGCGCCATTCATAGTGTGCCAAACGCTGTTTCGCATAAGCTTGCTTTATGTCGTCGTCTCATTTCCCGCGCCGAATCGCGTGTCTTCAGCCCAGCGCGACCGTCATTCTCAATGCAATCGGGCAGTTAGATCGTGTGGTGGCTTGCACGCGTTACTGCCGTGACGTTGTGCCGGCCGTGGCGGGTCATTCGCCGGCGATTCTGGCTGACTCGTGGACGGCGGATGCAGCGCAAATTCTGGCAGCCAAGCCTGATCTCGTGATCGCCGCCGTTCCCTACCAGGAAAAAGCGGTGGCCGAGATCCTTAAGGCCGGGATTCGCTTCTTGGGGCTGGCGCCGAAAACTCTTGCTGAGATCTACACCGACATCGCGACCATCGCAGGAACAGTTGATGCCAATGAAGCCGGTGAAAGCGTGATTCGCTCGATGCAACAACACATCGAGGCAGTGAAGCGGCAGGTTACAAGTGTCAAACGTCCGAGAGGTATTTTGCGAAGAATGGGGCAAGCCCATCATCGCCTCTCAACCCTGGGTGGCGGAGCTGGTGGAGGCCGCCGGAGGACAATTCGTGGGCGAGCCTGGTCGGTCCATTGCCGACGACGCTCTCTTGCGCCTCGACCCGGAGGTCATTGTCGCCGCCTGGTGCGGGGCCGGTGATCGAGTTCCTCTGGAGAAGATCATCGCTGAGCGGGGATGGCAAGGAACATCGGCCGCTTTATCGGGCCACGTTTTCTGCATAAGCGACGAATTTCTGAACACGCCCGCTCCCACCCTGTTGAACGGCCTGGATGCGCTCAGTTGGGCAATCCATCCCGAAATCTTTCCTCGCACAAAAGGAATCCGGCAGATTACTGGGGTTCGCGCGTCCGCATCTGAGAATTGCCCCACGTGAGTTAAGATTCACGCATGGCCGTTACCACTCGAATCGATGAAGTGCGCAACGAAGTCAACCATTTGGCGCAAGCCTCCAGAACCGCGCAGGACTTCATGCGGTCGATGGTGAAGGTATTGCACGACCGGATGCTGAAGTACAACTGGGTGGGCTTCTATCTGCTGGAGGCCGGTACTGAACCTCCCGTACTCGTGCTAGGGGCATTCGAAGGCGCCATGACGCCCCATACGCGAATTCCGCTTAACCAGGGAATTTGTGGAGCCGCCGCATCCAGCGGGCAAACCGTGGTCGTCGATGACGTGAACAAAGACTCCCGCTACCTGGCCTGTTCACTGGAAACGAAGTCCGAGATTGTGGTGCCGGTCTTCGCATTCGGCAAAGTGGTGGGCGAGTTGGATATCGATAGTCACTTCCCTGCCGCCTTCACGCCCGAGCATCAGGCTCTGGTGCAGCACTGCGCCCAGTTGGTCGGGAAGAAGCTGGAAACGTCTCCCGCATGAGAGTGGAAAAAGGTACGGTGCGCGCCCCGGAGATTGGGCGCGTCTGGCTGAACTCGTCTCCGCTCAGCTTTCGCCAGTTGCGCGGACGCGTCGTGCTGGTGGACTTCTGGGACTACACCTGCGTGAACTGTATTCGAACTTTGCCCTACGTACAGGCCTGGCACGAACGCTACCGCGATAAGGGACTCACGGTCATTGGAGTCCACACTCCGGAGTTCACTTTCGCGCAATACGAATCGAACGTGGAGCACGGCATTCGAGAATTCGGCCTCACTTATCCGATCGTGATCGACAGCAACCGCGAAATCTGGAAGGCGTTCGCCAACCGCTACTGGCCCACGAAATATCTGCTCGATCAGGAGGGATACCTGCGTTACGGCCATTTCGGGGAAGGTGGCTACATCGAGTGTGAGCAGGTGATTCAGGAACTGCTCCGAGAGATCAATCCTGCGTTGGATCTGCCGGCGATGATGCATCCGCTGCGCGAGGAAGACCATACGGGGGCGGTCTGCTACCGGCCTTCCGGAGAGCTCTACCTTGGGCATGCCCGAGGACGCATCGGCAACGAAGGTGGCTTCAAGGAGGATCAGATCGCCGACTATTCGTTCACGGGCGATTTGCAAGAGACTTTCTTTTACGCCGGCGGACGCTGGGCATCGACTGCGGAATACTTCGAGGCGGCGGACGACGGCACGCACACTTTACGGTTGAAATACGAAGCTGTCGCCGTAAACTTGGTCATGGCGAGTCCCACGTTCCAGTTCGGCGGAAGTGGTGATCGTGCAGGATGGCAAGCCGCTGACGCGCCAGCAGGGGACACGAGACACGCGTTTTCGCTCCGTCCGCGGACGGCGACGAAAGTTTTGTTTTGGTCGACTCCGCCCGCATGTATTTCCTGGTGGACAACCACGATTTCGGCTCACATGAATTGGAATTGCGCTGTTCCGCCGGAGTTGCTGCGTTCGCCTTCACCTTCACCAGTTGCGTCGATCCTGTAGCCAGCGCGCTTCAGGCAGCGACTTCGGAACAACCATGAAACGTGTGGTCGCTGGTCTCATTGTGCAATCAGACAAGCTACTGGTGTGCCAGCGCACCCGGCATCAGACGATGCCGCTTGAAGTGGGAGTTTCCGGGCGGCAAGATCGAAGAAGGCGAGCAACCGCGCGACGCCCTGCGCCGCGAACTGGAAGAGGAACTGGGAATCAACGCGACCATTGGAGATGAAGTCGCCCGTATCCAGCATGAATACCCGAACGGCGGGATGGTTGAGCTACGCTTCTACCTGGTGCGGGAATTCGAGGGCGAACTCGAGAACCGCATCTTCAAAGATATGCACTGGGCGAACCCGAAAGATCTACCCGAAATTCGACTTCCTCGAAGCGGATCTCACTCTGGTCAAGGATCTCGCGGCTGGAAAACTATTGTAGATCTATCACCCGCCGGTCTTGCCACCGATTGACGCCACCATCAACGCCAACGACAACGCAATGACAATCACGGTCGTCGACCAGGCCACGACATTGAACAGGCGTGTGTTGGTGTACTCACCCATCAGTTCTTTCTTGTTTATCAAGAGCAGCATAAAGATCAGCACAAACGGCAGGACGATTCCGTTGAGTACCTGCGACCAGATAACAATCTTTACCAGTTGTTCAGCGGGGATCATCAACACTAAGGCCCCGCCCGCAATAATCAGGAACGTGTAGAGCCAGTAAAAAAAAGGCGCTTCCCCAAATTTCTTTCCCACTCCTGATTCGAATCCCAGCCCTTCGCAGACGGTGTAAGCCGTGGAGAGCGGCAAAATCGACGCAGCAAACAACGACGCGTTGAACAGGCCGACGGCAAACAAGATGTACGCATAATCGCCCGCGAGCGGCTTCAAGGCCTGGGCGGCATCGGCAGCATATTTGATATCACGGAATCCGTGAACGTACAGGGTTGCGGCACACGCGACGATGATGAACCACGCCACCACGTCGGTGAATACGCATCCGGTCACGACGTCGAGACGGGACGCTTTGAATCCGCGCTTGGTCACGCCCTTTTCGACGATCGACGACTGCAGATAGAACTGCATCCACGGAGCAATCGTTGTCCCGACGACGCCGATCACCATGAAGAGGTAAGCTTCGTCTCGAAAGGCGTGAGGGTCGGGCGGCTTGAAGGTAGCAATCGTCGCGTCTTTCCAGAGAGGATGAGCGAGGATCCCTGCGAAAATATAAGTTACGTAGAAGAACGACGCCGCCAGAAAGACCTTTTCGACGGTCTTGTACTGACCTTTGACGACGATGAGCCACACGATAACCCCGCAGATTGGCACGGTATACACGCGGGGCAGTCCAAACAGTTCCAGACTGGTGGCAATTCCGATGAATTCCGTGACCACGTTGCCAAAGTTAGTGATGAGAATGCCAATCATCATCAGGAAGGTGATGCGCAGGCCGAATTCCTCGCGGATGAGATCGCTTAGGCCCTTGCCGGTCACGGCGCCCATGCGGGCACACATTTCCTGCACCACGATCAGGGCGAGAGTGATCGGGATCATGGTCCACAGCAGAAGGTGTCCGAATTGCGCCCCGGCGGACGAATAGGTCAGGATGCCGCCGGCATCATTATCGACGTTCGCGGTGATGAATCCCGGACCTACTACGGCTAAGAACAGCAGGATCCGGATCTTCCAACGTCTCAGGAACTTCATGCGCCCATTTCGCAGACATATGGATGGAGCAGTTTAGCTACAACGACGCCACAGGATAAACGGACGTAGGGAAAATGGACAAACGAAAAGTGCTGGTCCGAGCCTTATTTGACAGGACTTCGAAAATCCCGCCCGCTTTCGCAATAGATACGTAGGAAGAGCGGGGGGATTCGCCTTACTTGGGTAATACCCCTTATCCCTATTCTTTGAGTTTTAGTTTCGTCTTATTTTCTTCCATGAATTGCTTGATGTCGCCGGCAGCCCCGAGCAGTCGATTCCACTGCTCGTAGTAGAGGGTGACGGGAAACCGGCCTAAGCCATAGACGCTGACGCCGCCTTTTTCTCCGACCTTAAAAATCAGGTCTCCGCTGCGCTTCTTGGTTTCGACTTCCTTTTCCAGTTGGGCCAGCTTGGCCTTCAGTTCTTCGTAGGTTGGTTCTGACATTGCTTCCTCTCGAATGGATGATGAATGCTGTCGGTTCCTATAGTAACGTGCTCCGCTCTTCTTGCGCGGAGAACTGTCATCCAACTGGCATGAACCGAGTCCGAAGTGGGAAATGCCTGAGAAAATTACAGAGGACACGGCCGATCAGAAGGAGCTATGCCACAGCATGTAAATGAATGTAAAAGGTACCTCTGTCGCTGGGGCGAGTCCAACCGAATTGGTACCATGAAAACACAATTGCAGTGAGCCAATCATTCGACTGGGGAAAAGAATTGCAAAACAAGCCGTACGCAAAAACTGTGGTCCAGATCGCCTTTTTACTACTGGGAGGCGTGGTTTGCGTTGCTCAGCAGAATCCGCGGACGACACCCGCCGATTCGAATGCGCCGCCCACGCACGGCGCAGAGTCTAATGCTCAGGCGCCCGCCAAAACAAACGCAGAAGGGGAGCCGGTCCCGGTCTCGAAGCAGCAGCCTAAACGGATTTTAGGAATCATGCCAAACTACCGGGCGGTAAGCGCGGGGGCACTGCCCCCGCCTCCAACCCCGAAGCAGGCCTTCAAGATTGCCACCCAGAACAGCTTCGACTATTCGTCCTTCATTTTCGTGGGAATCACCTCAGCCTTCGCCGAATGGTCAGACGCCCACCCCAAGCTCGGCGAAGGTATGGCGGGCTATGGCCGGTATTATTGGCGTGGTTTAGTCGACAAGACGGATGGCAATTACCTGGTGATCTGGGCATTGCCGAGCGTTCTGCACCAGGATGAACGCTATTATGCTAAAGGGGAAGGTCCGTTCCTGAAGCGCGGAATTTATGCGGCCACGCGGATTCTTATCACTCCAAATTATCAGGGGCACAACACCTTCAATGCTTCCGAAGTTTTGGGCCGCGCGATGGCGCAAGGGATATCGACGACCTACTATCCCAGCGCGGATCGTACCGCAGGTGCGCTTGCCGTGAAGTTTGGCTGGGCCATGGGAAGGGATGCTCTGACCAATGTCTTTCGCGAGTTCTGGCCCGACATCGCAACCCACGTGCTGCACCGGCACCCGTAAGCCCGCTCCCGGTCGAAGATCTCTCCGTCTAGACGATCCGCTTGATCTCGACGGGTCGATCCGTCACCAACTCCGGATGCAGGCGGCGGAAGCTCTCGGTGATATGACAGTTCCAGCACACTGGCTGATGGGTGGAAAAGATCTCCGGAAGTTCCTGTGGGCGGACGTTCTTCCATTCGCAGGTCTTAAAGTCGGGCCCCAGCAGAGCCGGGGCGTGATCCCATTGGTGAAGCGATCCAATCGGCTTGCGGCAGAATACGCACTTCTTCCCCTCATACCAACTGGAGACGATGTTCCAGACCAGGCAATTCTGCGAGTCAGACTCGATCTGCTGCAGGCAATCCTGGCCACAGTCCTGGCGCTCGGGCCAGCGGGAACATTCCTTCAGCCGAAGCGTGGGTTCGTTGAGAAAAACGCCTAACCCAGCCTCTCTCGCGGCTACGTCGACGGCCTCAGCCTTGTGCGTTTCCGGGCAGGTGACCAGGCGTTTGCCCCGGAAGCTGAAGTACGCCCGCACTCCGGGCACGGCGCGCAGAAGAAAAAGTCCAACCGCGAGAGCCAGAACGGCAATGATGATGGTGAGAACGGTGACCGACATGAGACCACCTCCCCGGGACACAGCACTCTTTTAGGTATTCGGAGGTCGCTGCAGCCTGCAGTTTCAGTCTCGTGCCAAGAAATGCGAAAGGCGATAACTCGCGTCACCGGGACTTGTGACGAGGATCACAAGCGACACATCATGCGGCGACGGACTTAGTCAACTATTGCCGATATTCCCACAGGCTCGTGCAGAAACAAGTAAAGCAGCCTGCTATTGGGTCACATGTGGGGATCGCAACTGCATCTTCACGGCCACCGACAGGCGACGGATGCCTTCGTGAATCACCTCAGGATGACAGTACGAGAAGTTAAGCCGCATGTGCCGGCTGCCTTCGTGTCCGTTATTGGCATAGAAACTGTCGCCGGGGACGAACGCGACGTTTTCCGCCAAGGCAGCCGGCAGTAACGTTTGCGAGTTGCTACCTTCGGGCAGAGTCACCCAAAGGAACAAACCTCCCTTGGGACGGGTCCAGGAGACTTCCGGCGGGAAGTATTCATGCAGAGCGTGCAGCATGGCATCGCGACGCTCGCGATATACCTGGCGGATGAGCTTGACGTGCGCGTCGAGAAAGCCGTCACGGGCAACTTCGTAAGCGACATACTGGTTGAAGGTCGAGGTGTGCAAGTCGGCGGCCTGCTTGAGTTGAACGAGCTTGCTGATGACATCTTCTGGAGCAACGATCCAGGCCAGCCGGATCCCAGGCGCAAGCGTCTTCGAGAATGTGCTCAGGTAAATTACGTTTCCAAGAGTAAAGCCGTTATCACGACGAAGATTCTCGCGGTCGAGCACAACCAAAGGAGCGATGTGCTCGCCTTCATAACGCAACTGCCCGTAAGGATCGTCTTCCACGATCGGAATCCCGTATTTGTCCGCCAGCAGGATCAGTTGATGGCGACGCCCCTCCGACAGCGTGACTCCCGCCGGATTTTGGAAATTGGGCAGGACGTACATGAATTTCGGTCCAGCGCGCAAGCTGGAATCGAGCTGCTCCGTGAGCAGGCCATCTTCATCGACCGGCACGGGAACGTATTGCGCTCCGTAAACATTGAATGCCTGGAGTGCCCCAAGGTAGGTAGGGGCCTCGACCAGAAGCCGGTCCCCGCGATTGATGAGCAGTTTGCCGATCAGATCGAGAGCCTGTTGCGATCCGGACGTGATCAGCACGTTGTCTGCACTGGCGACGATACCGTAGCGGGCGAGATTGCGGGCAATCATCTCGCGCAGCGGTTGGTAGCCTTCGGTTGCGGAGTACTGCAGGGCCTGCGCTCCATCCTCGGAAAGAACCTTGTGGCAGGCTTCTTCGAAACGCTTCACCGGAAAGACGTCGGGCGCTGGAAGCCCGCCGGCGAAGGAGATAATGTCAGGATTCTGGGTAAACTTCAAAAGTTCGCGGATGGCGGAACTCTTAATTCCGAGCGTACGCTGCGCGTACCTCGATTTCCAGAGTGTCGACATACAGATTCTCCTAGGCAACCCAGGTTTCAAAGGCAAGGTTTCAGAGTTTCAACACAAAACAACCAAAAGTGTTTCATTGAACGTTGAGACTTTGAAACTTTGAAACCTTGCAACTTTGAAACCTTGGGTCCCTTCCAGTTTAATCTTCGCCAATCAATTCCGGTTCGACCGACACATGCACATGCGGATGCGCGTAAGTATCGTTCTCCTGCGCGTCAACCACCGCGATAGCCGCCACGTTAACCACTACTTCGACCGTTGCGGTGCGTTGCAGAACATGAACTGGACGGCTCATGCCCATCAAGATCGGCCCTATGAGCTCGCCACCTCCCACTTTCGCGGCCAGCTTGCAGGCGATATTCGCCGAGGCCAAATCGGGAAAGATCAACACATTGGCTCCGCCCTTCAGCGCACTGAAGGGATACAGTTCCTCAATGGTCTCCGGAGACAACGCCTCGTCGGCCATGATTTCACCATCGATGATCAGAGTCGGGTCTGCGTATTTGATCAGTTCAACCGCCTTACGGACCTTCGTGCTGATGGGATGATCCACGCTACCGAAGCTGGAGAACGACAGCATGGCAACGCGTGGAACTAGATCGAAGCGCCGCGCCATATGGGCGGTGCACAACGCTATCTCGACCAAATCTTCCGCGGTCGGTTCGATGTTCACGCTGGTATCGGCCAGGAAGAAAACTTCTCCTTTTCGGGTGATGACAGCGTAGCAACCCGAGACACGATGTAGCCCCTCGCGTATACGAACAATCTGTAATGCGGGACGAATGGTATCCGGGAAGTGCTGGGTCACGCCCGAGACCAGGGCGTCGGCGTCTCCCATGTGGACCATCATCGAGCCGAACACATTGCGGTTGTTAATCAGGGTTAAGGCTTCCTGAAGAGTTACGCCCTTTCGCTGCCGCAGGCGGAAAAGCTCCTGGGCGTACAGGTCATGGTGCTCTGAGTTGGTCGGATCCACGATAGTCATGCCGTCCAAGTTCACCGCGAGCTCGCGTGCCCGAGCCTGAATCTTGGATGCGTCCCCAAGCAGTATGGGATAGGCGATCCCTTCTTCTACCAGGGCGTGACAAGCGCGCAGGATTTTCTCGTTATCCCCTTCGGGAAAGACCACCTGCTTCGGATTCGCTTGTGCCTTGTGGATCATGGTGCGGGACACCTCGTAAGCCTTGCCGAGCCGCTTCTCCAGTTGGCTGCGATAGCTGTCGAGGTCGACCGGTTCCTGAGCGACGCCGGAACGCATGGCCGCTTCTGCCACGGCGGAGGCCTCCCACATCAGGACGCGCGGATCGAACGGCTTGGGAATCAGATACTCGCGGCCAAACTGGAGGTGTGCAACGCCATAAGCGCGGCAGACAGAGTCAGGAACATCTTCTTTCGCCAGGTTTGCGAGGGCGCGGGTTGCAGCCAGCTTCATTTCTTCATTAATGGCGGTGGCCCGGACATCCAGTGCTCCGCGGAAAATGAACGGGAATCCAAGTACATTGTTCACTTGATTGGGGTAGTCGGAGCGTCCGGTAGCAATGATGACGTCCGGGCGACACGCTTTGGCTTCTTCGTAGGTGATCTCCGGATCGGGATTCGCCATGGCAAACACCACCGGATCCTTGGCCATGGTGCAAATCATCTCGCCATTAATAGCGCCCTTCACCGACAGGCCGGCAAAGACGTCGGCGCCGACCATCGCTTCCGCCAAAGTGCGCAGTTCTGTTTCCTGGGCAAAGCGCTCTTTGTACTTGTTCATCCCTTCTGTTCGGCCTTTGTAGACGACGCCCTTGGTGTCGCAGAGGATGATATTCTCCCGCTTCACACCGAGACGGACATAGTGCTCGGCGCAGGCGATTCCAGCCGCTCCGGCGCCGTTGAAGACCACACGAATCTTACGGACATCCTTGCCCACGACTTCGAGAGCATTCAGCAAAGCCGCTCCGGAGATGATGGCGGTACCGTGCTGGTCGTCGTGAAAGACGGGAATCTTCATCGTCTTACGCAGCGTTTCTTCGATGAGGAAGCAGTCGGGCGCCTTAATGTCTTCGAGATTGATTCCGCCGAAGGTGGGTTCGAGAAGCTGGCAAACCTTGATGATCTCTTCCGGGTCGTGACTGTTGACTTCAATGTCGAAGACATCTACATCGGCGAAGCGTTTGAAAAGGACAGCCTTACCTTCCATGACCGGCTTCCCAGCAAGTGCGCCAATATCACCCAGGCCGAGGACGGCAGTACCATTGCTCAGAACAGCCACCAGATTGCCGCGGCCGGTGTACTTGAAAGCATCGTGGGGATTCTTCTGGATCTCCAGGCACGGCTCGGCCACGCCCGGAGTGTAGGCCAGGCTCAGATCACGTTGCGTGCGGCAGGGCTTGGTGGGTGTGACTTCGATTTTTCCGGGACGTGACCCATTGTGATAATCCAGTGCCTGCTGCTTGCTGATTAACATGAACTTCCTCCGTAATTTTCGTGCCGGCTGCTAAAACTCCGCAGCTTTAGACCCCCACTCCAGCCAGGTGCCGGGTGAATTGCGTGAGAACCTCGGTCAAGCCGGGATGGGACACGTCTTCAACTTCGTAAGTCACTCGCAAGCTGGGTTTGTTCAGGTTGACCAGATGTCCGAGGTCAATTGGCGTGGCGACCAGCACGAGATCGCAAGGCACGCGATTGATCGTCTCTTCCAGTTCGTGCCGCTGCATGGCGCTATAACCCATCGCCGGCAGCAGGCTGGTGAGGTGCCCATACTTCTCGTAGGTAGACCGGATCGAGCCCACAGCATACGGCCGGGGGTCAACCAATTCCGCAGCGCCGCTTTCGCGGGCCGCGACCACTCCTGCACCGTACGGCATTTCTCCGTGCGTCAACGTTGGTCCATCCTCCACGACCAGCACCTTGCGGCCCCGGATCAACTCCGGTTCGGCCACTGCCACCCGGCATGCCATCTGAACGACCGTCGCCTTGGGATTGCTGACTCGAATGTTATTGCGCACGGTTTCGATGTCCTGCGGGGCCGCCGTATCGACTTTGTTGATCACGATCACATTGGCCCGCCGCAGGTTCACCTCGCCGGGATAATAGGAGAGTTCGTGCCCGGCGCGGTGCGGATCGACGACCACGATCTCAAGATCCGAGCGATAGAACGGGGTATCGTTGTTGCCCCCATCCCAGATCACAATGTCAGCCTCTTTTTCGGCCTGGCGCAGAATCCGCCCATAGTCAACTCCGGCGTAGACCACAGTTCCTTCGCGCAGGTGCGGTTCGTACTCTTCGCGTTCCTCGATCGTGCACTGATGTTTGTCGAGGTCTTCGATAACCGCGAAGCGCTGCACGGCCTGTGCGGCGAGATCGCCATACGGCATAGGATGGCGCACGACCACAGGCTTGTGACCCTGCCGCCGCAGCTCGGAGGTCACAAAACGGCCCAGCGGACTCTTGCCGCAACCGGTACGCACGGCGCAGATGGAGATCACGGGCACAGAAGACTTGAGCTGTGTCCGCTGCGAGCTCAATAGCCAGAAATCGGCGCCGGTGGCCACCACGCGCGAGGCCAGATGCATCAGGTTCTGGTGGGAGATGTCACTGTAGGAAAACACGACAGCGTCAATTTCGTGCTCGTCGACAAGATGTTCGAGATCTTTCTCTTCGAAGATCGGGATTCCAGCAGGATAGAGCGCTCCAGCTAATTCGGTCGGGTAGCGACGGTTTGCGATTCCGGGGATCTGCGTCGCGGTGAAGCCTACGACGTTGTATTCCGCGTTCCCTCGAAACACGACGTTGAAGTTGTGAAAGTCTCTTCCGGCAGCACCAAGAATCAGGATCTTCTTTGCGTTCATAGAGTGTCCTTTTGCCTCGAATCTATGTAGAGACGTACTAAGCTACGTCTCGCCCGTCTCGCACTAGTTACTCCTTGGGGCTTCGGCGCCACATGGGCACACACGGATTCCAGCTGTGGACTTCTTTCTGGAAGTCGTGTCCCTGTTGTGTAGCGCCTACCGTGCTCAGTTCGTCGACTGGCGATTTCAAGAGTTCCGCAATGTATTTTTCAACCTGCTCGCGCAGGCGGGGGTTCTGCAGAGCCGCAAGCAATTCCGCGTTCTCAACATGGGTGAATCCGCCGCACAGCGGACACTTGACTACATCATCGTTAACCATGATCACCCTCGGTTTTTGGGGAGTCTTGCGGGAGGTCAGATCAGCACACCTTCTCCGCTCTTCTATTAGAGGTGTGGGATCGACTCGCTACCGTGACAATAGTCTCTAGAGGGAGTGATTATGGTCACAGCGAGAGCGAATAGGCCAAAACTAGGGTGATAGCTCAATAAGTTACAGCAGGCCTCCTGATCCTAGGCCGCATGCACGTTCTGGTTCGGGATCGGACTGAAGGTGGTCCAAAAGTAATAGTGGCAACGTTTACGTCGCTTCCACTTCCCTGCTAACATCATTGGTTTACCAGTTGGTCGTAAACGAAATCTGTTCACGCCTTCATAAATCTTACGGAGGAAACATGGCAATCAAAGTTGGCATTAATGGTTTCGGACGAATTGGCCGCAACGTGCTTCGCGCTTCGCTCAAGGATCCGAACCTCGACTTCGTCGCGGTCAACGATCTGACCGATCCGAAAACGCTGGCCCACCTGCTGAAGTACGACTCGGTTCTCGGCAACCTGCCCAACCAGGTCTCTGCCGGGCCGGACAGCATTACGGTCGATGGCAAGACGATCAAGGTTTTCAAGGAAAAGGATCCGGCCGCGCTGCCCTGGGAGTCCGTGGGCGCGCAGGTCGTGATCGAGTCGACCGGGCGCTTCACCGATGCCAACGACGCCAAGAAGCATCTGCGCGGGCCGGTGAAGAAGGTCATCATCTCGGCTCCGGCGAAGAATGAAGACGTCACGCTCGTGCTGGGCGTGAATCACGAGAAGTACGATGCCGCCAAGCACCACATCATTTCGAATGCGTCCTGCACCACGAACTGCCTGGCGCCGGTGGCCAAGGTCATTCACGATGAGTTCAAGATCGTCAGCGGCACGATGACGACGATTCACTCCTACACCAACGACCAGGTGATTCTCGACTTCCCGCACAAGGATCTGCGGCGCGCCCGCGCTGCCGCGCTGTCAACATGATTCCGACCACGACCGGCGCGGCCAAGGCGCTGAAGCTGGTGATTCCGGAACTCGGCGGCAAGATCGACGGATTCTCCATGCGCGTGCCGACGCCCAACGTCTCGGTGGTCGACTTCGTGGTGTGGGTCGAGAAGAAGACGACCAAGGAAGAAGTGAACGCGGCGCTGAAGAAGGCGTCCGAATCCGGACCGCTGAAGGGCTATCTCGGCTACGAAGAGCACGAACTGGTTTCGTCCGACTTCAAGGGCGACTCGCGCTCCTCGATCGTGGATGCGCCCTGCACCATGGTGGTCGGCGGCAACTGCGTGAAGGTGATCTCCTGGTACGACAACGAGTGGGGATACTCCTGCCGCGTGCGCGACCTGATCAACTACATCGCCGGCAAGGGCCTGTAAGAACCTGTAGCGCCGGCATCTTGCCGGCTGTCGCGAGGCCATCTTGGCCTCGCATGCGGGAGCGAGATGCTCCCGCGACAGCCGCCGGGACGGCGGCGCTACCTTCCAACATCTGAAAGAGGACTCCAGCCATGTCCAAGCTTTCGATTCGTGATCTTCCGCTCAATGGCAACCGCATCTTCATGCGCGTCGACTTCAACGTGCCGCTCGACGACGGGCGCGTCATGGACGACACCCGCATCCGCGAGACGCTGCCCACCATCGAATACGCTCTGCGCCACGGAGCGCGCCTGATTCTGGCTTCTCACCTCGGCCGCCCCAAGGGCAAGCCCAATCCGAAGATGAGCCTGAAGCCGGTGGCCGAGCGCCTGCGCATGCTGCTCGACAAAGAACTGGCGCGCGGCGAAAACGTCGGCTTCTGTCCCGAGTGCGTCGGGCCCGAAGCCGAGGAAGTCGCCACGCAACTGGAAAAGGGCCAGACTCTGCTGCTGGAGAACCTGCGCTTTCATGCCGAAGAAGAGGCCAACGACGAGAAGTTCTCCAAGCAACTGGCCAAGCTTGCCGAGTTTTACGTGAACGACGCGTTCGGCACCGCGCACCGCGCGCATGCTTCGACGGTCGGCATCACCAAGTTCATGAAGCAGTCCGCGGCCGGACTGCTGATGGAGAAGGAACTGAAGTATCTGGGCAAGGCGCTGGAGCATCCCGAAGAGCCATTCGTGGCGATTCTCGGCGGCGCCAAGGTCAGCGACAAGATTGGCGTGATCCAGAACCTGATGAACAAGGTGAACGTGCTGATCATCGGCGGCGGCATGGCGTACACCTTCCTCAAGGCGCAAGGGCATGAGATCGGCAAGTCGCTGCTCGAAGCCGACAAGGTCGAACTCGCGAAGCAGTTGCTGGCAGAGGCGAAGAAACGGAAGGTGAAGTTCCTGTTGCCCGATCGATCACGTCGTCGCAATGAAGCCCGAGGCCAACGCGGTGGTTCAGCAGATCGGCGAAGGCCAGCCGATTCCCGCCGACAAGATGGCTCTCGACATCGGGCCCGAAGACGATCGAGTTCTTCTCGGAGGAAATTTCGACGCGCGCGCACCATCGTTTGGAACGGGCCGATGGGCGTGTTCGAAGTTCCGGGATTCTCCAAGGGAACGTTCAAGATCGCGCACGCGGTGGCCGACAATGCTGGCGCAATCTCGATTGTCGGCGGCGGCGATTCGGTGGCGGCCGTCAAGGCGGCGAACGTGGCCGACAAGATCACGCACATCTCGACCGGCGGCGGCGCGTCGCTGGAATTTCTGGAAGGCAAGAAGCTGCCGGGAGTGGAAGCGCTGACGGATAAGAAGTAGGGATTTGAAAGAGTAAGGATTGAAAGGGCGCGGCTTCAAGCCGCGCCGCTAGCGCCGCTAACAACTTGGGCTTTAGCCCCTGGGGTATGCCTTCCGCCATGCGACTTCTGTTGGGCAACCAGAAGATCGATCGAGATCGATGGACCGGTGGATATCACTGCACGAAACCACCGACGCTATCGTGAATGCCGCGAACTCTTCCCTGCTCGGTGGCGGCGGGGTGGATGGCGCCATCCATCGCGCCGGAGGGCCGGCAATCCTCGCCGAATGCCGCCAGATCGTCAGCAAGATCGGACGCTACCGGCGGGGAAGGCCGTGATCACGACCGGTGGAAATACTGACAGCGAAACACGTAATTCACACCGTCGGTCCGATCTATCCGCGGCGGGGATCAGGGCGAGGAGGAGACGCTGGCGAGCTGCCATCGAGAATCGATTCGGCTCGCCGACGAGAATGGGCTGAGTGCCCTGTCCTTCCCCGCCATCTCGACTGGCGCATTCGGATATCCCGTAAGCGAGGCGGCGCCAGGGTAGCACTTTCAGCCGTGATCGAAGCGCTCCCATGCTGCAAGAGTACGCTCAAGCTGTGCCGGTTCGTTCTCTTTGACATGCTCCACCTCAGCGTTTTCGAACGAACGCGCAGACGAAACTTCAGAATTGAACGCACTCATTCCACAATTGAAAAGGCCCAATCATGAGAAAAAAAGTAATGGCTGCCAACTGGAAGATGTACAAGACCCCGGACGAGACCACGGCGTATCTTCCCGAGTTTCTGCCCATGGTGACGGGTCACGACCGCGATGAGATCGTCGTCTGCCCGCCCTACACGGATGTAGCAACGCGCGCTCGAAGCAGCCCGCGGATCGAATGTCGCGATCGGCGTGCAGAACGTTCACTGGAAGGCAGACGGAGCTTATACGGGCGAGATTTCCGCGCCCATGCTGCTCTGCCTGGGCGTGACGCACGTGATCATTGGACACTCCGAACGGCGGCAATACTTCGGCGAGACCGACGACACTGTCAACCTGCGCCTGAAAACTGCGCTGGAAAGCGGACTGACGCCGATCTGCTGCGTGGGCGAGGTGCTCGAGGAGCGCGAGGCCGGCATGACCGACGACGTTCTGCGCCGCCAGTGCGTGCGGGCGTTTCACGCCATCTCGGCCAAGAAGGCAGCGAAACTTATCGTAGCCTACGAGCCCGTCTGGGCGATTGGCACGGGGAAGACGGCGACGCCGGAGCTTGCGGCCGAGGCACATGCGGTAATCCGTCGCGAGGCGACTGAAATCTTCGGCGAGGAGTTCGCCGCGCAACTTCGCATTCTCTACGGCGGTTCGGTGAAGCCGGACAATGTGTCTTCCCTCATGGCGCAGGAAGAGATCGATGGCGCGCTGGTCGGCGGAGCGTCGCTCGATCCAAAGTCGTTCGCGGCGATCGTGAAGTACTCATAACCCTTTGCAGAAGGAACGACTGTCTGTTCTGTTTTCGCGATCTTTGCGCGTCCTTAGCGGACTTTGCGGTCAAGAGCTCTTAACCGCGAAGCTCGCGAAGAACTGCCGCTAAGTCCGTAAAGAAATCCGTTCCTTTCGGTATGAGCCCTGCTCGTTAGGCTCGTTTTCGCTGGACTCCACACACGTGACCCGGCGCACAGACATTCGAGTGCTCTGGTCTTACATTTTCAGCCGCAGAGCAAACTGGCCCCTCAACTCTCCCTGCTCCAGCGAGGAGGTCGTATGCCGCTATCCATTCTTCGCGAGTTTCTCGACTCCCAACACATCAAGTACATGGTCATTTCCCACTCGCTCGCCTACACCGCTCAAGGCGTCGCCGCCCTCGCACATGTTTCCGGCAAGAGGCTGGCAAAAACTGTGATTGTCAAGATTGACGGAATTCTAGCCATGGCGGTGATTCCGGCCTCCCACCATGTCGATCCTGACCGACTGAGAATGCTGACCGGCGCGCAAATCGTGGAAATCGCCACCGAGCGCGAATTCAAAGACGCATTCCCCGATTGCGAAACCGGAGCCATGCCGCCATTCGGAAATTTGTATGACATGGCTGTGTACGCCGATGCGAGCCTGGCGGAAAACGAAGAGATCACATTCAGCGCCGGCACCCACCGCGAACTCGTCCGCATGAGTTGGGACGACATGCTGCGCCTGGTGAATCCAACCGTAGATACGTTGACGTATCAACGGCCGGTCGTCGCCGCATAAATATTGCCAAGGGCGCTCGCTACCGCGGCAGCTGGCTTTACCGCGTCTATTTTCGTCCGATAGCCATGACGTGCGACGTTGCGCCTAGGATCGAAGGTTCGCGTTCGATTTTTCGTATCGCCGCGAGCAACCGCTCGCGTTGAGTTAGGTCATTCCACAAGCGATCGAAGTCGCGGGCAAGCCAGCCCGGGCCTTCAATTGCCACCACTCCAACAACCTGAAACCCGGCCGCCAGGAATTCTCGAGAGAGCTCGCCGGGCCGATGCAAATAAGCGTCCGTAAAGTAAATCGGATTCGCCGTCGAGTTGCGATGCTGGCCGTCTTCCAGATCGCGTTCCACGATGTTGGCGAACGCCGGATCATCGAAAAACCCATGCGTCAAGGAATCCAAAAGCGACGCAAAGTGACTAATGCCCGAGCCCCAGACCAATCCTCGGGGACGGAGAACTCGGCGGACTTCACGCAGGCAGGCGAGGCGGTCGTCTCTTTCGATGAGGTGATAGAGCGGTCCAAGAAGGAGTAGAGCGTCCGCTGAGTTATCGGCTCGCTGCAGACATCGCGCATCGCCAATTTCGGCTGAGGCCAGCGGATGTTCAGGTTGCCGCGCCGATGCCGCACGCGCCTGTTCGACATGTTTTGGAACAGGATCAATCAGGTGAACCTGATATCCGAGAGCTGCAAGCCAGCAAGCGTAGACTCCGGGACCTCCGCCGGCGTCGATGACGGTGGCGGGAGCGGGAGGCAAGTGCCGGAGGATCAGCTCCCGGGTACGTTCCTGCTCAAGCTGAAACCAGCCTGAGCGCAGTCGTGAAGCTTCGTCAGCATCGCCGTAATAGCGAATGATTCGCTCGATGGAGTCGTCAATGCCCATGCGGAAAGTTCAAGTGACCGATCGCAGCTTGCTAGTCTCCGCCAGTCCGACGGGGAGCCCGGTATCCAAGCTGCATCGAGATGTGACGGGCCGCATCTTTCAACGCTTCCAGGATGCGAGGCATACTTTGCGAATTCACCTGGTTGATCGTTCCGCTCAGACCCAAACTCGCCTCAATCATGCCCTGCTGGTTGAATACCGGTGCACCCAGGCAACGTGCACCGAGATTATTTTCTTCATCATCCACTGCATAACCCTGAGTGCGCACCTTCTCGAGCTCCTTCAAGAGTCGCGGCAGAGTAGTAATCGTCTTAGGCGTGCGCTTTTCCATGGCACGTTCGGCAATCATTTGCTCCAGACGCTCTTGCGGAATATGCGCGACCAGCGCCTTCCCTACGCTGGTCGCGTGAACTCGCATGCGGCGGCCCACCCAGGTGTCCATGCGAATAAATCCGGTCGGTTCGACTTTTTCGATGTAAACCGCCTCCGGCCCGTCGAGGATGGCGAGGTGACAGGTCAGATTGGTCTTATCCACCAGGTGGCGCATGATGGGCAGCGCTACTTCTCTAACGTCAATGCCGCTCAAGGCGCCGCGACTAAGGCTCAAAATCTTCAGGCCAACCCGATATTTTCCGGTATGGGGGTCGCGGTTCAGATAGTTCTGCTTCTCCAGCGTCCGCAAGATATAGCTGGCGGAACTCTTTGGAATCTGCAGCTTCCGGCTGATCTCGGCATTGCTCAGTCCCTCGGGTTCCAGGGCGACCGCTTCCAGCATGCCGAGAGCACGCTCCACCGCGACCGACGGATTTTCCTCTTTCTGAGGCATAACCAAATCGTTATGGTAGCAAACACCTTAGGCGTACAACAAATTGAATGTACGTTCTATATGTTGAACAACGAGCTTGACCCGTTCCTCGCCGCACTTTACGATCCGCCAGTATTACGAAGTAGTGTTCAACATATAGAACACGCGAACAGGAGAACTGAGGCCCATGACGCCAACCGCTGTTGCTAATCCCGAGTTGGGAACGTCGATTAATCCGGTATGCAGTGCACCACCGCAATTCGATCCGTCGCGCGACCTGCCCACGGGCTTTATGGAGTTCTTCCTGCCCTTGCATCGAGCGTTCACTCCGCGGCAACAGGCATTAGTTCTTAAGCGAGCCGATGTCCTGCAGCGCTCGCTCGAGGGCGAGAAGCCAGCGCACCGCTTCCCTTCCGACACCGTGCGTAACGGATGGCGGATCACGCTTCCCGAGTGGTGTCAGGACCAGCGCAACCAGATGACCGGCCCGGCCGACGATGCGGAATTGTGCGTCAAGATGCTGAACTCTGGGGCTCCCGGCATGATGCTCGACCTGGAAGATTCCTGCGTCAACGACTGGAGTCATCAACAGACGGGTGTGGACAACATCCTGGCCTGCCTGCGAGGACAGTTAACTTATTTCGATAAGAAGCGTGACCGCCAGATCGCAATTCGGCCGAGCACAACGGTGATCTTCACTCGTCCGCGCGGTCTCCATCTCAGCCAGGCAGGGCTCTTTCCCGGAGAACTGACCTCGGCCTCTCTGTTCGATGTCGCGCGACTTTTCTTTCAAATCGAACCAGCCGAACTGAAGCACCCCCTTTGCATCTACATTCCGAAGTCTGAATCGGCGGAAGAAGCGCTGTGGTGGCGAGACCTGTTTCAGGCGCTGGCCAAGTGGCACGGCCTGCCGCATGACTATATCAAGTGCATGGCACTGGTCGAGTCGCATCCACTGGCCTTTCAGATGGAGGAGTTCACTTACAACTTGCGCGATCACATCATCGGGCTGAACCTCGGCCGCTGGGATTACATGGCCAGCCTGATCCATTTCAACCTCGACGATCCCGACTGGGTTCTGCCCGATCGCAATACGATTCCCTACAACGTCGCTTTCTTTCAGAACCTGCGCGAACTAATGCCCGAGATTTGTCATCATCGCGGAATTCTCGCGATCGGCGGCATGACAGCGCTCTATCCCAGCCGCGAAGATGCCGAACTGAACGCACGCGCGCTGGCGGTCTTGGAAAAAGACAAGAAGAACGAAGCAGACTGCCTGATGGACGGCGCTTGGACGGGCCATCCCGATCAGAACCAGATTGCTGTGGCGCAGTTTCCATATCCCAACCAGCTTCAATCCCGGCCGGGAAAGGCCAGCCGCTATCCTAATCTGCGGCCGCAACCGCATGGCGTTGGATCCCGCACGGTCAACGGCACACGGGCAGCGGTCCGTACGGTGATTCGCTACCGGCACGGAGTGCTCAGTGGCCGAGGAGCCAGTCTGCTCGATGGCTACATGGAAGATCTTGCAACCGATCGCATCTATCGCCTGATGATCGCGCAACGTGTAATGCACCGCGATCTCGTCCTGGTTCAAGACGCCCAGGGAAATGCGGTCAAACATACGCCGGAATTCATCACCCGGTTGTTCGACGAGGAACTCGACCGGTTGCTGCGAGAGCTTCCTGCCGACGCGAATCCACAAGAATCTGACCGTTACCGGCGCGCCCGCGAGATCAGTGAAGCCATGATCGTCAACGGAGAATTCAACCCGGTCTAATCACCCTTCACCCTAGAGACCAATTTCAGGAGAGAACGTCATGTCGGCCCACGAAAATGGAAATAGCAAGAAAATGTCAACGTCAACCTTCCGCACGGAGCATCCCTTGAGCGCGCAGGAACGTGCCTCGCAATACCAATTGGCCCAGGCTGCAATCGCGCACGACTGGACGAATAATCCCCGGTGGAAAGGCGTAGAGCGTCCCTACACGGCCGAAGATGTCCTGCGGTTACGTGGATCGATTCACATTGAACACACCCTCGCGCGCATGGGCGCCGAGCGTCTGTGGGATCTGCTGCTCACCGACCCGTACATCAATGCACTGGGCGCGATGACGGGTAATCAGGCGGTGCAGCAAGTGCAGGCGGGCCTAAAAGCGATTTACGTCAGCGGCTGGCAGGTCGCGGCCGATGCGAATAACGCGGGCACGATGTATCCCGATCAGAGCCTGTATCCGGCGGATAGTGTTCCAAATCTCTGCCGGAGCATCAACAACGCGCTGCTGCGCGCCGACCAGGTCCATCATGTGGAGGGCAAGGTAGCGCCCGGTCAGACCTGGTTTGCACCGCTCGTGGCGGACGCCGAGGCAGGATTCGGGGGAACCCTGAACGCTTTCGAGCTGATGAAAGGAATGATCGAGGCGGGAGCGGCCTGCGTGCACTTCGAGGATCAGCTTTCGTCCGCCAAAAAGTGTGGTCATCTCGGAGGAAAAGTGCTCGTTCCCACTCCCGAGGCCATTCAGAAGTTGGTGGCCGCACGTCTGGCGGCAGATGTGATGGGCGTGCCTACCCTGATCATGGCTCGCACTGATGCGGACAGCGCCAACCTGCTGACCAGCGACCTGGATGAGCGCGACCACTCCTTCTGCACTGGCGAGCGAACCTCGGAGGGCTTCTTCCGCATTCGAGGAGGGATCGAATCCGCGATCGCCCGGGGTCTAGCCTACGCGCCTTACGCGGACCTGATCTGGTGCGAGACTTCACATCCCGATCTGAAGGAAGCCCAGCAGTTCGCCGACGCGATTCACGCCGAGTATCCGGGTAAGATGCTCGCCTATAACTGTTCGCCAAGCTTCAACTGGCGGAAGAACATCGACGATGCAACTATTGCCCGCTTCCAGCCAGAGCTGGCGAAGATGGGATACAAATTCCAGTTCGTGACCCTCGCAGGATTCCATGCTCTAAATCTCAGTATGTTTGAACTGGCACGCGGCTACAAACTGGCGGGCATGACCGCCTATTGCCGGCTGCAAGAGAAAGAATTCAGCCGCGAGACCGAATACGGCTATGAAGCGGTGAAACACCAGCGCTTTGTCGGCACGGGTTACTTCGATCGCGTGCAGCAGGTGATCAGCGGCGGTCTGTCCTCAACGACGGCGTTGACCGGATCGACCGAGTCCGAGCAGTTCATGGGGCAGAAGGAACTGGTTCATCCTGAAAAGGGACCGGATGCGGCCTGCCAGCCGATTCTGGGAAACTGTCCCCACACGCCGGTAAATATCGACCTGGGTGGAGAAGAAATGCTGCTGCCGTCTGGGGACTGAGCGATTGCATCCTGGAAGCATTGAATCTTTGAGGGCTGATCTTACGGGATCAGCCCTCATTGCGTCCGAATCCCGTGGGCTCGCTTTGCTATAATGAAGTGCTGTTTTAGCCGATGCAATTCGCCCTGTGCGGAAGTGGTGGAACTGGCAGACACACCATCTTGAGGGGGTGGCGCCGAAAGGCGTGGGGGTTCAAATCCCCCCTTCCGCACCATGAATTCCCTGTCGGCATGAAATGAGGCGGGAACTGAACCCGCTGAAGAAACTTCGAGAGCAGTCAGGACAACTAACCCTTTATGATCTACGGTCTGATCGTCGCTATTCACATTCTGGTTTGTTTCTTCATCATCATCGTAGTGCTCCTGCAGAGCGGCAAGAGCGGAGATATTTCCGCAGCGTTCGGCGGACAAGGCAGCCAGACCGCATTTGGACCTAGGGGCGCAGCAAGCGCTCTTTCCAAGGCCACAACCTGGTCGGCAGTGGCGTTCATGATCACTTCCATCACCCTGTCGGTGTATGCCAGTCGCAGGGGTGGGCCCGGCTCCGTGTTGCAGGGAGTAAAATCTCAGCCGGTGAAGACGCAGCCGGCTCCCGCACAAAAACCTGCTCCAACACCCACCCAGCCGAAATAAGCGCTCCACTCAAAGGCTGCGACGATTCCGGTGGAATCGTCCGCCTTGATGTACCTATTTCCCCGCCACTCATTTACAGCGTCTGCTGTAATTGTATTTGCCATACAGAGGTTGTAACATCCAACGTAGACGAGATTGTCTGGAGGACTTGATATGTCAGATCGTGACGGCAATAGTTTTGTTTGGTTTCTAGCGGGACTTGGGCTGGGAGCTCTGGCGGGCGTGCTCTATGCGCCACGGTCGGGCAGCGAAACCCGCGAGGCGTTGCGGGCTCGGGCCGAGGAAGGCCGCGAGTATGTGCGCAACCGGGCTCGTGAGGCGAAGGATCAGGCAGCGCAATGGGCTGATAAGGGACGCGACGTTGTAAGCTCCCAAAAAGAGCAGTTCCGCGCTGCGTATGAAGCAGGACGTCAGGCCTATCACGAGGCCACCACGGAGACCGGAACCGGCAAGAATCTGTAAGCGAAAGGGGCCGGCATCTCCCTCCGGCCGCGTATTTAGGCATCATCTGGGAGGATCGACTATGGACAAACTCTCGTTGTTCATTGCCCTAACGGGCGTTGCTGTGCTGCTGCAAGCCGGCGTTTTGTTGGCGATGTACATTGCTATGCGTAAAAGCAGCGAGCGCATCGAAGCCATTGCCAATGAAGTGAAGACGAAGGTTTTGCCTACCGTCGACCAGGCCCAGGAAATGCTGACGGAACTGCGTCCCAAGATCGCAGTTATCGTCGACAACGTAGAGGGAGCGACCACGGTCGTTCGATCTCAGGTGCAGCGCGCGGACGCCACTGTCAATGACGTAATGGATCGGGCTCGTCTGCAGAGTCATCCGAGGGGACGAGTTGCTCACCCGAACACTCGATCGGGTGGAACAAACGACCGAAATCGTGCAGAAGACAGTCGTGTCCCCGGTACGCCAACTTTCCGGATTGATGCAGGGGATCAGTGTGGGTTTGGAGTTCTTCTTCGGAGGGCGTGGCCGCAGAAATGGCGGTGGTCGCGACGAACGGCGTCCCGTCCCCCAGGACGAGATGTTTATCTGAGCCATTTTCATTCGCGCGCGAGTTCTAGGTTTGCTTTATCCAGCCGGTGATTATGTTTCGATTTAGGTCTGCCAGCCGTAATCGTGTCTTTGCAGGCATTCTGTTGTTCCTTCCTCTGACTCTGTTTCTCCCCGCGCAGGATAAAGTCGTCTGGAGCGATCAGGAAAAACCGATCGCCGATCAGATTCGCGGTCTGCGCAAACTGGACGACACAGTGCGAGCGCGCACCACCAAAGAGCTTGCGCTGCAGATTCGGCATTTACCGGCGGTGCCGAACAAGTTGCGCTTAGCCGCTGGGCTTGCCGGCTTGTCGACCGAAGGTGACTTCGGACGCGACACCCTGCAGGAAGTCACCACGACGCTCGCCGGGGCGTTGCAGGAGCAGCCGCCGGCTGGCAGGCCGGGACAACCGGATGATCTGTACATCGAACTTGCCTCCCTGGTGCGCTATGAGCACATGCAAGCAAAGTCCGACAATCCGCAGTTCGCCGAGGCGATGGCGAAACTTGAGTCCGCAGATGTGGCGCGTCAGAAGGCTGATTTCACTCTGACCGATTTGCAGGGGAATCAATGGCACCTGCACGACCTGCGCGGGAAAGTTGTGCTGGTGAATTTCTGGGCGACCTGGTGTCCGCCCTGCCGCAAGGAAATGCCCGACCTGCAAGCACTCTACGACAAGTACAAAGACCAGGGTTTCATCATTCTGGCCA
>CAVRZL010000018.1:0-87901 GCA_963725565.1 uncultured Acidobacteriota bacterium
CACAGGATAGACGCGTATGCTGCGATCATGGGTGTAAGTGTCTCCATGCTGGCTTCGGGGAGCCGCGGCAATTGCGCGATTGTGGCCAGCGCCAGCACCAAGATTCTGGTCGACGCCGGCATCTCGTGCCGCGAGACCTTCAAGCGCATGAAGGCGCTGGGTGATGATCCACACTCGCTCTCCGCCATTCTGATCACGCACGAGCATTCCGATCACATCTACGGGCTGGCAACGCTGGCGAAGAAGCTGCGCATCCCAATCTTCATGACAGGAGCGACGCACCAGGCGTGGGCGCGAGCCATGCGCAATGAGAACGGCGAGCGGCCACAACTGGAGAAGTTCGAGCGCTTCGAATCCGGGCACAGCTTCCAGGTCGG
The DNA here is from genome assembly GCA_963725565.1 of uncultured Acidobacteriota bacterium. Taxonomy (GTDB): domain Bacteria; phylum Acidobacteriota; class Terriglobia; order Terriglobales; family Acidobacteriaceae; genus Sulfotelmatobacter. Next base: position 378 of record CAVRZL010000018.1, read on the forward strand.
AGACATCGCCGTCAAGCCGTTCACGATTCCGCACGATGCCGCCGATCCGGTGGGATTCACCTTCCGCGCGGAAGGCATCAAGATCGGCATTGCGACCGACCTGGGATATGTTCCGGTCAGCGTGCGCGATCACCTGCGCGGCTGCGATGTGCTGGTCATGGAATCGAATCACGATCTGGAGATGCTGCGGGTGGGGCCTTATCCGTGGTCGGTGAAGCAGCGGGTGATGAGCCGCGTAGGGCACCTGTCGAACGTGGCGCTCGCGGATTTCTTTACTAACGACTATGATAATAGTGCAACGTTTGTAGTGCTGGCGCATCTCTCAGAGCAGAACAATCATCCGGAAATCGCCCGGAGAGAGGCAGAAAGAGCGCTGGCTACGCGAGGCGGGCTGTTTTGTAATCGCGTGCTTCTGGCGTCCCAGACCGAAGCTTTGCAGCCAATTCGGCTGTAGTTGGGTTTGGCGTTTAGCTGATTTCGTACCCCCTAATGAGTCAGCAGTGCATTGATCCGATCGTAGGCAAAATTCTGGCGGGCTGGCGGTACGATATTTCCGGCCTGGCGCCGGAGATGCGCGGCGACTACGAAAACCATTTGACAGCCTGCGAACACTGCCGCAGCCGGCAGAAAATCCACCGCATCATTGATGTTGGCCTGATTGCCCTGGCCTCGGTTTCCGCCGGAGTCTTCCTGCTGGCCTTTGCAGTGATTCGCTACCTGGGACCGCGACATGCCCTCATACTGGAGATTGCCGCGCTCGCTGGATTCGCGCTTTCCGCTCTGATCTGGCTGGGAGTCGCGGTGGCTACGCCGGCTCCGGTCACGGTGCTCGACGCTGCGAAAGAAGGCGCACGGCGCGTGCATGACCGGCTGCCGGAAGAAATCCGGCAGCGGCTGCCGGAAGAACTTCGCATCAAAATCACCGGGACTTAACTTCCCAGCCCAAGGTCCCGCCTCCGTGAAAAGAATCCTGCTTTGCTTAGCCTGCCTGACCCTCATCGATATCGGGCAGACATCCGCTCAGGAAAGTCCTTCTGGCGTTCCAGTTCATGATCACCAACAAGCTTCGGCCCCGCAAGACACTTCCATGGCGGGAATGCGCATGGATGAGGAGATGGTTTCGCCATTGCCGTCCCCGCATGAAGGCTCGGGCACATCGTGGCAGCCGGCATCGGTTGACAGGGCATGAATGGATGTGGATGCGAGACGGCTGGAATTTGATGGCACACGGCGTCATCTTCGTCGACTACAACCAGCAGGGCGGGCCGCGCGGCGCGGGCAAGGCTGAGTCGGTGAACTGGGGCATGCTGATGGAGCAGCACAAGCTGGGCCCGGGCACGATTCTATTCCGGGAGATGTTTTCCGCGGAGTCGCTGACGTCGCCGCACCCGGGATTTCCCGAGCTGTTTCAGACGGGCGAGACCTATCACGGAGAGCCGCTGATCGATCATCAGCATCCGCACAATGTGTTTGCGGAGCTGGCGGCGCTCTACACGCTGCCTTTGACCGAGAAGATGTCTTGGGAACTGTACGGCGGGCCGTCGGCGGAACCGGCGCTGGGGCCGGTGACCTACATTCATCGAGCGTCGGCGGCGGAACTGCCGCTGGCGCCGCTCGAGCCATCATTTGCAGGATTCGACACACACGAGCTTTGGCGTCGTGACGACCGGATTTGATCATCGACTGGCTCAAGCTGGAGGCTTCGGCCTTCAACGGACGCGAGCCCAACGAGCAGCGCTGGAGCATTCAGCTGGCAGCGCTGGACTCGTGGTCCGGACGGGCGAGCATCGCGCCGACGCGCAACTGGACAGCGCAATACAGCATCGGACGGCTGGAGCATCCGGAGGCGCTGGAACCCGGCAGCCAGTGGCGGCAGACCGCGTCGGTGGAATACAACCGGCCGCTGGACGTGGGGGACATTGGGCGACAACTTTGTTTGGGGACGCGTGCACAAGATCGCAGTGGATACGAACCTGAACAGCTATTTGCTCGAATCGACGCTGAATTTCCAGCGACGGAATTATGCTGTTCACGCGGCTGGAACTGGTGGACAAGGACGAATTGTTTCCCAGGCGCGGAGTCCGCACCTACCTACCGAATTGGCGCATACACGTTTGGCGGCGTGCGCGATCTGATCCAAGACACGGCGTGGCAGATGGGATTGGGAGCGGATGTGACTTTTTATTCGAAGCCAGCGGCTCTGAATGCTGGCTTATGGCAGACGAGCCGGTATCGTTCCAGATTTTTCTGCGCATGCGTCCGGGAAAATCAGGGATGCATCACTCCCACTGAGCTGATAGAAAATCAGTATTGCTCAACCAGATTCCAAGCGTAGAATGATTTCTGTCGCTCTTCACCGGATTTCGCGTGACAATCACTTTTATGGTCAGGGTTCTCGAGACACTCGGGCGGTGCAGTGGTCGATGTTAGCGCAGCATTCTGCTGTACGTCGCTGTAGGGGAGTTTGTTCATCCGGCGACGAGCACCGGTCGACCCCGTCACGTCAGTTACCTCTTCACCACGCTGGGAGTTGCGATGATCGGAATCATTTTCGTGGTGCGGCGAACGATGGTGGTGCGTCGCCGCGGCCAGCCTGGCGACGCAACCGGACGATATCGTCAGCCTGAATCAGTGGAAAACGGGATACATCGTCACTTACGCGCTCTGCGAGGCGCTGGCTTTGTTTGGACTGGTGCAGCGATTTCTGGGTAGCAGCCTGCAGCAGAGCGTGCCGTACTATCTTGGCGGATTCATCCTGTTGTTCTTCTTTCGGCCGCGCCAGCCAGCAGAACTCCCGCTACTACTTGATGTGGCAGCTGGCCAGGCCACGTTTCTCCAGATACTGCTGGTGATAGTCCTCCGCGGGATAGAAGGTGACGGCAGGCACGATCTGGGTGGCGATCGGCTTCGAGTAGCGATGAGCTTTCTCCAGCGCTTCCTTCGAGGCCAGGGCTTCGGCTTGCTGCTCGCGGCGAATGAAAGAAGATGGCGGTGCGGTATTGCGAGCCCCAGTCCGGGCCCTGGCGGTTCACCTGCGTGGGATCGTGATTCTCCCAGAAGACCTTCAGAAGATCGGCGTACGGCACTTTGGCGGGATCGAATTCCACCTCGACCGCTTCGGCGTGGCCAGTGCGATCGGTGCAGACTTCTTTGTAGGTCGGATTCTCGGTGTGGCCGCCGATGTAGCCTACGCGGGTTGAGATGACTCCCGGAATCTGGCGGAAGGTGGCTTCGACTCCCCAAAAACATCCTGCGGCGAAAGTAGCTTTTTCCATTGCGGTTGGGCTCCAGGCAAAACCTTTTACCACAGAGGACACTGCGGAGCACATAGGAAACCCCTCAATTTTGCGGCTTCAGGCTTTCGTCTTGTTATTGGATGGCAAAACGACAGGAAAGTAACAACTTTGTAAAGCTGGTGTGAATCCCTCGGCAAGTAATTGACGACGTTGCTGAATCAGGCTAAAGTCCGGTTCAGGGTCTTCCCAGGACGATTTCTTGTGAGTTCCGAAACCAGCCACTTCCATTCCGTGACCAGGATTGCGCCGAGGATTGCTTTCTTCGTCCTGATGGTCTTGCTATGCGCGCAGGCGGCGCTGGCTAATTCAGGGTTCATGCCGCAGGTGCGGTTGGGATATCGCATTGGCGATCAATGGGAACCCGCCATGGCGGCAGATAGCCATGGCCATTTATATGTTTTGTATCCGCAATACGGACCTGTGCCCGATTGTCCAACCTGCACCGCACCGACCATCAGCTTGCTGGTCAGCGATGACAATGGACTCTCGTGGCATTCATCAAGGGCGTTGCTTCCCTTCCCAACGGGCCAATTCGATCCGCAGATCGTAGTGGATCCTGTCGACCACCAGACGGTATATGCCTCCTGGCTACAGAACCGCAAGCGCGACATTGTGGTGGCCCGCTCGCTGGATTTCGGACGTACGTGGTCCTTCGCATGGGCGGAACGTGGGGGCGAGGAATCCGACAAACCGGTCCTTGCCGTCCGCGGGACGGATATTTACGTTGGGTTCAATCATGAAGAGAAGTTCGTGGTCGCGGCCTCGCATGATGCCGGACAGACCTTCAGTTCGGTCAGCGTGAATCCCAGCGCGGGCCCGGGTTCTTCGCTGGCGGGAGGGGCGACTATCGATCCCGCGGGCAATGTTTATTTTGGCTGGACCGCGTACGCCCGGCACGATCTGGCAACTCATCCCGTAAGTATCTACATCAGCCGGTCGGCCGATGGCGGACGAACATGGAACACGTTGCTGCTCGACCAGTCGAGTGCGCCTCCGGAGTGTGAACGGGAAAGCTGCCAGACCGGGTACCTGGGTCCGCAGATCGCGCTGGCCTCCGACGTTGCCGGTGGCCTGTATGCGCTGTGGAACGCGGGGGCTGTCCATGGGGGAGCGGAGCGGATTTACTTCTCCTCATCGACTACGGCGGGCACAACCTGGTCGGCACGCGTCAACGTCTCCAGCGCTATGGACGGAGTCGAGCACGCCTTTCCGGCGATCGTTGCCGGAGTATCGGGCGATGTGAGGATCGCGTGGATGGATGCAAGAACGACCGAAGCTTCGCACCCGGAGCACCGATTGTGGAACACGTATTACCGCAGCTCGACGAACGGCGGCGCGACCTGGGGCGCGGAGGCGCAACTCTCCGGATCAACTCGGGGATACGATTACATTCTTTCGGCCGGGTTCCGCTTTCCTTTTGGGGACTACTTTGGCCTTGCGATCGACAGCGAGGGCGCCACTCATGCCGTTTGGGGCGAGGGGCGCGACTACAAGTCTCCAGGCTCGATCTGGTATGCGCGCGGAAGGTAGCAGATGGCTACTCGAGTTCCATCCCACCGATAAAATCTGCGAGCCGTGTGACGTGATGATCGCGGCACCAGGTGTGCAATCCGTCGACAATTTTTTCTGTGGCGCAGGGATCCCAGTAGCTGGCAGTGCCAACCTGTACCGCGGTGGCTCCGGCAAGCATGAATTCGACGACGTCCTCTGGAGTTGAGATCCCTCCCATACCGATAACCGGGATTTTCACGGCATGGGCGGCGTCGTACACCATGCGTACCGCAATGGGCTTGATGGCTGGACCGGAGAGTCCGGCGGTAACGTTGGCGATGCGCGGCTTGCGAGTTTCCACATCAATCGCCATCGCGGTGAAGGTATTGACGAGCGACAATGCATCGGCGCCCGCTTCCTGCGCGACGTAAGCCATCTGCGCGATGCTGGTGACGTTGGGCGATAGCTTGACGATGAGCGGACGGCGCGCCACACGCTTGGCGGTGGTGACAACTTCGTCGAGCGAGCGCGGATCGCTGCCGAACTGCAATCCCCCATGCTGCGTGTTCGGACATGAGACGTTCAGTTCATAGGCGGCGATGCCTTCTCCCTCGTTGAGAATCTCGATGGTGTGTTCGTAGTCCTCGCGGGTGTAGCCGAAGACGTTCGTCATTACCACGACATCTTTGAGCTGCCGTAAGTGCGGCAGCTTCTCCTGAAGGAATGCGGGTGCGCCAATGTTCTGCAGGCCGATGGCGTTCAACATGCCGGCGGGCGTTTCCCAAAGACGCGGCGGAGGATTGCCGATCATTGGCTCGCGAGATAAGCCCTTCACTACGAGGCCGCCCAGTTTGCCGAGGTGAACCACGTCTTCGAACTCGACGCCATAGCCGAATGTGCCGCTGGCCGCGATTACAGGATTCTTTAGCGAGATACCCGCGACGTTAACGCTGAGATCGGGAACCGCTGCGCTGGCGCTCATGGCTGCCCCTCTCCCGCGGGGGTGCCGCGATGAGAGGCGAGTCCCTCGGTTAACACGCGTCCGACGGCATGCGTGGGTGGGTTGATACCCAGAAGCGAGGCCAGCGTCGCCGCCATATCGACGGGTTCGACCTTACCGCGATAGGTGCCGGGCTGGAACGGCAAGCCGTAGAATGCCAGGGGCACGTGCGTGTCGTAGGAGTAAGGCGAGGCATGATCGGTGCCTGCAGCCGATCCAACCGAGTAGATGTCCGGAACTCCCATTACGAACCAACTTCCTTCCGGCGAATAACTGTTCAAATATTTGTGGCCAAGCTCAGTATCCGGGACTTCACCTTCGGCAAGCTGCGATTTGGTGTAGTAGTCGCGCAATCCCGCCTGCTTCATCGCTTCGCCGGCGGCTTTTTCTGCGTCCGGCTCGCGCACGTGCGCCGCAGCGAAAACGTCAGGATCGAGCCAGGCCAGGGGATAGTCGAGCCTCACATAGCTGGCGGGATGTCCGGCAGAGAATTTAGCGGTAAGCGCCGTATTGATTTGCTCCTCGATTTTGGCGCCGCCAAGGTTGGCCGCGGGAATATGCAACTTCTTTACCGCATCCGGCAGCGAGGAGACGCCGTGATCGGCAGAAAGGGCGATCCAGACATTGGCCAGTCCGATCTGGTGCCCGAGGAAATTGAAGAAGTCGGCAAGTTCATGATCCAGGTCGAGAGCCATCTGCTGCATCTCGGGAGTATCCGGGCCAACCTGGTGACCGAGAATGTCGTTGGCCGAGAGACTGATCGAAAGCAGGTCCGTGGCTGGGCCACGGCCGAGGTTCTCGTAAAGCATCAACTCCTTGGCGAACTCAAATTCATACTCGTTCGCAAAAGTTGTCCCACCGACTACCTGGTAAAAACCGGCATCCGACCCGTCCCGTCCCTTGCGATGGGCGGTAGAGCGCAGGATCGTACCTTGCGCATCCTTCCACTCACGATCCCAATACTTCTGCGGGCGAGTCGAGTTGAATTCCTGCACCCATTGCGGTAGAGCATCGCGATAATAGGTTGAAGTAATGAACGCCCCGGTCTTGGGGTCGATCCAATATGCGCCGTCGCCTGAAAAACCAGCGGGGAGAATGGCGGCACGATCCTTGAGCGAGACTCCAAACACCCGAGACTTGCCCTGGGTAGCCAGTTTGAGTTCGTCCCCCAGAGTGTCCGCCAGCAGATTGTGAGGGGAGGCCCCGTTTGCGCTTCCGGCGACTCCCACAAGCTTGGTGGCGTCATCCTCGACAGAGGTCACCATTCGCTTCTTTTTCGGATCCCACCACTCGTTGTCGGCGATGCCGTGGCCGTTGCTGTAGGCGCCGGTGAAGAGTGTGGAGTGCCCGGGAGCGGTGCGGGTGTTGGCATAATTGTAATGACAGTTGTTGAAGTACGCCCCGCGATCCATGAGCATGCGAAATCCGGCGTCGCCAAACTGCTCGTGGTAGCGCTCCAGATAGTCGCCCCGGAACTGGTCAATCACGATGACAACGATCAGATTCGGATGCCCGTTGTAAGCCGAAGCGGTGCTAGCCGGAGAAAGGCTGAGGATGGCCGTAAAGCAGGCCAACATGGATAGGATAAAGGCGCGGGCAGACCTGGGGGACGATCTCATCGCGAACGTAGTTTACACAGGGCAAGGGTATAAGCCAAAACAGAGATCGCACTAGCCGGCTGATCTATACAGCTGAGAGCTTGGGGAACGCTTGGACAAGGTGCCGGTGCCCTTCGCGCTCTGGCGCAACGACCTGGTGCGGCTTCTCGATGACCGTCAGGATCGAGAGCGGCTGGTGGTGCTTTGATCGGCGGCTCATCGTCACCCGCAGAAATACTGCAATGCCCACTCCCAATGCAAAAGCTAGAGCCACAAAGTACCAAAGCGTGGGAAATCCCAGGACGAAGATGAGGGCGCTGCCCACGGCGAAGAGCAATCCCATAAATCCTCCGCCGAAGGAAAGTTTATGCATCGTAATACCGGGATGCTGTTTCTCAGTCATAGGAGTACCTCTTGCTGGCTCAATGATCCCACCTGCGGACGCTGCATTCAAGGGGAATGGCTGGCTAAACCCATCACCACGAAGGACACGAAGTTACACGAAGGGAAAACTCAGCTCGATTTCCTTCGTGCACCTTCGTGTCCTTCGTGGTTAATGGGGTGCGCTGCGTGCATTCCCCGCTGCTTTTCCGATACATTAGTTAGTTCCCATGCTTGATCTGAATTTTGTCCGAGACAACCTGCCGGTGGTAGAGGAAAAGCTGCGCCAGCGCGGCATGGATCCGGCTGCCGTGCTCAAGGACTTTCGCGAGGTCGATACGCAGCGCCGCCAGGCCATCACCGAGGCGGAGACCAGCAAGGCGCAGCGCAACAAGGTCTCCGAAGAGATCGGCAAGCTGAAGAAGAGCGGGCAGGACGCCAGCGCAGCCATGGCTCAGACCAAGGAACTGCGCGAGAAGATCTCGGAACTGGAGAAGACCGCCGCGGACCTCGACGTCCGACTGCGCGACATTCTCGCCGGCATTCCCAACCTGCCGCATGCGAGCGTGCCGGTTGGACACAGCGCCGACGACAACGTGGAAGTACGGCGCTGGGGCACGCCGCCGAAGTTCGATTTCACTCCCAAGGCGCATTGGGATCTTGGGGCGGATCTCGGCATTCTCGATCTCGAACGCGCGGTGAAGCTGACTGGAGCACGTTTCGCTGTCTATTGGGATCTGGGCGCGAAGCTCGAGCGCGCGCTGATGAATTTCATGCTCGACCTGCACACGCGCGAGCACGGCTATACCGAGGTTCTGCCGCCTTATCTCGTAAATTCTGATTCGATGTATGGAACGGGCCAGCTGCCGAAGTTTGCATCTGATTCATTCCGGGTACCGCATGGTGATAAGGATCTGTGGCTGATCCCGACGGCGGAAGTTCCGGTCACGAATTTATATCGCGACGAAGTTCTCGATCAGGCGCGCTTGCCGATCTCGCTCACCGCCCACACTGCATGTTTTCGTAGTGAGGCAGGATCGTACGGCAAGGATGTGCGCGGAATTATCCGGCAGCATCAGTTTCAGAAGGTGGAACTGGTGAAGTTCGCGCATCCCGAAAAGTCTTACGAAGAGCACGAGAAGCTCACGCGGAACGCCGAGGAAGTGTTGCAGAAACTCGGGCTGCATTACCGGGTCGTGGCGCTGTGCACCGGGCGATATGGGAGCTTCGTCGGCGAAGACATATGACATTGAAGTGTGGCTGCCGAGCCAGCAGTTGTTTCGCGAGATCTCGTCGTGCTCGAATTTTGAGGCGTACCAGGCGCGCCGCGCGAACATCCGGTACCGTCCCGAGGGCAAGAATAAGACGGAGTATGTGCACACGCTGAACGGCAGCGGCCTTGCCGTTGGCCGCACCTGGGTCGCGATTGTGGAGAATTATCAGCAGGCCGATGGAAGCGTGGTGATTCCGGAAGCGCTGCGGCCGTATATTGGCGCGGAGCGGATCACACCGCGAAAGCTTTGAGCTGCGCGCTTCGAGCTACGAGATCCGAGCTTCGGCACTTGTTGCACGAAAAGCTCACAGCTCATAGCTCGAGGCTCGTAACTCAGTCTGTATTGCCAATACAAGGCCCGGTCACTAGACTTGCATAGAGCAGAACTCACGACCGTCGCGCCTGGCGCGCCCCTGCCCATGAACGCCATCTGGCGAACAATTCGCGGATACATTCTTTGGCAGTACGAGCGGGGAACCCTGCATTACGACATCATGGTCACGCTGATCATCATTTTCGTGCTGTTTTCGCCCCGCGTGATCAATTTCAACGACAAACCCATCTCCCGGAACCCGCATCCGACAGATGTAGTGGTTACCGCGCAAACGGATGGCCGGTTGTTTTTCCAGGTCTCCGCGAGCGCAGTTACGCCAGGCGCGGACCGGGCGGTGCGGGAACAATTGCTGCACATTATCGAACCAATTTCTGGTGCAGTTTCGATTGAGAGCTACGAAGCGATTTCCGATCATAACGGGAAGGTGCAGAGCTATAAAGTTGTTGCCCAGCGGGATTAGACGCGGGTTCACGCGATGGTCGAAAGCAGAAAGATCGAAAGCAAAAAGTGCGAATGAGAATGAACCGTGTCTCCTTGCTCCTCATAGTCGCGATTGCGTGCAGTCTGCCCGGGTTCAGTGCGACGCCTCAACCGAAGCCGGCAGATCCGGCAGCGCTGGATGCGGTACTGAAAAAGATGGATAGCGTCGCCGCCAACTTCCACACGACTCAGGCCAATTTCGAGTGGGACACGTACCTGAAAGTCATCGACGAGGTCGACACCGTGGAAACCGGAGTGATCTATTACCGCCGGTCCGGCAAAGACATCGAGATGATGGCTGAGGTCAAGGAGGTCGGCAGCAGCTTGTCGACCCTCAAGTCTGAACCGAAATTCGTCCTCGTGAGCAACGGAAAAGCCCGCATGTATCAGCCCAAGGTGGACCAGGTAACCGAGATTGACTTGGGGAAGAATCATTCTGAGTTCGAGAGTTACGTTGCGCTGGGATTTGGCGGCAGCGGGCAGGATCTGCAGAAGACTTTTGAAGTGACCTATATGGGGCCGGAGACAATCAACGGTGTGGCTACCGCCAAGCTGCAACTTGTCCCCAAGTCTGCCAAGATCAAGAATACCTATAGCCAGATTTTGCTTTGGATCGATCTGGATCGAGGAATTTCTGTACAGCAGCAGTTATTTCAGCCGCAGGGCGACTACCGGCTGGCCAAGTATTCCGCCATCAAACTGAACGAGAAGATCAATGAAGACGTTTTCAAGCTAAAAACTACGGGCAAAACGCAGACGACCACGGCCCGGTAAGCTATTGAATTTAAAGGATAAGAAATAGCTCGGAGTTTTACGAGGCAAAAGATATACTGACGGAACTTCAGTTGGGTTTATTCATGGCCAAGGTTTTTACGATTACTGTCCCTCCTAAGCTGGGAAACAAGCGCCGGGAACGCAGTTCGGATCCTCGCTACGTCGATGGGCAACGCCTGCTGGTGGAAGCGATGAAGTATCTGGCGCAAGAGGATCCGGTGAAGAACCGCGGCGCGATCGAACTCATCTCCGAGCATGTGCGGACCCGCTTCAGGATGAGCGACTCGCCCCTGGCGTAAGCCGACCGCAGCGCATCCCGACAAATTCTAGTAGCTAAGAAAAAAGGGGCGGATTTCTCCGCCCCTCAGAGATCAACTAACCTCGGTTTCTCAAAAGTCGAACCGCAGCGAGAATTGCATCACGCGCGGAACGCTCAGCGTATTGGTGTAGGCACCAAATTCACCGAAGGTCAGTCCATATTGGAACGCAGCCCTGCGCAGCATCGAAACGAGGCGTGTTGGTTGCGTTGAATACTTCCCAGGCAAATTTCGCTGACTTCTGTTCGGTGAGCTTCCAGGTCTTGAACAGGCCACTATCCAGTTCGAAGTAGCCCGGCCCTCGAAGGTTGTTACGCTGTCCCGACTCTCCGGGATAAGGAACCCGGAATGCACCGATCGCCTGGTCTGGATTTTGGAACATGTTGGGATTGCCCGAAGCATCCCGGAAGACGCCGATTTTGCCAGTCTTCCCAGTCTGAACCGCCGCGCCTTCTAACTCCCAGTTCGTGGACCAGCCCGCTCCGGAAGCCATCGTGAACGGCAGTCCGCTCGTCCAATGAACGATGCCAGACAGTCCCCATCCTCCCAGGACCGCATCCACGAACTTGTTGGAGCCACTTCCAAAACGACGTCCCCGGCCGAAGGGAAGCTCGTAGACCCAGTTGGCATTGATCTGATGCTTCATATCGAAGTCAGATACCGCTCGCAGTTGATCGGAGACCAGGAATTGATGACCTGGCTGGCGAATCCGAAGCCTTCGAATTCGTTGATACGCTCGGCGTTGGAGCCGATGTCTATGGATTTGGAGTAAGTGTAGTTGAAGTCAAACTGCAGTCCGGCGGTCATGGCGTGACGAAGCGAGAGCTGCAAGCCGTGATAGTTGCTATTGCCAATGCTGCGCCAGGCGTAGAGGGACGAGAACTGATCGTCCCAGTAATTGAACGGTTGAGCGGCAGACTGTCCCGGCAACTGCGAACATGCCGGCAAGCAGTCAAGATCGGCAACAAAGAGTGCTGTAGTCTCGTTGCCGGCAAAGCAGGAGAACATGTCATACATCGCCTGAGTGGCGGTGTAATTCGATGCCGAGGCGCTGTTCCCGGGGGCGCAGCCTAAATTCCCGGACGACCCCGGAGGACCGAATCCTAGCTGCCCAGCCGCTCCCGGGAAAAGGTGCTCCCAGTAAGGGATAGGCGCCACCTGGCTGATATCGGTGCCGGCATTGGCGGCCTTCGTCAGCATGGTTGCTGCGCTAAAGTAGTCCATCTTGGACGCCGGATCGACCACATCCAGGGGCATCGCCAAGTCTTCCTCTTGCAGCAAGCGATGCGCCAGCCGGCCGATGTAACTAGCCTCAAACACAAAGTTCTTGCCTAGGTCCCGGGTAATGGACAGATCAATGACGTGCGAATAGGGCGTCTTCAGCTTGTCATCAAGACCCCAGTAAATGGAGAAAGATCCCGGATTAAACAGGGTCGGTGGTGTGACCAGCCCCGGAAATGCGGGCGGCGGTGGCCCAACTACCTGCTGTCCGCAGAAAGCTGTCCGTTGCCGACGGCAAGGTATAGAGACTCGTGAGACGCGGTGTGCAGTCTACATTCTGCGAACCGGCAGGATTGTCGAGCGCTGTAGTCAGCCCAAAGGAACCGTTCCGGTCGAAGCTGTTTACGATGCCCGAGCCGAAGTGATCGTAATAGATTCCATAGCCACCGCGGATTGAACTTTTTCCCACCCCGCCGAAAAGGGTGTGCAGGAACCCGCTGTCAGCGTGCGGCGAATAGGCAAATGCAATGCGAGGGGCAATGTCCTTGTAATCCCAGTTCCAGTATGGCTGCTTTCCGTTCGCCTGGCCGGCTAGAGCCATGTCCACCTGCCCTCCTGGGGTCTGCGAGTAGAGGGTCTGACCGTTCAACATGGCCTGCTCGCGTTGCTTAAACCAGCTATTCAGGCTGATCGTGGGCGATACTTGATTGCCATTCATTTCAAAGGGCGGCTGCAGCAGCGAATACCGCAGGCCTCCCGTGAGGACCAGGTTGGGAGTAACACGCCATGCATCCTGCAGGTAGAACTCGGTCTCGTGACTCCGGAAATTCCGAGTGATCAACTCTCCAGGAGCAAAGAAGTGACCCGTCTTGTCCTGGTTGTAGACTTTGTTCGTTTCTGTGAGCAGGCCCGCAAGCGCGGCCGTTGCAAAATCATAGTTAACGCCCCAAGACCCATCCACTGCGGGATACCCACGCCCCGCAAGTAGGCAGCCCGGGTCCAGACTGCAGCGTCACGTAGGCCTGCGAATTCCGGCGTTATCCAGCCAGTAAACATTGGTAAACGCGTAGGAATAGTTTGAGCCATTTCCAGTACGGTTGTTGGTGACAATGCGCAGATTGCCGCCAAACTGGATCGTATGCTTACCCTTGGTCCAGCTCACATCGTCCACAATGTTGTGGACGGGCACGTTCGTCAAAGTGGAAGGGGTAAAGCCGGCACCCTGGAAGTTGGCCATACCGCGGAAGTAGTTGAAGTCGGAAACGCCGAGTCCGGTGTCCCCAAGGCCCTGTCGAATGAAACCGTACCGCAGGTTGTTGATGAACGTATTGGTGAACAGGGCCGTGTAGCCGGCAAAAATTCCTTTGCTGTTGTTGGTCAGAGAAGTCATTCGCCGGTAACCCGGGAATTGCGGAGGCGCACTGCTCCGCCAGTTTTGCAGGTGGCCCTTCACGAACAAGGTATGATTGCCGCTCTGCGTCAGCTTGTAGTCGAGTTTAAAGATGTAGGTGTCGTGCTTTGTGGGGTTGGGCGCCGCAAATGTGAAGCCACGATAGTCAAGGCCATCGCCCACGGAATCCGTGTTCGGGGATGGGTACTTGGTGAAGATTGCGTCAGGATTGCTGCCATTTATGTTGGCGACATAAGGATCGGCGCCGCCGTTGCATGGAAATCGGCCAGCCGTCCAATTGCAAGTGGCGGGAGTGAGCGTCTGTACACAGCGCTTGATCGATATTGGACCAAACCGGCCGGCGTGATGGTCACGAATTCCATTGGAGTACGCTGTAGTTCGCATTCGAGGTGTCGGCACACGTACCGTCGCACGGATATTGGATGATTGCCCTAGCCGCATCGTCGTCGCTCGGAACCACGTGCGTCGTCTGTATCGCTTCGTTGGTCCGTTGCCCTTCATAGCCGCCGAAGAAGAACAATCGATCTTTTTTGATCGGACCACCCACCCATGCACCGAAGGTGTTCCTGTGCAGGACGCCGGGCGTATTGGGCAAGCCTGCCTTGTCTTGCGCCTGTTCGTTGAACCAGTCGTTCGCTTGTCCAATATTGGAGCGGTTGTATTCGTAGAGTGTGCCATGAAAACATTGGTGCCACTCTTGGTCACCATGTTGACCTGCGCGCCGGAGGAGCGGCCAGAATCGGCGTTCGAGTTCGTAGTAGTGACGCGGAACTCCTGGATCGAGTCCAGAGGGACTCTCAGCGCGCCTTGGAATGCTAGCCCTGCAACTGATCGTTGTTATCCAATCCGTCCACGGTCACGTTAGTCTGGTCGCTGCGCGCGCCAGCCACTGAGCCGCCACGGCTGTCTTCGGTCTGATTCGGCTTGAGATTTAAGCCGTCCTGGTTTGTAGCGCCTCCAAGATAGGTTACGCCTGCCTGAAGACTCAGAATGCTCACCGGATCACGCCCCTCAGACGGCAGGCTGGTGAGCTGTGTGGCATTGAACACGTTGCCCTGGCTCGCATCCGTGGTGTTCACAAGCGGCGCCTCGCCAGAAACCTCCACGACCTCGGTCGTGCCCTTGACCTGCAGAACTACGTCCAAGGTGGCTGGCTGACTCACCTGGAGAGTGACTCTGTCTTGCTTGAGTGTCGCGAAGCCAGCAACGGTTACGGTCATGACGTAGGTCGCGGGCGGCACTTCTAAGAACTGGTAGACACCGTCGCTTCCCGATTTCGTGGTGCGCGAAAATCCGGTGGACGAATTGGAGAGAGTGACAGATCCTCCCGAGACCACTGCACCTCCGGGATCGGTGATCGTCCCGCGCAGAGACGTCGTCGCAGATTGCGTCCAGCCGATCGTGCCGAGTGAAAGAAGTGAAAGGATGACGGCTAGTACTTGCCGCGAGCCAGAACGCATAGGAAGTTCCCCCTTCGCCGCAACCGGCGAGTACTTCATATTTACGTTTTGCCGGGGAGTTTTTGAAACTCAATAGAGACCCCGGGGACCTGTTGGGGCGATATTGTGCAACTTTGACACCACATTGTTCAAGCGCATTTTGTGGCATTTGCGCGACATGAAACGTTTGAATACACCATCTTCCATATGACGCCTTCCAAATTCTGGAAATTTATTCAGAGCGATGAAACCCGGCGGAGGCGAACAGAATGAGTGCGGGATACATTTCAAGCGTGTAGCGGGGCTCGGGATTTTCCAGCGTTCCAAGGAACGCGGAACGCAGCACTAGAAATAAAACGAATAGTCCGCAACCAAAAATTGCGCGGCTCCGCGCCGCACCCGCAAGAAACAGAAACACGTAGGCAATGTTGATTGTTCCGAAAGCCAGGCTGACGGCCAGCCAGCGCGGATCGTCGTTGAACTCCCACCAGCGCGGGTCGGACGGAAACAGTTCGGTGCGTGGACGCAGCCACATGTCCGCGATGCGGAACACTGGCAGCCAAACGTAATAGCGAAGAGGAGCAGCATCAATCCGTTGTGCCGCCAGCGCCGCGAAGCGGGCATCAAGCTCCGGGCTCATATCGTGACTTGCGTTGTAGTCCGAGAAGAGTTCTTCGGTCTGTTTGCGCTGCTCGGCAGAATCAAAAGCACGCTCGGGCAAGCGCGTGAAATCCATCTCCGATCCGGGTGCGGGCCAGTAAATCTCCTGGACAGAAACGTAGTCCGCGATCCAAGTCTTGACCCAGCGGTTGAAGCCGGTCATGACCGGCTCGTCTGCATCGGTTGCGTAACGCGGAGCCAGCGGCTCAAAGCGGTGCAGCGTGTGCAGGTTTCGCAGCGTCCACGGAACGAGTGGAGCCAAAGCGCCAACACCAACCAGAATGCCTGCCAGGACGACGGTGCGCGACGTGAGGCCCCGATAGTGACCGGTTCCCTCCCGGTTCGAACGCAACGTTTTCAGAAGCAGCCGCAGCAAGTACAAGCCGATCGCTGCAAGTAGTATTCCGCCATCCGGCCGAAGCAAAATTGCCGCACCGACGGAGAGGCCGCATCCCAGCCAGATACGGCGTGGATACTCACAAGTCCCGCCGATGTTGATTCCTTTCAGCACCAGATCGAGGGCTGAGCACCGTGAAGAAGATCTCCAGTGTTTCGGTCAGCGCGGCTGCCGAGTAGTTCGCCAGAAAGGGACAGATTGCCGCGAGAAGAAACGCCGCCTTCGCCTCCCTCTCGGAAAACAGACGTCTCGCCATGTCCGCGATCAGGAAGCAGGTCGCGAGATCGAAGAGCACTTGCAGCAGCAGGACGGCGCGGAAGTTGTCCGCTCCGAAGATAGTGAAGATGGCCGCCAGGAATGCTGGATATCCCGGCAGACGCGAAAGGGTAGGGACAATCACACCCGAGTTCGTGATGCCGTAGACCCCGTGTTGCAGCCAGTTCCGAGCGATGTCGGCGTATAGCCGCGAATCGTCTACAACGGCAGGAAAACGCCATACGAGGAGCACGCGCAGCGACAGCGCCGCCAGGCTTGCCCCAAGGAAGAAACGCGCCCTTTTAAGCAACAGACCCCGCACGTTGCGTTCATGATAACCCGTTTGAGGTAACCCGATGTCAACGAATTTGCATCCTACGGAAGAGTTGCCACTCACCCTGTCTCATCGAGAATTGACCGTGTGCTGTCAGCAGCATACGATGAACATCGTTATCCATGGCTGAACCTGTTTTTTATGATCCCCGACGCGCCCGCTGGAAACGGCTGCGGCGAACGCTGGACGTGACCGCCGTCCTGGTTTCCGCCCTGGTCATTTTTTTCGTGTTTACCGCTTTGCGGGACGAACCCCTGCCCGAACTGTTGTTTTATCCCCAGAAGAGAGCGTTCAAAGCGCTGAAGGAAAGTGAGAGGGACAGGGCCCGCGAGCGCGTCAAGAAGGCAGCCGCCCGCTCCCATCGCAAGTCCAAATTGGCGGCATCCCAGGTTACGCTCAACCAGTCGGAAGGCATTCGAGCCGCCTTCTATGTGCCCTGGGACGCAGCTAGTTTTTCCTCGTTGAAGGCCTTTGCCCATCAGATCGACATGCTGTACCCCGACTGGCTGCATGTTCTGACAGCCGACGGGCGCTTGCAGGGCGTGGACGACCAGACGAACAAATACTTTGACGTGGTGCAAGGCAAGAGCGTGCTTGCGGTCGATGACCGGGTCATGCCCTTCCTCAAAACTGACAATCCGAATATGGAAGTCTTCCCCATGATCAACAATTCCGATGGGGCGGACTGGGTCGACATTGTTGATTTTCTGAATAACCCTGGCGCCCGAGCAACCTTCCGTCGCCAGGCGGGACAGTTTTTATCCTCGGGACGTTATCGCGGTCTGATCATTGACTTCGAAGCTTTTCCCGCCAGCGGCCAGCCCGGCTATGTTTCCCTCCTGCAGGAGTTGTCCGGGGACCTGCATGCCCGCAGCATGAAACTCTACGTTGCTGTGCCGCCCCACAATGGTGAATACGACTATCCCGCCATCGCCAAGGCAGCGGACGGCGTCGTCGTAATGAACTACGACGAGCATTATCCAGGTGCAGCTTCTGGTCCCGTCGCTTCGCAGGACTGGTTCGAGGAGAACCTGAAATATGTGCGCAGCGTGGTTCCCAAAGAGAAAATCATCTGCGCGATCGCCAACTATGGCTATGACTGGGTGTTGAAGCCCAAGAACGGCAAGTTACCAGCGGGAGTTCACGACACCAGTGTCAGCGTGCAAGAGGCATGGCTGGCCGCGCGCGACTCGGATGAGGACGTCAACTTCGATGATGATGCGATGAATCCTCATTTCAGTTACCTCGACGAGCGCAACTTGCGGCACGACATCTGGTTTGTCGATGGGGTCACAGCACTCAATCACATGCGCGTGGCACAGAACCTGGGCATTCAGACCTTCGCCCTGTGGCGCCTGGGTAGCGAAGATCGGTCTCTGTGGCGTGTGTGGGATATGCCGGGAGATCCCGGAGCACCCGACAAGCTGCGCGATGTCCCCCCTGGGGCCGATGTGGATATGGAGGGCCAAGGAGAAATTCTTCGCATCGAAGACAAGCCCTCCCACGGCACTCGCGATTTGACGATCGATGAGGGCAGCAAGCTCATCACCGACGAAGTGTTTCAGAATCTGCCTGAGCCCTATCGCGTGGGGCGTTATGGATACAGTCCGAACAAGATCGCGATTACCTTCGATGACGGGCCTGACCCGGAGTGGACGCCCAAAATTCTCGATGTTCTGAAGCAAAAACATGCCACCGCCACTTTCTTTCTGATTGGCATTCAGACCGACAAGTTCTCGGGCATCGCCAAGCGGATTTACAACGAAGGAAACACGATCGGGAACCACACCTTCACCCATCCGGACGTCAGTAACATTTCCACGGCATACATGAAAGTGGAATTGAACCTGACCGAGCGCCTGTTCGCGAGCCTGATGGGAATCCGGGCCACGTTGATGCGACCGCCATACGCCATCGACGAGGAACCGGATACATCGGACCAAGTGCGCCCGCTCGAAATCCCGCAGGAGATGGGGTACATCACGGTCGGCAACCGGATTGACCCGAATGACTGGAGCGAGAATCCCCGTCGCTCGGCCGAACAGATCACGAAGTATGTACTTTCGCATCTACCGCCCTGCCGGGTGGAAGACTTGCGTTGCGGCAATATCGTGTTGTTGCACGACGGCGGCGGCAACCGCGCCGAGACCGTGCGTGCGCTGCCGATGATTATTGATGGTATCCGCGCACAAGGATATGAGATCGCCCCCGTATACGAATTGCTGGGCATGCAGCAGGCGAACGTGATGGCTCCGCTGCCTCGTGGCGAACGCTGGGCCGCACGCCTCGACCGGCTAGGGTTCTGGATGTTCGACGTGGTGATTCTGGGCATCACGTGGATCTTCCTGGTCGGGGACTTGCTGATGACTGGCCGGCTTATCTTTATCGGAACGGCCGCGGTTTATGACCGGGTACACGAAAAGATTTTCGGCAAGCCGGCGGAAGTCGCGTCTTACAAGCCCAAAGTTGCGGTGTTGATTCCCGCCTACAACGAAGAGAAGGTCATCGTAAAAACGGTTCGTGCGGCGCTGAATTCCGATTATCCTAACCTCCGCGTCATCGTCATTGACGATGGCTCGAAAGATCGAACTCTCGAAGTTGCGCGTCAGACCTTTCGAGCGGAAGCTGATGCGGGACAGGTCCTGATCCTGGGCAAGCCGAACTCCGGCAAGGCGGAGGCGCTTAACTACGGGATCGAGCACATTGGCGACGCCGAGCTTTTTGTCGGCATCGACGCGGACACGATCATTGCGCCGGATGCCATCTCACGCCTGGTGCCCCACTTCATCAATCCGAAAGTCGGCGCGATCGCGGGTAACGCCAAGGTCGGCAATCGCGTCAATCTCTGGACGCGGTGGCAAGCCCTGGAGTACATCACGAGTCAGAATTTCGAGCGCCGCGCTCTCGATGTTTTCGGGGCCGTGAGCGTAGTACCGGGAGCGATCGGCGCATGGCGCGTTTCGGCTGTGCGCGAGGCCGGAGGCTATCACGTCGATACCGTCGCGGAAGACGCGGACCTCACCATGGCCTTGCTGCGCCGCGGATATCGTGTGGAGTATGAAGACATGGCCCTGGCCTACACCGAGGCCCCTACCAACGCGAATGGCCTGATGCGCCAGCGTTTTCGCTGGTCCTTCGGCATTCTGCAGGCGGTTTACAAACACCGAAACGTTGTTGCGCGCAAAGGCGTGCTGGGATGGATCGCGCTGCCCAATATCGTCATCTTCCAAATTCTCCTGCCGCTGGTATCGCCACTGATCGACATCATGTTTGCCGTGGGCACCATCTGGTATTTCATCCAGAAGCACTTTCATCCGGACTCCACCGACCCGGCAAGTTTTCACAAGTTGGTGGCATTCTTCTTCGCATTTCTCGTGATCGACTTTATCGCCTCGGCCATCGCTTTCGCGCTGGAACGACGTCGGCCAGATGACAAAGAAGACGTTGGACTGCTCAGCCAAGTGTGGCTGCAGCGTTTTGCCTATCGCCAGCTGTTTTCGATTGTGTTATTCAAAACGCTGAAGCGCGCGCTCGAAGGCCGCAAGTTTGCGTGGGATAAACTGGAACGAACCGCCGCGGTAAATTACGCGCCGGCGGAGACCCACGATCAAGTAAACGTCCCGTAAGTACGTATTCGTAAAACAAGTACTCGTAGAGACGTAGCTTGCTACGTCTTAGCGTGCAGCATTCCCAATCGTGGTGGGAAGACGTTGCAAGCAACGTCTCTACGAGATCTGTTATCGGAACAGCAACGGGGCAAATTCCGCCAGGTTCCTTCGCCATACCATCCAGGTGTGCATGCCCGGTGTTTCGATATCGGTGTGTTGAACGCCCTTCGATTTCAGCCACTCTCGCAGATCGCGATTCGCTTTGATCAGACGGTCTTCCGTGCCACAGGCGATCCAGAGCAAACGAATTTGCTGGTTGGCCTTCGCGTCAAGTCCTGGAAAATCTCTTTCAAACTGATCAGGGATGCCGCCTGAACTGAAAGCGCCGATCCAGGCGAACTTGTCGAGATTGTTCAGCCCGGTCAATAGCGATTCCGTTCCACCCATCGAGAGTCCTGCAATCGCGCGCGAATTCCTGTCGTTGGTCACGCGGTACTCGCGCTCGACCCTGGGCATCACTTCCGTCAAAAGCGCCTCGCGAAAGCGAGAGAGATTCTGATCGCGGATATCCGGATGGCTGCCCCCTCCACCCCAACCCAGCCGGATAATCTCCATGGTGCCGTACCCGAGCGGCATCACCACGATCATCGGCTTGGCTTTGTGCTGCGCAATCAAGTTGTCGAGAATCACGTGAGCACGGCCCACAGCCGTCCAACCGCTGGCATCGTCGCTGATAGCCATGCAAGAGATAGAGCACCGGATACGTCGTCTTCGACGTCGCGTCATATCCCGGAGGCGTGTAGACGTAATAGTCCCGGTCATCCTGGGCCACGGCGGACTTGTAAAAGTGATGATGAACTTCCCCGTGTGGCACGTCGTTCAACTCCCAGGGCAGCGACGGCGGACCCTTGCACGTGAACCATGTTCTCGGTCGAGAGTAGATTCGGCTTCAGCAGCGGATTGTAGGGATCGATTGAGCGAGCGCCGTCGACGACGATCGAATATCCGTAGTAGTCAGGCGAAAGCGGCGGCGTATTCACCGTCCAAACGCCCGATGTCATCCTTCTGCATGGCCAGAGGCCTCGGCGCCCTTCGCGCGTGAGCTTCACTTCCTGTGCGTTGGGAGCACGGAAGCGAAACGTCACGCTGTTGTCGGAGTGCACCTCGGGCGTGACGAGTGCAGGCGGCATAGGTGCGGGCGGAGTGGCTGGCTTTACCTGTTGCGGGTAAGCAATAGAAGAAAGAAAAAGAGAACAGAAAACAATCAGCCCAGGATAATTCTTCACGGCGCCGTCACCTCTAATTGAATGAACGGCTAATTGTATAAGCGGAGAAGGCGCCGGCACTACGACGACTTCACTGTAGATATGAGAGGAGTGTTTATTGGCAGGCAGAAATTACTTTGAAGATGCAACGTCGAGCCTGGCTTCGGCGCGGTGCAGCGCATCCAGCGCCCGGTCGACATCGACCGCTGTGTCCCCGCTCGCCAGTCGCTGTTCGGCGCGCTCTTTGGCCTTGCGCGCGCGCTCCACGTCGATTTCGGACGGACGCTCAGCGGTCTCGGCCAGAATGGTGACCTTATTGGGCAAAACTTCGGCAAAGCCCCACGCGACGGCAAGCTGCTGCTCGGTGGAATTTTCACGATAGGTGATCTCGCCGACGGACAATTCGGTAATGAGAGGAGCGTGCCCCGGCAAAACGCCCAGATACCCGTTCTTGCCGGGAATCTGGACTTCCTCCGCCGCCGTGTCGACCACTTTCTTTTCCGGCGTGACGATCTCGAGTTGGAAAGTATCTGCCATTCAGTTCGTTTCGTAGAGACGTAGTTGCTCGGCTCTCTGCCATCATTCGAAATGCCGTACGCCGGTAGACGTTGCAAGCAACGTCTCTACGCTGCTGCCTTCATCTTCTCCGCGGCTTCCAGCACTTCCTCGATCGGGCCCTTCATGTAGAAGGCCTGCTCGGGGATGTCGTCGTACTTGCCTTCGACGATGGCTTTGAACCCCTTCACCGTGTCGGCGATCTTCACGTAGCGTCCTTGCGCGCCGGTGAACTGCTCGGCCACGTGGAACGGTTGCGACAGGAAGCGTTGAATCTTTCGGGCCCGCGACACGGTCAGCTTCTGATCTTCGCTCAATTCGTCGATGCCGAGAATCGCGATGATGTCCTGCAGATCTTTGTAGGTCTGCAGGGTCTTCTTCACCATCTGTGCGACATCGTAATGCTCTTGACCGACGATGCGTGGATCGAGAATACGCGACGTTGACGCCAGCGGATCGACTGCCGGATAAATTCCGATCTCCGTCAACGCACGCGAAAGCACCGTGGTCGCGTCGAGGTGAGCGAAAGTCGTTGCCGGCGCGGGATCGGTCAGATCGTCGGCGGGGACGTAAATCGCCTGCACCGACGTGACCGAACCTTTCTTCGTCGAAGTGATGCGCTCCTGCAATTCGCCCATCTCGGTCGCGAGGTTAGGCTGGTAGCCGACGGCGCTGGGCATGCGTCCCAGCAGCGCCGATACTTCAGAGCCGGCCTGCGTGAATCGGAAAATGTTGTCGATGAAGAGCAGCGTGTCGGCACCCTCGGCGTCGCGGAAATATTCCGCAACCGTGAGTCCGGTCAGAGCCACGCGAAGACGTGCGCCTGGAGGCTCTGTCATCTGCCCGTAGATCAGCGCGGCTTTGGACTCCGCCGGCTTGCCCGGCTTGATTACGCCCGACTCCGACATTTCCAGCCACAGGTCGTTGCCTTCGCGCGTGCGCTCGCCGACGCCGGCGAACACCGAAAAGCCGCCGTGATTCTTGGCAACGTTGTTGATCAACTCCATGATGACGACGGTCTTGCCCACACCGGCGCCGCCGAACAATCCGATCTTGCCGCCCTTCAGAAATGGCTGGATGAGATCGATGACCTTCACGCCGGTCTCGAACATCTCGGCGGTCGTCGCCTGTTCGTCGAACGCGGGAGCCAGGCGGTGAATCGGCATTCGCTCTTTGTATTCGATGGGGCCCAGTTGATCGACGGGTTCGCCGATCACGTTCATGACGCGCCCGAGTGTTCCCCGCCCCACGGGTACCGAGATCGGGCCGCCTTGATCGATGGCCTTCATCCCGCGCACCATGCCGTCGGTCGGCTGCATCGCCACGCAGCGCACGCGGCCTTCGCCCAAGTGCTGCTGCACCTCGAGAATGACCTTGATCGGGGTGGGCACGGTGAAGCCGTCGCTTACCACTTCGACGGCCTGGTAGATCGGAGGTAGCTGTCCCTCGGCGAACTGCACGTCCACCGCGGGTCCTGCAATTTGAATGACGTGTCCTACGTTTTGTGGCCATAAACTCAGCTCTTAGCTCCTAGCTCTAGCTCTTAGCTTTAGCTTCACGTCTCGTGCACTTTCGTCGAACGATGATGCAAGCAAGTCAGCGTCTGCTAGAGCTAAAGCGGCCAGCTACAGCTTCTTCACATCGCGGCTGCGCCGCTGACGATCTCGATAATTTCTTTCGTGATCTTCGCCTGACGCGCTCGGTTCATGACCAGCGTCAGCGAATCGATCATGTCGGTTGCGTTGCTGGTGGCCGAATCCATGGCGGTCATGCGCGCCGCATGCTCGGCAGCAACCGACTCCAGCAGCGCCCGGAAAATCTGGATGCTCACGTACTTCGGCAACAGCGCCCGGAACAATTCTTCCGGAGACTGCTCGTAGATGTAATCGACCTGCGAGGTGCCGAACGTCGAAGCCTCTTCTGTGCCGCCTTCGGTCGTGTGCATGCCGACGCCTGCGCTCACTGCCGCCTCTTTGGCTTTTTTCTTTTCTTCTTCGGTCGGCTCTTCCGCCAAACGAACCGCTTGTTCGCCGATTTGCTCGATGGGAAGAATCTGTTCGACGATCAGGCGCTGCGCGATCACCGATTTGAATTCGTTGAAGACGATATAGACCGCATCGATCTCTTCACGGCAGTAACGCGAAATGACGCTCCGGGCCAGGGCGGATGCCTGCGCGAATTCGACTTTGCCCAGAATGCCGACATGCTCGCCGGTAATCTGGGTCTCCCGGCGCGCTCTGCCGCTTCCGGTTCGGACTCGATCGATTCCATCAGTTCAGCCAAGCTCTTCGTCTGCACCTTGGCTGCGGGAAAACGCCGCCGCAGGAAGTCGCGCCCTTTGCGGCCAATGGCCTCGATGTCGAGGTTTTTCCCACTCTTTGATTCCAGAAAGCGTGCGGCAGCTTTCGGGATGTTGGCGTTGAACGCGCCCGCGAGACCTTTGTCTCCGGTGACGACGACCAGCAGAATGTTCTTCTCTTCCCGCTGCGCCAGCAGCGGATGCTTCGGCTCGCCCGTCTCGGGATCGTAGATCTCAGCTCGCGCCACCAGCGACTTCAGAACATTCGTCAACATCTGCGCATACGGACGCGCCGCCAGGGCGCGCTCCTGGGCGCGGCGCAGCTTTGCCGCCGAGACCATCTTCATGGCCTTGGTGATCTGCCGCGTGTTGATCACGCTGCGAATGCGGCGCCGGATGTCGAGAATGTTAGGCATTATCGTAGAGACGTAACTTGTTACGTCTCACTCTGACCACGGGCATTGCACCAGAGACGTAGCAAGCTACGGCTCTACGAATTACTTCGCTACTGCTTCCCTGCTGACCCACGAACTGCTGCTTCGCTTCCTTGATCACGTTCTGCATCTGATCTTCAGCTGATCGTCGAGAATCTTCTTCTCCATGATCGCGCGCAGGATTCCGGGATTCGTCGACATCCACGTACTTGTACAGCTCTTTCTCAAACTCGCGCACCTGATCGACCGGCATGTCGTCGAGGAAACCGCTGGTGCCGGCCATGATGATCAGAATCTGCTTGGAAAATGGCAGCGGCGAGAACTGGTTCTGCTTCAGGAGTTCGACCAGCCGTTGTCCGCGATTCAACTGCGCCTGCGTCGCTTTGTCGAGATCGCTGCCGAACTGCGCGAAGGCCGCCAGTTCGCGGTACTGCGCCAGTTCCAGTTTCAGAGTGCCGGCGACCTGGCGCATGGCCTTGATCTGCGCGCTGCCGCCGACGCGGCTGACAGATAGACCGACGTTCACTGCCGGACGTACGCCCTGGTTGAACAGGTCGGTTTCGAGATAGATCTGGCCGTCGGTAATCGAAATGACGTTGGTCGGAATGTAGGCCGAGACGTCGCCCGCCTGGGTTTCGATGACCGGCAGAGCGGTCAGCGATCCGCCGCCATTTTTGTCGCTGAGTTTGGCCGCGCGCTCCAGCAAACGTGAGTGAAGATAGAAAACGTCTCCGGGATACGCTTCGCGACCCGGCGGACGACGCAACAGCAGCGAGATTTCGCGATAGGAGGCAGCGTGCTTCGACAGATCGTCGTAGATGCACCAGCGCGTGACGCTTGGTGTCGCGGAAGTACTCGCCCATCGCGCACGCCGCATAGGGCGAGATGTACTGCATGGGCGCGGGTTCTGAGGCCGACGCCGCGACGACGATGGTGTACTCCATCGCGCCAGCGTCTTCGAGAATCTTCACGACCTGCGCAATCGACGACCGCTTCTGCCCGATCGCGTTGTAGATGCAGATCAGATCGTTGCCCTTGCTGTTGATGATGGTGTCGAGCGCGACGGCGGTCTTGCCGGTCTGGCGGTCGCCGATGATCAGCTCGCGCTGTCCGCGGCCGATCGGAATCATGCTGTCGATGGCCTTCAGTCCGGTCGCCATGGGCTCACGCACGGGTTGACGATCGATGACGCCGGGGGCCAGGCGCTCGAGCGCAATGAACTTGTCGGACGCGATCGGACCCTTGTCGTCGATCGGTTCGCCGAGCGAGTTCACGACGCGCCCGATCATGGCGTCGCCGACGGGCACGCTCATGATGCGTCCGGTGCGCTTGACCTCGTCGCCTTCTTTGATTTCGGTGTATTCGCCGAGCAGCACGACGCCGACCTGGTCTTCTTCCAGGTTCATGGCAATTCCGGCCACGCCGTGGGGGAACGACAACAATTCGCCGGCCATGACCTTGTCGAGGCCGTACACGCGCGCGATGCCGTCGCCCAGGGTGATGACGGTGCCAGTCTCGTCCACGGAGACCTTGGTTTCGTAGTTCTCGATCTGCTCGCGGATTAGCTTGGAAATTTCGTCTGCTTTGATTTGCGCCATAAAATCAGCTCTTAGCCTTTCAGCTGTTAGCTTCTAGCTCTTAGCTTCTTTCCGTTATCCGGTGCGATGTGCTCCGCAACGCGTCTCGCTTCTCGCAGCTATGGGTTAAGCTAGGAGCTAAAAGCTAAGAGCTAATTGCTTCTCTTAATCTTCTCCAACTGCCCCTTCACCGAACCGTCGTAAATCGTGCTGCCGACGCGGACTACAGCACCGCCCAGAAGAGACGGGTCGAGTCCATACCGCGCGCGGACTTTCTTGCCCGTCGTTTTCTCGATCTGTGATTCAAGGGAGCGCTTTTCCGCGTCGCCCAATTCCCGCGCGCTGGAAATCTGCGCTTCGGCGAATCCCATGCGGGCGTCGAGTTCCTTTTCCAGTTGCTCGACGATCCTGCCCAGAAACGACAATCGTCGGTGATCGATGAGCACCGCGACGAGATTCCGCACCGGCTTATCGATGCCTTCCTGCTGCACGATCGCGTCCAGCAGATTCCGCTTCTGATCGGCAGGAACTGCGGGATTTTCCCATACCCGGCCGCAAATCGATGCTCTCCTCCAACAAGGCTACAATCCGGCGCAACCCACCGGTGGCCCGAGACGCATCCAGGTGCGCGCTAAAGACCACATCGGCGAAAGCCCGGGCATAGGTGCTGGCGACGGAAGCCATGTTCTAGTTTCCGTCCTTTCCGGAATTCTCGGTGGAGCCCAACTGTCCAGCGAAGTTACGCACCAGAGCCTGATCGGTGGCGGCATCGACACGAATCTGCTTCTGCGCCAGCCCCACCGCAAGATCGGCTGCATGCGCCGTGAGTTGGCGGCGCGCAGCTTTGGCCGCCGCCGCAATTTCCTGCTCTGCCGAAGCCACGATCTTT
Source organism: uncultured Acidobacteriota bacterium (assembly GCA_963725565.1). GTDB lineage: Bacteria > Acidobacteriota > Terriglobia > Terriglobales > Acidobacteriaceae > Sulfotelmatobacter. The sequence continues at coordinate 27,666 of CAVRZL010000018.1, forward strand.
TTAGCGTCTTCCTGGGCCGCGGCCTGAATGCGCGCTTCTTCGGCTGCCCCTTCCTTCTCGGCGGCGTTGCGCATCATGCCGATTTCGCCGTCCAGCTTCATCAGGCGCGATTCGATTTCTGCCAGCTTGCGGCGGGCCTCTTCGCTGGCCATTTGCGCTTCCTGCATCGCTTTCTGAATGGCAGCCGTGCGGTCGCGGAAGATTCCCGGCAAGTACTTGCGACTCGCCCAGACGATCACGCCGGCAATCACCGCGAAATTCAGGACCACGCTCAGCCAGTACGATTGCTGCAGATTGAGCCCGGTCAAGCGCGAGATGAGCTGCACCGACGGCGAGTGCTTGAACTCGTCCATCTCGTCTTTCTCTTCTCCGGCGGCTTCACGGCTTTCATGGGCCAATTCCCTGCCCGGCGTAAACGGAGGTGGCGCATCCTTGCTGGCCTGGTTCGTGACTGGAGCGGGCGTTGGCTGCGTCCGCGCCCACACCACGCTGACACAACTCAACACCAGCAGCGCCACGGGATCGCCCGCGCCTGGTTCTTCGATGTCATCAGCGCCCCGCCCCTGCCGGCTGCAGCACGCGCCGGACAATCTCTTGCGCCAGCGCCGCCACTTCGCCCTGCAGTCCGGCTTCCGCCGTGGCCCGATCGCTTTCGATGTCAGCCTTGGCAGCCTGCACCTGCACCTGAGCCTTGGCACGCGCCTCGTTCACGGCGTTGGTGCGGGCCTGCAGGGCTGCCTGACGCTTGGCTTCCTGGGCCCGAAAAACCGCAGCCCGCGCCTCGCGCAGCTTCTGTTCGTACTCGCTGGTCCGTGCATCGGCGGCCGCAATATCGGCCTTCGATTTTTCGACGGCGCCCTCAGTCTTGCTGCGCCGCTCGTCGAGCACCCGCCGCAGCGGCTTGTGCACGATTGTCGTGTAGAGGCCGTACAGCAGCGCCAGCAGAATTACGGTCGGTACCGCTCCGAGCAGTAATTCGCCTAGTTGTTGCAGCGTCTGATCCATGTTTGGTGCTGGTTCTGGTTATAGACCGGAAAATGAGGGCTATGAAAACTGTTAAGTCTAACGTCCGGAGAAGTTTAATGTCAACGCAGGAAGATCGGTTTAGCGCTTCGACGGGACGTCTTGCCACTTTCCATTCGGCAGAAATCGAGGCGCCTCGAGCGTGCGCTCTAGCACTATGGAAACAAAAGATTTATCAGCCGCTCGATCTGCCAGCCGTCGGCAAGTTTTCTGCACATATTCCTTGACTTCGACGCAAACAGGACTAGCATAGAGATATCACCTCCGATCCAATTCAGGATCGAATGGGCCGATAGCCAAGGAATGTCACCGCTTCTTGGTTGCCGGCCCATTTAAATTGTCTTCCAGATGCTTATCAGAACGAACCAGGTCCCAAACGGCGGATAGCCCACCCTTTAACGGCGGTTGTGTTTGCGTTATCTCTGCAGAAGGTGCTCACCGGTCCTTGCGTTTTTTGCAAGGGCGGGTACGAATGCTGTCGACACAGAGTTTTGGCTCCCTATATAAAGCCGGCTGCGTACATGTTCGTGGTTCCCGCCCTTCGCAAAGTACGCGAAGAACGGGGCACCCGCTGTTTTGGTCGTGTCCGCAAAGTTCAAAAGGCTGGGCCACCCGCCCATAACTCTAACCCTTGGGGAGGCCCGTACTCCTTTAACTACAGCATCTGTTCTCGTTCGCGGATATCGGCACGTGTACCTCGGAAATTTATCGACTGTGTTAAAGGAAACTAAGGATGGCGTCTTCGAGAGTTCGCTACCTCCGGGCGTCTACGATGTATTTGTCAGTGATCCCAGCACACTCCCGACGTGCAGGCGCCTAACGAATTGTTGCGGGTCAGCGGGAGAATCTTTATGAAAATCTCGAGACTCGATTTGGAGGCACATGGAAAAATAGAGGCATTGCTCATCGCGGGTGCCCACCGTTTGTATACGATTTTTCTCAACATCACTACACCTAGGGTGCCCCATCCTTGACGTTCGTTCTTTGTCAAGGGTGAGATTCCACGATCCATCCCGCTGAGCCTTTATGATGACGGTAATATGACTAGTGCGATGTCTCGCACCGTTGCGAGCGGATTGCAGGCAGAATCCGGCTCACTAATTCCCGGTCTCCAGCCTCGTCCTCGATGATCTGCCATCCGGTGAAGACTGCAATCAAGTCTTCCTCGGGAAACACCATCAGCCGCTGGCCGCCGAAGCCGCGCGCCATCCAGATGTAGCTCTGCCGGTCCGTTCGCGGCAGTAACCACCACTTGAATCCGTATTTGTAGCCATCTTCGGCATCGATGAATGGAGTCAGCGATTGCTTGACCCAGTCTTTCGAGACAATCTGCTTGCCGTCCCAAACGCCGTCGTGCAAATACAGCGACCCAATCTTGGCGAGGTCTGAGTTCTTAAGATAGAGACCGCCTTCTGTATCGACGACTCCCATGTATGTACGTTTCCAGAAGTATTCGATACCTAGCGGCGCAAACAGATATTTCGCGCCATACTTCTCGATGTCCTGCCCGGTTTCTTTCTGGAAGATGTAAGCCAGCAACTCTGAGACTCCGCTGCTGTAGTTGAAAACCTTCCCAGGCTCCTGCGCCATCGGGCGATCGATCACATACTGCACCCAGTCGTCGGTCGCCTCCATGAGACTTGAATCGCTCTTGGGATCGTTATACGCGACATTCTCTTCATTCCAGTCGAGGCCAGTGGTCATGGTGAGAACATGGCGCAGAGTGATCCGCCGCTTGCGGTCGTCCACGTTCTTGACTTTCGCAACATCGAAATATTTCAGAAGAGGAGTATCGAGCCCGGCCTTGAAATCTCCGCGCGTAATCGCGATGCCCAGAATGATGGACGACACGGTTTTGCTGACCGACTGCATGCTGTGCAGTTCAGATCCGTGATAGTAGGGGTGCCACGCTGGATCAAAGTAGTTGTACAGGCCCGGTCAGGCGGGCATTCAGGGGGCCGCGTTCTTTCGCCTGTTTGCCGTAGATCTTCCCGTAATCGTGGTCATATTTGCGTTCGAACACCATCTTCCCGCACCGGTAAACGCCGAAGCTATCGATGAGCGAATATTTTCCAGCAGCTATGTCGGCGTCGAAAGCGGTCAGGACTTTGTCGTCGAGTCCAACGTTCGCGGGCGCATCCTTCGGCCAGGCGCCAGATCCCTGCGCCATCATCAAGTGCGAAAGCAAAAATGAGACCCAGAAAGCTGCCCATACCCGTACCGTGTTCTTCATGTTTTTTGAACCTTCGTGTAACTTCGTGACCTTCGTGGTTGAAGATTTTCGCGGGCGGTGCCACTACTTCCCGTGTTCAAACACAACCTTGCCCGCCACCATCGTAGTCAGCACTTCAGTCTTGCCGATCTCGTCAGGTTTTACGGAAAAGATGTCCTGAGAAAGCACGGCGAGGTCAGCTTCCTTGCCGGGCTCCAGAGTTCCGAGCCGGTCGTCGGAGAACCGCGCGTATGCAGAGCCCTGCGTATACGCGTTCACCGCCTGTTCCACGGTGAGTCTTTCCTCAGGAGTGTAGGCATCTTTGGTGGCAACGTTCCCTCCCTGGCCCGCGCCATCGAACACTCCGCCGGGAAAATCCGTGCCGGTCGCAGGCTTCCAGATCTGCCGCGTGACCGCCTCCTGGATCGCGACAAACGGATTCGGCGGCCAGGTACACGGCCAGTCGCTGCCGAAGGCCAGCCGCGCCGCCGCTCTTCTCGATGCTCTGCCAGCGGTCGGTCGTCGTCCGGTCCTTCGGATCGTAGTTCGACCCATTGTCGTTGCAGCAAAAAGTCGGCTGCATGCTGACAATCACGGAATCCTTCGCCACGCGCGGGATGTCCGCGGCCGGCAAGAAATCTCCATGCTCTATGCGGAAGCGCCGGTCCCGCGGCCCATTGACCTTCTCCGCCTCTTCGTAGGCATCCACTACCAGGTGCGTGGAGTCGGGGCGATACGCGTGCGTCATGATCTGAAATCCGCGCTTGTCCAGTTCGAGAACCAACTTCTTGTATTCCGCACGGCTCGTAGGTAAGAGGCGGGATCAGTCCTGTGCCTCCATCGACGAAGAACTTCACCAGATTGGCGGACACCCAGTCATCGTGATATTGCGTGCGCGCTTTTTCGAGATCCTCCAAAAATTCCGGCGTCAGATGATGGTTCACCGCGACTGCCCCAAACGAGGTTCTTGTCCGAACCGTAAGCTCTCCTTTATCCCGCAGGGCGCCATAAAGTTCAATCTCGGCCAGGTCGCCGGTGGCGTTCACCACGCTGGTGATGCCGTACTGGTTCAGGTGATGAGAAGCATCGCGCACGAAGCGGAGTTTCTCTTCCTGCGAAAACAGCTTCTGCAGCGCCCGTTCCATCACTGCCATGGCCGCTTCCAGCAGAACTCCGCTGGGATGCCCGCTGGCATCGCGAATAATGTTTCGCTCTTCGGCGGGATCGGCCACCGGTTGATCGGTAATACCAGCGAGGGCCAACGCCTTCGAGTTAAGGAGGAGCGCATGTTCCGCCGTGAAGTGCACGATCACGGGCCGATCGGAGACAGCACGGTCGAGCAATTCATGCGTGGGAGTGGCAGGCGGAGTCGTGTTGAAGTCCGCACGAACAATCAGCACTTTGCCATTGGGACGATCAGCGGCGTAAGCCTTGATCCGCTCGACAAACTTCTCCGGCTCATCGGGAGTAATCGAGCCCTCAGGCGTCGACAGGTTGAGTCCGTGAAGTTCCAGGCCGCCGAACCACATGTGCACATGCGAATCCGAAATTCCCGGGATCACGGTTCGTCCCTGGAGGTCGATGACCTTGGTCTGCGCTCTGCTTCCGCGCCAGAATCTCCTGATCCGACCCGACCGCGTCGATGCGGGTCCCGGAGATGGCAAGAGCCTGCGCCCACGGCGCCTTGGCATTGCCGGTGTAGATGTGTCCGTGAACGAGAACGGTGTCGCTCGCGAAGAGCGCGGCAGGAAAAAATACTGCGACTGCGGCACAAAGATTTACCAACAGGCGGCGAATATTCATCCTCTGCCTCCGTGGGACGGTTCACGACGAGTGCTCGCCGCGTTTCAACCTCCCAATCCAGCGACAGAGTTTACACCATCAGATTGTCTCTTCTTACTTGACCAAGAAGTCCCTGACTCTTCTCACCACCGATTCCGGTGCATCAACCTCGAACTGCACCGCCCCGTCCTGGTACTTCCGCGAATAAATTCGCGCTCGTGCCTCGAGCATCGCCAAGGTCTTTCCTTCTTTCTGCGGTATGTGCAATTGCACGCGTCTGACGGGGTCCTCTTCAATCATCTCGTCGATGCGCTCTCTCAAGTCTGTCCAAGCCAGTACCGTCGACGGCGGAAACGTACACCGTCTTCGAGCCGTCTCCACCGGCGTCGGCTAACAAAGACTGTGCAACCTCTTCATCCAGCAGATCGACCTTGTTCATCACGCGCAGCCGAGGCTTCTTCTCCGCCTCCAATTCCTTCAGGACAATCTCCACCTGCGCGTCCTGCTCCGCCGAAAGGCGGCTGCTGGCGTCGGACACATGCAGAATCAGCGACGCGCGCTGCACTTCTTCCAGCGTGGCGCGGAATGCCGAAACCAGCGTGTGCGGCAGGTTGCGGATAAATCCCACGGTATCGGACAAAAGCACTTTCCGCTTCGAAGGCAGATCGATCCCGCGAATGGTCGGATCCAGCGTGGCAAACATCTTCGGCGACGACAAGACTCCCGCCCGCGTCAGCGCGTTGAACAGCGTCGATTTCCCCGCATTCGTATAGCCCACGAGGGCCACGGTCGCTACCGGTGCCGATTCCCGCCGCTGCCGCTGTTGGGTGCGAATGCGCCGCACATTTTCGATTTGCTGCTCGACATGCCGCACCCGCCGCGCAATCTTCCGGCGGTCGGTTTCGAGCTGGGTTTCACCCGGACCGCGCGTGCCGATGCCGCCTCCAAGCTGTGACATCTCTATGCCGTGTCCCGCGAGTCGCGGCAGCATGTAATGCAACTGCGCCAGTTCGACCTGCAACTGACCTTCTCGCGTGCGGGCGTGACGGGCAAAGATGTCGAGAATGAGCTGCGTCCGATCGATCACCCGCCGCTGAACAATTTTTTCGATATTGCGCTGCTGCGAGGGACTGAGATCGTGATCAAACAGAAGAACGTCGGCATTCGACCGAAGCCGCCGCGCCCGCAATTTCTTCCAGCTTGCCAGCCCCAATCAATGTTGCGGGATCAGGACGATCGCGCCGTTGCAGGATCTCCCCGACGACTTGCGCCCCGGCACTCTCGGCCAGCGTGCGCAATTCGGCCAGGGATTCCTCGGCATCGAATTCCGGAATGCTTGGCTTTCCGCTGGACTTAGCCCCATCAGGCGCCCCGCGCTTTCGCGTTTCTTGCGAAGGAGTTGAGCTTTCGGATTCCGCGCTTTGAGTTGCTGCCTCGCGTGCCGCCGCAGCCTGCGCCGGAACCGTGCCCTTCCCGCGGCGGCTACGAACGTCGAGGCCGACAAGGAAGGCGCGCTCGAGCCCCGGTTGCTCGGTCGCGACGGGAGTTCCCAAAGGCACACGCCGGCCTTCACGCGCGGTGTCGCGGGATTTCTTGCGGTAAGAACTTCCCAAGCCTGGAACGCCCTATCCTTCGGAGCCCGAAGCAGCCGCCGCCGTGGCAGCGGGCGCCTGTCCGGTCGCCGCCCTCTCCGCATGCGCCGGGTGGGCCCCATGCGTCGACAACACCCGCCCCATCACTACGGTGGAGATGGCGTGCTTGAAGATGAGTTGCTCCTGACCGTTGGCCTCCAGTACTACGGAGTACTTGTCAAAGGAGCGGATGCGGCCCGTCAGCTTCACCCCGCTGAGCAGATAAATGGTGATGCTCGCGCGTTCTTTGCGGGCCGTATTAAGGAAGGAATCCTGAATATTTTGCGCCGGCTTATTGCTGTCCATAGCCGATCTCCTCTGATTTGTAGACTGCGAACGTTCCAACCCGCCCATCCCATGTTGCTCTGGGCCGGAGTAAAACTACAGCAAGTTCCCGCTAGCCTTCCCGCAGCTACAGGAACAAGGGGGGACATCCCACCTGCATGCACCCAAACTTGGCACGACCGCGCACCAGGTGGACAGATGTCAGTAAGATACGGCGATCTGAGTTTCATTTCAACCCGGAAAGTTACCGACTCGCAATTTGACAGCACCGCGGATCAAGAGTGCAGACTTTCTTCGACTCAGGGAGGCCACGCTTCCATCGGCGCCCATAATCCCTTCTTCAAGCATTGCCCCGGGTGGACGCAAGGATTGGCCATTCGGCGGCGTCATCAATCTGCACTTCAAGTTTCCGGAGGAGATCCAATGCACCACTACTTTGATGTAGCAGCCATGCTGGTCATGCCCACTATCACCGGAAAAGAGGCGGCCCAGCTCATTATTCGCTGGTTCCACTTCATCGCCGGCATTACCTGGATCGGGCTGCTTTATTTCTTCAATCTTGTGAATGTCCCCTTCATGAAGCAAGTCGACGCGGCGGCCAAACCCAAAATCTTTCAGACCCTGACGCTGCCCGCCCTGAACTGGTTCCGCTGGAGCTCGCTGGCGACCGTCTTCTTCGGCGGGTGGTACTGGGGACAGTTCCTGGTCGCCCCCGACGCGCAACGTCAAGGCGTTGGACAAGGCAGCACGATGGGACTCTTTTTCCTGCTGTGGATTGGAGTCTGGGCGATTCTGTTTCTGCTGATCAAGAAAGTGACGCCCAACGGATACGTTTTGGGCGTGATCACCACAATTCTGGTCTATGCCGCCGGATGGATCTTCGTGAACTATACCCCGGTCGGTGGAGATGACAATCACGTTCTCGCAATCGGAGTTGGCGGCGGGATGGGCATCTTGATGATGTTCAATGTCTGGGGCATCATCTGGCCGAACAACAAGAAGATCATTCGAGGAACGCTGGCCGGCACGCCTCCGGCAAACGCCGCGGCGATGGCGAGGCAGGCGTTCTTAGCATCGCGGACGAACTTCTTCCTGTCGGTGCCGCTGCTGTTCTACATGGCCGCCGCGTCGCACTTCTCCAGCACGGTGATCTTCGGGAAGTAAGCCTCTTCCAGACTGGATCGTGTAGCCCCGGACGCCCTCGTCCGGGGTTGCGCGGAACGCGCAATCAAGGCCGCCGCGGACCTTGTCAGACCAACCAATGCGGGATCGCGTGATCTCCCGTCCGATTGTGTGTCGGCTGCGAACCACGCGTCGCTCCGCTCCGCGGGGCGGACGAGGCGTCCGCCCCTACACGAGCCTTGCTCGACTTCCCAACTTGGGCCCTGGCCCACGATTTTTCTCGGATACTATCACCGCTCCATCCAACCCGCGTGACAGAATTTGGGTGTGTTGTTCTATCGCCGCAACCTGCCGCATCTGCAAAGAGACTTCAGCCCACATTTCCTCACATTTGTAACAAAGTTCCGCTGGATATTACCGGATTCGGCCCGAGACATTGTCCTGTCTTCGTGTTGCCACGATCATCGGAGGAAGTTCGAACTCTATGTAGCTGTGATCATGCCCGACCACGCCCACATGATTCTGACGCCGCTCATACACAATCAAAGCCGCGAGATCTATTCGCTCGTCGACATCATGCGATCGATCAAGAGTGCTTCTGCCCACCTCATCAATAGGCGGCTCAATCGGCACGGTGCCGTGTGGCAGGAGGAGTCGTTCGATCACGTAATCCGTTCATCTGAAGGGCTGGATGCCAAGGTGGATTACGTTCTGCGGAATCCGGTACGCCGGGGTCTAGTCGCCGATTGGCGGCAGTATCGCTGGATATGGCAGAGAGCAAGCCCAGATGAGGCGAAGGTGGCGGTTGACATCAGTCGTACATAGATCCGGACGGCTCGTTCGGAGCGAGAGTTGTGAGAAGCTGTAGGCCGTCGACTTTAGGCCTCGGCACGCGTCGCTTCGCTCCGCGGGGGGGCCTGCTCGGACCGATCTCGCATCGTCCGAACTCCACGGTTTGCTTACGCCTCGCCACCGACCACGCGTCGCTTCGCTCCGCGGGGCGGACGAGGCGTCCGCCCCTACATGTCCGGGTTCGTGTAGCCCCGGACGCCTCGTCCGGGGTTGCGCGGAACGCGCAATCAAGGCCGCATGGGCCTTCTCGGACCGATCTCGCATCGTCCGAACTCCACGTTTGCTTACGCCTCGCCACCGACCACGCGTCGCTTCGCTCCGCGGGGCGGACGAGGCGTCCGCCCCTACATGTCCGGGTTCGTGTAGCCCCGGACGCCCCCGTCCGGGGTTGCGCGGAACGCGCAATCAAGACCGCATGGGCCTGCTCGGACCGATGTCGCATCGTCTGAACTCCACGTTTGTTTACGCCTCGGGCACCGACCACGCGTCGCTTCGCTCCGCGGGGCGGACGAGGCGTCCGCCCCTACATGTCCGGGTTCGTGTAGCCCCGGACGCCCCGTCCGGGGTTGCGCGGAACGCGCAATCAAGGCTGTCGAACGTGCCCGGACAAAAAAATGGGAGGCTCAAATCTGAGCCTCCCATTTGTAGTTTGGTCTCTTGGCCTAGAAGCTGAACTTCAGAGCCAATTGCATCGTGCGCGGGCTGCTGGAGAAGTTATCGCGGGCTTCATGAATACTTGGCTGTGCGGAAGCAGATAGTTCCGCGAACCCGTGTTACTAAGGCTGGCAACGTCGTTGATGTAGCCAGTGACGAATTGCGGGTGGTTGAGGAGGTTGAAGCGCCTGCGCCACGAAATCAAGCTGGTAGCGTTCGCCGAATTTGAGGTGCTTCGCCGCCGAAATATCGAAGTTGTTGATCGGCGGAGTCTGCACGTGTGCCGCGACTGGAGGTGGTGTAAGCTCCATACCCAGCGCGAATGTACTGCGCGTTGGGGTTGTCCGCCAGGTAGGCGACGGTGTAGCCGGTCAGAGTTGGTCAGGGCCGTATACATCGCTGCCGACACCCTTCTGGCCCGCCGGATTAAAAATAGCCCGGTCCGGCGCGGCATCTCCGTTCAGGTTGGCGTCTACTGCCACTCTGTACCGTTCCCCACTGACCCGATTCCCAAGTGAACACCGGAATGAACTGGTAGTTGCCCAGCACGTTCTTCTTGAACCAGTTGGAGTCGTGTGCAAACCACGGCACGTCATAGCTCACCTGAATCGTGACGCGGTGAGCATGGTCGAGCAGAGCAGTTGCCGCGTTCCGCCGGCAGGTTGCGGAAGTCCTGCGGTCGCCGCGGGGAGATGACGGTGGAGAAGAAGTCCGCCGTCGAGTTGTCGATTGTCGTGACTCCAGGTATACGCCGCCTGGAACTGCAAGCCGTTGGTCAGACTGACGGGACAACTTGGCTCTGCAGACCGTGGTAGGTGGACGCTCCCCACGGCATGAACCCGGTGATCGCGGTCGTAAAGCCGTCATTCGAGATAGCGCGGATCAACATACAAGTGTGCGCGTTGATCCGTAACAAGCCACCCGGACCATCCAATGTAACCGGCAGAGCATCCAGCGTCAGCCTGCGATGGTGCTGTCGATAGGTTGGCAGATGAGTTCGTCCTCGTACATGGGTGTACCAAGTTCAGAATGTTCTGCGTGTCGAGGTGCACGCCACGGGACCCTACATAGCGAACTTCAGCCGTGTAGCTCTTGAATACGTGCTGAATACCGAAGCTCCACGACTCCGCGTAGGGATACTGCACGTGCTCCGGCAGGTACGACGATGTACCTTCCGCGCGGTCAGCCTGATTCAGGATGGTGATGCCGCTGGAGAGTTGAGGTGGAATACCTCCGTTGGCCAGGAAATCAGGTTGCATGGCAATCTCCCGTCAGTATCCGGGCAGTTGATGGTGGACCCGATCTGCGGCGGACGGGACAGAGATCCGATGTTGTCATACAGCACGTCATAGCCCATGCCGAAGCCACCACGAATCGACGTGTTGCCGCTGGTTCCCGGTGAGTAGGCAAAACCGATACGCGGCATGAAATCCTTCTTCGGCGCCTGTGGCACGTTGAAGGTGATCACGCCGGGGTCATTGGCGACCTTGTTCAGGGCTCTGTTGTGACCAGCCATACGGAACGCTCAGGTACTCATAGCGCAATCCCAGGTTCAAGCTGAGGTTGTGCCGGATCTTCCAGATGTCGTTGACGTACCAGCCGTACATCTTGTCATCGCCGGAATAGCCTGACTGAACCGAAGCTGCGTTGGGCGAAGCCGGCAAATTGATCTTGTATTCCGAGTTAGGACCAAAATCGTTTACGAATCCGTCCAGGCGTCTACCACTCGTAATCTCCACGCGAGCGCTGGATGAATAACTGCGGGTCGATCTGCTTGCGCAGATCAACGCCAAACTTGCAGGCTGTGGTTTCCTTTCGACCCACGACACGTTGTCTTCGAGTTGATACGTGTTCTGCACCGCGTACTGCGGAGCGTTCGGATCCGGACCCACGTTGATGCAACTTCAGGTCGTCGATGGTCAGGTTCGGAAATGCGTCCTGCCCCGGAAAAGTCAGGCCCGAGGGTACGGTGTAGTCCTTTGCCTTACGGTTAAAGCCCACGCGGAATTCGTTGCCAACGTTGGGCGAGAACGTGTGAAATTCCGCCAATGTGACCAGGTGATAGGGAACGACAAGCGGAGTATAGAAGGTGGCTAACTGTGGCCCCCGTATCGAGCGTCGCGATCTTGTTATAGATGTAGCGTCCACGGATCTGGTCATGATCGCTCAGGTCGTAGTCCATGGACGTAACCAGTGCGCGGTTATTCTGAAATGCTGGCGCCACGATCGGAACCACTCCGACTGGTATGGCATATGGTATAGCCGGTCCACCTGGACCGTTCGTCGCGTAGTCGTTCACGGTCACAGTCGCACCTGAGGCGGTGGGGGCAGTGGCGTATTTTGCAAAACCGTTTGCGTTGTAGCAGAGACTCCTGGAATCCCCAGAATCGTATTCCACCCATCGGCTGTAGGAGCAAGTGCTGGGGAACTCGGCACCGCCGCCAGTCCCTGCGGCTGGTATTCGAAATTCACAAAATAGAACAGCTTGTTCTTGATGATCGGGCCACCGACCTGTCCGCCGAAGCGATTGTTGTCGTAGCGCGGATTCACCGCCTTTTCGCCGGCCGGAGTCTGGTTGGCGATCGTTTGGTCGATCGCATTCAGGTTGCGATTTTGGAAATATTCATACACGCGGCCATGGATCGAGTTCGTGCCGCTCATCACCACCTGGTTGAACTGACCGCCAGCGGAGTGCCCGAATTCGGGGCTGAACTGGTTCTCAATGACCGTGAAATTCGAGACGGCGTCATTAGGAATCTGAACCAACGGTCCGGTCACGCCCTTGTCGTTGTTGTCGGTACCCTCAATCGTAAAGTTGTTCTCACGCGGGCGTTGGCCGCCAACGGAGGGACCGGAACCTGCTCCCAATCCACCCGTGCTACCCACACCTGCCTGCAGCAGCGAAGCATTCAACACGCCGCTGCCGATACTGGTTGCGCCCATGTTCTCAAGCAGCTTATTGTCGTACGTCGTCTGCAACTGGTTGGTCGTGGTGTCAATGGTCGGCGGTGTTCCCGACACTTCAATCGTCTCAGCGGTAGCACCCGGCGACAACGTCAGGTTGCGGGTTGTAGTCAAGTTCAATTGCACCTCGACCTGCTCGGAAAGGGTGCGGAATCCCGTCATCTTCGCGGTGATCCGATAGGTACCTACCGAGAGGTGATCGAAGCGATATTCACCCGTGCCGCTGGTCTTGCCTGAGCGGGTAACGTTAGTGGCGACGTTGGTGCAGGTAACGTCCGCGCCACTTACCGCCGCACCGCTGGAGTCGACCACCGTGCCGACGACGTTGCCGTCGATTGCTTGTCCAAATGCAAACACCGCGCTCAATGCGATAAGACTCAAGAGCGTCAGTATGAATCCCACACTACGCACGCCTAGTTTCATATTGTTTTCTCCTGCCACAGGAACGTAAAAGAAATTTGGGGGACTAGCAAAACTTGAGGACGCCTTTGAGCGACCCGCTAACCGAGCACAACTAGAACATAACGCTACTGCAACTCAGAACCCAAATGAGTTATGCAACAATACGTTTGTTTTCATTTAGTTATGATGTGTGTTGTTATGCCTTCATACGTAAATCAGTAGAATTCTGTAGCGAGATCTATGATAATCGGGAACGCAGGATTTAGGAGATGGGACACACGATGATTTTCGTCGCGGGACTCTTGTCACCCTGAGCGTAGCCGGACGACGAGCGCGGCGCGTCGTCCGGCGGAGTCGAAGGGTCCCTACCTCAACCCGATAGCGTGCGCCTTCCTGACGAGCCACTGCCATTCTGCCGAAGCTAGGGATGCTTCGACTCCACAACCCCGTCCGCCACGGCGGACGGGGTTGTTCCGCTCAGCATGACAAATCAAAGAAGCTTAGCGCTTGCGCCGGGCAGGCCTTGCCGCCACTTCTCCTGGTGCCAGAACCCGGCGCACGATCGGAGTATTCAGCTTATATTTCCGCTCTGTCACGTTGCCGTCATCGTCCTTCACCCTCAGAATGAACACCGGCAGTGTCCCTTCTTTGTCGAAGTCCTCTTTCGTGAGAGTGACCGGCAACACGCCGTTCAGGCCGTGTTCGCGGTAGGCGGTTTCGTAGCGGTGCTTGCGTACGTTCCAGGTAAAGACGCGGACCTGATCGTAGTCGAACGGCAAGCCGTCATGGGGTTCAGTCATGATGCAGAGGTATTGCGGAATCTTCTTGTCTCCGTCCTGCACTTCGTTCAGCACGAAGAAAGCGACGAAGCGCTGGCCCTCGGCATATTGCGCGATGTCGAGCGGGACGTCGACGTCCACCATGCGCGCCAGCACCCATCCCACGCGTCCCTGCTCGTCGCGCACCAGCCACCAGTCCTCCAAGACCGGGCCCGCCGGAGCCTTTCCCGGCCTGGTCGCTACCGGCTTGGGAGCGGGCCCTGCCCCCGACTGTTTCTCCGAGGTCGCCCGCTTCAGGATTGCGACTTTCGCCGCGGCCGGCAACTGGTAGAGATGGTCGCTCTCGCGCCCCGGCGTGATGTGCAGATTGGTTTCGTTCCGCAGAACGCCCGGCGCCTGCACGGGATCATTCTGATTGTCTCGGGTAAGCTGCTGCAGGCCGTCGTAGGTCTTTTGATCGACCAGGAAGCGCTGTTCGATCCAACCCTCGATTCCGCTGGCAGTACGCACCCGCGCGAAGCGCTTCTCGCGATCGATAATCTCCACCCGCTCGCCGTTTTTCACGTATCCGACGCGGTTGAAGATGGCCGCCACCTGATCGCGCAAGGCGACCTGGGGAGCCGACACATAGGCCACATCGAGCACACGATGCCGTCCCCGGCCGCATCCCGGAAGCAGCAGCAAGGCGGCCAGCACTATCGCCGGAATCATCCGGCCCACGCGGGATGAACCCATCGCTTTCACAAGTGAGAAAGGTGAACCAATTACTATAGCGCGTCATAGCCGTGTCTTCGCTGCACGAAGGTTTACGGCAAATGGACGCCCCGGTCCGTAGCGCCGGCGTCTCGCCGGCTGTTGCGGGGGCGCCTCGCCCGCGCAGCCGGCAGCGGAACGTCGCCAGCTGTGCCGATTGGCTCGCGCACCAGGCCGGTTGAGCGGGAGATCCTTCACTACGCCTGAAAAACGGCTACGTTCAGGATGACAAAATCGTGTAAATGCAAAACTGAACCGCTACCGAACACCAGCCAGCGAGACAATTACATACCCGCTCGGTTACCATAGATCTAGTCTTTTCAGCACGCAAAAGGTTCCCGGCGCAGGTTGCCCGGAGGATGTTTTTTGCGTCTAATCAAGTGGGATTCCGGACCAGAAATAGTCCTTTGAAACTACACAAAACATATTCACACTGCATGAAAAACAAATTGTCTAATCGCCTGATGCTTGTCTTCGTTGCCTCCACGCTCCTGACTGCCGTCACCGTTTGCGCCTCAGCCCAGGACACCTCGGACTCCGTGCTGCGTCCCCCCAAGGGTTCGCAGGTTGCCATCGTGGTGTTCGAAGATTTGCAGTGTCCCATGTGCCGGCGGACGGCGCCGCTGGTGGAGCAGGCTTCGAAGACATACAAGATTCCCGTGGTGCGCCATGATTTTCCGCTGCCCATGCACAACTGGTCCTATCAAGCGGCGGTGATGGCGCGCTATTTCGACACCCATTCCAAGGCGCTGGGCAACGACTTCCGCGATTACATTTTCGAGAACCAGTTGGAAGTGAATCCGCAGAACCTGCGCGGCTTCGCGGAGAAATTCGCCGCGTCGCATAAAGTGGACTTCCCGTATCTGATCGATCCCAATGGCAAACTCGCAGCCGAGGTCAATGCCGACCGCGACCTGGGCAAGGCCATCAAACTCGACCACACGCCTACGGTGTACATCGTCAGCAACCGCAACCCCAACCGTCCCTACGTGGAAGTGAAGGACAACAGCCAGCTGTATTCTACGATTGACGCGGTGATGAAGGAGTAGGCGAAGAAATTTCAGATTGCAGATTTTAGATTTCAGATTGAAAATCGGAGCACCTGGTTTTCAATCATCAATCTGAAATCTTAAATCTGAAATTTCTTTCCCTCACTCGGGCTTTCCCGTGTAGTGCTCCGTGGCGTGCACGTCTTCGTGGTCTTCGAGCGATTCCAGGTGCGTGATCACTTCCGCCGGTGTGCCTAATTCCACCGGCAAGCGCTCTTCCAGCGCGGTCGCGAGGCGGTGCGCTTCTCCTACAGCGGTTGCATGCGGAAACAGCAGGTGGACTTCGATGATCTGCCGGTATCCCGTGGTGCGATAGCGCACGCCGTGATAATTCATTCCGAGTTCATTGCAGATCGCGTCCAGCTTTTCGCGAATCAGTTTGCCGGTGTCCGGATCGGAGTAGTCCAGCAGTCCCACCGCTGAGCGCCAGGCTAGACGGCCTCCGGACCACAGGATGTTCACCGCAACCGCAATGGCGACCAGCGGATCGAACGGCTTCCATCCGGTCAGCATGACGAGGCCAAGTCCGGCGACCACTCCGAAGCTGGTGAAGCAGTCAGTGAGCACGTGTTTGCCATCGGCTTCGAGAATGAGCGAGTGTGTGCGCTTGCCCACGCGCAGCAGATACCAGCCCAGCCATGCGTTGAGGAAACCTGCTCCGAGCAAAAGCAGCAATCCTGAACCCAGATGCTCGAGAGGCAATCCGGCCAGCCATTTCTCGACGGCTTCGACCAGAATCCATATCGCGGCGACGATGATCATCGCGCCTTCGAATCCGGCGGAGAAAAACGCGATGCGCTCGTATCCGTACAGGAACGTCGGAGCCGCCGGCTTGGCGCTCAAGCGCAGGCTGAATGCCGCGAACGCCACCGCAATGACATGCACGACCGACTCAGCAAAGTCCGAAAGGATGGCCGCCGATCCGGTCATGTAGTAGGCAGTCGTCTTGCCCAGCAGCATGACGACGCCCACCGCCAGCGATAAGCGCATGGCAAACTGCGCCGCGCGGAGTTCTTCCTGATCGCGGTGAGCGGCGGTGGATTTCGGTAGCGATGTTTGGATTGCTTCCGACACAAGAGACCCAGTATCGGATTATGCTGCCACGAAGGCAAAGCAGCAGAATGTGATCGGAATCACGGCGGCTCGGCACCCATTGTGGTCGGAGCCGGCTTCAATATTTAGCTGGTCGTAGTGACAGTTACTGTCCTGCTGGTTGCTCCACAGAGGGTGGCAGATATAGTGATCGTGCTGGGATTGCCCGTGATCGTGGTCCCATTTCCGCTCGTGTCAATCGAGGCAAGCACGGCAGTGTTTGAGATGTTCCAAGTCACGTTCGCAGTTACATCGGTAGTACCAGTAACGCCATTGAAGGTTGCTAGTACATCAAACTTAACCGCAGCACCGCCGGCCACAGTTACCGAGGCACCGCCATTGACGGTCAAAGTTAACGTTTGGACGACGGGACAGACATTCACCGTCTGAGTGGAACTTGTCACCGTGCCGTCGGACGCGCTGACGGTCGTCGTGCCTGGAAGGCTAGTAAGGTTCGCCAGGGGTGCGGCTGTGAGTTTCCCGGGACTGGAGAAGTTCGCTACGGTCGGGCTGCTGGAAGTCCAAACCGATTTCCCGGTGACATCCCCCGTGCTTCCATCGCTGTAGGTCGCGGTGGCGACCATTTGGAAGGTTTGGCTTGGCGCGAGCGCGAGGTTTGCTGGGCCAATTGCTAATGAGGTCACAGTCGGGTTCACAAAGAACCCGCGGCAACTTATCGCTAGAGCCAAAGTTGCCAGCGCGGCGAAGGCGCCGATCAATCGCAGTTTCTTCTTCGGGGAATACATGTTCGTTGGGACTCCTTGGGCGCGCCCGCTCAAGTGCATTGGTTCTCTACCTGACTCGATGTAAAAATTGTAGCAGAGAAGATTTCAGGCGGCGCACACTCTGGTACCGCATCCCGTCCTTCGGAACCAGCCCCGCCAATCACCGCCGCGCAGCACATTCCCCGGAAGAACGTCGCCATCCATCCGCCTTGCAAGAAAAGTACAGCTCTCGAGGGTGCCTATTGCGGGTGCCCCACCCTTGTCCCGCTGTTTTTGGCGGGACAGGGCCCTGCCCTGAGCTTGTCGAAGGGTGGGGATTTTGACTTTCCGCTTTTCAGGCAGCGCTTACCGCCCGCGATTGTGATCTCCCTTCGGAGGAGGTGCGTTCTGCTGACGCGGTGCCGGGGCAGGGCGAGAATTTTCTCTTTGTGCCGGCCGCGCCGCTTCCCGCGGCTGGTTTTGCGGACGCGCCTGGTTCGAGCGGTTCTGGTTCGGACGATTCTGGTTCATCCGATTCTCACTCGGAGGGCTGGGCCGCATCCGATTTTCGTTCGTACGATTCTCGTTCGTACGCGTATTCGGGCGGTCGTTCGAGCGATTATCGTTCTGGCGGCTTTGGTTCATGCGATTCTCACTCGGAGGGCTGGGCCGCATCCGGTTCTCGTTCGGTCGATTCTCATTCGTCCGCCCCGCATTCGAGCGGTTCTCGTTCGGTCGATTTTCGTTCATCCGGTTTTCGCTCGGACGATTCTCATTCGTCCGCATGTTCGACCGGTTCTCGTTGACTCGCCCTTCATTCCGATTTGCGGAATTCCCGCCGCGATCATTCGCAGCCGGTCCGCCCTTAGCAGGCGGTGTGAACGGCCGGAATCCTTCGTTGGATCTGCCCCGGTTCTCAGCGGCGTTCGAGCCACCTCGGTTGCCGGGATTGGCAGGCCCCCGCGCTTCCCGGGGCGACATGGCAGGCGCATGGTATTCGCCCCCGGCCGCCCGCGCCGGGACTACAGAGCGCCGGCTGAAATCGCCAGGCCGCTCAGTGGCTGCAATTGCGGGCCGTCCATGATTCTCTCGCGCGAAGTTCCCCCGATCCCGCACCGCAGCGCGCTCGTGTTCCCGCTGCGACGGCAGCACATCCATGTGCCGCTCGTGTGCAAACCTCTCCTGGTCACGGGTTGGACGTGCCTCAATTCCACCCCGGCCATTGAACGCCACCCTCGAGTTATTGTTTACGATCACGGTGCGGTTGTAGACGTTGGTCACATTCGTAACGCTGACGTTCGTCACCGAGCGGTTGTAATAAAACGACCGACCGCGCCACTCTCCGCCGCCAAATCCAAAGCCGGTATAGCCAAATCCGTAGTTGATGCCGCCATAAAATCCAACGTGTGGCCCCCAGTAGCCGCCGTGCCAAAGGTAGAAGCCATCGTTCCAGCCCCAATAGCCGGGCGTCCACAACATGCCCACGGGCGCCACCACCCAGGTACCGGGGACCCAGTAATAGCCGTCATCATCGTCCCAAGCCCAATAACCGGGCGTCCAGAAATATCCCGGACCCGGACAGATCGGCTGCGCATACACCGGCAGCGGAGGCGGCCCGATGCGGACCGATACCCCCACGGCAATTTGTCCAAAAGATGCCGCCGCCAACGTCAATACCACCAGACTCAACAATAGCCAGCGAAGAATAGATCGACTCATAACAGGGCCCTTCCTGGATTCGTCCCGAGAACGAACCGTTACATGAAGATGCGTATTTCCATTGTCATGCAAAACCATTGGTTCAGCCTCATTACGTTCCTCCCATGTAAACCCTGGACTTCCGCGTATGTTGCGGTGGGAACCAGTTTGAAACAAAGAAGTTAGCAGGCAGGGAAACGGAGAAGCCGCAACGCAAGGGATTAAAACGTTTGCGTAAACCAGCCCCCTTCCAGACGGGGTTGAACTGAGTACTGGGTACTGGGTACCGGGTACTGAGTACTGGGTACTGAGTACTTGAGAGAACTAATTCACTTTCTTCGCCCGAGCAATCCGCTCATCAATCGGCTTCCGGCCGGAGAATCCCTCCTGCACACCATGCCAGTGGGTAATGGATTTCTCACCGAGTTTCCAGCACAACAGGATCGTCTGGCCTTCCACTTCACAGGGGAAATCGAGCAGGCCGATATCGAGATCTTTTACCTGGACGCCGATGGAATCAATTTCCGCAATCGCATCTTTGGCGCGCTGTTCGGCCTTGGCGCGCTCGGCTTTGCGCCGGGCCAGCGGCACAATGTCGAGAAACATTCCGCCATTCAGAAAAATGCGGTGATGCAGTGCCTGCTGCTCGGCATCCACTTCATCCAGGGTCTTCTTGGAATTGATGGCGGTGCGCAACAGAGATTCCAGAACGGGCAGTAGAGAATGAGCTTCGTCGAGCGTGAACGTGCGATCGGCCATGTACTTCTATTTTACCTTGTAATCGGTGTTCCGTTTGCATGCGTCGAAGGTTGCAGCGCACGCACGATCGGCCCCGGCACACTATCGGTCGAATGATTGAATTGAAGTTGCTTACCCTGATGGAGTATTGCAAATACAGCGAAAATACGCCTGTCTTCGCGATCTTTGCGCATCCTTAGCGGACTCTGACGTCAAGAGCTTTTAACCACGAAGATCGCAAAGAACCGCCGCGAAGTACGCTAAGAAGACGAGAGTACGGCTTTCTTCGCGATCAGGTTGTCACACGAGGTCTGCGCGGCTAAGAGTACGCATCACGGCCTAAGGGTTATTCGAGGCGACAGCCGATCGCACCGTTAGTCCCTGCACATCGGTGACGACTCGACCCGCCGCCAGATCGAAATTCCGGTCGCGGTTGCCTTCGAGAATCGCCCATTGGACATGTTCCGTGAATGCCCACAATAAGGCGTTGGTCTTGGGATCTCGAATCACAAGCCGAAACTGAGGATCAACGTTCGCCGTGCCCCAAGTGTCGGCACGGGCGACATCACGGCCAATCGCCGGAAGCGAGAATTGGATTTCAAACAGCAAATCCGCGTCTGCCGGAGATCCTACAAGCTCATAGCGCCCGGCGCTCTTCATCGCGGCATAAAACTGGTTGTACGAGCGATCCGGGCCACCGCTAAAGTAAGGCTCTTCGCGTGAACGTTCGTCCCCACCGGCATTGGCAATGAAGACCTTCTTCGCGGTAAGGATTTGGGGTGGAATCGGTCCCGGAGGGCTCGGCTTCGTGTCCGCAGCCATCAGTATTGAAGCCTGCAGTATCGACGTCGCGAGAACGACGCAAAGGGCAAATGACTTAGAGCTTGTGGTCATAAATTCCTCCCCTAAAGGGCGCCAACAACATGAAGGCAGCGCGGTCGGGCACCATCGCGAATATCATCTCGCGGAACCATTGCTCTTTCAAACCCCAAGGATCCTGGAATGTAGCGGGGCAGCAGACGCATCTAGGAAATACGCCCACTTTCAATGCATTGGGTGCCGCACGACGATCTCGACATCGCTGGCCGCGGTATCCAATTCGGCCCGCACTTGAGCTGGTGCTGACACGATTTCGTAGGCGACATTCGTCAGGAACTCGTCTGGCACAACGCTGATGGCATACGGCCCATGCTTCGAGACGCGCACCTGAAAACGTCCGGAGCTGTCCGTGTAAGCGATCTCGCGTCCAACATGCAACGCGGCGCCTTCGATCGGGACACCCTGTTCATCTTTGACAACACCCTGAATCACAAACTTAGCAATGGAAAATGAATCCTGCGAAAACGCGTTCGACGCCATACCGCTGATGCGGTACAGGTACGTGCTTGCGCCGAAGGAATAACGCAGATGACCGTCCGGCGCCACATTCGAAGCCGCCGTGACCTGCAATGGCCCCTTCACCCGCAGCGAAACGTTCAGAGCGAGGGCCTGTTCAAAAGGGCGATCGGGACGAAACGGCAGGTAAACATTCTGATAATCTGCGCGCAATTGCAGACGGTTGCTGGTGAAATCTCCGCCAAAGGCGAAGGTCGTCTGGCCCGCTGTGCGCGAAATCAATTGCAGCAAGCTGAACCGCGAAGAGAAATTCTCCCGCACGGTACCCGAAAGAATCGTCGTCTTCTCTGCGGCTGTTGTTCCCGTCGCCTGAGGAGTGCTCGTGAAGTAATTGGTATTCACCTCGATGCGTTGCCCAATATGGCGTCCCACGTAAAGATTCTCGCCGGTCGTCCGCCGTCCGGCAGCATTCGAGGAAAATAATCCAGTGCCGAAATAAAACTTGCCGATACGAAAATCCGACGACAACTGGTTCACCGAAGCCTGCTCCATCGGGCCGCCTACAGTCACGGGCTCCAGAATATTCTCGTGCCCAGCGGTGAAACTGGAAATGTTGTTGGGCTTGTACAGCATTTGCACGTTGCCCTTGTTGACCTCAGAACTGAAGGGACTAAGAACAGTGACACGCTGGAATCGGTCCCCGGTCAGGACATAGCTCGCCTTAAACGCAAGCCTCTGCGTTTCGGCGTCCATGCTGGAGGCAAAGTATGGCTGATTCGAACCGATGCCTCCCGTCAAACCCGTCTTCAGCCATTTTCTCGGCCTCCATTCCACGCCTTCCAGAGCGGTCTGGGTGTTGGAGGCAATCTCGCGTGAGAAGAATTTCAGCCGGCTGTTCCACTTACGTTCGTAGAAGAAAACTCCCGCGGGCCGGTCGCTCGACGCGGCGTTGAAGAATCCCGTTCCCATCCAGGTCGCAGTCGTGCCGGCAAAAGCATAGAACCGGCTATCGTCCCAGCTGCGCGTGACGCCTGCGCCGCGAACGGAAAAATAATGGCTGGCGTCGAACACGTCTGTCGGCAGGGTGAACGGGATGTTCTCGTCTCCGCCGAGCAAGGTGTAGCCGTGAAACTGGTAGCGGGTGTTTCCGCCGAACTCAGGCTTGCCGTTGAAAAAGCCGAATCCTACAGTTCCGTCGTAATCAGGAGCTTTGAATTCGACGGAACCGCCTTCGGCATTCAGCAGGCTGGAGTCTCCGCCCTGCACCCGGAAAACCTGCGCATGCGCGCCTGCCGCCAACCCCATCGTCAGCAGAATCAGCCCGCACTGGAGTTTCCGGCGCATGAGCGGACGCTATGGAACCGGTTCCTTGTGCAGTGCCGCCGTGTCCGTTGCCTGCGCGCTGGAAGGCGCCGTCTGTGCTGCCGTGACAGTTTCCTCGGGCTTCGCTCGTTGCAACTTCTGCTCGACCTTGAATTTCTGAAATTGCAGCGAGATCTCCACGGGAACGTTTTCGCCCTCGGCCTTGTCGGTCAAGGGAATTTCCAGAATCCGCTTGCTGTGCGGGAAGACAGGGAATCCCGGCGCTTCCTGCTGCTTTTTCTTGTTGTAGACCAGCTGAGTTTCAAGGACGCGTCCGAAATTTTCGCCCTTGTTTTCGACTTCAACTGTCACTTTGTTGGTGGCGGGATTCAGTTCCGCGCGTTCGATAACGATGTCGGGACGGTCCAGCACTGCCTTCGGCAGCAGATACACGGTGTGCGGCAGTTGCAGTCGCACGTTCATCCCTTGCGCCGTGCGGAAAGGAAATCCGGAGAATGACGCATAGATCACGAACCATGTAGGACTCTTCGGCGCTGTCGCCTCGTAGAAAACGTAGTACGTCTGCTGCGGCTGGATGCGAAAACTGGTGGTGGAAAGCTTTAGATGAATGTCAGGGTTGAGCACCTGGTAGCTGATCTCACCGGTCTCGGAGACCGTAAAGCTTTTCGCTTCGAGCACCACATTGAGCGGCGTAATCCCGTCGTTCACATATTCCACGCGGCCCTTCGCGGGATTGCCGAGTTCGTTGATCAGAGGGCGCACCGTCTGCCCAAGGCAGGCCGCGGCCCCGATGAAAATGCAAAGCGCGCCGGCCAACAGCCGGAACGCTGTCCTTGAAGAAGTCCTTTTCATTGCTCGCTCGCTAAGAAATCAAATGGCTTGCGCCTGGATCGTCAATGTTCCCGTATACGTGGCCGCTGGAAGAGTCGGCAACGTCAGAAGGTTGATGTTGAAATTCATCAGGTCCGTACGCGAACCGGACTTGTTGTTTCCCAAGATCTTCGTCGTGGAAAGCAGCAGTCCCGCGTTCGCTCCGCCAAAGGGCACGGTATTCGTCAATGCCGCAAACGGCCCGGCATTGTCAGAAATTTGAAAGTCGGCGGACGGAATGTTGTCGCCGGCGCCATCCGTCAAGGCCGTCGCCGAACTGGAAAAGAAGGCGTACAGCTTCACGCTGCCGACGCTGGGCTTCAGCGCCCAGGAGGTTGTTGCGGTAATGCCCACGCTCCCCGGATTGCTGGCGCTGCCGGGCGTCAAGGTGAAATTCACCGCGTTTCCCGACAGCGATAATGTGAGCGAATCGCTGAGTACAGCTTGCAGCGTGATCGTGCTGGCGCCCGAGTTACGCACCTGCGCCTGCGAATGCCCGGCCAGTGCCAGGGTAGCCAGCACCAGCACAGCTGCGATTCGCCCGATCTTTGTCCGCAAGTTCATAGGGTGGGTTTCGACCAGTTCCCTTTCCGAACAGAACAAGGGCGGGAGCTGCGCTCCTCGCCCTTCTCTCTACTCGACGAAAGTTACGGAGTGGCCTGGGCCTGAATGTTCAGCGTCCCGGTATAAGTAGCGGCCGGAAGCTGGGGCAGCGTGCCGCCCGTCAGGTTGATGTTGAACGCCATCAGGTCGGTGCGGCTCGAGGCCTTGTTGGCGCCCGTGATCGCAACGTTCGCCAGCTGCAATCCGCCGTTGGCGGCGCCGAAGGCAACCGTGTTGGTCAGGGCCGTCGATGGACCGGCGTTATCCGCGATAAAAAATGCCGAAGAAGGAATGTTGTTGCCTGCGCCATCGGTCAGAGCTGCGGCCGCGTTCGCGAAGTAGGCATACACTCCGACTGCGGTGCGCCCCGGCTTCAGAGTCCAGGTAGTGGTGGCCGTGATGTTAGTGCTGCCAGCGTTCGCCGCGCTGCCGGCGGCCAATGTGAAGTTCACCGCATTCGCCGACAGGCTCAGCGTGAGTGATTCCGCCAGCGTGGCGTTCAATGCGATGGTTTGTGCACCCGAGTTCAGTGCCTGCGCCGACGCCATCGTGGTGGCCAATGCCAACCCGACAACGAGTACGGCAAGAAATCTTCCTGTTTTCATTTTTCCCCCAAAAATTTTGTATCAAGCCTTAGTTCCGCTGTTCCGGTCGAGTCACCGCTCCGGAGGCCTGAACTGCAGCGATTATTAGGAAGAAATTAGGGCCGGCAAACTTACGGAAGTAATGGAAATTTCCGAAATTTGCTGTGTATCGATTCGGGAATTGTGTCCAGACAACAGACACTCTCCCCCTAAATCCTTGTAACTCGGTGCATATCAAGCTGCTTAGCGTCAAAAGACAACACTGGCGGTCCGACACGGGGCATTACGCAAGTCACGCCGCCAAACGGACCGACGTTACCCCTTGCCCGGACCCCGAAAGGGCAATTTCCATGGCTGTTCCCACGGCTCAGAGCCTGCCCGGAGTAAGAACGGCGCCGGCCTTCTTCCCGGGCCCCGGGCCCAATGGGGAGGATTTCTATGATCGTGCGGCGATGAAGGAAGCCCGGTTAATGCGATCGCCCGTGAGAGGGATCGGCAGAACTCGCGGTATTTAAATCGATGTGCAGCCCTTGCGCCGCAGGTGTGCCCGGCGGATAGCAATTTCCATCGCGGCTGTAATTCGTGCAATGGCCTGCCACGTCTTTACGCCGCGGAGACTGGGCGAACTGCCACACCTCAGCGAAGGGCACGCCACTCTCCTTCGCACCCGGCGGATTCTTTGGGAAAGCACATCCCGGCGCCGGCGGACAGGCATCGTTGATCGCCCAGTAGGTAATCTCCCGCGCTCCTGCACTCTGTCGAATGTCCTCCGCCGTCACCACGTTGCCATCGTCCGCGGCCGGAATTCCGGAACAATAAATTCCTGCGCGATACCCGGCGGCAGTAACTCCGTCGGCCCAGGCATAGATGTAGGCCTTCTGCTCGGGCAGCATGCGTCCACCCTGCTCCTGATCCAGAAAAATGATGGTGGCCTTGGGAAAGCCTTCGCGCGCAGCCGATTCCACCGCAGCCCGTGCGTCCGATTGACCCAGCCGCTGAGCATTGGAAACGGATTTCAATTGCGCGTACAGGCGCCCATTGAACAAAACGAGGAAGCCGAATCCAGCGGACTCCACCGCCGCCCTGTGCCCGGCCCATGTGTTCGATGGCTCTCCCGGAGGATTGTTCAGCCAGTAGCCGGTGTAAGAAAAAGTCTGCTTCAGGATTTTGAGGTTAGCGTCGCCAGGATATGCGTTGCGGTCGAAGCCAAGATAAGTCGAGAGCGGTTCCTGGGCGTGAGTTGTGGCGGCAATTAATAAGAAGAGAATCACCACCGACGAAAAGTGCCGCCAATTCACGATCCAATTTTATCGTAGAGACGCAGCTTGCTGCGTCTCGCTGACCACGATTCGAAATGCTGCCAGAAAGACGTAGCAAGCTACGTCTCTACGGTGGTATTTCTACGCGCCGATATATGCACCATACTCGCGATATGGGGTAAGAAAAACCTCACCGGACGAAGGCGTCGGTGCCACACGATCAACCCCCGATATGCACCATGGTGCGCGAGGCCGGCACGAAGTCCGGCTCTCCGATGTGGTGGCGTTCTTCTTTCTTCTGGACGACGCCGCGAATAAACTCAGCCAATTCGTCATCGCTCGCTCCGCGGCGCATTTGTGCGTGTAAATCGTGATCCCACACAGAAAAAAGGCATGTGCGAATCTTCCCGTCGGAAGTGATTCTGATGCGGCTGCAGTGTCCGCAAAAAGGATGCGACACGGGAGCAATAATTCCTATCTCGCCCACTCCATCTTCGAAGCGATAGCGCCGCGCCGTCTCCGAACGGGCATGCGGAATCTCCACCAGCGGCCGGTATTCGGCCATGCGGGCGACGATTTCCTCCAGCGGCACTACCGTCGAGGGCGACCAGCTGCGATCTTCCTCTAGAGGCATGAACTCGATGAAGCGCACGGTCACGCCTTCTTCGCGGGCGAACATCCCAAAGGGAATAATCTGATCCTCGTTGAACCCGCGCATCAGCACGCAATTCACCTTGAGCGGCCATAATCCCGCCCGCCGCGCCGCCCGGATACCGGCAAGCACGTGATCATATCCGCCAGGAACGCGCGTGATGCGGACGAAGCGGTCCGGATCGACCGCGTCCATCGAGACGGTAACGCGACTGAGCCCGGCATCCTTGAACGGCTGCGCCAGATCGGCCAGCAGGTGCCCATTCGTGGTGAGCGCGATATCGAGCGGCTCGTTTTCAAAAAGCGCCTCCGCCCTCTCGTTTGGAACTTCGCGACTCTTGTCTTGAAATGGCACCTTCTTTTCTTGAAGGGACGCATTCTTGTTTTGAAGAGGCGCGGCTTCAGCCGCGCCGTCGGCAGTCGGAAAGGAGAGGGGCTTCAGCCCCTGAGGCCGCAACCGCGACAACTCCCGCACAAACTCCACTACGCCGTTGCGCAGCAAAGGCTCGCCGCCCGTCAATCGAATCTTGGTAATTCCCATCCCGACCAGCACGCGAGCCATGCGCAGGTAATCGGCGAACGGCAAATCCCCATAAAGCGCACCTTCATTCCCCGTTCGACAATACACACACTTGTAATTGCACCGGTCGGTAATGGAGATCCGCAGGTCGGTAATCGCGCGTCCGAATTTGTCGTGAAGAGCAGCCATGAATGTTTCTGAGCTTTGAGCTTTGAGCTTTGAGCTTTGAGCTTTGAGCTTTGCAACTCGCAGCTCATAGCTCGCAGGAGACGAACAGGCAGGAAAATCCCGGCAGGCTCGTTTCCTTTCCAATGCGCTAAGCGCGGGAGGCGCTGGCGTTCCCACCAGCACCTTTGGGAAAATGTGGCGCGGGCGCTCTCGCCCGCGAACTCTTCCCTCGCCGCCCAAGCCTCGGGTATACCCACAGGCCAGAGCGGTCGGAAACTTCAACACCATTATAGATGCAGCCGAGCGCGTGCAAGCCGCAACCTTAATTTTGACCGCGCAGAGGAAATGCAGAATGTGGCGCGGGCGCCCACGCCCGCGTTTAGCCAAGAGCAACTCTGACTGGCCCGCCACAAGCCGGTCATCGTGAGCGAAGCGAAGAACCCATGCAACCTGCGGGCGGCGAGGTCCCCGCCGGCAACGTGCATAGATCCTTCGCTTCGCTCAGGATGACAATCTAAATATCTACTTCAGCGCCTTCTCAATCGCCGACTCGGCTAGCGGCGCCATGACCTTGAATCCTGCCGCATTGGGATGCAGCCCATCATCCGCCAGATCCTTCTTCAGCATCCCTTTGTCATCCACCAGGGCGGAGAAGTAATCGAGATACAACACGTCGTTCTTGGCGCAGTAATCCTTAAGCCATTCATTCAGCGCCAGGATCCGGGCCTGCGGACGCTGCGCAAAAAAGTCCTTAGCGCGATCGGTGTAATTGTGCACGGGCAGGATCGAAGACAAGATCACGCGGATCCCGTGCACCCGCGCCAGTTCGGTCATGGACATCAGATTGGCTTCGATATCCCCATTGCGCATCGGCCCGGTATTTCCGGCGATGTCGTTGGTCCCCGCCAGAATCACCACAACTTTGGGATGCAGATCGATGACATCTTGCCGAAAGCGCACCAGCATCTGCGGCGTAGTCTGGCCGCCAATCCCGCGATTGACGTACGGCTTACCGGGAAAGGAGTCGTCGAGCTTCCAGATGTCGGTAATAGAGTCGCCAAAAAACACCACGCGATTCATGCCGACCGCGGGCTCTCCTAGCGCAGCATCAGCATCGCGATAGCGCGCCAGTTGCCCGTAGTCATCGGTGAAGACGGCGATGCGCGATGCCCGGTACTGATCCAGTCCGGCAAAACCGGTGGTTGGAATGCTAGGGGCGGATTGCTGTGCCCAAGCCGAGAGCGAGAAAACGACGGCAGCCAAGAATCGCAAGACATTCCACATTCTTTTCCGTTTCATACTTTCCTCGGAAACAGCATATCTCAACTCATCGGGAATCATCCTCTCCGGCCGACCTCGATCATAAGGTGTGTCCGCCGTCACAAAGTGTCGTGACATATCGCACTGTCTTTCTCCCGGCCCGGGTTCAGCCTCTGACTGTAATAGGCGTCTTTCCGCGCGCCTGGGTCTGAGGGGCCCTCCACCCGGCGCGGGAATTTCGAGGTCGGACCCCTGCCTCGCCATCCGCGGGCAATATCTCTTACATCTCGGTCGGAGGATCGCATGCTCCATCTCGATACCGGCAATACCGGTTTCATGATTCTATGCACCAGCCTGGTCATGTTAATGACCCCGGGTCTGGCGTTCTTCTACGGCGGCCTGGTGGGCCGCAAGAACGTCCTGGCCATCATGATTCAGAGCTTCGTCTCCATGGGCTGGACCACCGTCATCTGGTACCTCTATGGCTACTCTCTGTGCTTCAGTGGCGACTGGCACGGAGTCATCGGAAATTTCCACAACGCCTTCCTGCGCGGCATCAATCTCAGCACGCCATCGCCGAACGACACGATTCCCGCGTTCGTCTTCATCGCGTATCAGATGATGTTTGCCATCATCACTCCGGCGCTCATCTCCGGGGCGTTCACCAACCGCGTCACCTTCAAGGCCTACATGCTGTTTCTGACCGGGTGGCTGACGTTCGTCTACTTCCCGTTCGTGCACATGGTGTGGGGCGGAGGATTTCTGCAGCAATGGGGCGTGAAGGACTTCGCCGGCGGCATCGTGGTCCACAACATCGCCGGTATCGCGGCTCTGGCTTCTGTGATCTACGTCGGCAAACGCCGAATGGCGACCGCGGGCCGCACAGTATTCCCGCTGGTCGCGCTCGGCACCGGCCTGCTGTGGTTTGGCTGGTACGGCTTCAATGCCGGCAGCGAGATGCGCGTGGATTCCGTGACCGCCACGGCATTCCTGAATACCGATGTCGCGGCCTCCTTCGCCGCGGTCGCCTGGCTGCTGGTGGCCTGGTTGAACGAGAAGAAGCCCAAGCTCCTGGGATTGCTCACCGGCGCGGTTGCCGGACTCGCCACGGTAACTCCGGCGGCCGGATACGTCTCTCCGACTACGGCGGTCATCATCGGCATCGTTTCCGGCGTGGTCTGCTACTACGCGGTTGAAATGAAGAACAAGCTGGGATGGGACGACGCTCTCGATGTTTGGGGAGTTCACGGCGTCGGCGGTTTCCTCGGCATCGTGATGCTGGGCATCTTCGCCAACAAGCAATTCAATCCCGACGGCGCCAACGGATTGCTCTATGGCGATCCGGTCTTCCTGCTGAAGCAGGTCACGGCGGTTGTCGTTCTCCTCGGTCTGGGCATTCGGATTCACCTATGCCATGCTGCGGATCATCGACGCCTTCACCACCGTGAAGGTCAGTGAGGCGTCGGAGGAGATCGGCCTCGACGAGTCGCTCCACGGCGAGCACGCCTACGAGCAACTGACCGATCGAGGACGTGATCCATGATCTGGTCGAGCCGGCCGTCACGACGGTCGTGAAAGTGACGCGTGAGAGATCGCAGCAATGATCACCTGCTCGTTGCCTTCTTGGCAGGATTGTCTTGTAGGGGTGATGCTTGCATCACCCCTATTCTCTTCGCTGGCCCAGCGGCACTGACCCGCCAGCCGCCTCACCCACCAACGATCCTCGACAAGCCGCCTGGTGGAAGGGAATCACCACCAACGGATTCGTGTCGTTCTCCTACACCTACAACACGAACGATCCCATCCCCCGGCTGAATCAGTTCCGCGTCTTCGACTTCAACGACGACGATCCGCAACTCGACGTGGCGCAACTGGTCATTCAGCATCCGGTCAGCGAGTCCGGGCAGTTTGGGTTTCGGCTGAACCTGATGGCCGGCTCCGGCGTCCCTGAGATCACCGCCTCCTACGGAATGTTTCGCAACACGCACACGGGCGTTGCCCACCACTTCGACATCCCGGAGTTCTACGCCAGCTACGTCGTGCCCGTCGGGAAGGGACTTCGCCTCGATGCCGGAAAGTTCGTTACCCACCTCGGTTACGAAGTCATCGGCGGCTACGACGGATACAACGACAATTTCAGCCGCGGTTTCATTTTCGGCTACGGCATTCCCTTCACCCACACCGGCGTAAAGGCCAGCTATGCCTTCAGCAGCAGGATCTCGGTGCGGCTTCTGCCTCACCAACGGCTGCGATGCCGTGACCCGGACTCAATGGCGGTGTCACCTTCGGAGGGCAGCTCGCCGCGGTCACTTCCAAGACCACAAATCTGACTTTCAACTTCCTCCATGGCCCCGAGCAACCGCACAACGCGCATGACCAGCGCAGCGTGTACGAACTAACCGGCGCCTGGAAGGTATGTCCCGCGTTCAGCCTCGGTTTCGACGGACTCTATGCCGACGAAGATCATGCCGCTGCCGACGGAAGCGATGCCATCTGGAAAGGCCTTGCCGGATATTCCAAATACACTTTCACGAAGCAGTTTTCGCTGGCCTTTCGCGGCGAAGGTCTTTGCCGATGTCGGCGGCAGCCGCACCGGCACGTCGCAAACCCTCCGCGGATTCACACTCACTCCCGAATATGATCTCGCCCGCCAAGCTTTCGCGCGTAAGTTCAGACCTGCAGTCATCTGGATGGGAAGTTCGTAATCCGCGGCGAATTCCGCCAGGATCTTTCAGATCAGAATTCTTTTCGCAAGGGCACGGCTTCACCAACCGGCAGTTCACCACAGCGGTGAATCTGATCTACCTGTTCTGATTTTCTTCGAGTTTGATCCGTGGAAATCCGCGTAAATCCGTGGCAAGAGGTTTCTAGGCCGTCACATCCCGTCGTAATTCGGCCCGCCGCCGCCCTCTGGAGGCACCCAGGTGATGATCTGGTAGGGGTCGGCAATGTCGCAGGTCTTGCAGTGCACGCAGTTTGACGGATTCAGGCTGATGCGCTTGCCATTCGGCTGGCTCGCATCGTCCACCATCTCGTACACGTTCGCCGGACAGAAATTCTGGCATGGGCTGCCGTACTCCTTCACGCAGCGCTCGTTGCAGACGTTCGTGTCGTGAATGACGAGGTGCGCCGGCTGATCTTCTTCATGCTTCGTGCCCGAGTGATAAAGATCGGTCAGCTTGTCGAACGTCAACTTGCCGTCGCCCTTCGCCGGACCGAGCAGATGAGCTTCTGCGCCGCCGTCGGCGGGCAACTCGACAGCTTCTTCATGCGCTCGTACCCGGCCTCGGCGGGATAGCGGTTGCGCAGGCCGCGCCCGCCGGTGATCATCTGCAGCCCGGTGTGGAACATGCCCGGCATAACATCCCGTGCTCGAATCCCTGATGCAGGTTGCGGACTTTCCACAGCTCTTCTTTGATCCAGCTCGATTCCACTTTTTTCTGGAATCACCGAGAGTAGCCGCTGACGAATCATCTTTCTTCAGCGCTTCGAATGCCGTCTCCGCCGCCAGCATCCCGCTCTTGATCGCCAGATGAATTCCCTTGAGCCGCGCCGAATTCAGGAAGCCGGCGGAGTCGCCGAGGATCATCCACCCGTTGCCCGCGACCGGCGGAATCGCCCACCAGCCGCCGTACGGCATCGACTTCGCGCCGTAGCGGATCATCTTGCCGCCCTCGAGCAGCTTCGCAACGAATGGATGCCGCTTGAATTCCTGCAGCACGTGCTGCGGATCGAGCCGCGGGTCTGCGTAGTCGAGTCCGGTCACGAATCCGAGGGAGACGATGTTGTCTTTCGACCCGTAAATCCAGGCGCCGCCGTATTCTTTCGTCGTCAGCGGCCAGCCCATGGTGTAGATGACTTCGCCGGGGCGATGCGGCCCGACGGCACTTCCCAAAGTTCTTTCACGCCGACGCCATACGTCTGCGGATTGGCATTCTTCGCCAGATCGAATTTTCGAATGAGCTGCTTGGTCAACGATCCGCGCGGACCTTCGGCGAGAATCGACTACTTTCGCCTGCAGATCGTACCCCGGCTCGAAGTTCGACTTCGGATGTCCTTCTTTGTCGACGCCCTTGTCGTCGGTGCGAACGCCAGTGACGCGGTCGCCCTCGAACAGAAGTTCCGACCCGGCGAATCCGGTGAAGACGGTGATGCCAGTCTCTTCGACCTTGCTCGCCCAGCCACTTCACGAACTTGTTCAGCGAGATGACATAGTTGCCGTGATCGCGCAGAAACGGCGGCGTGATCGGAAACTTGAACTTGGATTTTTCGGTGAGGAAGTAGACCGCTTCCTTCGTGACTTCGGCGTCGAGCGGCGCATCTTTCTCGAAATCCGGCAGCAATTCGCGCATCGACGCGCGGATCGAGCAGCGCACCGGAGAGACAGTGCTGTCCAACCTCGCGCGCCTTCTCGAGCACGTAGATGTTTTCTTTGCTGAGCTGCGAATCGGGATGCGCGGCATTGTGCGCGTCAATCAACTGCGCCAGCCGCAGCGCACAAGCCATCCCAGCCGGCCCGCCGCCGACGATGACCACATCGGCCGGCATCTGCGGCCGTTCGACACCTTCGATCGGTTTGCGGAAAACGAGCATTCAGATCTCAGCCGCCAACTTCTTCTGCCGCGGATTCACGCGGATGAACGCGGATCAAATCCAGTACTTGAATTTCGATTTAGATCCGCGTTGATCCGCGCTGATCCGCGGTAACGAAGTTATCCTCCCGCTTTCGCTTTCTTCACTTCTTCAATCAGCGGCGGCACGATGTCGAACAGATTGCCCACGATCGCGTAATCGGCAATCTCGAAAATCGGCGCCTCGGAATCTTTGTTCACCGCGATGATCGCCCGCGAGCCCTTCATGCCCACGATGTGCTGAATCGCGCCGCTGATGCCCAGCGCCAGATACAGCTTCGGCGCGACCGTCTGTCCCGACGATCCGATCTGGCGGTCCATCGGCAGCCAGCCGGAATCGCAGATCGGACGCGATGCCGCCAGGTCTCCACCGAGCGCGTCGGCCAACTGCTTGGCGATCTCGATATTCTTCTGCTCTTTGATGCCGCGGCCGACAGCAACAATCATTTCCGCCTGCGTAAGATCGACCGCCTGCTTGGCTTCTTTGAACACTTCCTGCGGCTTGTTGCGGATCACGCCGTCGGCAATGTCAACATTCACCGTTTCAACCGGAGCCGCGCTCGCGCCAGCTTCGGCCTTGTCTCCGCGAAACGCTCCGTTCTGAAATGTCGCGAACCACGGAGCGTCGCTGGTGAAGCTGACATCCGCCGCCAGTTTGCCCTGAAACATCTGCCGCGTGAACACCAGCTTGCCGCCTTCGTGCTTGAATCCGATGCAGTCGCTGATGACGGTGCGTCCCATGGCAGTCGCCAGCTTGGGCACAAAATCGCGCACCTGGTACGTATGCGGCATCAGCACCAGCTTCGGCTGCTTGGCGCCGAGGAACTGCTTCAGCGCGGCGGCGAATGCATCGGGAGTGTAGGGCTCGAGCTTCGCCGACTCGATCGCATACACCTTCGCGACTTTCTTCGCTGCAACTTCGCCGGCAATGGACGCGGCTCCGCTGCCGACGACGGCAGCTTCCAGCGTCCAGCCGGTCGCGGCTGCAATGGCCTGTCCGGCGGTGATGGTTTCCCACGAAACGCGATTCAGCTTGCCTTCGCGCTGTTCGACGACGACGAGAATCGTATCGGCCATAAAGTCAGCTCTTAGCTTCTAGCTCCTAGCTAAAACATGTGGGGACAGCCGCCCTCGGCTGTCCGCCGGCGAGCGCGCGCGCAAGAGTGCCCGCGCCACACTTACAGCACTCTCAACTCATTCCGCAGCTTGTCCACCAGCTTCTTCGCAATCTCGCCCGGCGATCCTTCAATGTGCTCCGTCTTCTTCGTCTTCTGCGGAACGTACAGCTTCTCGATCTTCTGCAGATTCTCGCCCATCGCCGACTGCACCTCGGCCAGCGCCACCTTCCGCAGCGGCTTGTTCTTCGCCTGCTTGATGCCGATCAGCGTGGCGTAGCGCAGCTTGTTGATGCCCGACTGAATCGTCAGCACCGCCGGCGTCGGCATGTCGACAAACTGAAAATATCCCGCTTCGAGTTCGCGCTTCACCCGAATCCCGCGTGTCGGTCTTTTCGATCTGCATGATGATGGTCGCGTGCGGCCATCCCAGCAACTCCGCCAGGATCACGCCGGTCTGCGCATACCCGTAGTCATCCGACTGCAAGCCCGGTGAAGATCAGATCGAATTGCTCGTCTTTGATCGCCGCCGCGAAGGCCTTCGCGGTATTGAAGGCGTCCAGCCCGACGAACTTGTCGTCTTCGAGATGAATCGCGCGGTCCGCGCCCTTGGCCAGCGCCTCGCGCAGCACCTGCTGCGCCCGCGCCGGACCGCTCGTGATCACGACGACCTCGCCCTTATGCTTCTCGCGCTGCCGCAGCGCCTCTTCGAGCGCGTAGGCGTCCGGCTCGTTGACCTCGTAGGAAACATCTTCGCGGATCCACGTGCCCGCCTCGTTGAGCTTCAGCGGCGCATCCTTCTGCGGCACCTGCTTCATGCAAACCAGGATTTTCAAGGGAATTTCTCCAAACCAGTGGCGTCGATCCGCCACGGCAAAACCTGTCAGTATAAATGACGCGACGCGCCGAGGAAATACCGGAAAACGGGTAGTGCCGGCTACTCGCCAACCGGCATTTCGCTGAAGTTCACTGGAGGACTCCTTTCTAAACCCACTGCCACGCAGACGCAAGTCGCCTCTTGTGATCCTAATCACAGACTCCCGCCGCCCCCCACGTCAGCATGGCCGAGAGGCTTTCATGTCCAACGACACCTTCTCCGCCATGCGGCAGAGCATCATCGACGGCGCGCCCGACACTGCCTCGACGCTCGCGCAGCAAGCCGTCGCCGCCGGCATCGCACCCATCGATGCCATCAACAACGGATACGTTCCCGGCATGCACGACGTCGGCGAGCAGTTCGCCCGGGGACAGATGTTTCTCCCCGACATGATGGCCTCCGCCGAGGCCATGCGCGCCGCCATGGCCGTGCTCGATCCGGAATTGCGGAAGCTCGGCACCGAGCGCCCCGTCGGCCGGCGTCGTCGTGCTCGGCACGACGAAAGGCGACATCCACGAGATCGGCAAGATTCTCGTCGGCACCATGCTGACCGCGCATGGATTCCGCGTCCACGATCTGGGAGTCGACGTTCCCGCGGAGAAATTTGCCGCCAAGGCGCGCGAATTGAATGCCGACATCGTCGGCGTCTCCGCACTTCTGACCACGACCATGCGCAATCAAAAAAGGGTGGTCGAAGCCCTCGAAAAAGCCGGCCTGCGCTCGCAGGTGAAGATCATGGTCGGAGGCGCTCCCGTCACCCGCCGCTGGGCCGACGAAATCGGCGCCGACGGCTACGCCAAAGACGCCATGAGCGCCGTAACCCTGGCGCAGAATTGATGCAGCAGAAGTTGCAGACCGTGTCGTAGAGACGTTGCTCGCAACGTCTCTGCCGGGCGGCGTTCACAGGCTTTGAGCTAGGCAACGCTGCCGGCAGAGACGCAGCAAGCTGCGTCTCTACGCCTGGAGATTTGTGGGGATCAGCGACATGCGACCGAAACTCGAACTCCTCGACAAACCGCTGATCGAACGCATCCTCGACGAAGCCTTCCAACTCATCGAAGACCCCGGCGTGCGCGTCGCTCCCTACGTCGAGGACCTGCTTCGCGCTGCCGGCATCACCGTGAAAGACGGCGTCGCGCACATCCCCGAATCCTCGCCCGCCGCCTGCTCGAAC
Source organism: uncultured Acidobacteriota bacterium (assembly GCA_963725565.1). Taxonomy (GTDB): domain Bacteria; phylum Acidobacteriota; class Terriglobia; order Terriglobales; family Acidobacteriaceae; genus Sulfotelmatobacter. The sequence continues at coordinate 63,776 of CAVRZL010000018.1, forward strand.
TCGTTCCGCGCGGATTTTGCCTCTACGACCGCAACGGCAAACCCGCCGTGCACTATGGCGGAGACGAGGTCCACTTCGATCCCGGCTCGTCCTGCCTGAACATTCTTGATCCCGAAACGCAGCAGCCGCGTCCGGCAATCTCCGCCGACCTCGTGCGCCTGGTGCAGGTCGCCGAGATGCTTCCCCAGTTCGCCGCGCAGTCCACCGCGATGGTCTGCAATGACGTTCCGCAGGAAATCGGCGACTGGTACCGCCTTCTGCTGGTGCTGTGGTATTCCGAAAAACCGGTCGTCACCGGAGCGTTCTCCGCGCAAAGCCTGCACACGCTGATCGATCTGCTCGCCATCGAAAGCGGAGGCCGCGACGCCCTTCGCCAGCATCCGCGCGCCATCTTCGACGTCTGCCCGTCGCCGCCGCTGAACTGGTCGGAGTTCGCTTCGCAGAATCTCGTCGACCTGGCCCGCGCCGGAGTCCCAGCGGAAATCGTCAGCATGCCACTGGCGGGCGCGACCGCTCCGGTCACCTTGATCGGATCAGTCGTGCAGCACGCCGCCGAGTGCATCAGCGGCATCACCATTCATCAACTCGCGCAGCCCGGAGCGCCCATCGTCTGGGGAGGCGCGCCCGCCATCTTCGACATGCGCACCGGCAAGACTCCCATGGGCGCGATTGAAACCGCCATGCTCGATCTCGGCTGCTCCGCAAGTCGGAAAGTATCTTGGCCTGCCGACGCATGCCTACATGGTCGCCGGAGACGGCCGCGTGATCGACGCGCAGGTCGAAATGGAAAGCGGAATGTCGGCAGTGCTGGGAGCGCTGGCCGGCATCAACATGATTTCCGGCGCCGGCATGCTCGATTTCCTCGCCTGCCACAGCATCGAAAAGCTGGTCATCGATGCCGAGGCCATCGCCTCCGCGCAGCGCCTGATCGAAGGTATCGAGCCGCGCGGCGACTCCCTGGCCGTAGCCATGTTCGCCCAGACAGGACTGCAAGGAGACTTTCTGAAGCTGAAGGAGACGCGCACCCTTTTCCGCAAAGAGCAGCACTTCCCATCGAAGGTGATCGATCGCGGCCTCTCCAACGGGGACGCTGCATTGCCCGACATTCTCGAGCGCGCCCGGCAGCGCGTCGACGAATTGCTCTCGACCTACGAGCGTCATCCGCTGCCGCCCGAACGCGAGCAGGAGATGATTGCATTCGCCGAGCGCGAAGGAAAAGCAGCGGGCCTGGAAGGACTACCGGAGATTCTCGGCCCAGAGTACGCCCGCGAAGCGGGCCTGACAAAATAGCGCCGACAGACAATGAAAAGTAGGGTGCCTCACTTCTCGCTTCTTTTGCGAGAAGTGGGATTTTTCGGAAGAGCGGCTCTTACTCGGTGATCACTGTCGATTGCCCCGTCAGCTCAAACCGCTTGCGGCAACGCATGTTCTTGCACGCCATCATGTCGTCTTTCCGCACCATGTAAGACCGGAACTTGGCGAAGCGCGCTCGATCACGCTCATCGGCCCGTCCCGAAAGCTGCCGCTTCTTGGTGCGGACAATCCAGGTCACTTCGTACTCCGCCGACTGATGACAATGAGGACAATTCAGCGCTGCCGGCTTCTTTTCCTGCTTTTCGTCAAAAAAATCGCGTTCTTCCATAAATTCGTCACCGGATCGCAAACTTTCCGCGTCCCAGGTACGAATTATTGCACATTTGCCGAGGTGTACGGGTCGTAACGCGCGGGGGAACGCGCTCAGGTTACACTCGGTTCAGGCCGGTAACAGACGAACTCGACATGCCGAGGAAAAGAAAAGTGAAGCGCTTTCGCGCGGTAACCGCGGTGAAGGAATTAGCCCGAGAGCGCGTCGGCTCGCCGCCGGCAGAAAAGATCGTCATCGCGAAAAAGAAGAAGCCGGAAAAACACAAACCCACGCTGGGAAAACTTCTGGAGGATGTTTAAAAGATCCAGAATCCCCTGCGAGATTCGTTTCAGGGCACGTCTTCCGATGGTCCCCACGGCAAAGGTTCGTACAACCAGCCTTTGCCCCTGCCGCCTCAGCGCTTCACGCCTCACCCACGAAGTGGGCAAACTCTTTGACGTCCTCTTCTGTCGTATCGAACGAGCACATCCAGCGCACAATGCCCTCCTCCTCGATCCAGGGATAAAAGAAGTAGCGCTCCTTGATCTTCTCGATGGCATGCTGCGGAATCTGCGCGAACACGCCGTTCGCCTCCACCTTCCACACGATGCGGACCTGAGGAATTCTTCGGAGCTCCGTTTCCAGCATCCGCGCCATGCGGTTGGCATGCTCTGCGCTGCGCCGCCACAAATCATTCGTCAGCAGTGCCTCAAATTGCACCGCAATGAATCGCATCTTCGAGGCCAGCTGCATCCCCTGCTTGCGCAGGTAAAGAAAATCCGCACTCAACGTGGGATTGAAAAACACTACTGCCTCCCCGCCCATGATCCCGTTCTTGGTGCCCCCAAATGAAAGCACATCCACGCCCAGATCGCGCGTCGCCTGCCGCAGCGTCTGGCCCAGGCCAGCGGCGGCATTCGCGATGCGCGCTCCGTCCATGTGCAGGAACATTTCGTGCTCGTGGGCAAATCGGGCCAGCGCCTGAATTTCCTCGGGCTTATAGACCGTGCCCATCTCCGTCGACTGCGTGATCGAGATGACCCGCGCCTGCACGTGATGCTGGTCGCCAATTCCGTGATACGCGTGCCGCACCTGCTCCACGGTAATCTTGCCGTCCCGGTGCGGCAGCGGAATCAGCTTGCATCCCGTGTGTTTTTCCGGGGCGCCGCATTCATCGCTATAAATATGCGCGAAGTCGCTGCACAGCACCGCGTGGTAGGGACGACACAGCGCCTGCAGCCCGAGCACATTCGCTCCCGTCCCGTTGAACGTAAAAAAGACTTCGATGCCGGCGCCGAAATGTTCTTCAAACTTGGCAATTGCCGACCGCGTGTAATCGTCGTCGCCATAGGCAATCACATGTCCCCGATTGGCGCGCGTGATCGCATCGATAATTTCGGGATGCACTCCGGCGTTATTGTCGCTGGCAAAACTACGAAAAGGCTTGGCAGAAACCTGAGGCATAGGAAAATAATGTAGCAGAGTGGGTCGTCATCTGTTGTTAGACCCTAATTGGTATAGAGATATTCTTCGCGACCTTCGCGGGGTCCCTGCGCGCCTTGCGGCAAAAGCTTTTGACCGCGAAGTTCGCAAATAACGTCCGCTAAGATCGCCAAGAAAAACCGCGATCAAGGGAGGTCGTCACCAACTCTGAATTGGCAGGACTGCTGCTGCACGAATTACAATCCCGTTTCCTGATGGTGGAGGCACTAATGAAGCTGAGGATCATTGGCAGCGGTCTAGTCGTCGTATTTCTATCAATTCTCGGAGCCGCGCAAACTCCCGAACTGAAAACATCCGGCTATCTCGATTCCATCCGCCGCCAGCCATCCCTGCTGCTCGCCTTCCTGCACGACCTGCCCAAGGGCGGAGACCTCCACAACCATCTCAGCGGCGCTATCTACGCCGAAGATCTCATCGACTGGGCCGCCTCCGACAATTTCTGCGTCGACCGCACGACCTCGCGCCTGCTGGGAGCACCTTGCGACTCCTGCGAAAAATACACGCCGAAGCCGGCCATCCGCTGCGCCTACGGCGACCACGTCCTTTACAACCAGATCATCGATGCCTGGTCCATGCGCAACTGGCGTCCCGGCGACGAGTCGGGCCACGACCACTTCTTCGCAACCTTCGACAAGTTCAGTCCGGCGGACCGCACCCACACCGCGGAAGCCATCGCCACTGTCAGCAACCGCGCCGCGAAAGAGCATGTGCAGTACATCGAATTCATGGTGACCGCTGACCACGGCGCCGCAGCGGGCCTGGCTGCGAATCTCGGATGGGACGACGACTTCTCCCGCATGCGCGAGAGGCTGCTGAACGGCGGAATGAAGGATATCGCCGCAGCTACCAGCGGGAATCTCGCCGAGGACATCGCCCGCGCCCGCTCCGAACTCAAGTGCGGAACGCCCGACGCCGAACCGGGATGCACCGTCACGATCCGCTATCTCTACCAGGTCCTGCGTGGATTGGCCCCCGAAGCGGTATTCGCTCAAATCCTTCTGGGATTCGAACTGGCATCCAGCGATCCGAAGTTCGTCGGCCTGAACCTGGTCATGCCCGAGGACTGGTATGTCCCGATTCACGACTTCAACCAGCACATGGCCATGCTCGATTACCTGCACGGCGTTTATCCCAAGGTCCACATCGCGTTGCATGCCGGCGAAATTGCCATGGGCCAGGTCAAACCCGAGGACCTCTCCTTCCACATTCGCGCCTCGGTCGAACGCGGCCATGCCGAACGGATCGGCCACGGCGTCGACGTCATGCTGGAAAAGGATCCCATCGGCCTGATGAAGGAGATGGCCGCTCGCAATGTGATGGTCGAAATTAGTCTCACTTCCAACGATCAGATCCTGGGCGTGAGTGGAGACGATCATCCGCTGCCGATCTACATGAAGTACGGTGTTCCGGTCGCGATCTCTTCCGACGACGAAGGCGTAGCCCGCTCCGACATGACCCACGAATATCTGCGCGCGGTGCAGGGCTATCACTTGCCGTACACTGAACTGAAGCGCATGACGCGAACCAGCGTCGAGCACAGCTTCCTGCCGGGCCAAAGCCTGTGGGCCGAAACCAAGGGAGCGTTCCGCCCGGTAGCCGCCGTGCGCGAGCGATGCGAAGGGAGCAGCCAAGCCCTCCGCGGGATGCGCAAAGTTTCTCGCCGCCAGCGAGCGCGCCCGTGAACAATGGAAGCTGGAAGCTGCATTTACGGAATTCGAAAAGAAGTTTTAGTCTGTATAGGAACAACAAATCTTAACCACAGAGGACACGGAGGACACAGAGTTCTGGTTTCTCTGTGTCCTCCGTGACCTCTGTGGTGAAGGTTTTGATTTTTTCTTTTGGCTTGATTCATGCCGCGCAAACGAACTTTAATCCCGTCTCCGCTCGCCTGGACCACGATGACCGCGCCGGTGGCGCATCCCATGCTACCGGTGATCGCCGAGCGCGGAGGCACACAACTCCGCACGCCTTTACCTGTCGCGATTGTCGATACCCGCGAGCAGAACCCGCTCTCCTTCCGCCGCTTCAAAGGATGGTTCGCCCGCGTCGAGCATCGCGCCCTGCGCCTCGGAGACTACTCGGTCGAGGGGATGGAAGACACCTGCGTCGTCGAACGCAAAGATCTCGCCGACCTGATTTGTTCCTTCACCACCAACCGCACCGTTTTCATCAACCGCCTGCGCCGCATGGCCGAACGCCCGCACAGCCTGCTCGTGGTCACTGCATCACTGACTGAAATCAAATCCGAGTATGCCTACCGCGCCGCCAATCCCAACCGCATCGCGCAATCGCTGATCGCGGTTCTGGCCGGCCTGCGCCTCCCGTTCATCTGCACCGAGACGCATGAACTCGGCGAAGAGATTGTCGCTTCCTATCTCTACCAGACATTTCTGTATGATTGGCTGGACCGCAACGGCCACGGCCGCACCCTGTCCGACGGCGATTTGTAATTGCATGAAACTGTCATCCTGATGAACTGTCATCCTGAGCGAAGCCAGAGTTCGCGAATGCGAACTCTGGCGCAGTCGAAGGATCCCTACCGGAACACGGTTGTCGTCATCATAGGGATCCTTCGACTACGCGGATGTCCCGCTTAGGCGGGACATCCACTCCGCTCAGGATGACAAACAAAATCATGACCGACCAATTCACCCTAGCCGACTCCGCCGCACAACTACTCCTGAACCGCACGCCGCTCCGTCCCAAGATCGGACTCGTCCTCGGTTCCGGCCTGGGCGCCTTCGCCGACTCGCTCACCGACGCGACCCGCGTCCCCTACGCCGACATCCCATCCTTCCCGCAATCCACCGCCATCGGACATGCCGGACGCCTCGTCATCGGCAACTCCGGTCAAGTCCCGGTCGCCGCCATGCAGGGCCGCGTCCACTTATACGAGGGATATTCCGCGCAGGAAGTCGCCTTCCCCATCCGCGTCTTCGCCCGCATGGGAATCAAGGCCGTGATCCTCACCAACGCCGCCGGAGGCATCAACCTCGGCTACTCCCAAGGCGCGCTCGTGCTGATCCGCGATCACATCAATCTGCAGGGAACCAATCCACTGGTCGGCCCCAATGACGACCGCTTCGGCGTGCGCTTCCCCGACATGACGCAGGCCTACAGCCGCGCCTATCGCGAGATCGCCCGCGAGGAAGCCGCCAAGCAGAGCCTGATGCTGCACGAGGGCGTTTACGCCGCGCTGCTCGGCCCCAGCTACGAAACTCCCGCGGAGATCGAATATCTCCGCCGCATCGGCGCCGACCTGGTAGGAATGTCCACGGTCGCGGAAGTAATCGCCGCCCGCCACATGGGACTCAACGTCCTGGCAATCTCCTGCGTAACGAACATGGCCGCCGGAATCCTCGATCAACCGCTCTCCCATGCCGAAGTAATGGAAACTGGCGAGCGTGTGAAGACCACATTCGAAGCGTTACTGAGAGCAGTCCTCCCCCGAGTGGCAAAGCTCACGTAGCAAATTCACGTAGCGACAGCCGCTTCGGCTGTCCAGCGAAGCCGAAGGCGAGCGGACTAGTGGACCTGTCGCAACGACGGCGTTAGTGTGAGGAATGTAGGGGCGGACGCCTTCGTCCGCCCCGCCGAGCATAGCGAGGGCGTAACCCCGCTTGGTCTGCCGAACGCTTTCACCGCGACAGTCCACTAGTGTTGCGCGGCAAACACGCCGAAATCAATTGCGAATGGGAGTGTGGAAGCCATGCCCAAATTTCTGCTGGCGAGAATATTCATCATTCTAATTTTCCTGCTGGTCTTCTACTACGGAATTTCTGCGCTGAAAACGGGAGAAGTACGATCAAAGGGATTTAAGTTCAATCGCGACGATGACCCTTTCAGCTATTGGTTCACCGTTTTCATCCAATTAGTGGGACCGGTAGCCATCATCTACTTGATGCTAACTAGATGATTGATCTACCTAATGTCCTCGCCGTGGAACCAACTGCATCCCGCGAAATAGTTCTAAAGTCCAAAAAACCCACTACCAACAGTAACCGGGTGAAGGAGGGTTAAGGCCTGCCGCCAGTTGCTTCCGCGGGTTGCTTTCCGCCAGATTTGGCGGCATCATTCTCAAGTGATGCAACACTTGCCTTTTGTTGTCTCGATGACGGCTGGCTTGCTGTGGGTCGTAGTGTTCAGACTCGCTTGTAAGCTTCTTGGCATACCATGGCCCTCACGCTTTCAGCAACGAGAAGGCGCACTTCGAGGATTAAGCTCAAATCAATATGCTTGTTTGTTCGGCGCTCTATCATGGGGCTTCGCGATATTTGCCTCGTCCTTTGTGGATAACTATCTTGAAGGGACACTTTCTGGCAAACCTACGCCCCACAAATCGGACGAGGGCGAAAGCATGTCTGAGACGGGTGTGGGGGATTAGCGGGAGGCCCACATCGGACAGTGCACGCACATCAATACCGTGACCAAGAATAGGCCGCTGATTCCAGCGCGTTTATCTCCACGCATGAGTAAGTAGCCGTCGGGAATTGGATGTACGAACTGTTGAAAAATCCTGACCACGCTCAAAATCCTCACTGAGCGCTGCCAGCAAGAGACTCGGCCGTAAGACAAAGCAGCTCTTCGACAACTGCCGAGGTGAGCCCGCGCAACCGCACGTCTTTCGTTGTGCAACCGATCCTCTCAAAACAGGAACTTCACCCCCACCTGAATCACGCGCGGCCCTCCGCCTCCCAGCCCGGGTTGGTCTGCGCCTGATCCGGCGTCTGCGTAATCTGTCCCTGATTCGCCGATGCAGTCGTACTCGGCACAATCTGCGGATTTCCCGCCGTCCCCATATCCACAAAGCCGGGATCGATAAAGAAATCCGGCAACGCAAAATTTGGATGGTTGAAGATATTGAAGAACTCCGCCCGCAATTGCAGGCTCACGCGCTCGGTAATGCGCGTGTCCTTGGTAACTGCGAAATCCAAGTTGAAGAAGCGTGGCCCGTAAATCGAATTGCGCTGCATAGTTCCGAAGGTTCCCTCGGCCGGTTGGATAAATGCCGCCGGGTTCAGATAGCCAATTCCATCCGGGCTCGATCTCCAGTTGGAAACAATCGGATTCGCGCCCGGCACCATATTCGGACGCTGGTGATAGTTCGACACCGCAACGCCGCCGAACCCGCTGGTATCATTGGCGCTGACAATCGGCACGGGACGCCCGCTTTGCGCCGTCATGATCGCATTGAGTGCCCATCCTTCCGCCAGACGGCTGTGCTTGGCGAAATCCGGCAATTCGTAAGAAAACGCCGCCGTGAAACGCTGCCGCGTATCGAAGTTCGACGGACCATAATCCCCCCGCAGGTTGTTCGAATCCTGCGGAAACGCCACGGTCGAAAAGTTGAAATCAATTCCGTCCGAAGCATCGTCCAGCGACTTCGACCACGTGTATCCCGTGAATCCCGACAGCCCGTGCCAGTTGCGCGTGCGCAGCGTCGCCTGCAGCGCGTCGTAGTTTGAAAAGCTGATGGTCGTGAACTGATCCACCGGCCCGTACTGCGGGAAATTGTTGAGGTTCCCGTTCACGTCGGGCTGGTTGGCATCGCGCAATCGCACCAGCTTCGTGCCCTTGCTTCCGATGTAGCCGAGTTGCAGCGCAACCGCCGAGGTGATCTGCTGCTCGATGTTTAGGTTCCAGTTCTGGGCATAGGGCGTGACCAGATTCCGTGGCGTCACGAAAATGCTGGATCCTGGATTCGGAAACGGTCCACTTGGCGGACTCAGAATCGCATTCCCTGCTGCTATGCCGTTCCATCCTGTGGGATCGTAGTTAAACGACACCACCGCCTGCGGTCCGATCGGGTTGGTCGCCAGCCCCGCGGAGTTGGTGAAGTTGGCAATCATCAGGTCCTGCGGAATGTAGTCGTAATAAATTCCATACGCCCCACGCACCACGGTCTTGGACAACGCATTCCAGGCAAACCCGACTCGCGGACCAAAATTATTCAGGTCGCGGTTGTAAGCGTGCTTCAATCCGTCGGTGCCGACCATCGCCAGGTTCCCGTCTGCCCCAAGGTTCGACAGCAGATTGTGCGATTCGCCAATCGGTCCAAAATATTCCCACCGCATCCCGTAGTTGACCGTCAGCTTCGAAGACACGCGGAAGTCATCCTGCCCAAAAAAGCTCGAGCCCGTTGTTGAAGGTATTGCGCCGCGTGTTTCCTGCATTGGCCAGAGGAAAGGTATCGCCCAGATAGTAGGAGGACAGCATAAGCGCGCCGCCATCGCTGCAGGCCGCCGGATCGGTGGGCGCCCCAGGACACAGGGCGAAACTTGATGGATCTTCCCCGAAGAAAGCGAAGATGCCACGCTCCAGGTTGTCGTTGAAGCTGTTGATGGTCGCGCGCCGGTACTCGCCGCCGAACTTAACCGTGTGCCGACCCTTCAGCCACGTGAAGTTGTCGAGAATCTGGTAACTCTGGCTGACGCGACCGCGTGGAATACTGAACCCACTCGCTCCCAGATTTTCAAACGTGCCGCCGAAATCAATTTCGGGCAGATCCAAGTTTTCCCGAGCCGAGATTAAAAGGCGATGTGCTCGTCCCGAAGCTCGCTGGATCGGAATTGCCATCGAGCCCGGCGAACGAAGTCCGGTAACGGCTGTACCCGAAACGCACTTCGTTAATCCGCGTCGAGCTCAGTGTAGAGAGCAAGCTGGCCGACACCAGTTGCACGCGCGTGGGCGAAGTCTGCGCAAATTCCGGCAACCGCGATCCCGCTCCGAATCCCAGTCCGCCCAGCGGAAATACCTGCTGGCTGCGCGCCAACGCATAGCGCGCAGTCAGCGATTCGGTAGAAGTAATCTGATGATCGATCTTTGCGATGAAACTGTCGACACTGTTCTTGTCGAGGTCCGTTCCGGCAATCGTCCCGGAAGTACCGTTGTAATTCGGCAGCGATGTGAATAATCCAAGAATGTTGGTCAGCGCTGGATTCGGGGTCAACCCATTACTGGACACCAATGCCTGGGCGCCACTGATCTGCGCCTGGGTGGGTACAAGGAACGTGAAGTCCGATCCCACGCGCTCGCGCTGTCCTTCGTAGGCTCCGAAGAAGAATGTCCGATCCTTCACGATCGGTCCACCCAGCGAAGCTCCAAAATTGTTGTTGCGAAACGCCGTCTTCTTGACTGGTAATCCAGATCCGTCGACGGCGCGGTTGAAATAGTTCCGCGCATCCATCGCGCTGTTGCGCAGAAATTCAAATCCCGTCCCATGCAGCCGGTTGCTGCCCGACTTCGTCAGAATGTTCACGACCGACCCGCTGTTGCGTCCATACTCGGGCGCGAAGTTGGCCTCCAAATTGAATTCCTGGATCGCATCAATCGGCAGCAGCGACGCCGGCGCGCCCCCAATTCCCGTCTGATTCATTGCGGAATTATTGAAGAACGGATCGTTGTTGTCCGTCCCGTCGACCGTGTAATTATTCGACCGGTCGCGATTGCCGTTGATGGAAAACTGTCCGAACCCGCTCTGGATCGCCGCCACGCCTGAGGGCTCCACGGTCGCGCCCGGCACCAGGGCCACCAACTTCCCGAAATCGCGGCCATTCAGCGGGAGGTCCGCCACCAGGCGCTGATCCACCACTTCACCCAGCACGTCGCGTGTCGACTCGATCAGCGGAGGCGCCGCTGATACCGAAATTACGTCCTGCCCCTTCAGGACCATCCGAAAATCGACTGTGGTATCCCTTCCAACTTCTACGACCGCTCCAGACTGCCGCATGATCTGGAAGCCAGACACTTCCACGCTAATGTCGTAGTACCCGGCCGGCAATTCTGCCGCCACATATGCACCATCCGGCCCGCTGCTGACCTCGCGGACCACGCCATTGGCCACGCCCTTCACTGTCACCTTCGCATTCGGAATCAGGGCGCCGCTGGGATCACTGATTTCCCCGCGGATTGAGCCGCGGAAGCTCTGCGCCAGAAGCAAACTGGGAACGACCAGCAACACAATAAGGACACCTCTGCGAAGCAAGTACGGAGCAGCGTACTTCATGGGAATGAGTTCCTTTCTATGAACGCCCTGGGACGATTGACCTACCGCGCCGCCCCGTGGAATGAACAACGCCACTGGCGGCTTAATTCCAAAAGTTGCCGCAAAACTGCTTTGATTGACCGCCAGCCCAAGATGCCCTCGCGAATCGATGTAGAGCAGGGGCTGGTTCAGCGGCACATCGCTGAAAGTCTTCACGAACTTCAACTTCATTTCCTTCTCGCCGATTTTTACCGGGACTTCCTGCCCGCGCTGGTAGCCGAGTTTCAGGAATTCTTCGGCGTCGACATTGGTCACCAGGTTGCCAAAAGGCCCGTCGGTCGCGATCACCATGGCGTTGAGGCCGCGTTCGTCCGATCTGGCAATTTTCAGATCGAGGCGCACCAGGTCCTTTACCGCCATTTCCGGACCAACCGTAGTCCAGTCGTCCCCGCGCGCCAGATGGGCGCCCACCGGCGAAAAAATATCGCGCCCGTGAAAGGTTGACGACAGCTTGCTTCCAATCATCCACTCGGTATTCGTGATCTCCCGCACGGCATCGATCCCGTCGCGCTGCTCGACAAGGGTAATCACGCCGTTATCCGGCAGTACAAAATATTGTCCGCGCTTGGAGTGCGCCACAATCGCCTTGCGCGTGCTTCCCACTGTCGGATCGACCACGACGACAAAGACTGTCCCCGCCGGAAAATATGGAGTCGCCCCGTACAAGAAGCGCGCCCCGTCAAAAATCGAGAATGGCGTCACCTGGTGCGTCAGATCCACGATCCGCACCTCGGGCATGATGCCGTACATCACACCTCGGCAAATCGCCACCGAATCGTCCACCACCCCAAAGTCGGTCATGAACACAATGGTCGGTGGATACTTCTGCGCCGCAGCCTGGCCGAAGGCTGCTTGCGAGACGGCGGCCAGCAACAAAACAATCAAAGCCAGGACGAAGCTTCGGCGGAGCACGTTTTTGTGACGATCCACGAACAATGAAGTGATCAAGACCAAGGTCCTCGATTCCGCATAGAATTTGTGCGAGAAAATTGGAGATTTCTGCTGCCAGCGCCGAGCCGGCGCTCACAGAACAACCTGCTTTGTTGCGAATGGGTAATTTTAAACAAAGAGCGCGAGAACGGAAAGGGGGCGGCCAGCCAACCCGCCATCTGGATTTATCAGTCTATAATTCAGCAGGAATTCAAATTTGATGGAGGCTCTCATGTCGCAAGCCATCCCCGAAAAATATAAAGACCTCTTCCAGAAGCGGGCCTTCGCCAGCCTGGGCACACTGATGCCCGACGGTCGCCCGCAAGTCACGCCCGTCTGGTGTGACTTCGACGGCGAGCACGTCATCTTCAACTCCGCGCGGGGACGGCAAAAGGATCGCAACGTCCGCCGCGATCCCCGCGTCTCACTGGCCCTCATCGATCCCGAAAATCCCTATCGCTACCTGGAAATCCGCGGCCGCGTCGTCGAGATCACCGAAGAAGGCGCCGCCGAGCACATCCATAAAATGGCCAAGAAATATCTCGGCGTCGATAAATATCCCTACGGCCAGCCTGGCGAAGTCCGCGTCCTCTACAAGATCAAACCCGAACACACGACGGTGATGGGTTAGCTGTAGGCAGTGTTCGTGTGCCTTAATCGTAGAGACGTAGCTTGCTACGTCTCTGCCGGCAGCATTCGATATCTGGTGAGCAAGACGCTGCAAGCAACGTCTCTACGAAAACAGCGGTGCAGCATCGTGGAAGAGCGGCAAAAAATCAATCGGGCTTCGGCCCTGAGGGAATCCGATCCGCACCTACAATCTCTGCTTCCTCGGCTTCGGCAACGTCAACCGCACGCTGGTCGAATTACTCGCGAATCGTGCCGTCGAACTCCGCGATCGCTATAACCTCACGTACCGCGTCACCGGCATCGCCTCGCGCCGTCTCGGGTGGATTGCTGACGCGAAAGGCATCGATCCAGAAAAATGTGGCGCGGGCGCCCCCGCCCGCGAAATCTCACCACGAAGCTCAGGCGCTGATCCCGGCAATACTCTCTTGCAAAACGTCCGAAACTGGCTAGCCTCCGCCCAGGCCGACATCCTCTTCGAAGCCACCTCGCTCAACGTCGAGAACGGCCAGCCCGCCGTCGAGCACATCCGCGCCGCCCTCGAGCACGGAGCCCACGCCATCACTGCGAACAAGGGTCCGATCGTCCATGCCTACCGCGAACTCCGTGATCTGGCCGCGAAGCAACGCAAGCGCTTCCTCTTCGAATCCACAGTTATGGACGGCGTGCCGATTTTCTCGCTCTTCGATCAACTCCCCGCCATCCATCTGCAAGGCTTTCACGGAATCCTCAACTCGACCACGAACGTGATCCTCAGCCAGATGGAGCAAGGCCTGAGCTTCGAAGACGCGCTCAAGAAAGCTCAGGAACTCGGCGTAGCCGAGACCGACGCCACCCACGACATCGATGGCTGGGACGCCACCGTAAAAACCGGCGCGCTGATCACAGTTTTAATGGACGTGCCTATCCGCCTGGATCAGATCGAGCGCGACGGCATTCGCGACCTGACGCCGCAAGCCATGCGCAACGCCCGCCGTGACGGCTGGCCCTTCAAACTGGTCTGCCGCGCGCAACGCACCGCCGATGCAGTAAAAGCCAGCGTGCGTCCCGAAAAAGTTCGCAGCACCGAACCCATGGCACGAATCACCGGCACGTCGTCGTACGTGTATTTCGAAACGGATATCTTCCCCGGCCTTGCGATCACTGAAGAAAATCCCGGCCTGTACGCGACCGCGTACGGAATGCTGGCAGATTTCATTCGCGCAGCCCGCAGCGATCCGTCTTGATTCTCGGTGTCACTTTGTTCTGGCGTCATCCTGAGCGGAGCCGCCTTTCAGGCGCAGCGAAGGATCTCATGCCTCCGGTGCAGTACGTTGCGGGTCAGGATCGGACAAGACGCGAAATTCGATCCTTCATGTAAAAATAGAAGGTCCCATGCCAATCACTGAGCCAACTATCGCCCTAGACCTGACCTACGTCCGCGCCCAATTCCCTTCTCTATCGCAAACCGTGAACGGCCATCCCGCCACGTTCCTCGATGGCCCCGGTGGAACCCAGGTCCCGCAGCGCGTGATCGACGCCATTTCGAACTACCTGCGTCGCGATAACGCCAACACCGGCGGAGCCTACGCCACCAGCCGCCACACCGATGCCATGATCGCCGAAGCCCGCGCGGCTCTCGCCGACTTTCTGCGCTGCGGCGCCGACGAAGTCGCCTTTGGTCCGAACATGACCACGCTGACCTTCGCCATCTCCCGCGCGATCGGCCGCGAACTGAAGCCCGGCGACGAGATCCTTGTCACCCGCCTCGACCATGATGCGAACGTCTCGCCCTGGCTCGCCATGGCGGAGGACCGGGGCGTCACCGTCCGTTGGGCGGAGATCAACGACGATGACTGCACCCTCGACATGGACGACCTGGCTTCCAAGATCAACAGCAAGACGAAACTGGTCGCCGTTGGATACGCCTCCAACGCCGTCGGTACCATCAATCCTGTGAAAGAAGTTGTGCGTCTGGCTCACGCCGTCGGCGCTCTCGCCTACATCGACGCCGTCCACTACGGACCGCACGGGCTCATCGACGTGGCGGCGCTCGATTGTGATTTTCTCGCCTGCTCGACCTACAAATTCTTCGGCCCGCACATGGGTGTGCTCTATGGCAAACGCGAGCACCTGAAGCGCATTCGTCCTTATAAGGTTCGTCCCAATACCAACGCGATTCCAAACTGTTGGGAATGGGGCACGCTGAATCACGAATGCATCGCCGGAATCACCGCCTGCGTGGAATACATCGCCGACCTCGGCCGCCACGCTGCCGAAAAGCTTGGAGACGGAACGAGTGGAGATGAAACATGTGGGGACGGACGCCCCGTCCGTCCGTCGAGCGCAGCTCGACCCGAACTCACCCCGCGCCGTGCCGCCATCGAGGCCGCCTACTCGGCGATCCACGAGCACGAGCGCATCCTGCTCGACCGCATGATGACCGGGCTGAAAAAGATCCCCGTCCTGAAGATCTACGGCATTACCGATCCCGCCCGCTTCCACGAACGCTGCACGACCTTCGCGGTCAGAATCGAAGGCCACACTCCCCTCGAACTCGCCACCAAACTCGGCGACCGCGGATTCTTCACCTGGGACGGCAACTACTATGCCCTGAACCTTACCGAGCATCTCGATGTGGAAAAGTCGGGTGGCTTCCTGCGGATCGGCCTCGTTCACTACAACACAGTCGAAGAAGTCGACCGCCTGCTGGCGGCATTGCGCGAAGTTGCGGGAGTATAAAATGTCTCAATCAGTGGGGTTTGGGGACAGTACCGTCGCAGTCGAAGGCCGAATCAACTGACGCGGTGAAACTGAGTGCTTGCACTCACGCCGTTAAGTTGAATCAGCCGCTTTGCACCGCTGTGGCCGTGCGTTCCCAAATCAAAATTACTTCGCATCACGGGGATGCCTCGATGAAGCTGATCCGCCTCTTACCGTTACTGCTGCCCTTGCTCGCCGTCGGCCAGGAAAATTCCGAATCCGCCGACAAGAGCCTGATCCTGGCTCTCGAAAGCGCCTGGAACCAGGCCGAACTCCATCACGATGCGAACGCCGCCGCGTCCATCATGGCCGATACCTTCATCAGCGTCGATCATCACGGGACGCTGCAGAATAAAGCACAATACCTGGCCGACATGAAGGACAAGTCGTTCAATCCACAGGAAATTTCAAATACCGACCCCACAATTTATCTCTATGGCGATACGGCCATCGTCACCAGCGCCTATCGCACCAAGGGTACGGACCACGGCAGGCCCTTTGTCCATCACGGGCGCTTCACCGATACGTGGATCAAACGCGACGGCAAATGGCAGTGTATTGCCGACCAGGAAACGCTGACGAATTAGAATCTTGCCCAGCCAGAAGGCCGCTTCTGACTCGAGCGGCGGCTGCGCTACAAACACAAAGGCCCGGGAAGATCCCGGGCCAATAAAATCAGGAATCGCGCGCTAGCATCGCGCGAAAAATTCGCTAGTTCAATTTCTTACGGCCAGCGCTTCGCCGTATCTTCCCATCCTGCCGCCCGCACCGGCTGCGGCGCCGGAATTGAAGGCGATGATGGAACCGTCATGCGTGGAGCTTGCGGTCCATTGACCGCCGTCGGCAATGCGCTCTTGGACCCCTCCGACGCGCCTTCTTTCTCTTCCGAGAGCAGCGGAGCCACCAGCCGCAGCGCCTCCACTTCTTTCTCCAGTCGGGTCAGTTCCATCTCTTTCTGACGCAACACCTCGTACACGTTTTTCATAGCCATGGGCACCTGCGAAAATTGGGACAGATTCGGAACCTCTCTGAAACTTTAGCAGAGTTGCCTGTGTTGTCAAGGATTTCCCGGCTTCCCCGATGTCCCAACATTGTCACGTCAAAACAGGTATTCGCCTTCACGAATCGCTCGCTATGCACGCTGGCGATGTCCGAATCCGACAGATCTGCCTGTGATGCCTGAATCCCCGACCAGTGCTCGTGCTTACACGAAGGGTCGAAGTCCAGCATGGCTGAATGGGCAAGGACAAGGTCATTACGAAGTAATGCACTGCCCGGAGACGGAAGGGCGGACATGCACTTCGGGCACTTCAATTTGGCAGGTATCGGCTGATAACCTCCTTGTATGCCGGGCATCATCAGTGACGCGAAAGCCGCGGAAATCAAGTCCAGCGAGCCCACCACCCCGGCTTCCGATAAAGTAGCGGCGCTAGGCGAGGTGTTGCGCAACCGTTCTTACGCGGAGATCCGCCAACGCATGTATGACAGTCCCCCCGGGAGCCCGTGGTGGACTGCATGTCGGGCTGAGCTTGATCTGCGCAATGGACAGCAGTTCGGTGAAGCTGCCCTGGCCATGTCGAGGACCTCGGAGAAAATGAGGGCTTCGCTGCAGCACTTTGAGCAACTCGCCGATACTCTGCAACAGTCCACCAAAGACATCGCCGACCTGCTGCGCGGGACGCAAGAGGCGGGCCGCCGCCTGGAGATCGCGGTCTATGTCACGATCGGGATCACGCTAGTGCAATTCTTCAATCTGATCTTCGAAATTTTCCGCAAGCATCGCTAAGCGCACAGTCCTGTGCACTACTGCCATCCGCTCCGACTATCTCTGCCCCGGACATCCAGCTAATTCACAACTTGTGCGACCGTCCCAGAACTGGCTTTGAAGTAAGCAGTGCTCGGATAGCTCGCCTTAATCGTGTGCGTCCCAACGGTCAAGGAGGATGTAGTGAATTTCGCTATGCCACTTGTCGTCTTAGCCGTCCCAATTTGAGTACCGTTGTTGTAGAAGTGACTGTGGTCCCATTTGAGATTGGGCCCTCGGTGGCAGTGATGGTAGCAGTGAACGTCACCGATTGGCCCTTCAGAGACGGAGTGCCCGAGGTCGTAACCTTGGTTGTGGTCGTTGCGGGCACGCCCAGGAAAACCGCCACACCGCCACCCAGCGGGCAGGTGGCTACATAACCGTCGCAGCCGTCAGCCACCACCAAGTCGGGCTTGCCATCCTTATTCAGGTTTGCGACGGCCACGGAATATGCGTCGCGACCGCCGGTAGCGTATAGGACCGGGGCCTGGAATGTTCCATGACCGTTGTTGAGCAATACTGCCAGCTTGCCTGCCGAAGAGTTGGTGAACTGAGGGGCACTCGTTACCGCCAAGTCCGGAGCGCCGTCTCCATTGAAATCTCCCATCGCAACCGACCTAGGGAACGTCAGTGTAGTGGGATAAACGGTTGCTGTTCCAAAAGTCCCATCGCCCCCACACGCACGGAATGCAGAAGGTAGATTGATGAATGAAGAATGGCTTCGAGCCACCCTGAGGCTACCCTGAAGCCACCCCGAAGCCATATGGTAGCCAACCGTAAGCCACCCGACAAGCTCACCCGCAGGCTCCCCTAAAAACCAACCCTGAGGCTCCCCTGAGGCTACCCCCAAGCCACCCTCAGGCTCCCCTGAGGCTAGCCAGGTTGGCACGGCGCTCCGTTCAGAGCCGCCAGGGTGTGAAACTCCGAGTTTAACGGTCTATTTGTTCCCGATAACCGCTGAATGAAGCGGTTGATAGCCTTACGTGCATGTCCAACCCCGATGAAGCGGATCGTGGGGACGGACGTAAGCCCGGCGAATCTGCTGGCCGGAGCGGGTCTGCTACCGGCGTCTGCCCCAGCCGCCGCGGGAACCTTGCCACTCTTGGGCGCGCTGGGTTTGCTGATTGCCCCACTGGCGCGACTGGGAGTGGGATTCCAGGCTTTGCCAGTTCTGGCTGGAACTACTGCTAGCGCTCGCGGACCGCTCTGGCTGGGACGATTGGGCCTGGGGGTGTGGGCTTTGGACGCTTTCCCAACCGCTGCCGGTATTCTTGGACCAGGTCCCGTCCGGGCTTTTCTTGTAAACGCTGCCGTCCTGGCCCGCATAGACATCGCCTGATTGGGTTTTGGCGCACGCGCCGTGGTTCTCCGGCGTGCTCCACGCGGCCGCGCCGGTGCCCTGGCTCGTCTTTACGGCCCCGGCGCTGCCGTAGGCGCTGGAGCGGGGCGCCCGAGCGGCATTGCCGGTGGTCGGATTGTAGGCAGCAGCGCGTCCCGCTTATCCATAGGCGGTATTGACCTTGCCTGCCTGGGCGTAGGCTCCTGTATAGGGATTGTAAGCCTGACGGACGCTGGCACTGCCGTAGGGGCCGTAGGCGGCAGCTCCGCGGGCGTAGGTGCCCGTCGCGGGATTGTAAGCGGCGGCGTAACCTACACCACCGTAGGGGCCGTACGCGGCATGTGCCGCGCTATAATACCCGCCGTAACCGTAGTGATAAACCGCTCCGCACCCATAGGAATAATAGACCGGTGCGGCGTAATAGTAGGCACCACTATCGGTGGCGAGCGCGGCACCAAGGCCCATCCCCGCTCCGAACATCACCACGCCGTCCGTGTCCAGGTATTCCCCGCTGTAGCCGGCGGTCTGGCTGTAGACAACGCTGTTGGGGGTCGAGCTTTGGATCGTGGCGTAGGTCACGTTGTACAGCGGACAGGATGGCGGGATGGTGTAGATGGCCGGCGGGACGCTCGAGCAGAAGGCCCAAGGACCACTCGCGGCGGGGCTCACGAACCAGACCCCCTGGTCGCAGCAATAATACCGGTCATTGAGCATGAGCACGGAGTAGGGCGAGTTGACCGCGTATTGGACGGGGGTTCCGGCAATGGGCGCGAACTGCGGCGAGCCATTATAGGTCACCTGGACCGGGGTGTTGGTCACAAAGACGGTGGTCGTGGTCGGCACCGAGGCCAGGAATGCGGCGTCCTGGGCGTTGCGTGTACCAGGCACGGAAGCTTTGACAAAAGCTGCGGGGTCGCTGTTGGGGATCTTAGCGAAGTCGGCCGGCAGATCCCTGCTCGCGGCTGACCATGGGCCGTTCAGATCGCCAGCACGGAACCAGCGACCGGCTACCAGGAGGTAATATTGCAGGTCTCCCGCATTCTGGAACAGGACGCTATCAGTATTGGTGACGCGGAAGAGCCCGGTCCCGAAAATGGAGGTGAAGGCTGGGTCACCCTGAGTGACAATCATTTCAGCCGGCTGAGTGCTGACAAAGACGACTGGTGCCGGTCCGGGGGCGTGGGCGGGTATATTCTGGCGGACCGCGGCCCAGTTATCGTTTGCGGGCAGTGAGTTCAGCGAGGTGGGAAGGTCCTGTGTGGGAGTCCAGGGGCCGTTCACGTCTGCGGCAGTTAGCCAGGTACCCATGTTCAGAAGGAAGTAGCGCTGACTAGCGGTGTCATAGAAGAGGTCCCAGTTCGTGTCGAGGGCGAACGTCAGCTCGGGCCGGTCGGGCGCTACAGGCTTGAACTGCGGCTTGCCCAGGAACTGGACGAGGATGGCCGGTTGGGGGCTGTAGAATATTGTGGGCGGATTGAGGTTCAACGCGACGGGACGTTGTTGCGGCTGTTCACCGGCCTTCAGGTATGCCAGCGCCTGGTCGAGCGAAAGGGTGGTCGGCTGGTCCGGTGGTCGAATCTGATCCACCGCGGAACGCAACGCAGCCGCGTCGGCGTCGGACGCATTGGGGAAGCGGAGGTTGCGCTCGAGGGGGACCATCACGACCGAGCGGAGGGCCTGATCCACCACGGTGACTGCGTTTACCTCAGCGATGCCGAATTGCTCGCGTTCAGTTACGCCCTTGAGGGCAATAGCGCAGCGGAAGTGGATATTGGTGTAGCCGTACCAATAGTCCACCTGGGGCTGATACACTGTTAGCTGCTGGCCGTTCTTAGTGAACACACGCGGCCAGCCGGAATCCGTGGTGGGTTGAGACGCCGCGATGAAAGAATTGAGGGCTGCGGTCGCAAGCAGCGCGGCGAGCAGGCGAGGAGTAAGTTGGGGCTTCATAGGTCATATTCCTTTCTCCGATCGTAGCATTGAGCCCACGCGATGTCCACCACTTGGAGCTATCGGCCGCCTGGGCGAGGCATGCTTACCGAGCCAGACAGATTACTTGGTATCCCGGAGGTCCCCCGAGCGAGGTCTGCTACCTGCGCCTTCCCCACCCACCGCGGAAGCTTTGCCACGACTGGGCACGGAGGGCTTGCTGGTTGCCCCACTGGCGCGCCTGGGCCTGCGATTCCAGGCTTTGATAGTTCTGAATCCAACTGGTGGCCGCGCTCGCGAGCTGCTCTTGTTCGAATGCTCTGGCTTGGGAGTAAGCTTCTTGTTGACGCCAAACGGCCTCCGGCTGGGCTTGTGGGCGTGGGTTCTGGAGGCTTTCCCACCCACTGCTGGTGACTCTGGACCAGGTCCCGTCAGGGCTCCGCTTGTACACATTGCCATCGCGGCCGGCAAATACATCGCCTGACGCGGTCCTGGCGACGGCCCCCTGATTCGCTGACGTGCTCCATGCCGCAACGCCGGTGCCCTGGCTTGTCTTAACAGCGCCCGCGCTGCCGTAAGCGCTGGAGCGGTATCCCCACCCCAAGCGGCGTTGCCGGCGGCCGGGTTGTACCGCCATGGCTCTTCCTGCGGACCCGTAAGCAGTGCTTGAACTTGCGGCCTGGGCGTAGGCCGCTGTGTAGGGATTGTAAGCCTGGCGGACACTGGCACTGCTGTAGGGACCGTAGGCGGCAGCTCCGCGGGCGTAAGTGCCTGTGGCCGGATTGTACGCCGTGGCATAGCCCACTCCGCCGTAGGGGCCATAGGCCGCATACGCGGGGCTGTAGTAACCGCCGTAACCGTATTGATAGATCGCCCCGCAGCCGTAGGAATAATACACCGGCGCAGGGTAAAAGTAAGGTTCATTCTCAGCCGCCAGTGCGGCATTGGGGGACATCCCAGCGCCGAACATCACCACGCCGTCCGTATCCACGTATTCTCCGCTGTAGCCCGCGGTCTTCGCTTATAGACCACGCTGGTTGGCGTAGAGCTTTGGACCGTGGCGTAAGTCACGTTGTACAGAGGGCTGGACGGCGGGATGGTGTAAATAGCCGGCGGGAGATTTGTAAGACAGCCCCAGGGACCGTGGCCGTGGCGCCGGCGAACCAGACACCCTGGTCGCAGCAATAATATTGGTCGTCCACCATGAGCACCGCGTACGGCGAATTGACGGCGTATTGGACGGCAGTTCCTTGGATCGCTGAAATTGAGGCGGGCCATTATAGATCACCTGCACCGGAGGATTGGTCATAAACACTGTGGTCGTGGCAGGAACCGAGGCCAGGAACACGGCGTCCTGGGCCTCGCGCGTGCCAGGCACAGAGGCTTTGACAAATGCTGCGGGGTCAGTGTCGGGAATCCGGGCGAAGTCGGGCGGCAGATTCCTGCTGGCAGCAGACCACGGGCCGTCCAAGCTCCCGGCGCGGAACCAGCGACCCGCTACCAGGAAGTAGAATTGTCCGTCGCCTGAATTCTGGAAGAGCACGCTGTCCGTGTCGGTGACGCGCGGGAGTTTGGTTCCCGTAATTGGATCGAAGGCGGGATCACCTTTAGTCACAATCAGTTCGGCGGGCTGGGTGGTCACGAAGACGACGGGCGCTGATTTGGGGGCTTGGCAGGGATATGTCGGCGCACTTCAGCCCAGTTGTCGTTCGCCGGGAGCGAGGTGAGCGAGGGCGGCAGGGCCCGGCCGGAGTCCATCGTCCGTTGACGGTCCGGAGCCGTCAGCCACGGTGCCCGTCTAGCAGGAAGTAATGCTAACTCACGGTGTCAGAGAGGATGTTCCAGTTGGTGTTCAAGGCGAAGGAGCTCAGTCCGATCCTTCGCGGCCGGCTTGAACTGCGGCTGGCCCATGAAGATGACGAGGACCGCGGGCTGGGGGCTGTAGTAGATTGTCGGCGGGATCGAGGTTCAGGCCGCCACGACGCTGGTGCGGCTGGTCAGCGGGCTCAGGTAGGCAAGCGCCCGGTCGAGCGACACGGTCGTCACTTGATCCGGCGGGACGAGTTGGTCCACGGCAGTACGAAGGGGGCCGCGTCGTCATCCGAAGGGCCGGGGAACCGGAGATTGCGCTCGACGGGAACCACCGCGACGCAACGGGTGGCGTGGTCCACCAGGGTCATGCCGTCCACCTCGGCGATGCCGAATGCTCGGTTTGGTCACGCCGTTGACCGCAATGGCGCAGTGAAAGAAGAGTTGGTGTAGCCATTCCAGTACTCCACTTGCGGCTGATAGAGATGGTTAGTTGCCGCCCGTTTTTAGTGAAGACACGCGGCCAGCCGGAATCCGTGGCGCCTTGGGATGCCGCGGTGAAACAACCGGAGGCCGCGGCCACGATCAGCGCGACGAGCAGGCGAGGGGAGAGTTGAGGGTTCATGATCCTGGAACTCAGGGATGGTCATCGTCGTCGCCGAAGCCTTCGTCAGTGGGCAGCACCGGTTCGCCGTGCATGCTCGCATGACGACCTTGAACTGGCTTCGATAGGAACAGCGGCTTGGCGGCTCCTTGGACAGCGCGTCGAGCGTCCTTGCAGGCGACGACCTTCTCCGGATTCGCGGCGGCCAGGTTGTTCTGCTCGTAGGGGTCTTGCGCCAGGTTGAACAGCTCCACGCTGGTCGGAAGCAGCGTTCGCCAGATGAGCTTCCAGTCGCCCTGGCGCAGTGCGGCGCGGAATGGCTCGATGTTGTAGACGATCTCCGTGCGTGGCGAAGGCTTGCCTTCGGCGATGGCGTCCCACACGTTGACGCCGTCGAGCGGCTTGCACTTGGGGTCGAGGCGCCGGCCAGGGCGGCGAGCGTCGGGTAGAGGTCGACGGCGTGAATCAAGCCGTCGACGGTCTCCGCCTTGATGTGGCCCGGCCAGTTGGCCAAGGCGCAGACGCGCAGCCGCCTTCGTAGAGCGTACCCTTGCCGTCGCGATAGGGGCCATTGTCGCAGGGGATCTTGATCTTCGACACGTCGGCCATCACGCCGGTGAACATCGCGTTCCTGGCGTCGCCGTTGTCGCTGTGGAAAACGATGAGGGTGTTCTCGCGAGGCCCTTTTGGGCAAGGGCCGCGACTCGTCCGATGTCGTCGTCCAGGCAAGCGATCATGCCGGCGTTGGTGCGGCGGGTTGGGTCGTTGATGATGGGAAGCGATCTCCGTACTCCTTGGGTGCCTGATACGGCGTGTGCGGAGCGTTGAAGGTGAGATAGAGGTAGAATGGCATGGCGGGAGTTTGGGCGTTTATAAATTTGACAGCGTCGTTGCCGAGGAGCGTGGTGGTGTAGCCTTTCTCCCGCACGGGCTTGTTGTTGCGATACCAGTCGAGCACCTGGTGCTCCTCGTGCGTGAAGTAGTCTAGCTCGCCGATCAACGCGCCGTATTGGTAGTCGAAACCGCGTTGCCGCGGCCAAAACTTCTTGTCGCCGTGGCCGAGATGCCACTTACCGATGATAGCGGTCTGGTAGCCGCCTCCTTGAGGCCCTGCGGCAGCAGGTACTCGGTGGTGTCCAGACCGTAGGTGCGACCGACGGGATGACAGCGG
>CAVRZL010000019.1:0-151552 GCA_963725565.1 uncultured Acidobacteriota bacterium
CGCAGTGACCGCGGGCCTCGCCCTGCTCGGGGTGGCGGCGTCGACGGTCGTTCCGCTTCTCTTCGGCCTGCTGTTGGTGGGCTTCGGTTCGAGTTTCGGTGACGTCATCGACGACGGGTCGCTCATGTCGTCGAGCACCACGTACCTGGGCGGTCACGTCGACCCGGCCGCCGACGGGAGCGTCGCCGGGCCGACCCTGGCCGGCGCGGTCGTCGAGCTCGTGGCGGACAACGGCCTCGAGGGGATGTCCGACCCGGTCAGCGGGTGACCCCGTGGCCCACGTCGGCGACGACGCCAGCGTGCTCTGCCGCGCCACCGACCCCACCTGGTTCGGCATCGTGCGCTTCTCGGGGTCGGACGGCTCCTTCGACGTGCTGTCGATGGGCGGCCCGGACGGACCCATGCCGTGAGCACCCCGCCCTCCCACCCCCTGGTGCCTCCCGCCGAGCGCTCGCCGCAGCAGGCCCACGCACCCGAGCCGGGCTACCCGCCGCCGAACCCGTATGCGTCGTGGCCCGGGCAGCCGGTCCAACCCGACGCCACCGCCGCCCTGCACAAAGCGCGCACCGCACTGGGCTGGGCCGTCGGGGCGGCGGTCGGCGCGTTCTTGGCGATGGCCGTCGCGGTGGTCTCGCTGCTGGCCGCCGGCACCTCCGGTCAGGACGACTACGCGTACGAGCCGATGCGGGCCGAGGTCGTCGGCCTGCCCGCCGGCGCCGCGCTCTCGGGCGACCGGCTGGAGCACCCGCTCGTCGACCTGATCCGCGAGCAGGGCGCCGAGTCCGTCGACTTGACGTGCCCCGACACGGCATCCGTCACGGTGTCGACCACGGTCGTCTGCACCGGTGACATCGACGGCTACGTCTGGACCGGCGTCGTCTTCTTCGAGGACACGAAGGGCACCTTCGTCGTCGTGGAGGTCTGATGCCGCCGACCATCCGGCGTGCCCAGCCCGACGAGCTGGATGCCGTGGGCCGGCTCACCGTCGACGCGTACGTGAGCGGCGGCGTCATCCCCGCCGACGCGCCGTACCTGGAGTTCCTCGGTGACGCCGAGGGCCGGGATGCCGAGGCCGAGGTGTGGGTCGCGGTGGACGCTCGAGGAGTGGTGGGTACGGTCACCTTCGTCGAGCCGGGCTCCGCGCTGTGCGAGATCGGCCGCGACGGCGAGGCCGAGATCCGTTCGCTGGCAGTGCTGCCCGCGGCATCGGGGGAGGGGATCGGCGAGGCGCTGACCCGGCACACCATCGCGCTGGCCCGCGAGCGGGGTCTCGGCTCGATGGTGCTCTCGTCGTCGACGACGATGCACACCGCCCACCGGCTCTACGAGCGGCTCGGCTTCACCCGGCTGCCCGAGCGCGACTGGTCACCCGTGCCCGGGGTCCAGCTCGTCGCCTACCGGCTGCCCCTCTGACCGAGTTGGGTCCGCGCACCTAGGTCGCGGGGAGGAGGACCGAGAAGGTCGTCGCCCCGGGCCGGCTGGTCACCTCGACGCGCCCGCCGTGGGCGTGGCCGACGGCCGCGACGATGCCAGCCCGAGCCCGGTGCTGCCGGCGGCCCGCGACCGGGAGTCGTCGCCGCGGGCGAACCGCTCGAAGATCCTCGGGCTGCAGCGCCTCGGGATGCCGGGCCCGTCGTCGGTGACCGAGACCCGCACGAGCGGTCCCTCGGGCCGGACCCGGGTCACCACCCGGGTGCCGGGCGGGGTGTGGGTGCGGGCGTTGGCCAGCAGGTTGGCCAGCACCTGGTGCAGCCGCGCCTGGTCGCCGGGCACCTCGACCGGCTCCTCCGGCAGGTCCAGCTGCCAGCGGTGGTCGGGCCCGGCGGCGTGGGCGTCGCTGACCGCGTCGACGACGAGCAGCGTCAGGTCGACCGGCTCTCGTCCAGCGGCCGCCCGGAGTCGAGCCGGGCCAGCAGCAGCAGGTCGTCGACCAGCTCCGGCATCCGCAGCGCCTCGGACTCGACCCGGCCGAGCGCGTGGGCGACGGTCGGCGGCACCGGGTCGGCCTCGCGGCGGGTCAGCTCGGCGTAGCCGCGGATCGAGGCCAGCGGGGTGCGCAGCTCGTGGCTGGCGTCGGCGACGAACTGGCGCACCCGCGTCTCGCTCGCCTGCCGGGCCAGCGAGGGCGGCTCCGACGTGGTCGAGCATCGGTTGAGCGCGGCGCCGACCTGGCCGACCTCGGTGCGCGGGTCGGTGTCCGCCGCGGGCACCCGCTCGGCGAGCGCGACCTCGCCGCGGTCCAGCGGCAGGTCCGAGACCCGGCGGGCGGTGGCGCCACCCGGTCGAGCGGCCGCAGGCTGCGCCGGACGACCAGATCGGCCGCCGCGACGCCGGCGAGCACGCAGCCCGATGACGGTGCCGCCGACGACCACGCCCAGCAGCTTCGCCAGGAGCTCGTCGACCTGCGCGGTGGACACCCCGGTGATGAGCCGGCGCCCGTCGGGGGCCGCGCGCGAGGTCACGCGGTAGGCGCCGACGTCGCCGCCCACGGGCACGCGCACGGCGGTCGGGCCGGTCGCGACCTGGCTGACGGCCTGCACCTGCTCGGCGTCGAGGGCGTCGTCGACGCCGGCATCGTTCAGCCACCTCGTTGACTCGATGCCGGAGTTGTCGGTCGCGACGCTGCCGTCGGCGTTGAGCAGCGACCGCCAGCCTGTCGCCGCCGCCCGGGGCGCCGTAGGACCGGGCCGGCGCGGGAGCCGGTCCGTCGTCGTCGTCGAACCCGCCGGGCCGGCTGTCGCCGCTGACGCGGGTCGACGGCCCCGATCAGCCTGCGTGTCGAGCTGCTCGGTCAGGTAGCGGCTGAGCGCGAACACGGTGAGCGACGCCGATCGCGAGCATGACCACGGCGAACAGCGCGAGCAGCCGAGGCGACGCAGCTTGGCCCGCAGGGTCCACGTGCGCGGGGCGGGGCGGCATCGGAGACGGTCCTGCCCGGTCAGTCGGCGGGCTTGAGGACGTAGCCGACGCCGCGCATGGTGTGGATCATCGGCTCGCGGCCGGCGTCGATCTTCTTGCGCAGGTAGGAGATGTAGAGCTCGACGACGTTGGCCTGGCCGCCGAAGTCGTAGTTCCAGACCCGGTCGAGGATCTGCGCCTTGGACAGCACCCGCTGCGGGTTGCGCATCAGGTAGCGCAGCAGCTCGAACTCGGTGGCGGTGAGGTGGATCTGCGTCGCCGCCGCGGTGCACCTCGTGGCTGTCCTCGTCCAGGGTGAGGTCGCCGACGACGAGCAGCGAGTCGCCGCGTCGTCGGCCACGATCGCGGTGCGGCGCAGCAGCGCGCGCAGCCGGGCGACGACCTCCTCGAGGCTGAACGGCTTGGTGACGTAGTCGTCGCCGCCCGGCGGTGAGGCCGGCGATGCGGTCCTCGACGGCGTCCTTGGCGGTGAGGAACAGCACCGGGCACGTCGGGCGCGTCGGCCGCGCAGCCGGCGCAGCACCTCGAGGCCGTCGATGTCGGGCAGCATCACGTCGAGCACGACCACGTCGGGCTGGAACTCGCGCGCGGCGCGCACCGCGGCCAGGCCGGTCGGCGGCGGTGCGCGACCTCCCAGCCCTCGTAGCGCAGCGCCATCGAGAGCAGCTCGGTGAGGGTCGGCTCGTCGTCGACGACGAGCACCCGCACCGGGCGTGCCGTCGGGTCGCTGGAGAGCGGGAGCGCTCACGGGGCGCGTCGTCGTCATGGGCTCATCGTGCGCGCAGGCGCTGTTCCGAGTCCATGCGTTCCCTGTGCGGTTCCTGTGAGCGGTCCGGTGCCCTGCCAGCCGGTCGATGGGCGGGCCACAGCACAGGCACAGGCGTGGACCCGATCGTCGTGGAGAGACCCCTCCGCCTCGAGGAGCGACCATGACCGACCCACCCGACGACCTGACCCAGCCCATCCCGACCGGGGCCACCCACGAGCAGCCGCCCGTGGATGCCGGGACGCCCGCCGTCGGATGCCGTGCACCGCGCCGGCGCACCCGCGCTGGGCGAAGGCCGCCCACGAGGGTGACGGCACGGCATCCGCCCGACCGGTCCCGGTCGCGGGGATGAGCGCCGTGTCGCCCGCGATGCCGGTCGCGCCGGTCGCCGCCGACCGTGGCGCAGCCCGAGAAGCGGTCCTGGCGCTCGCGGGTCAGCGGTGGGCGCGGGCTCGCCGTCGGTGCCCTCGTCGTCGGCCTGGGGCTCGGTGCCGTCGGCGGCTCCGCCGCCACCTGGGCGGTCACCCACGACAGGGGCACCGGAACGATCGCCGACGGCACCGCCCGCTTCGACCGGGACGGCGACGGCGACTTCGGGCCCGCACGGTGGTCGCGGCGGCCCGCCGCCGGGCGGCCAGCTGCCAACGGTGGCCAGCTGCCGACGGTGGCCAGCTGCCCGGCGGTGACCAGCCGCAGGACGGCGGCAGCCACGGGCCAGCTGCCCGGTGGCGGCACCGGCACGGACGCTCGACCGGCGACAGCGGCACCGACGCGAACGGCACGTCGAGCACCTGACGCCGGACGCGAAGAACCCCTGGAGAGGACGGCTCTCCGGGGTTCTCCGCGTCCGCGGGCGGGCGGACGGTCAGGCGGTCTCGAGCCGGGCCTTGAGGGTCGCGAGCTCGTCGGCCAGCAGGGTGGGGAGCTTGTCGCCGAACTTGTCGAACCACTCCTCGATCTGCGGGATCTCGTCGCGCCACTCGTCGACGTCGACGGCGAGGGCCTGGCGACCTGCTCGTCGGTCATGTCGAGGCCGTCGGTGTCGAGCGCGCCCGGCGGCGGGCACGTGGCCGATCGGGGTCTCGACGGCCTCGGCGTTGCCGTCGATGCGCTCGACGACCCACTTGAGCACGCGGGAGTTCTCGCCGAAGCCGGGCCACAGGAAGGAGCCGTCCTCGTCGTCGCGGCGGAACCAGTTGACGTAGAAGATCTTCGGCAGCTTGGCCGCGTCGTGCGGCCTTGCCGATCGTCGATCCAGTGGTTGAAGTAGTCGCCGGCGTTGTAGCCGATGAACGGCAGCATCGCCATCGGGTCGCGGCGCACGACGCCGACCGCGCCGGTCGCGGCGGCGGTCGTCTCGGAGGAGAGCGTGGCGCCCATGAAGGTGCCGTGCACCCAGTCGCGCGCCTCGGTCGACGAGCGGGATCGTGGTCTTGCGGCGGCCGCCGAAGAGGATCGCGTCGATCGGCACGCCGTGCGGGTCGTCGTACTCGGGCGCCAGGATCGGGCACTGCTTGATCGGGGTGCAGAAGCGGCTGTTCGGGTGGCTGGAGGGCTCGCCGGACTCGGGGGTCCAGTCGCTGCCCTTCCAGTCGGTGAGGTGGGCCGGCGCCTCCTCGGTCATGCCCTCCCACCAGATGTCGCCGTCGTCGGTGAGGGCGACGTTGGTGAAGACCGAGTTGCCCTTCTCGATGGTGCGCATCGCGTTCGGGTTGGTGTGCCAGCCGGTGCCGGGCGCGACGCCGAACAGGCCGAACTCGGGGTTGACGGCGTACAGCCGGCCGTCGTCGCCGAAGCGCATCCAGGCGATGTCGTCGCCGAGCGTCTCGACCTTCCAGCCCGGGGATGGTCGGCTCGATCATCGCGAGGTTGGTCTTGCCGCAGGCGCTCGGGAAGGCGGCGGCGACGTAGTGGACCGTGCCCTCGGGCGAGGTGAGCTTGAGGATCAGCATGTGCTCGGCCAGCCAGCCCTCGTCGCGGGCCATGCGCCGAGGCGATGCGCAGCGCGTAGCACTTCTTGCCGAGCAGGGCGTTGCCGCCGTAGCCGGAGCCGTAGGACCAGATCTCGCGCTCCTCGGGGAACTGGACGATGTACTTGGTGTCGCTGCACGGCCAGGCGACGTCGGCCTGGCCGCGGCTCGAGCGGGCAGCCGACCGAGTGCAGGCGCCGGGACGAAGTCGGCGCTCAGCTCCTCGATCCTGCGCAGCACGCGGAGTGCCCATCCGGGCCATGACGCGCATCGACGACGACGACGTACGCCGAGTCGGTGATCTCGACGCCGAACATCGGGTGCTCGGCGTCGAGGTGGCCCATCACGAACGGGATGACGTACATCGTGCGACCGCGCATGCAGCCCGCGGTAGAGGTCGGTCATGATGGCCTTCATCTCGGCCGGCGCCATCCAGTTGTTGGTGGGGCCGGCGTCCTTCTCGTCGACGGAGCAGATGAAGGTGCGGTCCTCGACCCGGGCGACGTCGCTGGGGTCGGAGGCGCAGTGGAAGCGAGTTGGGCTTCTTGTCCGGGTTGAGCCGGGTGAAGGTGCCGGCGGCGACCAGCTCGTCGGTCAGCCGGTTCCACTCCTCGTCGGAGCCGGTCGACCCAGTGGATCGCGGTCGGGGGTGGTGAGCGCGGCGACCTCGTCGACCCAGGCCGCCAGGCCTGGGTGACTCGTGCCGGTTGTGTGCTCCGCCTGCGTGGTCATGGTGGTCCTTCCGCCGGTCTGGCTCAACTGGTCGGCCACCCGCCGCGCGTGCCTTTCGAGTCCGCTCGTGACGGTGGCTCGGCACCCGCCCGTGGGAGCCTCGTCTCCACGGTAGGCCCGTCGTACTGAGGGGTAGCCACCGCGGAAGCGCTTGCGCGTTATGAGGCTCCTCACAAGGGGTGGATGCCTCTGCAAGAACTTGCAGGAACACCGGAAGTGCCGTTCATCGACGTGGTGACCCTTGCAGCCCGGATGCCGTGGGGTGCCGTCGGCCGTGCCCCGGGCGGGCGCTCGCGGTGCGATTTCACGCGGCGCCGGGGCTCCGGTAGTCTGCTCTCTCGTTGCGCGCGAGCGTGACGTGCGCCCGTAGCTCAACGGATAGAGCATCTGACTACGGATCAGAAGGTTAGGGGTTCGAATCCCTTCGGGCGCGCTCTGTGTTGAGACAGACGACGGGCCCCCGGCCAGCGGAAACGCTGTCGGGGGCTTACTCGTGTCCGGATGGTGGACGTCGATCGAGTCGTCAGGTGACCCAAAATGTGACCCAAAATGTCGGGTCGGGTCGTGTCGTGGCGGGTCAGGTCGGGGGCCCGAGACGGCTGGGAAAGGGGTCAGAAGGTTGGGGCGACGGGGCACGACCTGGTCGGACTGGACCGACACCGACGGCACCGCGGTCGATTGCGGGCGTGCCGGTCAAGGGCTCAATTGACTCACGATCGGGGCGAAGAAGCCGGGATGGGACCGGTTCGCCGCCGTCGTTGCCGAGCACCTGGTGCGCTTCGGTCGTCGGGACGAGCTGGTGGTCGAGTGGCGGTGGGCCGCGCCCGACTGAAGCGCACTTCCGCACGCCGTGTCCCGACGGTGGTCACCCGTGCGAGCTAGGCATGGTCATGCTTGTGCATCTCGCGGGACAAGGACCGGCCCGCCCAGCCCATCCCCGCTGCCCGCCTTTCCACATCCATGGCCCGCATGGGTGGCTTCCCTGTTCTTGGTCTCGTCGACGAAGGAGTTGCCCTCGAGGTCGGCCGGCCCCAGCACGGACACCGACGTCTTGCCGTCGGCCCACTGGGCGTCCATCACGCCGGCGGGTACCGACTCAGGGTGGTGCAGGTCGAAGGCGGGCCGCTCGGAGCGGATTCGCGGGAAGCTGTTGAAGTTGTGCCGCGGCGGCGGGCAGGAGGTGGCCCACTCGAGGGAGGCGCCGTAGCCCCAGGGGTCGTCGGTTGACCATCGGCGCCGTGCGCCACGTCTTCCACACGTTGTACAGGAACGGGAGGGTCGAGACCCCGAGGAACGCCACCGAGCGTGGAGATGAGGTTGCCGGTGAAGCCCTCCTCGGGCAGGTAGTCGGCGTACCGGCGGGGCATGCCCTGCATGCCGAGTAGGTGCTGGACGAGGAAGGTGGTGTGGAACCCGATGAACAGCATCCAGAAGTGGAGTCTGCCGAGCCGCTCGTCGAGCATCCGGCCGGTGAGCTTGGGCCACCAGAAGTAGTAGCCGGCGAACATCGCGAAGACCACCGTGCCGAAGACGGTGTAGTGGAAGTGGGCGACGATGAAGTAGGAGTCGGTGATGTGGAAGTCGATCGCGGGGCTGGCCATCATGACCCCGGTGAGGCCACCGAAGAGGAAGGTGACCAGGAAGCCGATGGCCCAGAGCATCGGAGTGTCCAGACGACCTTGCCGCCCCACATGGTGCCGATCCAGTTGAAGAACTTGATCCCGGTGGGGACGGCGATGAGCATGCTCATGACGGCGAAGAACGGCAGCAGCACCTGTCCGGTGGCGTACATGTGGTGCGCCCAGACCGTCATCGACAAGGCGGCAATGGCGATCGTCGCGAAGACCATCGTCTTGTATCCGAAGAAGGGCTTGCGGCTGAAGACCGGCATCACCTCGCTGATGATGCCGAAGAACGGCAAGGCGATGATGTACACCTCGGGGTGGCCGAAGAACCAAAACAGGTGCTGCCAGAGCATCGCCCCGCCGCCCTCGGCGTCGAAGACATGCGCCCCGAACCGGCGGTCGGCCCCGAGCGCCAACAGGGCCGCGGCCAGGACCGGAAAGGCGATCAGGACCATCACCGAGGTGATCAGCACCGTCCAGGTGAACATGGGCATCCGGAACATGGTCATCCCGGGGGCGCGCAGGCACATGATCGTCGTGATGAAGTTGACCGCCCCGAGAATCGTGCCGAACCCGGCCAGGGCCAAGCCGAACACCCACAGGTCCCCGCCCAGACCGGGGCTATAGGTACCGGTAGACAACGGCGCATAGGCGAACCACCCGAAAGATGCCGCACCTCGGGGGTGAGGAAGGCCCCGCCATAGTCGCCGCCGAACAGGTACAACCAGTAGGAGAGCACGTTCAGCCGCGGAAAGGCCACGTCCGGTGACCCGATCTGCAGCGGCATGACGGCGTTGGCGAACCCCGCGAACAGCGGCGTCGCGAACAGCAGCAACATGACCGTGCCGTGCATGGTGAACAACTGGTTGTACTGCTCGGGGGTGTCGACGACCTGCAGCCCGGGCTGCGAGCTCGGCGCGCATCACCAGTGCCATGAGGCCGCCGAGGAGGAAAAAGACGAACGAGGTGACGAAGTAGAGGTTGCCGATCACCTTGTGGTCGGTCGTCGTCACCCACTTCACCACCGTCGCACCCTTGCTCCGCCGTCGGGGCTCGACGCGCTGGGCGGTCAGTGAGCCCGAACGAGTGGGGTCAGCGAGTAGGTCCATGGCTTCCTCCATCAGTGGCCTCACCTCCGCGGTTCGCCCGGTACGCCAGGAAGAGCTTGGTGGCGACCGAAGCGGACAGCGGGGTCTCACGAGGGTCTGATCGAGTAGTGACTGGTTATGGCGATGCGGTTGAACGTGTTGATGGCGATGGCGACCCAGGTGATGGCCGCCGCTTGGGGAGGTGTCAGCGCGGTGACCGGCTCGAGCTGCTCGGCTCTGCGCGACCCGCTGATCCGGGTCACCCGTTCGGCGAGGGCGAGGGCGTCGCGCTCGACCTCGTCGAAGTAAGCCGTCTCGCGCCACGCCGGTAGGACCGCGATCCGTTCGATCAGTGGCCCAGGCCCGGCGCCGGCAGGACCGTAACAGAGGATGTGTGTCCGTCACCTGACCGATGCGGAGGATGTTTTCGTCCTTAGATAAACGATCTGGCAGGGTCTGAACCGCTGCGGGAGATCACTCGCCCCGGATGTGACGGAACTTATGAAAGCTTGGAAAAAAATCGCAATCGGCGCCGGCATCGTACGTTCTTTTGTCAGCATTGTCGGTTTTACGGTTCATCAGAGCAGTAAGAACGTAGTCACCGTTCAGACCGGGAAAGCGCAACGCGAGGATCTGGCCACGGTGGTGAGTGCTTCGGGCGAAATCAAGCCGAAGACTTACGTGAACGTCGGGGCCAATGCATTGGGAAGATCACCCACCTGTACGTGAAGGAGGGGGATCACGTAAGGAAGGGTCAATTGCTGGCGCAACTGGAGAACGTGCAGTCTTCGGCGGATGTGAATGCCAATGAAGCATCGGTGCAGGCAGCGCAGACCGACGCGATCGCGGCGGACGCCGGACTGAAGACGGCACAGGCAGACTTACTCCGCGCCCAGGCGGACTACGACCGGAACAAACTGGATTGGGAACGGCCCAGAGCCTGTTCAAAGATGGGTTGATTTCAAAGTCGGATTTCGACAGCCGGAAGAATGCGTGGGCTACCGCCGATGCGGGATTGACCCGGCGAACAGCACGGGTGGCGCAGGCCAAGGCACAGAACGATTCGGCCGACCGCCATGTCACGCAGGCCAAGGCGACGCTGACGCACTACACGGACCTGCTGCAGAAGACGACGTATCCGGCGCCATTTGACGGAGTGGTTACGAACCTTCCCGTTCGCGAAGGCGAGACGGTGGTCATCGGCATTCAGAACGCGCAAGGAAGTACGTTGATGACGATCGCCGACATGTCGGTCATCACCGCCGAGGTAAAGGTCGACGAAACTGACATTGTGAACGTGCGATCTGGGGCAACCGGCGGAAGTCACGATCGACGCGATTCCCAAGAAGATTTTTCACGGCACGGTGTCCGAGATTGGAGACAACGCGATCGTCCGTTCCAGCGGCTTGTCCACTTCGCAACAGACGACGGCCAGCGAAGAAGCGAAGGATTTTAAGGTCGTCGTGACGCTGAAAGGATGCTCCGAAGATTTGCGGCCTGGTCTTTCGACGACGGCGAAGATTACGACCGCGACCCGCACCAATGCACTCGTCGGTACCGATTCAGGCGCTGACTCTGCGCACGCAAGGAACAGATCGAGCAGCAAAATAATCCGCCGGGATCGGTGCATGCGGCGGCACCTGCGGCGAAGGAAGCGGCATCCAAGAGAAGAAAAAAGAAGACGACGTGCAGGGTGTGTTCGTCATCCGCAACAAGAAAGCGATGTTCGTTCCGGTCACGACAGGAATCACCGGCACCACCGACATTGAAGTGCTCGACGGGGTCAAAGAAGGGGACGAGGTCATCACCGGGAGCTACAAGGTGCTGCGGACGCTGCGTCCGGGAAGCAGCGTGAAGATCGATAATACGGCCCCCAAGAAAGAAGAGGAAGAACATAACCTTAGCTGGCCCTGGAACGTCCAAAGGGAAAGCCAGGCTCGGAATCGGTCCAGTCAGTGTCATCGGTCAGAATCGGAGCCCAGAAAAGGAGCCGAAGCAGCAATACTGAACCCAACGATCGGAGAGGTCAGTGGCACCGGACGAGAGAAGCCAGGAGAAAAACATGGCAACCGCAGAAGTCATCAGTATGCCGAATACCACGAGCTCTAGCCCCGCCGGAGTCTTGCATGATCGCGGCTGAAGATCTTTGGAAGACCTACGACATGGGCTCGGAGCAGCAGGTACATGCGCTGCGCGGGGTCAATCTGCGCATTCAGCGCAACGAATACGTTGCCATCATGGGGCCTTCAGGCTCGGGCAAATCGACGCTGATGAATCTGATTGGCTGCCTCGATACGCCGTCGCAGGGAAAATACTGGCTGAACAGCCAGCTGGTCAGCGAACTCGATGACGACGAACTGGCGCGCATTCGCAACAAGGAAATCGGATTCGTCTTTCAGACCTTCAACCTGCTCGCCCGCGCGACCGCACTGCACAATGTGGAACTGCCGCTGATTTATGCCGGCATTCCGACCGAAGAACGCATGGAGCGCGCAAAGGGCGCTCTGACCGCGGTGGGCATGGAAGCTCGCATGAATCACAAGCCGAACGAACTCTCCGGTGGCCAGCGGCAGCGCGTGGCGATCGCCCGCGCTCTGGTCAACAAGCCGTCGATTATTCTGGCCGACGAACCTACCGGCAACCTGGATTCGCAGACCGGCATGGAAATCATGGCGCTGTTCGACCGTCTCCATGCCGAGGGCAACACGATCATTCTGGTCACGCACGAAGGCGATATCGCGGAATATGCGCATCGCGTCATTC
The DNA here is from genome assembly GCA_963725565.1 of uncultured Acidobacteriota bacterium. Classification (GTDB taxonomy): domain Bacteria; phylum Acidobacteriota; class Terriglobia; order Terriglobales; family Acidobacteriaceae; genus Sulfotelmatobacter. The sequence continues at coordinate 11,864 of CAVRZL010000019.1, forward strand.
ACATCAAAGATGGAGTGATCGCGAGCGATGAGAGCAAAGGACCAGGCCAACGCAGCTAAGCTTTTGGGGTAGAAGATCACGCCCAGCCCTGTCGGCTGGGCGTTTTTTATAGGGGCTATGCTCTAAGCACAGGTTTGGGTGCCCCATCCTAGCCGCGTTCTTTGCGGCTGGGGTGGGGACTTTGACCCTTCAGCCAGGACGAGACCCAAGACAGACTCCCACCCACTCGCATGAAGCGCGAGAAAAGGATGGGCACTGCTGATCACCGACTACTGCTGTAGTGCCGCCTGCGGCGCGTGATCTGCGGTGACCACCCGGTCCCGGCCTTCCCGCTTGGCGCGGTAGAGGGCTGCATCGGCGGCTTCGAGCAGCGTCCCGCGATCGGTCCCGTGATGGGGTAATACGGCGACGCCAAAGGAGGCGGTGATCCTGCCGAGGGATTGCCCCTCATGCAGCACCGTCAAGTCGTGAAGCTCTGGATCGAATGCGCTCGGCACGAGCCTGAGTCGCTTCCAGGCTAGCCAAAGGAAGGATCACGACAAATTCTTCCCCGCCGAACCGGCAGACCACATCTTCGCCCCGAACACTCCGGGTCAAGAATGCGGCAGTTTCGCGCAACACGGTATCGCCTGCTTCGTGTCCATAAGTATCGTTAAACTTTTTGAAGTGATCGAGATCAAGCATCAGGATGCCGAGGGACTGCTCCGCGCGCACGGCGCGACGGATTTCCCGTTCCAGAGTTTCTTCGAGGTAGCGGCGGTTGAAAATTCCGGTCAACGGATCGCGGATGGACTGGCTACGCAGAGCCTCTCGCAGCCGGAGATTGGAGACCGAGAGCCCCACTTGCTCGGCGAACATGTTGGCCATCATCATCAAATGGTCCGGCAGTTCGTGGGATCCGGTCGTCTGGAAGGTGACAATCCCGATCGCCTCGCCTTGTGACAAGAGGGGCATGCAGAAGTAAGTGTCGTGGTCGGCGAGCACGTGGCGGCACGAAGCCGTCGCGTCGCCTTGCGTCACCAAATGCAGGTGCCCAGTACGCAAGGACCAGCAGTCCTGAGGACTGAACACGGTTCCGGGCAGCGAGCAATTGGACCAGGAGGCCGAGACCTCCAGTATGTCGCGGGAGGAGTTGAACAGCAGAACGGCGCCGCGAAGTTCTGGGAAGATTTTAGGCGCCATCCCGGAGATGACCGAAAAAACGTCTTTGAGATCCACACAACTCTGCAGTAATTCCGCATTTTTCGCCAGGGTTGTAGCGCGGTTGGAGCGCCGGGTGAGTTCCTGCACCATGCGTTCGTTCTGCTGGTTCAATTCCAGTTGCCCCAGGGCGCGCTCGCGCATTTCGGTTTCCAGTCGAGTGTTGGCATCCATCAGCGCCGCGGTGTGTTCGCGAATCTGCTGTTCCAACAACTGCTGGTTCTGCATCTGGTCGTCGATATCGGTGCAGGTTCCGAACCACTGCTTGATTGCCCCGGAAGCGTCGCGCAGAGGCACGGCCCGATCGAGATACCAGCGAAATCCTTTCGCACAGTCATTCAGCCTGTATTCCACTTCAAAAGTTTTGCCGCTCCGCATGCACTCTTCCCACTTCTTTTGACAAACCTCGCGATCGTCGGGATGAACCACTTCCATCCATGCGCTGCCCAAACCATTGCCGGGGGGCGTTCCGGTCATTTCATACCAGCGCTGATTGATATACGTAGTCTTGCCATCGGAGCCTGCCGTCCAGATGATCTGCGGAAGAGCCTCAGCCAGGGTCCGAAACTGGGCTTCGCCGTCACGGGCAGCGTTGGCAATGCCCGTGCGCAACGCCAGCAGGCGATCCACGAACGCCGTCAGAATGGCCAGAAGCATCACCAGGAAACTGGTCACGCTGATCACCACGGTCGCCAACGAGGAGACCCGCAGAGTGAAATGGGTACCGACGGGAGTGTCGCAAGTCCAAAAGTTAACGGCCCACATGCCGGAGTAATGGATCAAGGGAATGGCGCTACCCAGAACGAGAGCGCTGATCAACTTACGGTAACCGCTCCTTTCCTGCCGGAGCCGATACGCGATGATCAATGCGGCCAGACAAGTCGCGAAGCCCAAAACAATAGAAAGGGAGACGCGGCCCCAGCGATACTCCATCATGGCGGGCAAGCGCATCGCGTCCATGCCGATGTAGTGCATCGCAATAATTCCGCCGGCCATGGCAAGGCTGCCAGCCAGGCAGGAGACGGGACCCATGCGGGCGCGACTCACGGTATACAAACTGACAGCAGAACCTGCGATTGCTACCAGGAGAGAAACGATTACGGTGGGATAGTGGTAGAGGACTGGCACGGGCAGAGTGAAGGCCAGCATCCCGATGTAGTGCATCGCCCAGATGCCCACACCCATCGCGGTGGCTCCGCCTGCAACCCAAAATGCTCTTGCCTGCCGCTGTGCCGCTGACGCGCGACCGGCAACATCCAGGGCCGCAAAGGCAGCAACGATCGACAAAGCCACAGACACTGTGACGAGGCGATAATCGTAACTTCCCTGCAGCAAGATCGAGTGCGTATGAGCTCTCCACTTCCTGCAACACGTGGTTCTGCTACGTGATGGAGGGGCTGCATTCGACATCGGCAGAAAGGCTCTGTCTCTTGATTAGAACGTACAAATGAGGAGCGGTTCGTTTTTGCTGGCAGGCAGTGGGGACAAAAAAAGAGACGCAGACAGGCTGCGTCTCTAAGGAATGAGTGGATGAATTTCTACGGCTTCGCGCTGACCGTCGTTGCCGAGGCGGTGTCGGAAGGCGAACCGTGTCCGGCAACGAAGAAATTGTGATCGTACATATTGCGGTACATACGGCCTGCGATCTCGGCGGCCTTTGGACCGAATGTTGGGCGTCCACCCTGCAGGAAGATCACTACGACGACGCGTCCGATGCTGGTATTAGCGTAGGACGCAAACCAACCGAAGCGGGTTCCGGCGTGAGAACAGGTTCCGGTTTTGCCCAGGATCTCTTCCTCGTTGAAGTTGAGCCGAAGCTTGCGGGCGGTACCAAACTGCACCGCGCCGGCCATGCCGTCAGAAAGTTCGGGAATCACGGGAGCGATGTCAAGTTGCCGCTTCACGCGCGGCTGAAATCCAGCGACTTCCTCGGGCGTGGTGGGATGCTGTAAGTAGTACAGCGTTCCGCCGTTCGCGATCGCAGAGACCATGGCTCCGAGTTGCAGCGGGGTCATGGAGACTCCCTCACCGAAGGAACACATTTTGCCGACGCCACCGAGCTTTTCTGGAATCACTTCGTCGGGATAAGCACCAATCTGTTCGCCGGGGATACCGTATCCGGCAAGTTCTCCGAGTCCGTATTCGTGGGCGTAGTAGGCGACTTTTTCAAAGCCCAGTTTGCGTCCCAAGGCTTCGAAATACGCGTTGTTCGACTTCGCCAGCGCCGTGGTCAGATTCATGCGGTAGTGCGCGCCGAGTGCAACCGGAGTTTCCTTGGAGACGAGCCCTTCGCTTAAAGCAGCGAGGGCGACTGATAACTTGATCGTGGAGCATGGCTGCGCTCCACTGGAAAGCGCCAGCTTCTGGTTAACCATCGCCAACACGCGGCCGCTGGTGGGCTCGATTGCAACTACTGTGCCGTTCATATTGCCCAGGGCATCGATGGCAGCCTGCCGAACCACAGGATCTTCACCGGCCGTGACGTCACCGTTGGTGAGGTCTTCGGCGAACGAACTCATGTGGAAGCGCTCATAGTAGTGATGGCGGCGACGGGTGGTCACGGATGCGGGATGAACACGAGCGCTCCGACTGCGGGCCAAACGATGCAGGCGACGACGGGTGCGCTGAGATTCGCTGACTTTCTGGGATTTCGTTTTATTCGGAGTGTGCGTGTTGATGTGGGCTGCCCAGCTTACGCCTGCCAGCGACAGACACGCAAAAAAGGCCGAAAAGAGACGAAGAAGGCTTCCCCTGAACATCTGTAGTTTTCACTCCTGGAATCTATGTACTTCGATGCACGCGAAATGCCACCGGTCGGTAACCCTGCCCCTTCGCCAAATCGCGCTGATAATACGGAACTTACTACGCTTCAGCAACCTCAAAGTTTAGATCGGCTAAAACGATCTTGCTGATCTAAGCTACTCCGAAACAGAGACATACAAGGAGATTACCTCGGTTCATATCTTTCAGTAACAAATTACTGGATTACTGAAAAGGTACGGGCGCGATATGAAAAGGTTTTCCTATTGCCTCACGTATCTCGAGCCAAAACCGGCTGCCTCGACCACTCCCACTTCTCGCAACGTCGGCGAGAAGTGGGGCACCCCCGTTGATCGCATGCCGCTACATCACCTCGTTGCGCTTGCGCAGGAACGCCGGCACGTCGAGATCACTTTGTTCGAAGTTATTGACCAGGGCGCTGCGCATGGTGTCGAGAGAGATGACATCCGCAGCCGCATGCTCTTGCGTCATCGCGGCCGGCGCGGCATCGCCCACATAGGCTCGATCGTCATTTGAGTCCGACATAATTTGCGGCGGCATCGGGTCAGAATCACGCGGGCCCAAGGGCTCGGGAAACTCCATCGCTTCTTCGTGAGCCGACGCGAAGGAGGTGCGGGTCTCCTGCTGGCGGTGGCGCGAGACCGGGATCTCGCGGAAACCGGTGGCGATTACCGTGATTTTGACGGCGTCCTTCATCTTGTCGTCCAGAACGGCGCCAAAGATGATGTTGGCGTCTTCGTGCGCGGCGCCTTGAATGATGGAGCAGGCCTGCTGCACCTCGGCAAGCTTCAGCGAAGATGACCCGGTGATGTTGATAAGGATGCCGCGGGCTCCGTCGATGGCCCCGGCTTCCAGCAGCGGGGACGCGATCGCCCTCTGCGCCGCTTCGATGGTGCGCTTGGCGCCGCTGGCCGAGGCTGTGCCCATGACGGCGTATCCCATGCGCGCCATGATGGTCTTCACGTCGGCGAAGTCGCGGTTGATGATCCCGGGATGGTGATGATGTCGGAAATTCCCTGCACGCCCTGACGGAGAATGTCATCGGCGATGCGGAAGGACTCGAAGAAGCCGGCGTCTTCGGCAACGGCAAGCAACTTCTCGTTGGGAATCACAATGGTGGTGTCGACCGATTCCATGAGCTCGGAGATGCCGCGATCGGCCTGCTGCATGCGGCGTTTGCCTTCGAACGAAAACGGCTTGGTGACGACCGCGACGGTCAGCGCGCCCATTTCGCAGGCGAGCGAAGCGATGATGGGAGCGGCTCCGGTGCCGGTGCCGCCTCCGAGACCGGTAGTGACGAAAACCATGTCGGCGCCTTCGAGGGCTTCAATGATCTTGTCGGAATCTTCGAGAGCGGCTTTGCGGCCGACTTCCGGATTCGCGCCGGCGCCCAGGCCGTTGGTCAGCTTCACGCCGAGTTGCAGTTTCACGGGCGCGTGCGACATGCGCAGGGCCTGCAGGTCCGTATTGGCGACGATGAATTCAATGCCCTCCACGCCGGCATCGATCATGCGGTTGACGGCGTTGCCGCCGCCTCCGCCTACGCCAATGACTTTGATCTTGGCGTCGTTGCGGGCCTCTTCGTTGAAGCTGATGCGAATGCGAGAGTCGTTTGCCATTTTGTCCACCTTAAATCGAAGTTTCAAAGTTTCAAGGTTTCAGAGTTGCAAGGTGTTTGAAACCTTGAAACTTTGAAACATTCGAAACTTTGCTTTCATGCTCCCTTGCCTACCAACATTGCTTTCAATCTCGATCCCAAGCCGCCCTCCTGGAAGCCGCGCGCGATGCGGGCGCGGTGGCCATAGTTCACCATGCCCAGGACGGTCGCGAACTCCGGCTCCGCCAAGGTCGACGGCATCTTCGCCAGAGGCGCGGGCCACGACAGCCGGACAGAGCGGCGCAACACGGACTCGGCGACATCGAAGATTCCTGGCAGACGCGAGGCGCCTCCGGTCAAAACGATTCCTGCAATACAGAGCTCGAACATGCCGCTCTGGCGCAGCGCGTCGCGCATCATCTCGAAGAGCTCGCGGGCTCGTGGTTCGAGAATTTCCGCCACGAGGCGCTGCGGCATCAGGCGTGACGGACGATCTCCGACCGACGGCACTTCCACTTCATTGCCCTCAGGAATCAAGGTGACGACCGCACTGCCGTAGACCTTCTTGATCTTTTCGGCCTCGGCGAGCGGGGTGCAGAGGCCGACCGAAAGATCGCTAGTGAAGTGATCTCCTCCAACCGGAATAACGCCGGTATAAGCCACTGCGCCTTGCTGGAAGACGATGAGTTCTGTGGAGCCTGCGCCGATGTCAGCCAGGCATACGCCAAGTTCACGTTCGTCGGAACGCAAGACGGAGTCCGCGGCGGCAAGCGGCTCAAAAACGGTGTCGTCGACATGAACTCCAGCTCGATTCACGGCAGTGATCACGTTTTGTGTGGCGCTGGTCGCCGCGGTCACCATGTGGACCCGAACTTCAAGGCGGGCCGCCATCATGCCGAGCGGATCGTGCACGCCAGCCTGATCGTCGAGAATGAATTCCTGAGGGAGCAGGTGAAGAATCTCGCGATCGGCGGGCAGAGGGATGGCGCGGGCGCGTTCAACGGCCTGCTTGATCTCATCGCGCCCGATCTCGCGGGGCCGCGTGCCCAGGCTGATGCCTCCATGACTGTTGATGCCGCGAATATTGGCTCCGCCCACGCCGACGATGGCGTGCTCGACCGCTGCTCCGGCCATATCTTCGGCGGCTTCCGCTGCTCGCTGAATCGAGGCCACCGCCTTGTCGAGTTCGACGATGACGCCCTTGCGCGAGCCGCGGGAGTCGGCGATGCCGTGCCCGCGATAGCGCAAGCCCGGAGTCCGTCAGCTCCGCCATGAGCGCGCAGGTCTTGGCGCTGCCCACATCAATCGCCGTTAAGAAACTTCCTTGCTGGTTCCCCATTTCGTTATGAGTTCCCTGACTTCAATTAATTAGACCCCGAATTCTGCTTGGCAATCGCTGGACTTGGTTTCGGACCCGTACTGTGTGCGACGACCGCGGGCTTCTTCGTATCTGGCTTCGGTGCCGCCGCATGAGCGGTTGAGGCCTTGGCTTTGGCCGGCGTTGCCGGATGCCTGGCCAAACCCTTCTTGGGAATAACTGCCCTGCCGGTCTTCTTTACAGTCGTCTTCACCCTCACCTTGGGCACTGGCTTTTTCGCCGCTGCCGTCTTCGGATCGAGTTTCTTCTCCGTCAACTCAAACGCCGGCTTGGGAAGAGTCTTGTCATGAGGATTGATGCGGCTGATCAACGCTGCGGACTTGACGCCCGCTGCCGCGGCTGCTTTCGCGGCGGCGGCCGGTAGCGCAGCCTGCTTCGGCTTCCCTTCCATATCCGGATTAACGATGACCTGGTTGTCGTAGCGCAGGTTGACCGACTCGAGCTTCTGGAATTGCTGCCGCCAATCCCGCACGTGGCTCACGTAAGTTTTGTAGCGCTTCAGATAATCCGACGAACCCAGTTCCACTTGAACATCGCCCGCCGGATCGTTGACTCGCACTTTCAGATTTTCGAGATCGGTGAGATCGACTTCGCTGAGGTCCTGTGAATAACGAGCGCCTCCGGAATCAAGATCACGAACCAGCTCGTTGTAAGCCTTCATGCGCGGCACGCGCGTGGAGAGCGGCTCGCCGGGATTCATCCCGAGGATGACCGGGAATGAATACTTGTGCTTCTGCGGAAGCTCCATCAACGTGCCGCCGGCATCGATGAGGAAAATCCGCGGACCAACGCGCGCAAACGCGACGGGAGTGCGCTCCTGCACTTCAACTTTGAGGCGGTTGGGCACGAAGCGCATCACGCTGGCGGACTCAACCCAGGGAATCTGTTCGAGCTGCGCTTTCTGTTGGGCCAGCGGGATGAAGAAAATGTTGCGTCCAATGTCGGCGCCCATGACCTCCATGATCTGGGCCTTGGTCACGTTTTGCATGCCGGTGACGTCGATGTTGTCGCTCGACTCGATGCGGAAGCGCCACGAACGCTCGCCGTAGTGATAGAGAAATCCGGCGGCGACCGTCAGGACGAACAGGATCATGGCGGCGATGCAAGCCCACAACAGACGGTGCGCAGTTTTCTTGGGAAGCGAGCCGCGGCGGGCGGAGACGCGCTTTTGCGCGCGCAGAAACGGGGATTCCTCATTTACATCCAGGTCGACCAGGCGCGCATCATCGAGCTCCTCGCGCGCGGCCGGTGCGCTGGGTGGGTACAACTCCTCCTGCATGATGGTGGAACCGCTTTTTCGCGCCATCAATTCAGATCAGTTGTCGTGAGGAATCGCTGAGCTTTTTCAATATAGCTGCAATTCTCGAAATGAGATAGATGAAAAATTAGAAGATTTGCACAGGGGGGAAACGGGTTGGGTACGTGAGGGGAATCGGACCTCGGGCGTCCGACCTCGGACGTCGAACGTCTTGGGTCTTCGGTCTTCGGTCTTCGGTCTTCGGTCTTCGGTCTTGGGTCTTGGGTCTTCGGGTCTGGGTGAAGGGCGGAGGGTCTTCAGACCTAGGACTTCAGACCTCTGACCTTGGGCCTCGGACTTTGAACCTGAGACCTAAAACCTGAGACCTAAAACCTAAAACCTAAAACCTAAGACCTAAAACCTTAAGACCTCGGACCGACTGAAGTCCGAGGTCTGAGGTCTGAGGTCCGAGTTTAGACCGAGCCGGGTTCCGGCGAGTTGATGTGAACGACCGGCATCACCGGCATTTTGATGGACGGCATGCGTGGAATATTAACCCGGACGCGCGGACAGACCGACACATTGGGAGTCACGACTGGGCTGAACGCCACTGCCGGAATATGAATGCGGGCGACGCGGGCTTCAATCCGCGCCCGGTTAACTTCAATCCGGGCCAGTTGGGCCTGTTCACGGGCGGATATCGCCTCAAACCGCTCCCATTCGAAATCGCTGGGCATGGTTACACCTGCGTGAGCCAGTGCCGCGGTTAGCGGGCATGCTGGAGTCGCCTTCCGTACCGAGGCCAACTGCGCTTCGGCGAGGAACTGGTCGGCGCGGCCGGTGGCCAGGGCCAACACGGCGCTCGAACTGTGTCCGACCTGGTTCGCGATCTGGTGAGCCCACTGGAGGCCGCCATCGTGGTAGCTAGAGTTCAATCCGGCGGCAAGTGCCGCTGCGGCCAGCCATCCCCATGCTTGTGTTTTCATCGCCTTAACCCCTTATGGATGAATAGACGAGCCCAATTTCAATCGGTTAGCAGGAAATACGGAGGAGGAGGGGGAGAAGTTCCGTTGGTAGTACCAGTGAGTCCGCAACCATTGCGCTAAAGGGACTTGAGTGAAATGGGATTTTTCGCAGTTAGAATGTAGGGTATGAATCTGCATGACGAGCGCCCGGTTCGTGAGCAAGTCAAATCGGGTTTCATAATCGTCGCGAAATTTCTGGCGGCCTTCGCGATAAGCGTGACGTTTCTTGCAGGGTGCGAGTTCATTCGCGGTTCGTCCGACTGGCATCACACCCTTCTGGGATGGGGACTGATCACAGCCACTATTGTGGTGATGACCGCAACCGTGAGGTTCTGGGCTACGGGGTTCGTCGGCTTCATTGCGTATGGTGCCTTGCGTTCGTTGCTGGGTATTCTGGCTCCGAGCGCTTTCCATGCGTCCCGACGGTATATGGTTGCCCTATTCGTAAGCGTTTTTGCGATGTCCGCACTCAGCCTTCACTTCACGGGGAAGAAAATTGTGATCACGCCGCTCGACCGAGCCAGCATTGTCATCGCAGCGAGTTGCGTATTGCTGGCTTTCTTATTAGCCGATACCTACAAAGGTGCGGTGGTCTTCAACGCCGGTAACGTTGCGCTATTGTTGTCTTGGTGGGTAGATCGAACATCAAACCGTGTCGGTCACAAGAAGCACGATGCAGGCGGACTGGCCCATCTTTAGGTTTTGATTTTCTCGATCTCGAGTAACGGGCTGCCCCACCCTCTACGGTTTTCAGAGGTGGGAAGCGATGCCGCCCGCATCGTCAAGGTTTCTATCCGTTCGCTTTACACTGAAGACGCCAACCATGAAGTCAGAATCTCAACAGGTTGAGAGCCGCGTCTCCCACCCTCGGAAATTCGCAGAGAGTGGGCCAGCCCTCATTTACGACGCGCAGACTGAGCAGGGGTTCGATTGTAAGGGGAGGACTATGAGGAATTTAGTACCTTTCTGAATGCGGTACTGGTTTTCCACCTTCACTCGGCTCTGTCTCAACTGCTGGACCATGTAGCTAAAGCTTCGACCGAGGTCACCGATTTCGTCGTCGAGATGGGCAAAGTCCACGGTGACATTAAGTCACCCACTACGACGCGCGCAATCTTGCTCTGAAGTTGCACCGCAACGAGCCGCAAACCGTCGCCACGGTTGGTTGAAACTAGAGCGTTGTATCCATTCTGGTGCAGCAAAATCAATGGCGACAATTGCTCATTCTCTTCCGTTCATCTTAACCACGACCTACTGAGAGTGGCAGCACACATGGGAACGCCTCGGAGGTGCACGCTCTCAGGCATACGCCACAGCCCGGGTCCAAAGTGGGGAACACAAATACCCGATAATGAGCAATTTTGAACAGAACCGCGATTGGGTTGTTGGTAATTTGCTCTGCAAGGTAAATCGAAATTGAAGGAACTCTCGCGGTAACCCCAATACCCACCCGCGAGGTTGTCTTCTTTTATAACGTGGCGCAGCTCATTCCCCTTCTGCTGCGCCACTTCTACTTTAGGTGCTTTCGCACTCACGACTGTCGATTTATGGAGGGGATACGGGCCGGCTGGCCCATCTTTGGGTTTTGATTTTCTCGATCTCGAGTAACGAGGCTGCCGCCGAGGTTACGACAAAGCAATCTTCGAATTCGTTCGGCCTCGTGTTAAGGTTTCAGCTCAATTCCCTTTTTCGAGAACCGCATGAGAAAGCTTAGGGCTGCGTTTTTCTTACTGCTGTTTGCCGGAATTGCCGCCGCCCAGGGTTCTGGAAACGTATTCTTCGGATACTCCTACTACAACACCAATCTTCTTGGCGGCCGCAATGGCTTGAGCGGATGGGAGGGATCGTTTGAAGGACGCGTCCTGCCCTTCGTCGCAGTCGTGGCGGATGTCAGCGGCGACTACGGCTCACTGAGTTCTAGCTCTTGTAGCAACGGAAGTCTGGACTGCGGACGTTTCGTGGGAAATTTTTCGGAACACAATCTTCTGTTCGGGCCGCGTGTTTCGTTCTCGGCAGGAAATATCCGACCCTTCGCGGAAGTGCTCGTCGGAGTGGCACACATGAACTTCGCAGTGGCCGGTTCAGAAAATTCCTTTGCCACCGCCATCGGAGGCGGCCTTGACTACAAGGTCGCCAAAATTCTGGCCTGGCGGTTTCAGGGAGACTACATACGCACGAGTTTGTTAAGCAACGCGGCCAACAATGTCCGGATTTCGACTGGAATCGTACTGCGGTTCTGAAGATCCAGGAAAACAAAAATCCAGGCTGGTTGGCCGCGAGCCGAAAAGTCCTGCCGTTCCCCGAGGAAGACTCAACCGACGTTTTCAGGCCCTGAGGAGCCGCCATGCTTGGCGATTTTTTACCCGAGCGCGCCGATAATGCCTATCACGGGCACAGACTCGCACTTTGGCTCTACGCCGCGATCATATTGATGAGGGTCGCTATGAGCGTAAACGCCATCTTTAATGGCAGCAGGATCGCGAGTTCCGCGGACGGTATCCCACTTGAGACCTATACGCCGGCAGCGGCGCAGACCACCGTTTCTCTGTTCGCGCTGTTGGGACTGTCCAGCTTCCTCATTTGCCTGCTATGCATCTTGGTCTTGGTTCGGCATCGCAGCCTGGTTCCCGTGATGTTTGCATTCCTACTGCTCCAGTCCCTCGGTGGAAGGCTAATTCTTCACTTCCTGCCAATCATCAAAGTCGGAACTCCACCTGGTATTTACGTGAACTTCGTACTCTTGGCGTTCATGGTAATTGGACTGGCATTATCGCTTTGGAGGCGTCGACCGGCGCAGAGGGACAACGGCGATTCAAAACTCGTCACGCCACCCTGAATGAATCGCCAGGTCAATCGCGACGATGTAGCATCCGGAACACCTCACCCCGTGGGTGCGTTGAGAACAGCGACCGTTATCAACCACAGTTATCTTCGCGACTTCGCGGCTGTTCTTGGCGATCTTTGCGGTCAAAAGCTTTAACCGCAAAGCGCGCCAAGGATGCGCAAGGATCGCAGAGACACCGAGCGTCCCTAAGTGATTGAGTTTTGGTGTAAGTGGTTGAAAATTCGTAAAGCGCGCCCAGATTGCGGGAGACGAACGAAAAATGTTCGCGGGTCCCAGAGGTCGCCCCGCACAACGATCGTCGCTCAGACAGCCGTTTCCGGCCCCGCAAAGGCCATTCTAGTGTTTGTTCAGGCTTCGAATCGGCGTCTTTTTTTGATTATGTACAACAATGTACATACAATATCTGGTAACCGTAACGAGCCGCTTGACTTGGCGACTCCACGAACAGCGATTCGGGCCCGCGGCGGAGCTGGGTGCCCCACCTTTCGCATCGAAGGGTGGGATTCCACGAGCGACAATCCTTCGGGGTTTCATGTAGGCTGTGCTCGAATTGAAGAAAACATTCCGTATATTTCAAATGTGTGCAATTTTGAGCAGACCCCTGCACCCAAGCCATTGTAAATTTCCGGAAAAACCAGCGATGCAAGGGCCTGTACAGGCTCGCTTCGCTTAATTCTCAATCGAACCTCGAACTGGGGCTGAATTGTATGACGATTTTTCGATTCATTCGTATCGTAAGTGTGTTGTTGGGATTAGTGGCGGTGATCGCCGTTCCGAGCCTCGTTGGCGTGGATTCAGGAGCAGCCTCACCGTCGATCTCCACCTCGCTCTCCGGAGACCAGGTGGTGGACAACCTTGTGCGCCGGAATCAAGAGCGGGCGCGGGCACTGCTGCACTCCCAGGGGACTCGGGTTTACCATCTCGCCTACCGGGGGATCGCCGGAGACCGCGACGCTGAGATGGTCGTTGAAGCCACCTACGACAGCCCATCATCCAAAGAATTTAAAGTCGTCTCCGAGAGCGGATCGAAGCTCATTCGGAATCGGGTATTCAAAAAACTCCTGGAAGGCGAAAAAGAGGCGGCAGAACCCGCCATCAGTCAGCGGAGCCAGTTGAATCGGGACAATTACAACTTTGAACTGATGGGCTTCGAGCCCTCAAGCGCAGGTGGGCAATATGTGCTGCGAGTAAGCCCGAAAGCTGAGAGCAAATACGTTTATCGGGGGAAGATTTGGGTGGATGGAATCGATTTCGCGGTCACCCACATCGAAGCTGAACCCGCCCGCAACCCTTCGTTCTGGACGAAGAAGAGCGAAATTCATCACGAATACAAAAAAGTCGGAGACTTCTGGCTGCCGGCTCGGAATGAGTCGGTGAGTTACATCCGGCTGGGAGGACGCGCCACCCTGACCATCGAGTACGAGGACTATCGCGTGACTGGCGCCGGCCAGCAGGCAAAGACCGAAGCATCGAGCGTCGTGCGATAGGAACGCGGTCGCGATTTTGCGAGACTCATCTGACGATTCATCGATGTTGCGACCAAGCTAAAGCGCTCTGTCATCTACTACTCGATCTTCTTCGCCAGCAGTTCCTTCAGATACTGCTGCCACACGGCCGCCCAGGTGTGCGTGCCGTGGCCGTGCGTCTGCTCGGACGTCGGGAATCAGCACGAACTTCCCGTTCTTCACGCGCTTGATTTCGCGCTCGGCGATGCCTAGTTCCGGCGGATTGATGAAATCGTCGGCGGAGTTCACGAACATGACCGGCGCCTTGATCGTGTCCAGCTTCGCCGAGGGATCGTAGTTGCGCGAGGCGTTCACCGCGTAGAGCAAGTCGTTGGCGTCGAGCGTCGCGGTGATGCGCTTCATGGAATCTTCCAGATACTTGTCGGCGGCATCGCGGGTGGGAAGATTCTTCTGCATCAGCAGCGGCGCGCTGCCGGCGATCAGCAGAAAATCCGTGGAGATCTCAAGCGCCGCGCGCGGCTCCGTCGTGTAGTCGCCGTTCTTCCAGTCAGGATCCTGGCGGATGCCGTCCATCACCATCTTGCGCCACAGGCGGTTGCGTCCGGCGATTTGCACCGGCAGGCAGGCCAGCGGCATCAGGGCGTCCATGAAGTCGGGATAGGTCTCGCCCCAGACCCAGGAATGCATGCAGCCCATCGACGTGCCCATCACCAGGCGCAGATGGTTCACGCCCAGGCCTTTCTCCAGCAGTTCATGCTGCGCCGCGACCATGTCGTCGTAGTCGTATTGCGGAAAGTGCGCGTGCATGCCGTCGCTCGGCTTGCTGGATTTTCCGTGGCCGATGTTGTCGGGAAGGATGATGAAGTAGCGGGCGGTATCGAGCAGTTGGCCGGGGCCGAAGAGCACGTCGGCGAATTGCGGCGCGAGGAACTGGCGTCCGGAGCCGCCGGTGCCGTGCAGGATCAGGACGGCGTTGGTGACTTTTCCATGGGCGTCGCGGTCGGGCTTGCCGAACGTCAGTGTAGTGCAGGCGGAGTTCGGGAAGCGTCTCGCCGGATTTGAAATGGAAGTCGTGGGCGATGTAGTCGGCTTCGGCGGGCGTGGGCTTGGAAGATTGTGGCGCCTGGCCGAAGCAAGGATTGATCTGCGCGGTCAGCACGAAAGTCAGGAGGAAAACTAAGCGAGCGTCCATTGAATCCATATTCCAGCTCTTTGAATGTCGAATCATGGGCCCGGATACCCCGATCGCCTGCGGCGAGGGCGGACGGGGCGTCCGCCCTACACGGGCGTTCGTTCACGCTCCTTCAACTTCTCCAGGATCATTGGACCGAACTGCGAGACGCTGCCGGCGCCCAGGGTCAGGATCATGTCGCCATCCTGGGCGACCGCGACGGCGGCATCGATGGCTTCGGAGGGGGAACTCGCATAACGACCGCTCTTCAGCGTCTTCTCGCGTATCCGTTGCGCCAGGATCTCTCCCGTGATGCCGTCGATGGGCTTTTCGCTGGCGGCGTAGATGTCGAGGACGAAAAGCGAGTCGGCGTCGGCGAAGGCGGTGGTGAATTCTTCCATCAGATCGCGGGTGCGGGTATAGCGGTGCGGCTGGAAGATGACGTGAATCTTGCGAAAGCCGCACTGGCGAGCGGCGGCAAGCGTGGCTTTGATCTCGGTCGGATGGTGACCGTAGTCGTCGATGACGCTGACGCCGGCGGCGCGGCCGCGCAACTGGAAGCGGCGGTCGACGCCGCGGAATTGATCGAGCGCGGTGCGGATCGCATCGACGAGCGATGTCGAGACCTATTCCGACGCGCGATCGCGGCGGTCGCGTTCAGCACGTTGTGCAGGCCCGGGCACGTGGAGCGTGAATTCGCCGAGATCTTGCTTGCGGTAGCTGCACGCGAAACCGATTCAGAGGGTGCCCCACCCTTGTCGCGTCTTGTGCGACAGGGTGGGGATTTTCTTCAGTGGCGATCTTGATCAGGAAATCCGATCCGCGTTTCGTGCCGTAGGTGACGGTACGACGCTGCACTTCGGGCAGCAGACGCCGCAGCAGCGGATCGTCGTTGCAGGCGACGATCATCCCGTAAAAGGGGACGCGATCCATGAACTCGAGAAACGTCTTCTTCACGTCGCGCATGTTGCGGTAGCAGTCCATGTGCTCGCGGTCAATGTTGGTGACGACCGAGAGAATTGGCGACAGCTTGAGAAACGACCGGTCGCTTTCGTCGGCTTCAGCGACCAGATATTGCGACTTGCCGAGCCGGGCGTTCGAACCCATGGCATCGACACGGCCGCCAACGACGACGGTGGGATCGAGTCCGCCTGCCGCGAGAACGGCAGCGACCATCGAAGTGGTGGTCGTCTTGCCATGCATGCCGGCGATGGCGATGCCGTATTTCAGGCGCATCAACTCGGCCAGCATCTCCGCACGCTGGATCACCGGGATGTGCAACTGGTGCGCGTTGGCCACTTCTGGATTTTCGACGGAGATCGCCGAACTCGTGACCACCACTTCCGCATCCGTGATGTTCTCCGCGCAGTGACCTTCAAAGATCGTGGCGCCCAGACCCGGCCAGACGCTGGGTCACTGCGGAGTTCTTCAAGTCAGAGCCGGAAACCTTGTATCCGAGATTGAGCAGGACCTCGGCGATGCCGCTCATGCCGATGCCACCGATGCCTACGAAATGAATGTGCTGAATTTTGGCAAACATAAACTAAGTCAAGTGGCCGGTGACTAGTGTTCAGTGATCAGACTAAGGTACCCGAGCCTTCGCTGCTTACTGATCACTGACCACTGGGAACTTTATCTACAATTCCTGCTACCCGTGCTGCCATGGCTGCAATATCTCGGGCGGCATTGGGATGCGACAACTCACGAGCTGCGTGGCTCATTTCTTGCAGACGCTGCGGGTCTTGCAACAACGCCGCGATCGTTTCCGCCAGCCATACTCCTTCTAGCTTCGATTCTTCTACAACTACCGCCGCGCCATGCTTGGCCAGCGCTTCGGCATTGACGCGCTGATGATCATCGGCGGCGCGCGGGAATGGAACGAAGACGGCCGGCTTCCCTGCCGCAGCGATTTCTGCCACCGTGCTCGCGCCCGAACGGCAGACAACGAGATCGGCGCGCGCAAAGGCTGCGGGCATGTCCTCAATGAACTTGAAAACTTCCGCTGCTTCGCCTAAGCCGCGGTACGCCACCAGCGCGTCATTATAGTCACGCTCGCCGGTCTGGTGAATGATGTGGATCCCCGGTGCCTCGCGCTGCAACACCGGCAGGCAGCGAATCATGGCCTCGTTGATCGCGTGTGCACCCTGGCTCCCTCCGAAGACAAGGACCGTTGGCGTCCCTCCACGTTTGGGAGTGATATCGAAAAATGCCTGGCGTACGGGCACTCCTGTCACCTCGGCGTGACGAAAATATTTCGCTGTCTCTTCCAAGTGGACGGCAGCACCCGAGACGAAGCGCGCGACCATGCGATTCGCGAATCCGGGCACAACGTTCGGCTCAAACGCCAGCGTGGGGATGTGCTTCACAATCGCCGAGAGCATCGCCGGACCCGAGGCGTATCCACCCACGCCGATCACCACGTCAGGCGCGAATTCGTTGAGCATGCGGCCAGCGTCCCAAACGGCGCGCGGCAGGTCGAAGGCGGTCTTCAAGCGAGTGGTCAGGCTGACATTTTTCAGCGCGCCGACGCGCACGAGTTGTAGCGGATATCCGGCGGCGGGAACAAGGCGGTTCTCAATACCGCGGGCGGTGCCGATGAAGAGCACCTCCGCGTCATAACTCTTTTTGAGTTGATTGGCGATGGCGAGGGCGGGAATGACGTGCCCGCCGGTGCCTCCGCCCGCCAGAATAGCTCGCATGTGGTGACTATAAACTACAGACAAAGTGGCCGTGGATTATCCCGGATGTGCACAATACAGGGCCCCGACCAGAGCGACGCAAGCACCAACCATTTGACTGCCAATCTCTCGACGTAATAACATATGTTATTACTTGGAGTACGGGATGATTTCTCTAAAACTCGTGCAAATCGGTAACTCGGTTGGTTTTGTCCTTCCCCGGGAGGCCGTTTCGAAACTCAAGGTCGAAAAGGGTGACGTTGTGTTTTTGACCGAGTCTCCAGACGGCTATCGCATCAGCCCTTACGATTCTGCCTTTGAAAAACAGATGAAGTCGGCCGAGCGGATCATGAAGAAGCGCCGCAACGTTCTGCGCGCGCTGGCGAAGTAACTGCATGCGCTGGACATGGGTAGTGGAGAGCGTTGCGCTAGCTATCCATGAGGCGCAACTGGCCGAACACGGCGGCATTCCGGGCGTGCGTGACGAGGGATTGTTTTCGTCGGCGATGGCTCGGCCACAGAATCTGGTGGCTTACGGCGATCGTCCGGACGCCGCCGATCTGGCAGCTGCTTATGCGTTTGGCCTGGCGCGGAACCATCCTTTTCTCGATGGAAACAAGCGCACCGCTTTCGTGGTGATGGAGTTGTTCCTGAATCTCAATGGATGGACGCTCGACGCTGACGACGCCGATTGCATTTCCATGATGCTGACACTGGCCTCCGGCAAGCTGAGCGAAGAGATGCTGGCGAAGTGGCTGCGCGGTCACATCGAACGGAACTAGCGCCCCGTAAGAGCTACGATTCCGGTTTCAAGTTGCAGATCGGAACCCGACACTCAAACAATGTGGCTCTGAAGTCACGGTCCTAAGAATCAACTGTCAACGATTTCTTTATTCCGCTTGCTTGGTGATATTCAGCAGCACGCCCACACACGCCAGGGTCACAAATAGCGACGATCCTCCGTAAGAGACCAGCGGCAGGGGAATGCCCTTGGTGGGCATCATGCCCAGCACAACACTGATATTGATGAAAGCCTGCAGCACGACCATGCTGGTAATGCCGACGGCGAGGTAGCGTCCAAACATGTCCCCGGTTCGCCACGACACCCGCATGCCCCGCCAGAGAAAGATAGCGAATAGCGTGACCACGAACATTGCGCCGACCAGGCCCAGTTCTTCCGCGGTTACGGCGAAGATGAAATCGGTATGCGGCTCCGGCAAGTAGAAAAGCTTCTGCTTCCCCTCCATCAGGCCGGTGCCGGTGACGCCGCCGGTCCCAACCGCGATTAACGATTGAATGATGTGGAAGCCAGTCTTCTGGCGGTCGGCATAGGGATTCAGGAATGCCAGAATGCGGTCGCGGCGCCAGGCCACGTGGAAAATGAGCAGGTAGAGCGCAGGGAGCGAGGCCGCGAAGGCGTATCCGAAATAGCGCAGGCGCATACCCGCGACGAACAGGATGCAGGCCGCGATTCCGGCGCAGGCGATGGCCGTGCCGAGGTCGGGCTGCAAAACGATCAGGCCGAGAAACATCAGGATGGGCACGGCTGCAGGGACGAGCGTATTGCGCACGTCATCCATTGTTTTGACGCGACTCTCGAGGAAATATGCGAGAAAGAGAATTAAGACAGGCTTGGCCAATTCCGACGGCTGGAAAGAAAAGCCTCCAGCGTGAATCCAGCGATGCGTATTGTGTGAGCGATCCAGGAAAAAGACAGAGATCAGCAGCAGCGTGGTCACGCCCATGCACGAGAAAACCAGCGCGGGATGCTTGTAGCACTTGTAGTCCAGACGCATGGTGAAGACCATGGCCATAAGTCCGGCGACAGCCCAGATCAACTGTTTGGAGAGGAACGCATACGGAGAGCCGAAGCGCTCACGCGCCATGACCGCGGAGGCGGAAAAGACCATCACCAGGCCGAGAAATACCAGGAGCATGGTGACGGTAAACAGCCAGCGGTCGACACTCACGCGCTTCGCCATGGGACATTCATTTCACCACGGAGTAATGGAGAGTCGTCTGAGGAAATTGTGGATTGTTGATTTTTGGATGTTGACTGCTTTGGTTCCTGCGACTGAGTTGTCGTTCAGCGCGTACAGAATGTCGTCCTGCGCGGAGCAAGTATCCATGCACTGGCCAGCCAGTTGCACAGGTCCTTCGCGGCCAAGAACGCCGCTCAGGATGACAAGTTTGGATGAGGGTTACGACTTCGCGGCGTCGTTCGCCAGAGAGCGCACGATCTCTTTGAAGACCTTCCCGCGATGCTCGTAGCTCTTGAACTGGTCGAAGCTGGCACAGGCGGGAGCGAGCAGGACTACGTCGCCCTCGCGCGCCACGGCATTCGCCTTGCGGATGGCGTTTTCGAGCGTTTCGGCGTGGACAACTTCTGGACCCTTTATCTGGGACTCGATCTTGGCCGCAGCAGCTCCGATCGTGTAGACACGCTTCACGCGCTGGCGGAGCAGATCGTTCAGAACCGTGTAATCGCTGCCTTTGTCTTTGCCGCCGAGGATCAGGTGGATGTTGGCCGGGAAGGATTCGAGAGCCTTGATCGTGGCATCGACGTTAGTGGCCTTGGAGTCGTTGTAGTAGTCGACGCCGCGGATGGTCGCTACAAATTCCAGCCGGTGTTCGACCGCTTTGAAGTCGCGCACGGCCTGGCGGATCTTTTCGGGAGCGCAGCCCATCAGCATCCCGGCACAGACGGCTGCGAGCACGTTCTCCAGATTGTGAGCACCCTTCAGGGGAATCTCTGAGACTTGCAGGATCTCGCGCTGTCCAGTGGCGTCGCGGAAGACGATGTTGCCGTCGCGCACCCACGCACCGTGCTCAACTTCTCTCAGGCGACTGAACCAGAAGACCTGCGACCGGGTTCGCTTGCCCAGAGCAACGCAGGTGGGGTCGTCGGCGTTGAGGACGGCAAAGTCCTTCGGCTGCTGGTTTTCAAAGATGCGGGCTTTCGCGTCGGTATAAATCTCAAACGTCCGGTGGCGGTCGAGATGATCGGGCGTGACATTGAGTACAACGGCAACCTTGGGGCGAAAGGTCTGAATCGTTTCCAGTTGAAAGCTGGAGATTTCCAGCACGATGACGGTGTCGGGCTTGGCCCGTTCAGCCAAGGAAATTGCTGGAGTGCCGATGTTGCCGCCGACCAGCGTGGGAAAGCCCGCGGCCGTCATGATCTCGCCCGTCAGTGTGGTGGTGGTGGTTTTGCCGTTCGATCCGGTAATGGCGACGATGGGACCGGGCAAGAATTGTGCCGCGAGCTCGATTTCGCCGATCACCGATTCGCCGAGAGACCGCGCCTGAACCAGCGGCGGCGCGTCGACGGGAACGCCGGGACTGACCACAATCAAGTCTTGTCCGCGAAAGGTGCGATCGCCGTGTCCGCCAGTTTCGACCGCGATTCCGTTGTCGAGCAGAACGGGGATTTCGTTGCGCAGTTCGTCGCCGCTCTTGGTGTCAGACACGCTAACCCGCGCCCCGCGGGACTTCATAAACAAGGCGGACGCCACCCCGGACTTTCCGAGGCCAACTACCAGCACGCGTTTGTTAGTTAGATCGATCAAACCATTTGCACCACGGAGTCACAGAGTCGCGGAGAAATTCAATTCTATTTGTTCTTCTCAGTGACTCCGGGTCTCCGTGGTGAACCCTATCTTAATTTCAGTGTCGTCAGGGCAAACAACGCGAACACCAGCGACGCGATCCAGAAGCGCACGATGATTTTCGACTCCGACCAGCCCATCAATTCGAAGTGGTGGTGGATGGGAGCCATCTTGAAGATACGCTTCTTGCGGAGCTTGTAGGAGCCGACCTGCAGGATCACCGAGATCGCTTCAATCACGAACACGCCGCCGATGAATGGGAGCAGAAGTTCCTGCTTGATGATGACGGCGATAGTGCCGATCGCGCCGCCCAGGGCCAGCGATCCCACGTCGCCCATGAACACTTCCGCGGGATGCGCGTTGTACCAGAGAAATCCGATCGACGATCCGACCATGGCCCCGCAGAAGATTGTGAGCTCGGCGACTTGCGGCATGCGCTGCAGTTCCAGGTAAGTGGCGAACGTCGCGTGTCCGCTGACGTAGGTAAGAACCGTGAGTGCCCCGGCTGCAATCACTGTGCATCCGATGGCGAGGCCGTCAAGACCATCGGTGAGATTGACGGCATTGCTTGAACCGACGATCACGAGAGCCACAAAGGCCATGAAGGGCAAGAAGGCCAGCGGCCACAAGTGCGGATAACGCTCCAGGGTCGCAACCACCAGATCGGGATGGAACTGCTTGAAGAAGGGCACGATCAGCTTGGTGGAATACAGGTTGTAGGTCTGCATCGCAATCAGCATAGATGCGATCACGATGCTGGTAGCGATCTGCAGGCCCAGCTTAGCGCGGGCGGTGAGGCCGAGATTGCGGCGATGCGTGACCTTGGTGTAATCGTCGGTGAATCCGATGGCGGCAAACGCACACATCGAAAACACAGCAATCCAGACGAAGCGGTTGCTGAGGTCCGCCCACAGTAGAGTTGGCACGACGATCGCGATCACGATCAGCAGTCCGCCCATGGTCGGAGTGCCGGCTTTTTTCTGATGCGCTTTAGGGCCCTCCTCGCGGATGTATTGGCCGATCTGGAAATCACGCAGGCGGCCGATGACCAGCGGACCAACGATCAACGCGGTGAACAGAGCAGTAAGGCTGGCAAACGCGGTGCGGAATGTGACGTAGCGGAAGATGCGGAAAGGCGCGACGTAGTGCTGCAGTTTGACGAACAACAACCAGTAGAGCAATCAGCCTCCGTCCCACCGCTATTAGCTTCAGCTATTAGCTTTAGCAGCTTTTAGCTTTTAGCTCTTAGCTTTTAGCTCTTAGCTCTTAGCTTCTCTTTCCATGTATCGAGCGCCTTTTCCAGCTTTACTCCGCGCGAGGCTTTGAGCAGCACCACATCTCCGTCGCGAGTATTTCGCGCCAGCCACTCTCCGGCTTCTTCGGGCGTCGCGACGAATTCGGCTTGCGCTCCTGCATCACGGGCGCCCTGCACCATGGATTCGGCCAGCCCGCGAACGCCAATCAGCACATCAATTTTCTTTCCTGCAAGATGTCTGCCAGCGCTGCGGTGCATCTCCTCACCCGCGGGGCCGAGTTCCAGCATCTCTCCGGCGACCACGATGCGGCGCTTCGCCTTCATCATCGCCAGGGCATCGACCATGGCGTTCAGCGCCTTCGGATTGGAATTGTAGCAATCGTTGATGACGGTGATGTTACCCAGTTGGAGAACCTGCCCGCGCTTGTCGGCAGGCTTGAGATTGGCAAGAGCGGCTACCGCCTCCGCAACCGTCATGCCCCGGGCGCATCCGACCGATACGGCGGCCAGCGCGTTCAGGACGTTGTGCTCTCCCACGAGCGGCAGACGGGCCGGTTCGCGGCTGCCTGCGGAGACTACATCGAATTCCGAACCCTCGGTACCTTTGGAGCGAACATTTTCCGCTCGCATGTCGGCAGTGGCCGAGGTTCCGTAGGTGATGACCTTGCCTTTGAAATCACGGCCGAACTGCGAAACGTATTCGTCATCGGCATTCAGCACGGCGGTCCCGTTCGCGGGGAGAGATTCGATCAGCTCGTATTTCGCGCGCGCGATGTCGGCCAGAGAGTCGAAGAATTCCAGATGCACCGGAGCGACGTTGGTGACGACTCCGATCTCCGGTTGAGCGATCTTGGCGAGAGCGCGAATCTCGCCGGCGTGCGACATGCCCATCTCGATGACGGCAACGTCGTGCTCAGGTTCGAGCTTCAGCAACATCAAGGGAAGCCCGAAGTGGTTGTTGAAGTTGCCTTCCGATTTCAGAACGCGGAAGCTTCGTGGCGAGGACATGTGCGATGGCTTCTTTAGTCGTGGTCTTCCCGGCCGAACCGGTGACGCCGATCAGCGGCTTGCCCCAGAGTTTTCGCACGGCCGTGGCCAGCGCCTGCAGCGCGACCAAGGTATCGTCCACGGGCAGGAGGAGAGCCTGATCGGGAAAACGGTGGAGTTGATCCTGGTTCACGACCGCCGCAATCGCACCTTTTTCGAGAGCGGCTTCGACGAAGTCGTGACCGTCCAGGCGCTCGCCTTTGACGGCGAAGAAGAGTTCGCCTTTCCCGACGGTGCGCGAGTCGATGGAATAGCCCTGCGCGACGTCTTCGGGCAGATCCCCGACGGACGCGGAAGCGGAGCCCCCTGATTCCTGGAGGATATAAATTCGGCGATCCTGGAAACCTTCAGTTTCATGTTTGCTGTGTCTCAGCGGATCCAGATTCGCATTCAAATCCGTTCGCTTTCAGAACATCACGAGCGACTTCCACGTCGTCAAACGGATTCGAGCCTTCGCGGGTGACCTGGACCTTTTCATGTCCTTTGCCGGCGAGCAGCACGATGTCTCCCGGACGCGCTTCACCGATGGCGAGTGCAATGGCTTTGCGGCGATCCACTTCGACGCTGTACTTCACGCCGGTCTTCTGCAAGCCCACCAAAGCGTCGTTGATGATGGCGCGCGGATCTTCACTGCGCGGATTATCGGAGGTGAGCACGACGAAATCGCTGCCGCGTCCCGCGGCGTCGCCCATCAGGGGACGCTTGGCGCGATCGCGATCGCCGCCACAACCGAATACCGTGATCACTCTGGCGCTACCTCCGTCGCGCGCGACAAACTCGCGAGCCAGAGCTGTGAGATTGCGTAGAGCGTCATCCGTGTGAGCGTAGTCCACGACCACGGTGAACGGCTGGCCGCAGTCGACGCGCTGAAATCGTCCGGGGACATGCGTCAGCGAACCAATGCCGCTGGCGATCGCCTGCAAGGTGCAATCTCGCGCGGAACAGGCGGCGGCCGCCGCCAGGATGTTGTACACGTTCACGCGCCCGATCAGCGGAGAGAAGAGCGCGATCTTCTCCTGCGGCGTGACCAGATCGAAGCGCGTGCCGCGCGGAGTGATGTCGACCTTTTCCGCGTGAAAATCGCCACGGTCCCACCCGTAGGTCAGCACGACCGAGCTGCGCTTGCGGCTGAACTCGGCGAGCTTCGCTCCGTATTCGTCATCGAGATTGGTGACGAAACGCGCGGCGCATCGGTGCCACAGCCTTCGAACAGAACACGCTTGGCCGCGAAGTATTCGTCCATCGTCTTGTGATAGTCGAGGTGGTCGCGCGTCAGATTCGTAAAGACGGCGACATCAAACGGAACACCGAAGACGCGTTCCTGTGCCAGCGCGTGCGAGGAGACTTCCATGACTGCGTCGGTCGCTCCCTGGCCGAGGGCTTCGTTGAAAAGACGCGCCAGTTCAAGCGCTTCCGGAGTGGTGTGCGGCGCCGGATAAGTGCGGCCGGCAACGTGATATTCGATGGTCCCGATCAGCGCGCTCTTGCGCCCGGCAGCGGTGAGAATCGCTTCGATCAGAAATGCCGTCGTGCTCTTGCCGTTGGTTCCGGTGATTCCAGTAACGGCGATCCGCTCAGCCGGACGCTTGTAGAAATTCTCGCTGACGCGGGCCAGCGCTCGACGCCCATGAGGAACCAGGGCCCATGCGACCCCTTCGCGCGGTTTTTCTGTCGGCGAATCGGTAACGATGGCCACCGCTCCGGTCTGAATGGCTTGATCGATGAAGCGATTACCGTCGGAAGTCTCGCCGTGCATGGCAACAAACAGTGAGCCCGGCTTCACCCGGCGCGAGTCGTACTCCACACCGGTGACGTCCGGGTTCCCGCTCTGGCTAAGAAATTCCGCGCCATCCAGGAGATGTTGGAAAGTCATTGCTTGAAAATTATAGGGCACGCGGGAGGCGCGGTCGTGCAAACCACGGGAAAGAGCCGCAATTTCCGGGAACCGGACGATTACGAACGTCATCTTCTTGGACCCGGTTGGTCGCGATAAATTATGTTCATGAGCACCGGAACCGGGCCTGCCAAATATCACTGCGCGCAATGCGAGCAGCCGGAAAGCGCTTGCCAGTGCGAGAAGTTTTGCTGTTCTGTGCCAGTCCGTGATTGATGTGCGCATTTGCAATGACGGACTCATGTACTGCGAGCCTTGCCGCACGGCCTGCGACTACAAGACTTCCGAGTTACAGAAATGCGCGGCAGTAGACGTAGCAAGCTACGTCTCTACGAAAGCTGCGAAATGGCCATCCCGCTGTCCAGTTCTACGCTTTCACACAACGTCGCCACAATATCGTTGCTTAAATAAGATCGGAAGTGGGATCGTTCCTTGGCAAGCCAATGTTTTTAAGGCGAGAATAGAACGTTTTGGCTTGTCCCTGATTTTGCCCTCGTCAGGAGATTGCCCCCATGGCTACCACGATGCACGTCAGCGACGTAGCCGAGTTGCTGAGCGAAGGTCGAACGCACTTCAATCTGTCCCCGGCACAACTGGTGGAGCACTTCGATTCGGCGCAATGAAGCGAAGCTGGCATCCAATGGCGCGATAGTCGGATACACGAACCGTACCGGCCGGTCTCCGAAAGACAAGTTCATCGTGAAAGACGAGATGACGGCGCACACCGTCGCCTGGGGCGCGGTCAATGCACCTTTCGAACCGGAGAAGTTCGATGCACTTTTACGCGCGGGTGATGGAGCACCTGCGCGGACGCGAACTTTACGTACAGGATTTATTCTGCGGAGCCGATCCGGCGTATCGATTGCCCGTACGGATCGTGAATGAATACGCGTGGCATAACCTCTTTGTGCGGCAGTTGTTCATTCGGCCGACGGCGGAAGAGCTGAAGGAGCCATCACCCTGATTTTACGGTTATTTCTGCGCCCGAGTTCAAAGCCGATCCGCAAGCGCGATGGAGTCAATTCTGAAGTTTTCATTCTGCTGAATTTCATGCGGCGCACGGTGCTGATCGGCGGGACCTCGTATGCAGGCGAGATGAAGAAGTCGATTTTCAGCGTGATGAATTTTCTGCTGCCACCGCGGAATGTGTTTCCCATGCACTGCTCTGCCAACGTGGGGCACAACGGAGTGAGCGCACTGTTTTTCGGGTTATCTGGAACCGGCAAGACCACGCTATCGGCTGATCCTTCGCGGGATCTGATTGGCGATGATGAGCACGGATGGAGCGCTGATGGCGTGTTCAACTTCGAGGGCGGATGCTACGCCAAGTGCATCAAGCTGTCGAAGCAGAACGAGCCGCAGATCTGGAATGCTCTGCGATTCGGCTGCGTGCTGGAGAACGTCACGCTCGACTCACACACGCGCATTCCGGACTACGATGACGACAGCAAGACGGAGAACACGCGCGCAGCGTATCCGGTGGAGTTCATCGACAATGCGGTGATTCCCGGCATCGGCGGGCATCCGAAGAATGTTGTGTTCCTGACGGCGGATGCGTTTGGCGTGCTGCCTCCGATCTCGAAGCTGACGCCGGAGCAGGCGATGTATCACTTCATGTCGGGATACACCGCGAAGGTTGCGGGAACCGAAGCGGGCGTCAAGGAACCGACAGCGACGTTCTCGACGTGCTTCGGGTCGCCGTTTCTACCACTGCCACCTAAGACCTATGCGGAGATGCTGGGGCGCCGGCTGCGCGAGCACAACGCGCAGTGCTGGCTGGTGAATACCGGCTGGCAGGGCGGACCCTACGGCGTGGGCAAGCGCATGAGCATTCCCTACACGCGGGCCATGGTGGATGCGGCAGTCGAAGGTGAGCTGATCCACGAGGAATTCGAAATCGAGCCGACGTTCGGGTTCAGCATCCCGAAATTCTGCCACGGAGTTCCGCCGCAGGTATTGAACCCGCGCAATGCCTGGCCCGACAAAGCGGCATACGACAAAGCCGCCGAGGATCTGCGCAACCGCTTCGCCAAGAACTTCGAGAACTTCGACGCACCGGCCGAAGTGAAGGCGGCGGGGCCGAAGGCGCAGAAATAACTCCTTCTCAATCGGGCAGCATCGCGGGGTCAGCCGGGCTTCCGCCCAGGCTGGACAGCCGAAGCGGCTGTCGCTACGTGATTAGTAAAGTGTGTGGAGACACCCGCCCTCGGCTGTCTGCCGTGCGTAGCACGGCCGCCCGATCGCGTTATGCTTTCTTGATCAAACGGGTGAGCCAGATCAGGAAGACTGCACCGATGATGGCGACGACGATGGTGCCGATGAAGCCGCCGGCGTGTATGCCAAGTATACCCATCAGCCAGCCACCTACGACGGCACCGACGATGCCGAGGATGATGTCCATCACGGTGCCGTAGCCGCCGCCTTTCATGATCTTGCCGGCTGCCCAGCCTGCGATCAGTCCCACTACCACCCACCAAATCAAACTCGTAATCATTTAGACCTCCTCCTGATGACGGGAGGAGAGTAGGGCGGGAATGTCGCCTGTCAAACAGGCCGCGCAGGCTTCGCTGTGGTTAAATCAAATCATGTTTGCCCGCAAGATTCGCGTGGAGTATGAGAGCAACGGCCAGCGGCTTCCCTGCCCGATCAAGTGGCTTGATTCGTTTTCCATGCGCAACTTCACGAATGCATCGGTGTTTGACGACACGCTTCCCGTTGCGGACGGACGGATGGAAGTTGGCACAAGCGTTCCTCTGGATCAACTCAAAGACGCGATGGAGGATTGGTTCCGGCGCAAGAGCTATCTCGCCAAGGACGCTCAGTTACTGTTGTCAGAGGGGAATTGAGACAACCTTCCGACCGGAAAGAGCGTCTTATTTCCAGTCACTTGGGATGATTTCCTGAAAGTGGCGGGCGAGTTTGTCGAGAGCGATTTTTCGATCGAACACAAAGATGGGCCGGACGCCAACCAGCGCCGGCCCATTTTTTGATGCCGAAATTCCTACTTGTCGTAGCGTAGCAACGACATTACGTTGTAATTCTTGAGCTTCTCGCGCCCGTTCAGAAAATCGAGTTCGACCACAAAGCCCAGGCCGGCGATTCTGGCGCCGAGCGTTTCGGCGAGTTTGGCGGTGGCTTCCGCAGTGCCACCGGTGGCCAGCAAGTCGTCCACGATCAGCACGCGCTGCCCCCTCTGGATGGCATCTTTGTGGATCTCAAGCGTATTGGTGCCGTACTCCAGAGCGTAGTCGTATTTCACACATTCGGCAGGCAACTTGCCGGGCTTGCGCACGGGAACGAACCCCGCGTTCAAGCGATAGGCCAATGCCGGCGCGAAGATAAAGCCGCGAGCCTCCATCCCCAGCACCAGATCAATGTCCTGGGAGATGTAATGCTCGGACAACTTGTCGATGAGCGTGGCAAATCCGGTCTTGTCTTTAAGCAGGGTGGTGATGTCGTAGAAGAGAATTCCCTTCTTGGGGAAATCAGGAATTTCGCGGATGAGCTTTTTCAGGTATTCGGATTCGGCTGTGGAAACTGGGGACATGTATGAGAGCTCCGTTGATTGCCAAGTTTCAAGGTTTCAAGGTTTCAAAGTTTCAACGAAGATCTGGCTGCAGATGACTCGATACTTTGAAACTCTGAAACTTTGCAACTTTGAAACCTTGCACTTGTTCTACCACGCTCCTTCAATGCGAAATGAACTTAGACCGCCGATGGGACTGGCCTCCGAGACTTCCACGTTATCGACGCGGGCTGCGCGCGGGCCTTCCCGCAAACGCGAGTGCAAGCCGGAAAGCTGATCGCGCGTTCCCTGGGCGAGCACTTCTACGCTGCCGTCGTGATTGTTGCGCACCCATCC
This sequence comes from uncultured Acidobacteriota bacterium, assembly GCA_963725565.1. Taxonomy (GTDB): domain Bacteria; phylum Acidobacteriota; class Terriglobia; order Terriglobales; family Acidobacteriaceae; genus Sulfotelmatobacter. Next base: position 40,908 of record CAVRZL010000019.1, read on the forward strand.
AGCAATTCCGAGGATATGCGCTTCGCGCTCGACGAACCAGCGGAAACCGACGCCCTGCACGCGTCCGCGTACAAAGAAGCGGCGAGCCTGGATGTGTTGCTCACTCATGTCGTAGAGACGTTGCTTGCAACGTCTGGCCTGCAGCGGCTTGAATCCTCGCTTACGGGCACTGCCTCACTCACAAAAAGAGACGCAGCAAGCTGCGTCTCTACGGGAGATTGGACTCGCCTTACGCCCTCGACAGGTATGCGCCTTCCGAGGTGTCGACCTTGATCTTCTCGCCCTCGTTGATGAACGGCGGTACTTGCACGACAAGGCCGGTTTCAGTCTTGGCGGCCTTAGTCACGCTGGATGCGGTGGCGCTCTTCAATCCCGGCTCAGTTTCAATCACCGTCAGGATCACGGTCTGCGGCAATTCGATACCGACGGCCTTGCCGTCAAAGAATTCCACTTTAATCTCAAGATTGGGAATCAGGTATTCGACGGCGTCGCCCAGAATTTCCTTGGTCAGGTGAGTCTGTTCGTAGTTGGTAGTGTCCATGAAGTAATAACTGTCGCCGTCGGCATACAGGAACTGCATCTCGACTTCGTCCACGTTGACCTTCTCGATGGGATCGGGCGAACGGAAGCGATGCTCGAACATGGCGCCGGTGCGGAGATTGCGCAGCTTGGCCTGGATAAAGGCTCGCAGGTTGCCGGGAGTGCGGTGCTCTACACTGAATACGGAGTGCAGATCATTGTTGTGCTTGATGATCATGCCGGGACGAAGCTGTGTGGCAGGGATCGACATCGTTCGAAAACTCTCCTTCTTACGATTGCGGTTGAGGCCGGCGAAAGGCGGGGCAAGCCACTAGTTCCGCCGCCACGAGGGCTAAAGCGTTATTTTACACTGAGCTCCGTTGGAAAAGAAACCTTCCCCACGGCGATCTCATCGAAGACAGGCGGGATGCTCCCGTCCGGATCGGAGCCGCTAATTTGCTTTGCAGGACTAGAATTAGGACCTGCGGATCGTACCGGAGCTTTCGCGAACACGCCTGCGGCATCGCGGGCAGAATATGAGGTCTTTATCATGCGCAACAGCGGACGTTATGAATCTTCTGAAGGCAGCAACATCGGAACAGCCATCACATTTCTTCTAATTGGCCTGGGAGCGGGAGCTTTGGCCGGGCTTCTGCTCGCTCCCAAAACCGGCAAGCAAATGCGCCGCGATCTGCAGCGCGGTTACGAAGACGCCAAGGAAAACTTTGGCGACTGGGCGGACGAGGCGAAAGACCGTGTGCGGGAAGTCAGCGACCGTGTAAAAGACGCGGCTAGCCGGGGCGTGGAATTCGCGGAGGATCTGCGGGAGAAGGCGGAGCCTCTGCGCAAGGCGATTAAGCGGAGTTGAGGAACAGTGGTCAGTGGCCAGTGGTCAGTGGTCAGTGGTCAGGGGTCAGTCGTCAGGGGTCAGTTCAGGCTTCGACTGACGACTCATTACTGGCTAATGTCATGCTGAGCGGAACCGTGAGGAGAGCAAAGCGATCCTCACGGTGGAGTCGAAGCGTCCCTGCTTTCGCAGGCATTCCCGCCCTAAGATTTTCAATACAAATGAAAGTCCACCTCGACGGCGATCTGAGTCGCCACCGGCTGGCCATTCAGCGTTGCCGGTCTAAAGCGCCAGTGATGGACCGCCTCGATCGCCTTTTCATCAAGCCCCATTCCTAAACTTTGGCCTACGTGGATGTCGTAAGTATGGCCATCCTTGCCGACGACCAGGAGTAGCAGAACAATTCCTTGCGCCTTGGACTTGCGTGCTTCATCGGAGAAACTCGGCTCGGGGTTGTAAACGACCTGCGGTACCGTCACACCCTTTCTGCCTGCGGGAAAAATTCCCGGCGGACCGTCCCCGACTCCGGGGCCGATAGCCGGGCCAATGCCACCGCAACATCCCGATCCAATGCCTCCAGGGCCACCGGGGCCATTCGATAACCAACGCGAGAACGGCGACGTGGGATCGCCAATTTGCCCGCCCTGCGGGAGCTTGATGTCTGGAGCGATTTCCACCGTTTGTTGCACGGGAAGCCTGGGCATTTCCTTGGGGACGATTACAGCCGGCGGCACGATCTGAGTTTCCAAAGATGCCGGGGGCAGATTGCCGCGAGACGCCGGCAGCGGATCGTGATTGCCGCCACCTCCGCCATTATTCCCTGAGAAGATCAGAGGAAGTTCGTTGAGTCTCGGAATTTGGCGTGTGAGTTCAGGCGCGTTGCGAATCACGCAACTGGTGAAGTAGATGATTACTGCCAGGATCGCGGCTTGTCCGAGGAGCGAAAGGGCAAAGGTCTCTCGCCGAACCTTGTCATTCCCGACTTCACTCGACAATATCGAAAACAAATTGGGTCCCGGTCCCGGAGATGCGTTGGTCATGGCGCGCTCCCGTCGACGAGTTTGGAAAATGTGAGCCCAACGTGTCGTATGACGCGCGGAGACGGGAAAAGGATTTCCGGGGAGGCAAAGTCCGGCGCCGGGAAGAAGCCAGCTTCGGTGGCGATGGCGGGTTGCGAGGGCAAGATGCCCCCGCGACAGCCGGCGCTACGGTTAGTGAAAGATGCCGGCGAAGGCGCCTTTGATTCGGCCAAAAAATCCCGGGCGTGCCGTCTTCGTTGGCTTTTCCGGAGGCGGCGGAGACTGGATCATTGCGTCCAGATGAACCTTGCGCTCGGGAGATTGATCGACCGGCAAATCCCTGGCTGCCTCTACGGGTGCAGCAGGAATGCCACGGTCTCTCGCGTTAAAGACAAAAGGCGCATCCACCTGCACATGAACCTGGTTCTTTTGTGCCGCCGGTAACGGAGTTGTCTCTGGTCCAGTGGAGAGCCTTGTCTCGACGGGATTTTCCTGGGCGGGATTTCCTGGCGACGGCGGCGAACTCCCACCCACGGTCACCTTCGCGGGCATATTCGACTCGGGCAGAGTCTGCACGGGAGGAGCGGCGGTGCGCATCACTGGAGGCGGCGGAGGACATCCGCACTCCAGGGGCACATCTGTATCCACTTTGTCGATGCGGCCGGAACGAAATACAGCCTGCTCGGTTGGTCGCACCTGATAAATTCGGTCACCCATCAGCTCAGAAACAATTGCCGAAGAAGTGTTGCCACTCAACGCTCGGACGCAGGTATTGCCATGAGAATCGGCACTGACGGCAAAGTGGAATTCTCCCGGTCCAGCAAACATAATCCGGAAGTCGGGAGTCACTACGGAGTCAGCCGAAGTTGAGAGAACATAATGCGTCTCGATCGTGCCGGTGCTCATGCCGAACATCAGGTCGCGCTTGCTCTGCGAGGCGGTCACCGAGAGCGTTGTGCCAGGGCAGATCCGAACCTCACCTCCGCGGGGAAGATGCAGGATCGTGGTGTCCGATCCCGCCGTTACCGAAGAACCCTCGGCGACGCGGCTTCCCGCCATCACTGCAGAGCCTGACCCAGTGCTGACTGGAACTACGCCGGCATCCGCGGTCAGGGCAAATCCACTGTCCGTCTGCGGCTGCGCGGCTGCTACTGACTTCCTTCCGGCATTCACATCTTCCGGCGGCCTCAGGCGTACCAGCAAACGATGTCCCGCACCCTCCCAGGCGTGGCCGTAGGGCGCCTTCAGATCAAGAACGATGCGGGTCACGGGCGGATTGCTTTGGTACTGCCGCACCCGGATGGCAAGGATATTTTCCTTCTGAACTTCAATCCGACTCTGTACCAGGCCCAACCGGGAGTTCGGCAGGTCGATCACCATGCGCGGCGGCGAATCCAGAGTCTGAATTTCGGGAATCACCGAGCCGCCGCTGGAGAGGATTTCGACCGCTGGAACACCCTTCTCGTGAACGATCCGCACACTGTTGATCACCCGCGCAGGGCCGAAATTCTGGGCAGCCGTCTCGGTCGCAGGCCAAGCCAGCAATATCACGCACAGAATCCTGATTATGATTCGCGGCACAACCATCCTCGATGGGAGCTTGATGGAAACATACCACTTGCGATGAGGCTTAGAGAAGTATGGAAAGGTGGGCGGGGGGCAGAGGCAGTGGTCAGTTGTCAGTTGTCAGGGGTCAGCGGTCAGTTGTCAGCGGTCAGTTGTCAGGGGTCAGCGGTCAGGGGTCAGTGCCGAGGTCTGAGGTCTGCAGCCTGAGGTCTGCCGTCTGAGGTCCGAGGTCTGCTCTTACGCTTGTGGCAGGAATTCGTATTCTTCGATCACCGCCGCGACTGTGACCTTGCCGTCGACTGACGGATCGTCCACGCGCACGACCCGCCCTTTGCACTGGACGCGGATACTTTCGGTGAGCGTAATCTCCGGCGGAAGCGTGAGGGTGAAACCGATCGCCGAACCCTGAGCTATGGCGGAATCCAGGTAAAAGCAGATGCCGCGCGCGCTCACATCGCGGATCTGGGCAACCTCGTTGGCAAGCGTGGAGTCGCGATTTACGGTAACTGGAACGCGAAGCGGAAAACGTCGTGCAGCCCTTTTCTCCTGCTGGGGCTCGGCCATAGTCCTCCAAGTGGCGAATGAAGGCAGGGAACGATACCAAGATGCCCTGTTCGGGCGCTAAGGTCAATACCACCCTTGGGTTATAAGGTGTGGCCCGTTCAGGGGAGGGGTTGGAGAACTAGGGGTCAGGGGTCAGGGGCTAGTGGTCAGTGGTCTGTGGTCGGTGATCTGCGGTCCCGCTCGGAGCTTGATCTTCGCACTGTCCCTGATCACCATGGCTCATGGCTCCCGGTGTAAGCTGATGTTAGGAGTCCAGATTGGTTTTTGTTCTCGATAATTACGATTCATTCACCTACAACCTCGTCCAGTACATCGGCGAACTGGGCGCGGAGGTGGAAGTTCGCCGCAATGACCAGATCACAGTCGAAGAAGTTGAAGCTCTGCGGCCTGAACGGATTGTCATCTCTCCCGGCCCCTGCACACCGCATGAAGCGGGCATCAGCGTTGACCTGATCCGTCATTTTGCGGGCCGACTGCCCATGTTGGGCGTCTGCCTAGGGCATCAGGCAATTGGCGAGGCATTCGGTGGAAAGGTCGTGCGAGCCCCGCATCTCATGCACGGGAAGACCAGCCCGGTCATGCACGACAATAAGACTGTCTTCCAGGGTTTGCCCATGCCGATGACTGCTACCCGTTATCACTCGCTGATCGTCGAAGAAAAGAATTTGCCCGCGGAGTTGGAAGTCAGCGCCTGGACGACAGAGAAAGACGGCACGCGAACAATCATGGGCTTGCGGCACCGGCACTACGGAATAGAAGGCGTGCAATTCCATCCGGAGAGCGTGCTGACCGATGCGGGGAAGAAACTCGTCGAAAATTTTCTGAAGCTTGGGAATGGTGCTTAGTGGGCAGTGGGCAGTGGGCAGTGGGCAGTGGGCAGTGGGCAGTGGGCAGTGGGCAGTGGGCAGTGGGCAGTGGGCAGTGGGCAGTGGGCAGTGGGCAGTGGGCAGTGGGCAGTGGGAGATATCACTCATTCCCGATTTGGCTCGCCTGACGCTCTTCGTGCTGCAAATCGCGTGAAAACCTGCGGTCTCTCATGGACAATTGCGATATGCAATGTCTCAAGATGTCAGCTGTGAGATCCTATCGTGACTTGATTGCTTGGCAGAAATCGATGGCACTCGTAAACGACGTATACCGCTACACTCGGGAATTTCCTAAGGACGAAATATACGGCCTTACCGCTCAGGTGCGACGGGCCGCGGTCTCCGTGCCGAGCAATATCGCGGAAGGGCAAGGACGCCTCTCGACCGGCGAGTTTAAGCAATTTCTCGGTCACGCCCGTGCTTCGCTGCTGGAAGTCGAAACGCAGGTCTTGATAGCGCAAAATTTGGGTTACGGTAAACGCGAAGATGGAGACCGCTTACTCCACCAGTCCTCAGAGGTAGGCAGAGTTCTGAATGGTTTAATCTCGTCGCTTCGCCGCTGATGTCATCAAATCCAGGCTCCACTGATCACTAATCACTGATCCCTGACCACTAATTTGCGTCTCTCGCCATCTCTACCGCGCGCAGCAGCGCCTTCGCCTTATTCACCGATTCCTGAAACTCGCTGGCCGGATCGGAATCTGCGACCACTCCGCCACCGGCTTGCAGATATGCTTTCTTGCCTTGCATCAGCAGGGTGCGAATGCCGATGCAGGAATCGAGATTTCCGGCGAAGTCGGCGTACAGCACCGATCCTCCGTAGATGCCGCGGCGTGTAGGTTCCAACTCTTCGATGATCTGCATGGCGCGGACTTTCGGCGCTCCACTCAAAGTGCCGGCGGGAAAGCAGGCGGAAAAGGCATCGAGCGCGTCGAGATCTTTGCGCAGCGTCCCTTCCAGTGCCGATACCAGGTGCATGACGTGGGAGTAGCGTTCGACATACATCAGGTCCTTCACCTTGACCGAGCCGTATTCACTCACGCGACCAAGATCGTTGCGCCCCAGATCAACCAGCATCACGTGTTCGGCACGTTCTTTTTCGTCGTTCCGCATCTGGTGCTCGAGACGGGAATCTTCATCTTCATCGCGACCGCGCGGGCGCGTGCCCGCGATGGGCCGGTACTCCAACTTCCGCCCTGTGACCCGGACCAGCATTTCAGGCGATGATCCGAGAATATGGGTATCGCCCGATCGCAGGAAGTACAGATACGGCGATGGATTCACTTGGCGCAGGGCGCGATACAAGTCGAAGGGAGCAACCTCAGGAACAAAATCAAAGCGCTGCGAAGGCACCACCTGAAAAATGTCGCCGGCCGCAATGTACTCCTTGCAGCGTTCGACGTTTCGCAGGTAGTCCTCGCGCCTGGTTCCGGCATGGATTTTGAGTTTGCCGGCTTTGATCTTTGCCGGCTTGCGACGGAGTGCTGAGGCGAGTCCGGACGCCAGTTTTCGCTCCAACGCAGCGATATCTCGGAGCGCGCGGTCGTAGGCTCGGCGCGGAGTCTCGCGGGAAACATCGGCGGCCGCCATGATGTGGATCTGGTGGCGCAGGTGATCAAAGGCCAGCAGGCGATCGAAGAACATCAACTCGGCATCGGGCACCGACAAATCATCTTTGGCGTGGTCCCCGATTTTTTCCAACTGCCGGACGACGTCGTAAGCGAAGTAGCCAACGGCTCCCGCCGTGAACGGAGGCAGTCCCGGCACGGTGGCAGGGCGGTGCTCTCGCAGCAGACCGCTTCACCACCTGAAAGATGTTGTCTTTGACGACTTGCGCGCCGGCGTCCGCGCTCGATCTCAACTCGTCCCTCGCGGCCCGTGACGCGCATGTACGGGCGCGCACCAAGAAATGTGAAGCGTCCGATCTGCTCACCTCGCTCTACCGATTCGAGCAGAAACGCGTGCGACTCCTTTTCAGCGATGGCCAGAAAAGCGGAAACCGGAGTCAGCAAGTCGGCGCTTACCGACTTCACCACCGGGACGAGCGTGGCTTCGCGGGCGAGTCGAGAGAACTCTTTGAAATCAGGCTGCAACATGTTGGGATCCCTGGTGGCGTGGGCTCTTGGCCGACGCGAAGTGCAGGGACTTTCATTATAGGGGACGAGGTGCCGTGGTCAGGAAGAAGGGTGGTTTGGGCACTGACCACAAATACCGGCGCCTGAATCCTGAATCCTGATTCCTGCTTCGCTGGGAAACTTTGGTTACTATGGCGAAACTCAGCTAACCGCTAAAATCTTTTTTATCCCAGTATTTTGAACATGTTTGCGCCCACTCTTGGGAGCCATTGCGATTAAAGATCGATTGCAAGCCCAGGAGAAGAGCGAATGCATGTTGGGAACCTTTGCGGTCTAAAGATTACTGACTGAGCACTACGGACTCTATGCAAGTCAAGTTTTGGGGCGTGCGCGGCTCTACCCCAACTCCTCAGGCCGAGAATCTTCGCTATGGAGGCAACACCTCCTGCGTCGAAGTGCGGGTCGGAGAGCAGCTTTTCGTCTTCGATTGCGGTACCGGCTTCCGCGTGCTCGGCCATGCCCTCGATCGCGAGTTCGGAGACCAGCCCTTCGCCGCCCACGTTTTCGTCTCCCACTTTCACTGGGATCACATCCAGGGAATTCCCTTCTTCCGTCCTCTGTACGATAGCCCGAACAGCCAGTTCTTCTTTCATTCTTCGAATCGCACCCGCAGCCTGGAACAAGTCATGGCGGAGCAGATGGCGTCGCCCTATTTTCCGGTGAATCTCGATCAGATGCGCGCGCAGCGCAGCTTCTGCAACCTCGAGAATGGATGCCTGGACCTGGAAAACGGCATCCGCCTCAAAACCGCGTGGCTCAATCATCCGCAGGGTTGCTTAGGGTATCGCCTGGAGACGAAAGATGGCGTGCTGGTATATGCCACCGATAACGAACCCGGGGACGCCACCTTCGATAAAGCCGTCCGCAAGCTGGCCGAAGGCGCCGACATCCTCATCTACGACGCGCAGTATCTTCCCGAGGAATACCGCGCCCGACGCCAGGGATGGGGACACAGCCACTGGCGCGAGGCGGTCAACGTGGTCATGGAGAGCGGTGCGAAAGAACTGATCCTCTACCATCACGACCCTGACCATACCGATCTGATCGTCGATAAAGTTGTTGCTGACGCGCAGAATTACTATCCCAAAGTCCGCGCCGCTGCGGAAGGCCTGCAGATCCGGCTGTAAATCAAGGCGATTCTTGTCCTGCTTTCCCGTAGGGGCGGACGCCTTCGTCCGCCCAGCGATGCGAAGCGAGCGCCCTCGGACGAATGCGTCCAGGTCTATGTGATCCATTCCTCGTGTTAGACTTTCGCCTCGTTAACCATCAGGAGCGTCCATGTTCCGAGCGATGTTTGCAGCATTATTCTCGATCGCGCTGGTCATCCCAACGAATGCTCAAACTCCGGACGTTCCCGAGCCCGGATCCGTCGAAGCCATCGCGGCTGCGACCACTGATCCCCACTATGTCTCACCTTGGGTCTCTTACGTTCCGAAGTCCGATACCGTGCCTTCCCCGGAGAAATTTCTAGGACGCATCATGGGAGCCCCGGGAGAATTGCTCGGCACAGAAAAGACATATGCCTACGCCCGGGCTCTGGCCGCGGCCAGCCCCCGAGTCCGCGTATTCACGATTGGCCATAGTGAAGAGGGCCGAGACATCATCCTCATCGCGATCGCCGACGAGGCCGGCATTCGCGACCTCGATCGGCTGAAGGCCGCCACCGCGGCACTGGCCGATCCGCGCCGCACCGACAAGGCCGCGGCCGACAAATTGATTGCCTCCTCGCGCCCCATTTATTACTTCAACGCCGCCTTGCACTCGGACGAAACCGGCTCGACGGAATCGGTGATCGAACTGGCCTACCGGCTGGCGGTGTCGGAGCAGCCGGCGATCCGTCGCATCCGCGAGCAGATGGTCGTGCTGATCAATCCGATCTCGAATCCCGACGGCCGCGACAAGATGGTGGACTGGTTCTACCGCTACCTCAAAGGCAAAACAGACCGCCCTGAGTTACCGCGCCAGTCGCCGCCGTACTGGTCGAAGTACGCCTTCGTCGATATCAACCGCGACGCCCATCAACTGACGCACGAGACGACCAAAGCCGCAAACCACATGTTTTTTGATTGGCACCCCGTCGTCATGCACGACCTGCATGAAGGCGTGCCTTTCCTGATGACGTGGAATGGGACCGGCCCGTATAACCCGAATGTCGACCCCATTACCTACTCCGAGTTCCTCGAACTCAGTTTTCATGAGGTGCAAGCTCTGACGGCCATGGGAATGCCCGGGGTATCGACCTGGAATTTTGGCGAAGGCTTCGCGCACCTCTTTATCGAATCGATCGCCATGAATCACAACAGTATGGGCCGCGGCTACGAAACTTTCGGGAACGGGAGCGCGGAAACCGAGTTGCGCTCGGTGTCGGCTTCTGTCGCGTCCACACAGTGGTACCGTCCGCTGCCCGCGCCGCGAGAGGTGAAATGGTCGGCTCGCGACAACTTGAACTACCAGGAGACGGCAGCACTGATGGCGCTGGATGAATCGGCAGGCCATGCCAAGGAGATGTTGCGCAACTTTTACCAGAAGGCGTGGGATTCGTTGCACAAAGGCATGACCCAGCCGCCCTACGCGTTTCTGATTCCTCCCGATCAAGGAGACCCGCAGCGCGTCGCACAGATGGTTGGACGGCTCATGGGACAACACATCGAAGTGGCGCAGGCACAGAATCCGATTCAACTGAAAGATGGAAGCTACTCCGCAGGAACCTACGTGGTGCGACTCGACCAGCCGTATCGCAATTATGCGGTCGACCTGCTCACCCCGCAGGAGTATCCGAAAGACGGTGAGCCGCCCTACGACGACGTTTCCTGGGAACTGCCCGCGAATTATCATTTGCAGGCTGTCCCCACCGCCGATGTTTCGATTCGGGACCTTCCACTCACGCCATTGAAGGAATTGCCGCAGGTTGCCGGGCATGTGAACGGCTCCGGTCCCGTTTACTTGCTGAAGGACACGGGGCAAGAATCCTTTCTCGCGGCCCGCTATCGCCTGGCCAATTTTGAAATTCAAATTGCCGAACGCGAGTTCGAAGCGGGCGGTACGAAATTTCCTGCCGGCTCGTGGATTCTCAATGACCAATCGGGATTGCACGATGCGATCCAGTCGGCAGCATCGGAACTCGGCCTCGATTTTATTGAGACCGCTGCTGCGCCGAATGTCGCGCATCACATCGCGAAGGCTCCGCGCATTGGTGTCTGGGTCCCGTGGGCGGATACGGATTCGATCGGGTGGGTTCGTTACTCGCTCGACCAGCGCAAAGTTCCGTACACCTATTTGCGCGACGAAGACATTCGCGCCGGCAACCTGAGTGCGAGGATCGACGTGCTGCTGTACGGACATGTTGATCTCGAATTAGCGGAGCAGATCGAGGGATTGCCGAAGCGCTGGTCTCCAATGCCGTTCAAGAAAACTCCGCAGACTCCGAGTTTTGGGACCCCGGCAGAATCGGACGACATTACTGGCGGAATCGGCTATGCGGGTCTCGCACAAATTCAGCGATTCATCGACGAGGGCGGTTTGATGGTGACTCTGGGCAGCGGAAGCATGCTCGCCCTGGAGGGCGGATTGGTCCGCTTTGTGCGGAGATCTTCTGGCGGCGTTCCTCGCAGTACTGCCGGCGGCGGATCCGCCTCAGCTGCAGCGGCCCAACAAGCCGGCACTCGAACTCCCGGTGCGCACGTGCGCGTCACCTTCGACCGTCCGGATCACCCCATCGCTTATGGATATCCCGCCCGCACCTATGTCTTTCGACAAAACTTTCCTCTGTACAACACTCCCCGCCGCTGGTTGCGCATGGCGTACTGCACAACGTGTCTCGATGGTCCCGAAGATCGCAGCGGCATTGTCATGGAGTGGGGCGACTCAGAAGCGAAGTCTTTCGTTGTAAGCGGACAGGCCTGGGGCGAGGATAACTTGATCGGGCGGCCGGCAATTCTCGACATGCCGGTGGGAAAAGGACACGTCGTCAGTTTCAACTTTAATCCCATGCACCGCGATATGAACCGGGGTGATCAACGTCTATTGTGGAATGCGATTCTGAACTGGCAAGCGATTCTGGCGGAGAAAGAAAAGCCCAGCACGCAGTCGGGACCGGCCCCTGAACCTGATGACGAATAGTCCCTCGCATCATCGCAAGATCAAGCCTGGTTACTTTGCGGGTGTCGTAAGCCACCTATCGCCCCGCGGGAGTGGCTCAGTTGGAACTCTGAACATCACAAGAGTCATCCCGAAGAGCCCGCGTTGTTACCAGCGGGCCGAGGGATCTCCCGTGACACACCGCGTCGTAGCGGAGATCCTTCGCTCCGCCTGAAAAACGGCTACGCTCAGGATGACACCATCAGAGATTCAAAATGAGCCATGCCCGCCCTGCCCTTAGCTTGCTTCCAGTCATCCCGCTTTCATATACTCGGAACGTTTGCCCGCCTATGACTGGAAATCGTCCGGCGACGGCTGGCGCCTGCCACCAAATCAAGACCTGCTCTTATTCCGGAGAACACTTCAATGACGACGATTACGACGCCGCCGCATGTAGACAAAGAAACCAACCCGTGGGAGTCACAGCGCGCCCGCTTCGACCTGGCCGCCCAGAAGCTGAATCTGGATGAGGGCCTGTGGCGCGTTCTGCGTTATCCCAACCGCGAAGTGACGGTCTACATCCCGGTGCAGATGGATGACGGTCATCTTGAGGTCTTCACCGGCTTCCGGGTGCAGCACTCTATCGCGCGCGGGCCCGCTAAAGGCGGCATCCGCTACGCTCCCGACGTCACGCTCGATGAAGTCCGGGCGCTGGCGAGTTGGATGACCTGGAAATGTGCGGTGGTCAACATTCCCTTCGGCGGAGCCAAGGGCGGCGTGATCTGCGACCCGCACAAAATGTCGATGGGCGAAGTCGAGCGCATGACGCGGCGCTATACCTCCGAACTCATTGAATTCATCGGCCCGGAAAAAGATGTGCCCGCACCTGACGTCAACACCAACGAACAGATCATGGCCTGGATGATGGACACCTACTCCATGCACATGCGGCAAACGGTCACGGCGGTGGTCACGGGAAAACCGATCAATATTGGCGGGTCCCGCGGACGGCGCGAGGCTACCGGACGTGGCGTAATGGTCGTCTGCGACGAAGCCTGCAAAAAGTTAGGGATCGACCGCGAACGTGCCCGCGTCATCGTGCAAGGATTCGGAAACGTAGGCTCCAATGCCGCGCAGCTCATGCATGAGGCTGGCTACAAAGTGATCGGCATTGCAGAGGTCGGCGGCGGCCTGCTCAACACGAACGGCATCGACCTGAAAGCGCTGGTGGAATTCCGGCAGAAGAACGGCACTGTGCATGGCTTCCCCGGCGCGGAGAAGGGTGACGCTGCCGAATTATTGACGACGGAATGCGAAATCCTGATCCCAGCGGCGACGGAGAACGTCATCACCAGCCGCAACGTGGATCACGTGAAGTGCCGCATCCTGGCCGAGGGGGCTAACGGGCCGACGACATCCGCGGCGGACGATGTGCTCAGCGACAAAGGCGTTTTCGTAATTCCCGATATCCTCGCCAACGCCGGCGGCGTGACGACTTCTTACTTCGAGTGGGTCCAGGACCGCCAGGGTTACTTCTGGAAAGAATCGGTGGTGAACGAGCAACTAGAGACGATCATGAAGTCATCGTTCGAAGATGTGGTTCGCTACGCGGAGACTCATCACGTCAACAATCGCATTGCCGCCTATATGCTGGCCATCGATCGCGTGGCTTACACGATTCGGCAGCGCGGCATCTACGCTTGATCGTCAAGGCTGGAAAGTTCGGGAGGCCTCCGCTGAGCCGCGGGGGCCTTTTTGCATTCTGGCTTGACCAATTGGCAGGGACCTTGGCATCATTGCCACCTCATGTGACTCGGGTCTCGTGACGCAATCAGTTTGCGTTACGGCAATCACTCTCAACTGCATGGCCGGGCTCGCTCAACCTCGGCTGCAAATTTCTTAGGAGAATCCCTGTGAAAAGAAGCACTGCAAGAATTGCTTTGTGGACACTATCGTGTCTCCTGTTGGCGCTATGCGTAGGTACGGGCTGGACGCAATCTCAGACCACTTCGGCAAGTGACCAAACCTCGACCGCGAAAAAGAAATCGAAGAAGAGCAAGAAAGCTGACGCCGCTGCTGCCGACAACTCGGCCGCTCCCGCCGACGCCACGACCGCCAAGAAGTCGAGAAAGAGCAAGAAGGCTGACGCCGCCGCTGCCGACAACTCGGCCGCTCCCGCCGACGCTACAACCACCAAGAAGTCGAGAAAGAGCAAGAAAGCTGACGCCGCCGCTGCCGACAACTCGGCCGCTCCCGCCGACGCCACAACCACCAAAAAATCGAGAAAGAGCAAGAAGGCTGACGCCGCCGCTGCTGCCGACAACTCGGCCACTTCCGCCGACGCTACAACTACCAAGAAGTCCAGGAAGAGCAAGAAGGCTGACGCCGCTGCTGCCGATTCCTCTTCCGCAAGCGCTCCTGCGGCTGACACTTCGGCCACCACGACCGCCCCCAAGAAAAGCCGGAAAAAATCGGACTCGTCGTCTGCTCCTGCCGCAAACTCTATGGCCGCCCCGGCGACCGCTCCCGCGCCGAAGGCCGCTCCGGCATCGGCCCCCGCAGCCAATACGATGGCACCGGCTGCGGCTCCCGCGAAGAAGGCGGCTGCCTCCAAGGCTGCCCCCACTCCAACCGCTTCTGACGCAGAAGTGGCCAGCGCCAAGAGTTCCGGAAAAGTATGGGTAAACCTCGACTCCGGCGTCTACCACAAAGGTGGACGGTGGTATGGCAAGACCAAGAGCGGAAAGTTTATGACCGAGGACGAGGCCAAGGCTGCCGGCTACAAAGCTTCGCAAAGCGATTAATTTTTTAAAAACTTCAAGGAGATACTTATGACAAGCAAGAATCTAATCTCTCGCATTCTCGTTACACTGGCTGCACTTGCGCTGTTCAGTTCCATGAGCGTGGCGCAAGCCGCTGGCGCCAAAGCCTCCAGCAAGGCTGCCACGGCGCAAACGGCCACGGCTGACCTGTTGGACATCAACTCCGCCAGCAAGGACCAACTCGATGCTCTTCCCGGCATCGGAGCGGCCTATTCGCAGAAGATCATTGACGGCCGGCCTTACAAGGCCAAGACGGATCTGGTGAAGAAAAAGATCCTTCCTCAGGCCACATACAACAAGATCAAAGACAAGATCATCGCCAAGCAGAAATAAGGCGCGAGGAACGGAACGAGGGCTGGCGATCTTCCAGCCCTCCGCCCCTTTGGTCTTACAACGTTGTTTCCTGAAAGGAGCAGTTATGGGTCTCTTGGATTCTCTTGAAAGCATGGCAATGAGTAAGCTGGCCGGATCGAATTCTGAAGCTGGCGCGATTCTCCAGTTGATTCAAAATCATCCCGGTGGCATCTCTGGCCTGGTCGAGGCGTTCCATACCAACGGACTGGGAGGACTGGTTAATTCGTGGGTCGGCACCGGCGAAAATCAAGCGGTCAGTCCGGCACAAATCCAGCAGGTATTGGGGTCCGGTCCAGTGCAGGCGTTGGCGCAAAAGTTGGGCATCTCTCCCGAACAGGCGAGTTCGACTCTGTCCCAGCTGCTTCCCACAGTGGTGGACAAACTATCACCCAACGGGACGCTTCCGGATCAGTCCAACCTGCTCCAGATGGGGGAGAGCCTGCTCGCATCACTCGGCAAGACGGGCACGAACAGCTAACATCACGCGGTCTGAAGAACATCCTGCAGAGTCCTCAGCACGTGAGGGCTCTGCCCTTCGGTCACAGATCGGTTTCGAATCCCATCGCGGGGTCATCCCCGAGAGCACGCGTTTTTACCAGCGGGCCGAGGGATCTCCCGTGACACACAGCGTCGCAGCCGAGATCCTTCGCTCCGCCTGAAGAACGGCTACGCTCAGGATGACGCGTCGGTAACGAGTCAAGACGACATCAACATTCAAACTGAGCCATTAGCTGCCCTTCTCATCGATGTCCTTCTGTTCCCCGTGCCCTTCTCATCCATTGCGTTCCCCTTGCGCGTGGAGGATAATCAGGATGGTTGCCGGCTGGCCCCCGGAGCCTCCCGTGTTGTGAACCTGCCCAACTCCATCACGCTTATCCGCATATTCAGCATCCCTCTGCTGATGTGGATTCTTCTCAGTTCGCGTTTCAGCAGCGTGACCGGGGAACGGGAATTGTTGGCGTCGGCGCTGTTCATCGCCGCATCGATGACGGACGGAATCGACGGCTATCTCGCCCGCAGGCGCGGGCAGATCACCACCATAGGCATCCTTCTTGATCCGCTGGCCGACAAGCTTTTGATCGCGGCGGCATTTGTAACGCTCGTGCAACTGAACCCCAGCCTGGTTCCGGCCTGGATCGCAGTCATCGTGATCGGCCGTGAATTTCTGGTGAGCGGCTTGCGCTCGATTGCCGCTTCTGAGGGATTCACAATTGAGGCCAGCGAACTGGGCAAGCTGAAGATGGTGGTGCAGATCGTTTCCGTCGTCGCAGTCATTCTCGACCATCGCTGGAAAATATGGCCAGTATATGGCTACTACGTCTTCCCTATTCACGTGATCGCCTATCTCGCGATCTGGTTCATGGTGTGCGTCTCGTTGGTGTCGGCGATCGATTACTTCGTGGCGTTCTGGTCAAAGATTGACCGGCGGGGGGTGAAGCGCCGTCGCCGCGCCTTTATTCTGAGCCGGCGCAGAAAGCCATTGCCCGCGCAACCGCAGGGCGACCGTGATGTCGCAGCCTCGACCTAGTTCGTCTGCCGTCGAGTCGTCGAATATCCCTCGCCATGAATTTTCTCCCGACGAGAGAGCTCAGCTTCTCTGCCTGGCGCACGAATCGATTCTGTCCGCGCTGGAGCGTCGCGAAATTTCTCTCGATCCGCCCACCGCACACTTTTCCGAGCCGCGCGGCGCATTTACCTCCCTCTATTTGCAGGGCGAGTTGCGCGGGTGCGTGGGCTACGTTCTTCCCGTAAGTTCCGTCTATCGTGCGGTTGCCGACACGGCTCGCGCCGCGGCATTCAAAGATACGCGCTTCCCTACGGTGAGCCTGGAAGAAACGCGCGAGTTGAAGATTGAACTCAGCATTCTCTCTCCAGCACAACCGATCGCGCCGGAAGCGATCAAAATCGGCCGGCACGGGCTCTTGATCAGTATGTCGGGATACCGCGGCCTGCTCTTGCCGCAAGTGCCGGTCGAGCATCACTGGGATCGGGTGACATTTCTGGAGCAAACCTGCCGGAAGGCCGGACTGGACCGCGACGCATGGCTGAAGGGAGCCGTGATCGAAGCTTTCACGGCGGAAGTATTTGGGGAAAAGCAAACACAAGAGTGAGGGCGGTGGAGCAGCGCGTTCGCGAAAGGAAAAACGCTGCCCAACGCCGATCGCTGCCATATGAATGCGAGGACGAAACGTGAGATGAGTGGTCTCCTTCAGGACCTGCGCTATGTGATGCGGCAGTTGCGCAGGAGCCCCGGATTCTCCTGCACGGCCATTTTCTTCATCGCCCTGGGCATTTGCGCCAGTGTGTCTATCTTCGCCTTTGTGGACGCGGCGCTGATCCAGCCCTTGCCTTACCGTGACCCATCCAACGTAGTTGGTGTTTTTGTAAGAAGCGACACTACGCCGCGAGACAGCGTTTCGTATTTGAATTTCCAGGACTGGAGAACTCTCAACAGCGTTTTCAGTTCTATCGATGCGTATTCTGCGCACGATGCGGCCAACGGCGGCTTTATGCTGAGCACGCCCACGGGCGCACAGCAAGTGTCTGAAACCCGCATTACTCCGGGCCTCCTGCGCACTCTCGGCGTCAGGCCGGTACTTGGACGCGATTTCTATCCTAATGAAGATTCACCGTCAGCGCCTCAGACACTCATGCTGAGCTATGCGTCGTGGCAAAATCGGTTCGGCGGAAGAGCAGATGTCATCGGACAGACAGTCGTGCTGGAGGGCGTGCCAAACATCATCGTCGGCGTTCTGCCGAAGGATTTTCATTTCGCCCCGGTTGGTCCGGCTGAGTTTTGGGGTGTGATTCGAGCCTCGGACTACTGCGAACAGGTTCGTGGCTGCCGCAATCTCAACACAGTGGCACGGCTGAAAAACGGTGTCTCCCTCCAGGCGGCGTTAGCCGATATGAAGTCGGTTGCCGGAGATTTGGAAAAGGAGTACCCGGACAGCAATCATGGTCAGGGTGTGAATGTGGTGACGCTGAGCGAGGTGATCGTAGGAGATGTACGTCCGGTCTTGCTGCTGTTGCTTAGCGGAGCGGGGCTGTTGCTGTTTATTGCATGCGTCAATGTGGCTTGCCTGTTGCTGGTTCGATCCGATAGCCGCAAGCGTGAAATTGCTGTCAGGGAGGCTCTGGGCGCGGCTCCCGCCCGATTGATTCGCCTGTTCGCAATGGAAGGGCTGCTACTGGCAGCGACGGGCGGGTTGCTGGGTTTAGCTTCGGCCGCGTGGGTGATGAAACTCCTGAGCAAACTCATCCCGCCCGACTTGCTGGGCAACATGCCGTATCTACAGAGTCTCGGGTTCAGCTTCCATGTCATAGCTTTCGCTGGGGCGATCTGCCTTTTGGCCGGAGTGCTTTTTACCTTGACTCCGAAGTTATCTGTATCGCTGTCCCATCTGCGACTAGGGCTCTCAGAAGGCACTCGGTTGGCAACCGGGACGACCTGGCGCCGCTTTGGTTCCAATCTTGTGATCACCGAACTGGCGATTGCGATGGTGCTGCTCGTAGGCGCTGGACTACTGGGCAAGAGCCTTTATCGTTTGCTTCACGAGGACATCGGATTTGAGGCCGACCACCTGGCAACCTTACAGATCGAGGGGCCGAGGGGGGTCGATGGCATTGTGTTAGCGCAAGAAGTTGTGGATCGCGTCTCGATTTTGCCCGGTGTGAAGTCGGTCGGTGTCTCCAGTTCCCTTCCGGTTGGCCCGGTATGGGGAGTGGGGCTATTCAAGCTACTAGGACGACCTGACCAAGGCGAGGATCACGAAGCATTCTATCGGCAGGTAAGTCCCGGTTACTTCCAAACGCTGCAGGCGCGACTATTGCGGGGACGTTATTTTACAGAAGCGGAGGATGGATCGAAGCCTCGCGTTGTCATTGTCAATCAGGCGCTAGTAAAAAGATATTTTCCGGGAGAGAACCCCGTCGGCAAGCACATCGGGCAACCCAATTTGCCCATGGAAATCGTCGGTGTGGTTAATGACATCCAGGAAGGGCCTCTGGACAATGGGAGCACACCCGTTGTGTATGAGGCGTTCAAACAGGACCCGTGGCGAGGCTTCTCAATCGCCGTACGTACGTCGCGTTCAAGTGTCTCGCTTCTCCCCACGCTAGCCGCGGCGATCCATGAAATTAATCGCGGTATCTCAGTGCACAATGAAAGCACGATGGTGGATTTGATTAACGACTCGCCGTCTGCCTACTTGCATCGCTCGTCGGCCTGGCTGGTGGGAAGCTTCGCCACGATAGCCTTTGTGCTCAGTGTGGTTGGACTCTACGGCGTAGTAGCCTACTCCGTTACCCAGAGAACCCGGGAGATCGGAGTACGCATGGCACTCGGGGCTCAACGCAATTCTGTGTACAGGCTGATTCTGACAGAAGCGGCTTGGCTGGCTGCCATCGGGATTGTCGTGGGGCTGATCGGCACTTTGGCTGCCACGAAGCTGACGCAGGGATTGCTTTACGAGGTCCGATTCTGGGACGTGCCAACCTTGGTAGCCGTAGCCTCGGTGCTGGGAGTCTCGTTCTTGCTTGCCGCATGGCTTCCCGCACGTCGTGCCGCCAGAGTAGATCCAATAGTGGCTTTGAGATGCGAATAAGAGGAATTGTGCCCTGCGCCCGTCTAAGCAACGTTCTTGCTGGGGCATTGGTCTTCGCCACCTAGCTTTCGGTTTGGTTCCTTCCGCAAAATAAAACCGGCGACGGTTGGCCGTCGCCGGTCTGGGACTAACTGAGCGGAGAATCTAATTCAGCTGATCGAGTTCCACGCCATCGCCCGCATGCACATCCTCCATTGAGAAGACGACCATGCCGGTTGCGGTGGTGTTGGTGACCCCGATAATGACGATCTCGCCCACGGCTCGGCGGGGCAGGTCGCGCACGTGAATCACCGGGCCATTGCCTTTCTCGAACAGGCCGGGATCAAAGGAGGGCGTCTTCTTTTGCGTGTCCTCGGAGATGGAAGCCTTGAATGACAAGGAATCCACTGGATCTTTCAGATCGGCGTCATAGGTGCGCACGGCGCGAAAGTAGTCGCCGATTTTCACGCCCTGGTTGGAGCCGACGTTGATGTACAGCTTGTGGCCGGTCCCCATTTGGGAATCGAAATCTTTTCCCATCACGATGCGCCCGGAAACTTTGCTGCTGGCCGGCATGAACCGGTCGAAGCGAACGGGAGCATGGAAAGTGACCGCTTGTTTTTCGACGAAAGGAATTGCGGTGTCACCCGGGTTAACGCCGTCACAGGCATATTCAATCTGCGCGATGGCCGTCCGGCTGCGCGTATCAATGATCTTGACGCGGCCAATTTCTTCGTAGGGCTGCCCGGTCTCTTTCAACATCTTCCGCTGGCCGGGATACACTTCGTATTCGTTCACATCCCGCAAAGCCCGGACGATTTCGTATTCGGCGCCCGCGGCATAACCCGATCCCTTCAGGTACACCATGTCGCCACGAACGAACTTGGTGGTGGTGGGCGATTGCAATCCCCCGGCGATGAAGTTCGCGTCCGGCAGGGTCTGTTTGCTGATAAAGCCCGCGCAATACAGATCACTGTACGTGGGAGTCATCACCCGCTCGCCGGGAAAACTGTTGCTGGTTGGCGCGGTGCCCTGCGGAATCTCGGGAGCGGCCGTATCCGCCGCGGTTTGCGCCCAGCCCGCCGTGGCGAGCAACAATACTAACAATCCTGTTTTCTTCATGTTACCTCCGGAGAAGGACGCCCAGCGCCCGGCCCCATAGTTAAATGCCAGAAAAGAAAGGCTTCAGCCGGAAGGTAACAAGCGGGTAAGGGTGGGTCAAGGTTACGAGGGTGTTGGGCACTGCGGAGCATTATTTTCGCCTGGTTTCGCAATCCCTTGTTGCGTAACTTGTTAAGCCCCTGTAATAATTCGCCGTTCATTCGGGTGCGCCCGAAATCGGTTGTCTGAACCAACGATGAACCCTAGCCTTCCCTACATGCCACGACTCTTCCCCATGCGCCTGCCCCGGGTATGCGTGGCCGTCATTGGGGCGGATGGCAACGAATTGACCGAGAAAGCGGAAGCTCTGGTTCGGGATAACCCGTTCATGGAGTTCAGGTTAGACTACGTTTCGAAGCCGGGGCTGGCGCTCCCCAGGGTCAAGCGATTCCTGGAGAGCCATCCCGGGACAGTGGTCATCGCAACCTGCCGCAGGACGTCGAATGGGGGCAAGTTTAGCGGTTCCATCGCGTCTCAACTGGACATTTTGGGTAAGGCAGCAGCCGCAGGGTGTCAACTAGTTGACGTCGAACTGCAAACTGCCGCCAAGTGCAAGCCCGAGCAGCTGCAAAAACTTCGCACGCGCGCTGGACTGATCCTGTCGTTCCACGACTTTCGAGCTACCAAGAATCTCGATGAGAATCTCGAGAAGATGCTGGCCTATCCCGCCGACTTCTACAAAGTTGTGAGCACCGCAACCACGCTGGCCGACAATGTCACGCTGATCAAGTTCCTGGCCCGCGAGGGCGACCGGCATTCTTTGGTCAGCATGTGCATGGGGGAGCAGGGCATCATCAGCCGCGTCCTGGGAGTTCGGGCTGGCAGCGTATTCACCTTCGCCTCGGCAGGCGCCGGGCAGGAAACCGCTCCCGGGCAAGTGACGGCGCAGGAACTGCGCAGCGTCTACCGCATCGAGCAGGTTGACGTTGCTACCAGGGTATACGGAGTCGTCGGCGACCCCGTGGCCCACTCTCTTTCCCCGGCAATCATGAATGCCGCCTTCCGGCGTGAGAACGTCAACGCGGTCTATCTGACTCTGCACGCCAAGACCCTGAAAGACCTGCTGACCTGCGTCCGCGAGATCCCGATCCACGGCATCAGCGTGACCATGCCTTACAAAGAGGCGATTCTCTCGCACCTGGACAACACCGATTCGCACACCACCAAGATTGGGGCCTGCAATACGGTCGTTCGTGCGCAAGACGGCAAGCTTTACGGTTTCAATACGGATGCGGCAGGAATTGTGCGTCCCCTGGAGCGCCGGCTGAATACGCTCGAAGGGGCAAGGATTCTGGTGATCGGAGCGGGAGGCGCGGCCCGGGCGGCTGTGTTCGGCCTGAAGGAGCGGGGATGCGAAGTCTACATTCTGAACCGCAGCCTGGCCCACGCCAAGAAGTTGGCGCATCAGGCCCGGGCCCGCATCATGAAGCGCCCTGACCTGAAAAAAGCGGCCTTCGATGTCATCATCAACGCAACCCCGGTGGGTATGGGCAATTCGCGCGAGACGCCGTTACAGGACAAAGAGATCAATGCCCGTTATGTCTTTGACATGGTTTACGATCCGCCCGAGACCAGACTGATGAAACTGGCCCAGGAGCGGGGTGCTCAAGTCATCCCCGGCATCGAAATGTTTGTGCATCAGGCGGCCCGTCAGTTCGAAATCTGGACGGGCAAGCCCGCTCCCTGGGATGAAATGCTGAGGGTCGTTCTGCTGGCCCAACAAGAGCGCGCCAACCGCTCTGCCGCCGCTAAATAAGCGGCCTGCGATGCCTCTCGATAAGAAAAAAATAGGGATGGGTGGCCCATCCTTTGCGTTCTTTGCAAAGGGTGGGCATTCCCAATTCTGGACCGCTTGGAGTTTTTAGTTTTCTTTGCGGTCGAGAACCGGGGTTGTGGTCTTAGATTAGAGGCATGCCAAGGGCCTGAAGCGCTATTACGGCGACGACCATCTGCACTTTCTTACCTGCAGTTGCTATCATCGGCAGCGCTGGCTTGATAGCAAGCGCGAGCGTGATTTGTTTCTACAGCTTCTGGAGCAAGTCCGGCAGCGCTACCGCTTCGTGGTGGTCGGATACGTGGTCATGCCGGAGCATATGCATCTGCTGATCAGCGAACCGGAGCGGGGCACGCCCTCGACGGTGATGCAGGTGGTGAAGCAGCGTTATGCGCGCCGTCGTTTGCGCAAGAAAAAACGCAAAGCTGGGCAGGGGGAGTTGTGGCCAGAGCAGGAACAGCGGGTCTGGCAGCGGCGCTTTTACGACTTCAATGTATGGGGTGAGCGCAAGCGCGTGGAAAAACTCCGGTATATGCATCGCAACCCGGTAAAACGAGGGCTGGTGCTGGAGCCGGAACAATGGGAGTGGAGTAGTTACCGCAGCTACGCCTATGGAGAGGCAGGCGTGGTGAAGATCAATCAGTGGCCGGCCGCGGTGATGCGGGTTCGGACCGTGGCCTAGCTGTCAGCGCCACCAGGACAGCGCCTCGAATGCCCACCCTTTGCAAAAAACGCAAAGGATGGGCCACCCGGATGCTGTGCTAGGGTGCAAAGGGTGGGCCACCCGCCTTGCCCTGTACAGCATAGAGCAGGGCGTTGGACTCAACTGGTCTCTGCAGATTCCGCTCCCATATTGCAGTGCTGCGGGGCCGTTCTGAGAAGTGTTGGGGGGAGTGTAAAGGTGAAACGGCGAGAGCAATGGCGGCCTGTTCTGGACGCGGAGCTGAAGCGGTGGAGTGCGAAGTCCTGCGAGCAGCTTCTTGCAGAGCTACGGGAGGTGCAGGCATACGAGACCGAGTTCGAGAGCAGGAAGTACCAGGTTGAAGTCGAAATCCTGGAGAACACGGAAAAGTATGTTCACGTGATGGTGGCCGTGGACGACGGCAGTCTTCCAGCCTCCATCCGCCCATTAAGCGAGAGCTTTATCCGTGAGAAGTAGGAGCTGATTCAAGGGTGCGTGCCAGGATGTAACGGAGCGTTGTCGTCCGCCAGACCTAATTTAGCGGGGTTGCTGTGCGGTATCAGGGAGAGTCAAAACCTGCGCCGCCTACGGCGTCGGGGGCGGGTGGCCCACCCTTCGTTCGTTGAAGGGTGGGATTTAGGACTGATAGCAACTACATCTACGCATCGGACTTTTTGGGCACGGGCACAATCCCTTAGCATCGCCCCAGCACCCCTCCCGTGAACGCTTTGGATATCGTAAGTGTGCGCCGTTACAGCCTGACTGGCCACCATGCGACCGTCTCCAAGGGCTCGTGCCGCAGGTAATTCAAGGCCTGCGTGAGCGAATCGACGCAGTCGTCGTGCGTCCCCTTGGGAAACGCGGCCAGTTCGTCGATGAAATCACTGAGCCAGGGCGCCGACTCGGGCAGGAAAACCTTGCCCGCCTCGACCAATGGCGTCACCGACTGCGCGCGCGACAGCTTGTCCGTGTCCACCTTCACCGCGGTGATGGGAAGGCGCGTCGAGTGACGCAGCTCCTGGATCAGGCTCTGGCCGGACGCTCGGTCCTCGACCAGAATCTGGCTCGGCTTCCACTGCTCCGCGAGCCAGGCCATCCGCCGCTTCAGCTCCGGGAACTCGACCCGCTCGCGCCACAGCCAGAGCAGGTAGTACCCGCTGTCCGTCACGCCCCAGACGGTGCAGACGGAGTAGTCATTCTCCGCGCCCAGCTTGAACGCCGTGTCCCACGACTGGATCACACGATTGCATGCGGGCTGGTCACGGTAGAAGCGCCACCAGTTGCGGCGAAACACCGCGCCCTCGGCGGCCGAGGGCTGCTGCCGGTACAGGCTGTTCCACGCCGCGCCCCCGATCGCGCCCCGGATCGCCTGCAACAACTCCAGTGGGAACTTCTCCGGCCAGAGGGCCTCGCCCTCCTTTCGGAACTCGTCGTCGACCTCGGCGATGGCCGGCATGTTGATGACCTCCCAATTCTCGTCGGCGTGCTCGCGCAGCAGGCGCCCGGGAAGGTCGTCCTCGTGACACCGCGTGACATTTACACGGGGCCAACTGACTCGGGGCACGAGCAAACCGCAGGTAAACCGCCTCAGACCATGGGATTACCCCACTCAAGCCAAAGGCGGGCTTGAGTGGGCCACGCGTTTCATTCATAGAAGCCGTCCAACAATTGAATCCATCCGACCGCTCCGCCGCCGCCAAATAAGCGGCGCGCGATGCCTCTCCGCAAGAAAAAGTTGCATTTTCCATGGTGCCCAAAGTAATATGCAATTAGGAAGCGCGACTGTAAAGCGTTTCCGGTTCGTTGCCCAGTACCGCCCGGTTCCTTACTTCCAGACTCGCTGTTCAAGCTTTGGCGAAAAAACTCGACGTGAGAGGCGGCTTGGTCCGTCTCCATCCCGGTTCGGAGAGTTCAACATGGCGTGGTACGCGTACTGTCTTACCGAGCACCAAACCCTCCCAAATGGAACCCGCACTCGCCGCCCTTTTCTGCTAGAGGGCGTTCAAGGAGTCAATGGCGCGGCGGTTCTCAGCTATCCCAGTGGTGAATTCGCTGTGATTGTCAGCGAATACGACCACACAGCCGCTGAACTGGACCAGAAATCCGCAATCGAGCACGCTCGCGTAGTCAGCAACTGCTTCCGCAATTCCACCGTCCTACCCTTTAAATTCGGCACGATTTTCGAAAGTGACGATGCCCTGCGCCAGGCGGTCCGGGTCAACCGGCGAGCCTTTGGCCTGAGCGTCGCCCGGCTCCGGGGTAAGTCGGAGATGCACATCAAGCTGGTGGTGAGGGATGGCTCGTTGCGGGAAGCCATGATCGATGTCGAGTTGCCGGATACGGTCGGCGGCGACTACCTCTCCAAACTGCGCGTGAAAGCGTCCCGGGAACGCGAGCGCCAGACCAAGGCACGCGCCCTGTCGGTCCAAGTCCACAAGCTGTTTAATCCACTGGAAGAAGAAGTCAGCTGCAAGAAGGTTGCTCCTGAGGGGATGCTGATCGATATTGCCCACCTCATCGACACCAAGAGCGTGGAAAAGTATCAAAACCGCTATAACACGGCTGCTAAACAATTGAAAAATTGCGAAGTAGTGATCAGCGGACCGTGGCCACCGTATCACTTCCTGCCGGGCAAGTTACGGACGGTAGCGGGCAACAGCTAGCCAACATTGGGACACTTCGTACGGTCGAGGCGCCGGGACAAAATCCCGGCGCTAACCTTTTGCACTTCCCATGACCCGGAAAGCCAAAGCGCGGATCGGGCTAGCGGCCATCAGCTTCTTTGTCATTGGCTCGCTTGCAGGCAGATTCATTGGGGTGATGGCCTTCTCCCTGCTCAGCAGCGCAGTTGTACTTGGATTTCTGGGTTACACCATCTGGAGCATTCATACCTCTAGAAAAAGGAGCTCCCCGCTTACGGAGGGCCGGCTTCGAAGAGGTCCAGATTCTTTCCTTTCCGGGCGAAAGCGTGCAGAGAATGTGCACACTTCTTCACTCTCGCGGGCCACAAAGCGCTCTCCGCCGGAGTAGTGCGGCTATGGACAATGCGCCCTAAACCTAAAGACTCCATCTACTTATAGTTTCCTGTGATTCTGCTCACCGCATCTCCCCTTTTGGTGCGGCAAGTGCTCCCTTTCATAGCAACAAAGAGGCCGCACACTCTGATTATGACCTTCACTCTCTTCAAAATTCTGCGTCGCTTCCCGAAATGCCGTTCGATGCACTTGAGCGGCATGATGCATCGCCTTTCCTGACTTTGCCTACCAACTCGTAGCCTCTTGAAACTTGGCCCCAGAATGGGGCCATTTTTAATTCCAGCAAGAACGGTCCGCATCTGGATGACGAATGACTAGGGCGAGTTTCTCAATCTTGTCGCGCTCAGATACACTAACCTCCCAACATGTGCCCAGCGCGCGTCGTCCTAAACTGCCTGCTGTTTGTTGCAATTTGCGAAACGTCTAACGCCCAGACTCCGCAGTCCAAGCCAACTCCGGCGCCGTTCGCCGCGATCCCGCAAATGACCCAGGCGCAGCAGGAGAATTTCCCTCCGCAGTTGCTCAGATCAGTTGGGCCAAATCAAGGAAGCCGCACTGGCCGATGATTATGCGTACCGGCAACTGGCTCATCTGACGGAGAACATCGGCCCGCGGCCGAGCGGATCGTTGCAGGCGAAGGCTGCTGTGGATTATGTGGCGGACCAACTGCGGCAACTGGGGCTCGAGGTGCAATTGGAGCCGGTTAAAGTCCCGCATTGGGTGCGGGGAGCTGAAACCGCGGAGTTGACGGAATATTCCGGGCAGGTTGCGGGAACGACCCAGAAGATCGTTCTGACGGCGCTGGGTGGCAGTACCGCTACGCCCGTGGACGGGATCAACGCGGAGGTCGTTGTCGTCAACAACTTCGATGAACTCAAAGGGCTGGGCCACGAGCGTATCGCCGGCAAGATCGTGCTCTACAACGAGCTATTTGACAAACAGAAAGCGGCGGCGGGAATGTCATTCATCTCGTATGGCGAGGCCGTCCGCTACCGCGCGGCCGGAGCTAAGGCTGCCGTGGAGCTCGGCGCGGTCGCCGCGCTTGTCCGATCTGTCGGCAACGCGGACTATCGTTTGCCCCACACCGGGTTCAGCGTTCCGGCCGGGATTCCCGCAGGCGCGGTCACTGCCGAAGACGCCGAGTTGATCGCACATCTTGCAGCGCACGGGAAAGTCCGCATGCATCTCACGCTGACTCCACAAACTCTTCCGGACACGACCGGATACAACGTCATCGCCGATCTGAAAGGCAGCGAACATCCGGAGCAGGTCGTCGTGGTGTCCGGGCATCTCGATTCCTGGGATCTCGGGACGGGAGCCATCGACGATGCAGCCGGAGTGGCGGTGGCGATGGAAGCTGCCGAGATTTTGCAGAAGCTCCACTTGCGACCCAAACGCACGCTGCGCGTGATTGCCTGGATGGACGAAGAAAGCGGCGGCGCGGGAAGTCAGACTTACACCAAAGATCATCTTGCCGAATTTCCCAGGCACGTGGCGTGCATCGAGAGCGATTCCGGCGCGGCGCACCCACTGGGCTTCGACGTCAAGATGTCAACGAACGCTGGAGAGCTTCTGCGGCCTGCCTTGTCGGTGTTGCAAAGTTTCGGAGCCACCGCCCTGCAACCCAGCAGTTATCCGCCGGGCGCCGACATCTCCGGCATGTCCGATGCAGGAGTGCCTGCGCTCGGAATCCTGCAGGATGGCCGCACCTACTTCAACTATCATCACACGGCCGCCGACACGCTCGACAAGGTCGTTCCCGGCGAATTGCGCGAGAACGGCGCCGCGATGGCCGTGATGGGATACGCGCTGGCCAGTATGAAAGATCCGCTACCGCGATAATCCGGACATTATTCCGCGCCGGCTGTCTGTGCTTCGGATCACGGCAGTTCGCGAAACCTTCTGCAGCCTTGGGGGCGGTTGACGCATCTCAATTCTCGCGCTTATCATTTTCGTTTGGCCTAAGGGCGACGGACGCCTCCGAGATGGGGCGTCCTAAAAGTTTGATAAGGCAATTTTGGGATTTGAAGTGACCTATGGATAAGAAGAAGACTCGAAGCATTCAAGAAACGTTTGGAGACACGGCAGCAGGAGTTGCGCCGTACGGTGAACCGCACTCAGGCCGATGGCCGCTCGGCGGACGAAGATACCGCCCAGGACATCGCCGATCGCGCCGCCAGTTCCTACACCAAGGAATTCCTGTTCAGCCAGAGCAACAACGAGCGCCAGATGCTGCAGATGGTGGATAAAGCCCTGGCTCGCATTCGCGAAGGCAGCTTCGGTGAATGCATCCACTGCGGCAAGGAGATCAACGCCAAGCGTCTCGAAGCCGTGCCCTGGACTCGCCACTGCATCGAGTGCCAGGAAAAGCTGGAGCAGGGATTGCTGGAAGAAGCTCCGCGCTAAGAATAGCTCTCGTGAGAAACGCCGCCGAGCAGTCGGCGGCGTTTGTATTTTGTGGTCAGTGGTCAGTGGTCAGTGGTTCGTGTGGGCGACGGGTGTTTTGTTTGGGGACGGCCGTCCGCCGGGCGCAGCCCGGAAGCCTTAGGCCGCCAACTGAAACGGCAGCTTCCTAACGCGCCGCCCACATGCCGCGAAAATTGCATTCGCCACGGCCGGCGCGGCGGGCGGCAACGCCGGTTCACCCATCCCTCCGGGATCGTCTTTGCTCTTCGGTTAGATGAACTTCGATGGGCGGAGCTTCGTTGATTCGAATCGGATCGTAGCCGTCGAAGTTGCGTCTGCTCGACCGCACCATTCTTGATCGTGATTTCGTTCTTCAGCGCCGCGCTCAGTCCGTAGATAATCGCGCTCTCCGCCTGCGCGCGCACGGACTCCGGATTCACGATCTGTCCGCAATCGATCGCGGCCACCATGCGATCGATCTTGAAGTTGTTGCCGTTGACTGTGACTTCCGCCACTTCTGCGATGTAGCTTCCAAACGAATGATAGGTCGCGATGCCGCGTCCTTTGCCCTTGGGCAGCGGCTTGCGCCCATCCTGACTTTTCCGCGGCGAGTTCGAGCACAGCACGCAAACGCGCCGGATCTGGATCGTCTTCGTCTCTTCGCCTTCCAGTTCGCCGGCTTCACGAGCAAGTCCTCGACGGAACTCAACCGGATCCTTCCCCGCGGCCGCGGCGAGTTCGTCGATGAAGCATTCCACCGCAAATCCGTTGAACGAGTGCTCGACCGATCGCCACCACAAGCGGCGGCACCGCGCTGGCCACCGGGTTGTATTCGAGGCGCACATTCGGAATCGCGTACGGCATTTGCTCGGCGCCACCGACTTCGGATTCTTCGGTGCTTGTCGGGAGAATCCCAGATTGCTCCAATCGAAGTAGACGCGATGGTGTGCGACCACGACAAGCGGACGCCCGGCTTGATCGACGGCGCCTTGCATCCGATGACACGCCGCTGGCCGATAGAAGTCGTGCGTCATATCGTCTTCGCGGCGACCAGACCAGTTGCACCGGCTTGCCCGACGACCTTCGCGATCTGCGCGGCCTCTGCCGGATAGTCCGCCATGTAGCGGCGTCCAAATCCTCCGCCCATGAGCGTGGTGTGGACCGTGACTTTCTCGGGCTTGAGGTCGAGAATCTTTGCGACCGTGCGCTGCACCCAGTCGGGAGACTGCGTCGGCGCCCACACTTCAGCTTCGCCGCTCCGCGCGTGGACCGTGATGTTCATCGGCTCCATCGTGGCGTGCGCGAGATAGGGAAATTCGTAGATCGCCTCGACTCGCTTAGCGCCAGCCGGGCAGTACGGCATCGACGTTGCCGTCGTTGCGAACGCGCTTGCCGGTTTTCGCCGCGGCCGCGTGCAGGGACTCGTGCAGCGCGCTGGTCGATTCGGAAGCCGACGGCACCGTGGTCCCAGCTGATCTGCAGTGCTTCCCGGCCTTCATCGCGGCCCAGGTTGAATCGGCGACCACCACGACTCCGCCGGCGGTGAACATGTCTCTCCCCAGCGCCGGAATTTCGAAAACATCGCTCACGCCGGGAACAGCTTTCGCTTTCGCTCCATCGAAGTGCGCGGGCTTGCCTCCGAACGTTGGACAGCGCGCCACGACTGCAAACAGCATGTCGGGCACGCGCACATCCAGGCCAAACTGCGCGCTGCCGTTGACCTTTGACGGAATGTCGACGCGCGGCGTAGCATGTCCGATCAATTCGAATTCGGATTCGTCCTTGAGTTCGACCTTTTCCGGATCGGGCAGAGGCAACTTCATTGCCGCTTCGCACGAATTCGCCGTAGCTCGCGTGACGCGACGATTTCTCGTGCAACACGATTCCCTGCTTCGCCTCGCACTCTTTCGCCGGAACATTCCACTTGGAGGCAGCAGCGGTGATCATCAACGTCGCGCACCGTCGCTCCGGCGCGCCGCAGCGGCATGAAATTTTCCATGCGTGCTGCCGCTGCCGCCGGTGCCCATGTGCTCGTAAATATCGGGTCGCGTCTCCGCCTGCTCGACACTGACCGATTTGAAATCGACTTCGGCCTCTTCGGCGAGAATCATCGCCAGGCCCAGTCTTGATTCCCTGCCCCATCTCCGATTTCGCCACGATCAGACGAAATCTTGCCGTCGGGCTTCACGTGGATGTAGGCGTCAAACGGATTCGGCGGGCCTTCTTTGCGGCTTTCTCGATTCTCCTGCGCGAGAGGAGCGGCACGGCGAAGCCGCACACCGATCACCAGCCCGGCTCCGGCGTCGTGCGCTGCGAGCGACAAATTTTCGGCGGCTGATCGTCATGGTCATGGCTAGGCTCCTTCCCCGGCGGCGCGATGAATCGCGCGCCGAATCCGCTGATACATGCCGCAGCGGCACAGGTTGCCGGCCATCGCGGAATCGATCTGATCGTCCGTTGGCTTGGGCGTTTTCGCGAGCAGTGCAGCCGCCGACATGATCTGTCCGGGCTGGCAGTATCCGCACTGCGGCACCTGCTCGGCGATCCATGCCTGCTGCACGGGATGTGAGTTGTCGGCCGACAGACCTTCGATCGTCGTGATCTTCTTCGCCCCGACGCCGAAGACACGCCGTCTGGCAGGACGCGTACGGCTTCGCCGTCGAGATGCACCGTGCATGCTCCGCACAGTCCCATGCCGCAGCCGTACTTGGTGCCGGTCATGTTCAGCTTGTCGCGCAAGAACCCACAACAGCGGAGTGTCGGGAGAGACGTCCAACGTCGTGGGCACGGTCGTTGATCATCAGATGAAAGGCAGACATAGCAGAACTCCCCAGAGAAGGTTAAGACTTTAGACGAGGCTACTCCAAAGAGGTTTACCGGGGCAAATCTTCTTGGCTGGCTCAAGGCTCCCACGGTTGTCATGCTGAGCGCAGCAGTGAGGCGAGCGAAGCGAGCCTCAGTGCGCAGTCGAAGCATCCCTGCCCCGGTCCAACTCCATCCACGGGGAGCAGCCCGATGCCAGATGAATCCAATACGGATGGATTCACGTTCGACGCGATCATTCCTCACGCGGGAATTGGACGATGGCAGGGATGCTTCGACTCCGCGAGAGACTCGCATTCGCTCGCCTCTCGCTGCGCTCGGCATGACAGTGGCTTAGGGCGCGGTGCAGCATCAAACCGCTTCGTAGAGACGCTGCTTGCAACGTCTCTGCCGGCAGCGGCATTTTCCTTGAATTCGGCAATGCTGCCAGCAGAGACGTAGCAAGCTACGTCTCTACGACTCAGTGTTCTCGCTAAATACCCGGTTTCTTCATCTCCTCGGCTGCGGCTTCAGCTCCTGGCATCACATTCTTCAGCGGAGCTTTGCGCTGCTCGTCGAGTTCGGGATGCGGCAGCGGCTTGCGCGGCAGCATCTGGTCGCGCATGGCCGTGTTGTAGACGAAGATCGCTTCCACGGTTGCCGCCTGCGCCAGATCGTCCGGCTGCAGCCGCTCGTAGGTGTCCATGTTGGAGTGGTGCGTGCGCGAGCCGTAGTCCAGCATGTCCTGGATGAACTGGAATCCGGGGATTCCCACCGCATCGAACGCTTCGTGATCGGTGCCGCCGGTATCGCGCATGGTGATGGTCGCAACGCCGAGGTCAGCTAGCGGCGCCATCCATTGCTGGAAGATCGACGCAATGCCTGCGTTCTGCTGCAGGTAGATGCCGCGAATCTTTCCGCTGCCGTTATCGACGTTGAAGTAGCCGGAGATTTTTGGCTGCTCGGGTTTGAGTTCGACCGGGCCCGCAGGCTTGCGCAGGAATTCAGGCAGCTTCACCTGATCGGGAGCGGTCGGACAGCGGGACGAAGCCGAAATGCTGCTTCACGTAACCGTAGGAGCCAAACTCTCCCTGCTCTTCGCCGGTCCAGAGGCCGACGCGAATGGTGCGGCGCGGCTGAACCTTTAACGTATTGAGGATGCGCATTACTTCCATCGCGACGATGGTTCCCGCGCCGTTGTCGGTGGCGCCGGTCGCCGAGGCCCAGGAATCGAGATGGCCGCCCACCATGACGACTTCATCTTTCAGCTTCGGATCGGTGCCGGGAATTTCCGCAATCGTGTCGAAGCCGTGCTCGTGGTCGCCGGTGAATTCTGTTTCTACGTCCATCTCGACCGTGACCGGAACGTTGGCCTTGAGCAGGCGGTACACGCGGCCGTAGCTTTCAATCGCCATTACGACCACGGGTAAGGGCTCGGCGTGCTCGCGCTGGTAGGTGAACCATCCCATGCCGGAGCCGCCATCGTCGAAGATGGTGCCGCCGGAGCCGCCATTGTTGCGGCCGTCGCGGCTGGGGACTACGACTCCGGCAGCGTGCTCCGCGGCCAGGAACTTGCCAGCCTTCTCGCGAAACTCCAGTTTCTTGATGAACTCCTCAAAGAAATCTTCATGCTCTCCGACGTGCACTGGATATTCTGTGGTCTGCTTCAGGTTGGCGTCGTCGCGCCGTTCAAACAGAGGCTTGTCGACGGGCTTCACCTCGCGCATCTCGCCGAAGAAAACGATTTTGCCTTCCAGTTTGCCCTTGTACTTCTCCAAATCTTTTTCGTCCTTGGCATTCACCCAGATGGCGCGGCCGTTGATCGGGCCTTTGCTCGACGGCGACCAGGGCAGCGCCTGAGCGATGAAGACGGCCGTATCCGGGCGCCGACATGCGCACCCAGGTATTCAGCTGGCGCCATCCCATGCCGAACTCGCCCCAGTCTTCGAGATGAGCATTGCTGCATCCCATGGCGGTGAACTGATCGCGCGTCCATTCGTTCGCCTTCTTCAGGTTGGGCGATCCGGTCAGCCGCGGGCCGATTCCATCCATGAGCGCCGGAGGCAAATTCCATGACGTGCGAGTGCGCCAAGCCTTCTTCGCGGATGCGCTGGTACATCGCGTAGTCGAGGTTCTCGGTTGCGGGCTGCGGCAGGTCGTAAGACGCCTTGCTCTCGTCAGCCTTCGAATCTTTCGACTTTTTGTCGGCGGCGAAGAGAGAGAGTGAGAGGCAAAGCAGAATGGCAAGGGTGGAGAACAACCGCTTTTGCGATGACATTTTCCTTGGTTCCTCCCCGGAACGGAAAGCGCAGAGTAGCAGAATGGCAGGACGTTTTGGAAGGCGAAACCGGAGCAGCCAGGGGAGACACAACGGTGATCAAATGTTTCTGTTTTACATATGGGCGGGGAAACCAAAAGACGCTATTGCGGCATTATGGCAGCGGAAATCCATCTGGAAGCTTGGGGCAAGGTAGCTACGTCTAGTCCGCGGAAGGCTAGACTCCAGGTTACACATTTACGTTCGGCGTTGGCCGTCGGAGCGGGTCTGCGTCAGCGTCGACGGTGAGGCCGGACAAAACCGTACAGAACTTAGCGCAATCAAGAGGCTTCTCCAGCAGGTCCGCAGCCCCCAGACGCTTTACGAGGCTTCTCATTTCGTTTCCGGCGTTTCCGGTGACCACCAGCACGGGGATGTGTTTGGTCTTGGTTGACAGTTTCAATTTCTTGAGAACCTCAATGCCTGATCCTCCGGGCATGCTGATATCCAAGATAACGGCGTGCGGGCGGTGTTGGGTCGCCATCACAAATGCCTGAATAGCATCGGATGCGACCACTACCTCGAAGCCGCGATCACTGCAACCATCCGGATATCAGATGTACGTAAAGGCGGGAATCGTCGGCGATGAGAATCTTGGGCATCATGGCTGCTCTAAGACGGAAATGCTTCCTCAGCGACTGCGGAGCGCACTGCAGCCTCAGCGATGGGATGCGGTCGGGAAGTTCCGTGAAGATTTTCCTCAATGCAGTCCACAAGGGGCTCTGCACCCTCGATCCAGCGCAAGATCCGCTTTCGCCAGAAAATCGAAAGCTCCGTCGCCCCGCAATCGCTCGGCATTTGCCTGCGAGAGTCCAGTCAGCACTACGACCGGAATCGCCTCAGTTGCGGGCTCTTTCTTCAGTGCCTTCAGAACTTCCAGCCCGCTCATTTTCGGCAGCATCATGTCGAGCAGAATGAGGTCCGGCCGCTCTTCGTTCGCCATGAGCAAGGCCTCATCTCCGTCGGCTGCGAAGCTCAGCTCATAGCCCGCACGGGTCAGTGCCCGGCCCGTCGCTTTTCTCAACAACTTACTGTCTTCCACCAGCAGGATTTTCATGAAGTGACCTCGCCAATTCGCACAAGGCGGTGCCTTGGACGGCATTCGGCTCAACCTCAAGCTGTGCACTTTGACGACCAGTCTTAAACTCCCTCAAGACGCTGACATGTTGCGTTCTGCCAGTATTTGCCAGAAATCCGAGAGGAACAGCACTGTCCTAATCTTGGACTCATTCCGGTTTCCGGACAGTCACTTTCTCAAACACACCAGTTTTCCTCTCCATCCGGTTCTTCAAAATCTTCATCCAACGTCCGCATCAAGGCTCACGACGCTCCCGACCCCGCGTTCCCTGCTCTCGGGTGTCGCACAAGCTCTCAAAACTTCGGTCGAGAGTAAGTCGCTAACATGCCGTTCCCTTTTGACGCCTGTTTTTACCCCTGTTAAACTTTATGTTTGTCCAGCCACCACCAAGTGCAGAAGGGAAGTCCGTGCGCGCAGAAACCCGCCATCAACTGAAACAGGATGCCTTTAGCCGTGTCACCATCGGCGCTGCCGAAAAAACAGCCCATTGGACGGTCGAGCACCAGTCCACCCTCATCATCTCCGTCAGTCGCCGCGGTGATCGTGATTGGCGCCGTCGATCGGCGGCTGGTACTACCTGAACGCGCAGGACGAAAAGGCCAGTCTCGAACTGCTCCAGGCGGTTCGCACCATGGATACGCAGCTGCGCCCGGCGGGCACGCCGGAGCAGCCGGATTTTCCGACCTTCACCTCGGCCAAGGAACGCGCCGAAGCGGCGCAGAAAGCAGTTTCAGGCGATCGTCGACAAGTATCCGCACACCCGCACTGCCGACATGGCGCACTACTTTCTGGGCGTGACCGCGCAGACTCTTGTCGGACAACGCGACGGCCGAGCGCAATTTCAAAGAGGTGGCTTCCGTGGGAAATCGCGAGATCTGGCCTCTGTTGCCAAGGACGCCTCTGGCCTCGCTGTACGGCCAGACCAACCGCACCAAGGATGCCGTCGCGCTTGTATCAGGAACTGATCAACAAGCCGACTACGTCGGTCAGCAAAGTGACGGCCCAGTTGCAATTGGCCGAGCTTTATCAGAATTCCAACCAGCCGCTCGATGCCAAGCGCATCTACGAGCAGGTCAAGAAAGACAATCCCGGTAACGAAGCGGGACAGTTGGCTACGCAGAAGCTGGCGCAACTGAAGTAGCAGATGCGGGCCAGTCGGACCTCAGGCGTCGGGACTCGGTCGTGAGTCTTGGGTCATTGGGTTTTGGGTCTCGGGTCTTCGGCCCTTCGGTCTCAGACATTCAACCGCAAACGCCAAGACCTAAGACCTACGACCTAAGAACCACACCAAGACCTACGACCTAAGAACCACACCAAGACCTACAACCTGAGACCCACCCCGAGGTCCGCTGCCCCCTGTGAGTACCATGTTCTGCTGTTTCAAACTCCCATAACACTGGACAAACATGGCCGACATCACACTCCGCGTTAACGGCAGTGAAAAGAAAGTCACCGTCTCTCCTGAAACACCTCTCCTCTGGGTTCTGCGCGACACCCTGGAAACTGACCGGAACAAAATTTGGTTGCGGCGCCGGACTGTGCGGCGCGTGCACCGTGCATGTCGATGGCAATCCGATCCGCTCGTGCTCGACTCCGGTCTCGCAAGTCGCCGGCAAGAACGTGACCACGATTGAAGGTCTGAGCGCCAACGGCCTGCACGTGCTGCAGCAGGCCTGGATCGCGGAAGAAGTTCCGCAATGCGGCTACTGCCAGACCGGACAGATCATGTCGGCGGCCGCGCTGCTGGCGAAGACGCCGAATCCCACGGACGACCAGATCACGCAGGCGATGAACGGCAACCTGTGCCGCTGCGGAACCTATGAACGGATTCGCAAGGCGATTCATCGCGCCGCCGGCAATGGAGGTGCGCGATGAGCCCACTTTCCCGCCGCGAATTTGTCGGCGCCGGAATCGCTGCCGGCGCCGGACTGGTCATCGGCTTCTATTTGCCGCACGGAGAGGGATCGCGCAAAGAATCGTTCTCTCCTAACGCGTATCTGCGCATCACTCCCGACAACAAAATCACGATCGTGGTCGCGCGCTCGGAGATGGGTCAGGGCGTGCGCACTGCGCTGCCCATGATTCTCGCCGAGGAACTCGAGGCTGACTGGAAGCAGATCGAGATCGAGCAGGCTGGAGCGAGCACGCTCTTCGGCGATCAGACGACCGGTGGAAGCGCGAGCATCCGCACCACGTGGGATCCGATGCGCAAGGCCGGGGCATCTGCGCGTGAAATGCTGATCTCCGCCGCTGCTCTGACCTGGAGTGTTCCGCGGTCAGCGATGCACGGCCGAGAGCTGGCCACATAAAGCATGCCGCATCGAACCGCAGTCTGAGTTATGGCGAACTTGTCGGCAAAGCTTCGACGCTGCCGATCCCCACCGACGTGACGCTGAAGCAGAGCAAGGATTACAAGATCGTCGGCCAGCGGCTTGCCCGCGTGGATTCGCCGGCCAAGGTCAAAGGCGAAGCAGTATTCGGCATCGACTTCCGTCTGCCCGAAATGAAGTATGCCGTGCTGTCGCGTTGTCCGACGATCGGCGGCAAGGTTTCGTCGTTCGACGACAAGGAATCGAAGAAGATTTCCGGCGTGAGTTATGTCGGCAAGATTGGCGACTCGGCGGTCGCGGTCGTCGCCGACAGTGTCTGGGGCGCGATGGAAGGACGGCGCGTGCTCAATGTCACGTGGGACGATGGTCCGAACAAAGATCTGAGTACTGCGGCCGTGGCTGGCATCGCTCAAGCAAGGCAGCGTCGAAGAAGGGTGCGAACCTGTATTCGGCCGGCGATCCCGCGAAAGTTTCGGGACGCCACATCTCCGCCGAATACATGTTGCCCTTCATGGCGCACGCGCCGATGGAGCCGGGCAATTGCACGGCGCATTATCAGGGCACGAAGTGCGAGTTGTGGGCGCCGACGCAGGTTCCGCAGGATTGCCGCGATTCGGTCGCGACGGCGATCGGGCTTGATCCCGATCAAGTCAAAGTCAACGTCACGCTGATGGGTGGAGGCTTCGGCCGGCGGCTCGAGCACGATTACGCGGTCGAAGCCGCGCAGGTCTCGAAAGCGATCAACGCTCCGGTAAAAGTCATCTGGACGCGCGAAGACGACATGCGCTTCTCCACGTACCGTCCCGCGAGCCTGCACCAGCTCAGCGCCACGCTGGATGGTTCCGGCTTGCCCGCTGGATTGACGCATCGCATCATCGCGCCGTCGATCAGCGGACAGAAAGGCCAGCCGGTCCCGAATGGAGTCGATCCCGATCTGCCCGATGAGGCGGGTCCAGTCTATGGCATTCCCAACTATCTGATCGAATACGTGATGACCGAAACGCCGGTGCCGTTGGGCTGGATGCGTTCGGTCTACGCGCTGCAGGCGGCGTTTGCGCTGGAGAGCTTCATCGATGAACTCGCGGTTGCGGCGGGCAAAGATCCGCTCAAGTACCGGCTGCAACTGCTGGCCAAGGATCAGGATCTGACCTACTTCACGACCACCTGGCACACCGCCCGCATGCGCGCCGTGCTGCAGCTTGCCGCAGAGAAAGCCGGATGGGACAAGCCGCTCCCCGCCGGACGCTATCGCGGCGTGGCATGCTTCGGATGCTTCCCGTCTTATCATGGCAGAGGTCGTCGAGATCACGATGGAAAAAGATCAGCCGCGCGTACATCGCGTGGTGGCCGCGGTCGATTGCGGACAGGTCGTGAATCCCAGCATTCTCGAGCAGCAGATTCAGGGCGGAATCGTCTACGGCTTGGGAAATGCGCTGCGGGCGAAGATCACCATCGAGTAAAGGCCGCGTCGTGCAGGGGAACTTCGACGACTACGCTCCGCTGCGCATGGATGAGACACCGGCCGTCGAGGTCTATGCCGTGCCCAGCCAGGAAGCTCCGACAGGAATTGGCGAACCGTCGGTGCCGCCGGTCGCCCCGGCGCTGTGCAACGCGATTTACGCGGCGACGAAGAAGCGGATTCGCGCGCTGCCGATTCTAAGCTGAAGCTGACCTCAGGCATGTGGCTCGGTTGCCCCATCGTTCGTGGTTCCCGCCCTTCGCAAAAGCCGCGAAGGCGGGGCACCCACGGTTTTGTCGATGTCCGCGAGATCAACAGCCTGGGCCTCTCGCCGGGTTAACGAGTGTTTGTATGGTTGGAGGATTAATGCTGCGCAAGTGATCTGCAATCATTCTGCTTTTCTCCGCCTATCCTTCGCCCAGAACGCACCGACGTCAACCGTTTCCGCGTCGCGCCTCGCGCACCTCCGTCACGGCATCAACCTCAGCGAATGGTTCGCGCAGGTTTACGATCCACGCGGATACACGAAGGAGCACTTTGAAGACCTGGACTACGTCGATCGACATCGCGTTGATCAAGTCCATCGGCTTCGATCATGTGCGGCTCAGCGTGAATCCGGAGCCGATGATGGACGCAGACGCCGTCAGCATGGCAGCCGACGGAGTATTTCGGCTATCTCGATGCCGCGGTGAAGATGATTCTCGACGCGGGCTTGGCGGTCGAACTCGACATGCATCCGGACGAGCGATTTCAAGCAGCGCCTGACCAAAGACGACGACTTCGTCGAGCGCTTCGCCGACTTCTGGCGCGGCGGTGGCGAAGCACTACTCCACCTGGGATTCCGAGCGCGTGTTCTTCGAAATTCTGAACGAGCCGGAGATGCGCGACCCGTACCGCTGGTACGGCGTGGAAGCAAAGCTGGCAGCGGCGATCCGCAAGGCGCGCCGCGCACACGATTATCGCGGCGGGCGCGCAAGTGGGACGACGATGACGACATGATCTTGTCTCGAACCGCTGCGCGATCCCAACGTCATTTACGTCTTTCACTTCTACGAGCCGCACATCTTCACTCACCAGGGCGCGACCTGGGGAGCGTACTACTGGCACTGGCTGAAGGGACTGCACTATCCGTCGACGCCGAGAATGCCGACGCAAGTCGCGGCACTGGTGCCGCGACGCGGTTCACCGGATCGACGTGATCCGCTATGGGCAGGATCACTGGGACGCGTCGCGAATCGAGGCCGAAATCAATCAGGCCGCCGATTGGGCGAAGCCGAAATGGCGTGCCGCTGGTGTGCAACGAATTCGGCGTCTATCGCCATGCCGACCCGCAGACCGCGCCGCCTGGATCAGCGATGTCGCGCACCGCACTCGAGCGCCACAGCATCGGCTGGGCGATGTGGGATTACTCCGGCAGCTTCGGCGTGGTCACGAAGAAAGACGGCAAGGCCGCTTTGGATGGAAATACGGTAACGGCCCTGGGATTAAAGATGCCAAATGGTCGATAATGTGTCGTCGAGCTCAGCAAGTCAGTGGGAATTGATCAGTCGCATATCGGAGGCAAAGTTTTCGAATGCGGCCAGATCCTCCGCCGGTCCTGCGCC
Source organism: uncultured Acidobacteriota bacterium (assembly GCA_963725565.1). Classification (GTDB taxonomy): domain Bacteria; phylum Acidobacteriota; class Terriglobia; order Terriglobales; family Acidobacteriaceae; genus Sulfotelmatobacter. The sequence goes on from CAVRZL010000019.1 coordinate 80,911, forward strand.
CAGGCCTTTCTTGCGGTCAAGCGCGTTTTGCGCCGCGACTTCTGGAGTCCAGCCTTTCAGGAAGACGCCTTCACGAAGGTAACGAATCTCCTGGAGAGTCGAGTCCGACGCGCCCGCATACCTCTCCATTTGCCGCACAAAATAATCGAACAGCGCCTTGGGCAATTCGAAATTGTCTGGCACGTCCCGGCGCTTGTACTCGAAAATCGTTTTCTGATGCCACGGGTTAAACTTCCTCGTGCCGAACGAATCGTTCACGCCAAGAAAGACCTGGGAGGTCGGCACCACCACCCGAACTTCCGCTCCATGAGCCGGATGTACAACCCACACCGCCACCGTGTGATTGGGATACGGCCAAAACAGCCCAACTGTCCGTGGCCCTGCCTGCTCTACCAGGAACGCATACAGAGCCGAGAGTTCGTCACATTCCGCCGAAGCAGTCGGCCTAATCGTCGACACTTCATGCACCGTTCTCCACTGCTTCCACACTTGATCCGAATTCGGCGGCATGTTCGTGATCGTCCAATGCATGTTCCAGAACCCCGCGTCGCGCGTCGCCTCATAGAGCAACCGCACGATCACGTAGTCGGCATAGCTGACGCTGTTGGGCGCAATCTTGTACGCGCTGGTAAACGATTGGAGGCTCGAACGCATTCCGGAACTGTTCTCCAGCTTTTTCGCATGAATCCGGACCTCACGGACAAGGTGTGCCCACCGTGGTATCCGGCTTGCCTGGAACTGGCTGAGGAAGGGGATCGACGGCGCCGACACCCGTCGTCTCAAGCAGGACGACCCAAGCGATAGCCAACAGCAATCGCGGGACACTCACGGGTAAGTCATATCCTTTCCCGTACCAAGCACCAGATAACTTTCGATCCTCTTTCTTTCTGGAAAGGCTCGAAGCCGTGCATTTAACCAAACGCTACGCTTCCCTGCCGGCGAGTGAGTCGGATCCGCGAGAACGCCGACAGTTCACAGTGCGCCCAGCCATTTCACGGGCAAGTAGGCGGCTAGTGCGTTCGCCAGCCGCTCATCGGCGGTGATCAAGTCTGCCCTGGACTGAACTGCCAGCGCCACATACATACAGTCGTAGACCGCCCGATCGTAGGTGAAGGCAATTCCTAGCGCCTCTTGCAGGAGCACAACCGACGACACGGTGCCGAAAGCGCGGGCCTTCATGTCGCTTACCACCGCTTCAGCTTCCTCCTGGCGCCATCTACGCTGCCGAGCGCCCTTCCACAACACGTTGCCCACTTCCGCCCAAAAGATATCCGGCACGATGAATTCGATCTCACCGCTGACATACCGGGTCAGCAGTCGCAGAGATTCATGGGTCAAGGGTTCTCTGGCCGAAGGGATTGCCCACTTCACGGCAACCGAGGCGTCCAGAACAAATGTGGTCAACGCCCGCGGTCCTCGCGAATCATTTCTTCAGCCGATGGAAATGGGCCGGGGCTTAAAGGCGGCCTGGCGCGAAGTTCTGCCAGACGATCATAAAATTCCTGACGGCGCTTCAATTCGGCCTCGGTGGGTATGTTCTGCTCCAAAAGCGAAATCACTTCGGCAGCAATCGATTTGCGATTGGCGCGGGCCCGCTTCCGAAGAGCCTTGTAAATATCATCCGGAACATTCTCGACATAGAGCGTCGCCATATGGAATTCCTAGGAACATTATAGCATAACCATATCCTTGATATTCATCCCATTTCTTGACACCCCTTCCTCTCAGGCCTTATCCTAAGTCTTGCTCCTTGCGGTACTTACGCCTATTTGGCGTGCTTCCGCGGGCCGTTGCCGGCGCGATCGCCGCGGAGATTTCGCCATGTTCCTCGACATCAAGAAATTGGAAGTTCAGCCTCTGGATTTCGAGGAGGAGCTCCAGCCAGGCGTCATCGACTTGGGAGGCGAAGCGCGCCAACGTACCCCGCTGAAAACCTCGGGGCGCGCTGAGGTCGTGGAGGAGCATCACGGCAAGAATCAGATCATCAAAGACATCCGTCTGCGGGGACGTTTGTCGGCCGGCTTGGAACTGCAATGCGCCCGCTGCCTGGAACCGGTGCGGCAAGACGTCAAGCGCGAGTTTGAATTGCTCTATCGCCCCTTGGGCACGGATGCAGGACGCGACGAATTGTCAGTGACCGATGCGGAAGCGGAAATCGGATATTATCAGGGTGACGGCCTGCTGCTGGAAGACGTGTTGCGCGAGCAGGTGCTGCTGGCCCTGCCTTTGAAAGTCACGTGCCGCGAGGATTGCAAGGGATTATGCCCGCACTGCGGCAAGAATTTGAACCAGGAACAATGTTCCTGTTCGATCGAAGTCGAGGATCCGCGCTGGGCCGCGTTGAAGGACGTCCGCAGCCGGCTCGAACATTGATTCAGAAATAGCAATGAATTGGGTGCCCCGTCCTTGTCGCGCAGTATGCGACAGGCATGCCCTGAGCTTGTCGAAGGGGCGGGGTTTTTGATTTTAAGATTTTCAGCGGCGGTCCGACGGCTCCGCAAAAAGGAATCCATCATGCCTAATCCGAAACGGCGACACTCCCAGAAGCGTACCTCGACCCGGCGCGCCCACGACGCTCTGAAGGGGCACAGCCTCTCCGAGTGTCCCAACTGCCACGAGAAAAAGATGCCTCACCGCGCCTGTCCCAAGTGCGGGTACTACAAAGGCCGTGAAGTTCTCGACGTAGAAGAAGCCAGCTAACTGATAAACATCATGCCTAGCGTGATCGCGCTGGATGCGATGGGTTCAGATCGCGCTCCCAAGCCGGAGATTGAGGGCGCGATTCAAGCTGCACGCCAGTACGGCGTGCGCGTGTTGCTGGTCGGCCCTGAATCCATCATCCGCACTGAACTCGCGCGCCATTCCGCCGCTACCCGTCTGCCCATCGGAGTCGTCCATGCCAGCGAATACATCACCATGGAAGACAAGGTGGAAGCCATCCGCGCCAAGCGCGACAGCTCCATGCGCGTCGGCCTGCGGATGGTGCGCGAGGGACAAGCCGCCGGATTCGTTACCGCCGGTAATACTGGTGCGGCGATGGCCACCGCGAAGGTCGTTCTCGGTGGAGTGCCTAACGTTGACCGCCCTGCTTTGGCCGCTGTGTTCCCTACCGCCCCGGGCAATCCCGCGATGCTCCTCGACGTGGGAGCCAACGTCGATTGCACCCCGCAAAACCTGGAACAGTTCGCGGTGATGGGCGATGTATACTTTCGCGCCATGTTCGGCAAGCGTGCTCCGCGGGTCGGCCTGCTTTCCATCGGTGAGGAAGAAAGCAAGGGCAACGATCTGACGCGCGAGGCGTTCCATCTGTTGAAGCAGCTGCCTTTGAATTTTGTCGGCAATGTCGAAGGCCGTGACCTGTACAACGGAGAGGTGGACGTCATCGTCGCCGACGGATTTGTCGGCAATGTCGCGCTGAAAATCTCTGAGGGCGTTGCCAACCTGGTGCGCACGGCGTTGAAAGAGTCGCTGAAAGCGACCATCACGCGGCAAGTTGGCGCCTTGCTTTCACGCAGTGCCTTCACCGATTTCAAGAAGCGCCTTGACCATACCGAATACGGGGGAGCCCCGCTGCTGGGCGTGAAGGGCGTTTGCATCATCACGCACGGATCGTCGAATGCTAACGCCATGAAGAACGCCATACGGGTCGCAGCAGAATTTTCGGAGAGTGAAGTCAACCAGTCGATCGAACGTGGACTGGCAAGGCTGCATCCGGCACCGGTCGGCACCGGATAAACTTTTTCCTGCACCCGAACTTCCGTTTGTTATCCTGAGCAGGTTTTTGCGCGAAGGACCTAGCAACCCGTGAATGGCAGGGATCCTTCGCGCAAACGCCGCGCTCAGGATGACAAGATTAGACCTCATGAACGACACCACGATCGCACTGATTTTCCCCGGCCAAGGCTCGCAAGCGGTGGGCATGGGCAAAGAGCTGGCCGAAAAATACCCAGAGGCCCGGCAAACGTTCGAAGAAGCCGATGAGGCCTTGGGTTATAAGCTCTCGCAGTTATGCTTCGAAGGCCCCGAGGACCAGCTGCGCCTCACCGAGATTACCCAACCGGCGATCCTTACGACCTCGATCGCAGCGCTGCGCGTGCTGGAGAGCCGCGTACCTAAGCCCAGCTATGTCGCGGGCCACAGCCTCGGCGAATACTCGGCGCACGTCGCGTCCGGCACCTTCAGCTTTACCGACGCGGTCCGCACCGTGCGCAACCGCGGCAAGTACATGCAGGAGGCTGTCCCGGTTGGCGTGGGAGCCATGGCCGCGATCCTTGGCATGGAATTAGCAAGAGTGTCCGTTGTTTGTAATGACGCGGCCCAGGGCGAGGTCTGTTCTCCCGCCAATATCAACTCGCCGGACCAAGTAGTGATCTCCGGCAACACCGCAGCGGTGGAGCGCGCCACCAAACTGGCCGACGAACGCGGCGCCAAGCGCGCCAAGATTCTGCCGGTAAGCGCGCCTTTCCATTGTTCTCTCATGAAGCCCGCACAAGATCGCCTGGAATCCGACTTGGCGAAAATCAAGATGAATAAACCCGTCTATCCCGTCGCCTGCAATGTCGAGGCCGATATGGTTACGGACAACGTGCGCGCGCTCGAGACCCTCGTGCGGCAGGTCACGGGATCGGTGAAGTGGGAACAGTGCATCCGCTTGCTCATCGCGCAGGGCGTTCAGACTTTCATCGAAGTTGGTCCGGGAAAGGTTCTAAGCGGATTGATGCGGCAGATTGACCGCTCAAAAACTGCATTGAATGTCGGCGATGATGCCAGCTTGATCAAGACGCTGGAAGCACTGGGAAAAACGACAGCCTAGATCCTTGCAGGACGCCGTCGCAGCGAGCTGTCGTACTCAGTGGAAGATCAATTCGCACGGTGGAAAGCTGAGCGTCTTATCGGATTTTTCCACCCACACCTGCGCGTGCTCGGCGCGATCGTTCACGATCACATCGACCACAACCCCGGTACCCGGGCCGGGACACGTGCTGGCACCATACACTTTCTGAGTCTTGATCAGCCCCCACTCGCCCCCGGGTCCCCAATCCCGGTAGAACTCGTTGAACGGATATTTTGGGTATCGATTCGCATGCTGGGCCCAGTCGGGATCGTGCATCCAGATACCGTAGGCGGCCTTGTAATCCTGCTTTTGCAGGGCCTCGAAAAAGTGACCGACGCGGATTTCGTCGGGCTTATAGCGAAATGCCCACAGCAGTCCAAGCACAAGGACCACGATGGAGATCACTGAGATGATCGTCTTCGTCTTCTTACGCGCTTTTTCTTCGTCGTACTGCTTCGCGTCCAGGAGCGTCATACCTCTCTAGCATAACGGACACGGGCCGCAAGTCAAAAGTTCCCGAAAAAAATAGGTAGTGGCTCATTTTGAATTTCTGATGACGTTTTCACTCGTTGAGGGCGTCATCCTGAGCGCAGCCGTTCTTCGGGCGGAGCGAAGGATCTCCGCTACGACGCGGTGTGCCACGAGAGATCCCTCGGCCCGCTGGTAACAACGCGGGCTCTTCGGGATGACACCTTGTGATGTTCAGGGTTCAAACCAACAGATAGGGGGATTGAGCAATTGAGTCTCGGTGTGTAGATATTTCACGGGGGAGAAATGAGCTTTTTCGGGGCCCAGCCACCCAATCACTCAATGCCTACAGGGTTCTCTTGAACAGCGGAATGGCAATGCCCAGCGTCACGGCGGCAAAAATGAAAAGGAACAGCATGTCTCCCCACACCGCCGAGAGAGTGGTTTCTTTCAGCAGCAGGCACTTGAAGCCGTCCACGGCGTAGGTAAACGGATCGCACCGCGCAATTGCCCGCAGCCAGGGCGGAAATGCCTGGATCGGATAAACCGATCCGCTGGGAAAAAAGAGAAGAGTATTCAAAATGCCGAACATGGCGCGCGGCACCAGCGGATCTTCAATGCGCACCATCAGCAGAAACATCATGGTGTTAAACGCGATGGAGGTCAGCACGATCATGATCAGCAACCCGATGATGGTGACCGGATTGAAAATCGTCGAAACCCCCGCCAGCATGGAGCCGATCGCGACAATGATCACACCCGTCATCACCGCCTTGATCGCGCCGGCCAGGTTCAAGCCCAGCACCAGTTCCAGCTTCGTGATTGGAGTGACGAGGTAGCCTTCATGCACTCCGCGCGCCTTGTCGTCGATGTACAGCATTCCGCCGCCGATCATCACCGACACAAACATCGCCAGCACCAGCGAACCCGGTAGCAGATACTTCATGTATTCGATATAGGGATACAGTTCCACAATATCGAGTGCAGTCTGGCGCAGAATGCGAGGCGAGGCAGCCGGCTGGTTCAGCGCGTTGGTCAGGTCGCTGAGCTCGGCCTCGACCGCCGAACTCATGAAGTTGTCGCTGTTGTCGACCACCAGCGCGATTTGCGGATGATTCTCTTCGTAGACACGGCGTGAAAACTGCGGCGGGATGATCACCGCTCCCTGCAACTTGCCATTGCGCACATCTTCCACGGCCTGCTTATCGCTGTCGTACGGGATCGGCACGAACGTGCGGATGTTGACGCGAACCGAATCGAATGCTTCCCGGATGCGCAATGCCTGCGGCCCGCCATCCTGATCGACGATGGCGACCTTGGCGTCGTGAATCTTCCCGCCAAATGCATTCCCCAGAATGATCAGCTGCACCAGGGGAAAGATCATCGACGCCAGCATTAGCGCCGGGGAGCGGAAGAACTTGCGCATTTCGCGCTCGACAATGGCCATCATGCGATTCATGGTTAGCCCTGAGTCCCGAGTCCGGAGTCCCGAGCCGGCTCTGCCTTATTCAGAGAGCTGATTAGCCCACTCAAGATGCGCCCGAGTTCGTCAAGTTTCTGAGACAGTCTGGATGCGGTTTCGGTAGGCAGATACTGACGCTGTTGCGAAATTAGGACTTGTGTTTCGATCTCAGCTAAGGAGCCGCGGGCATGGCGAAGAAATCTCACAAAATCACGATTGGAGTAGTGGGCTTTTCCTTCGGCAATATTGCTGGGGACTGAAACGGCTGCGCGACGAAGCTGACTGGTGAGCCCGAACTGTTCATTCGACGGAAATCCCTCTGTGGCATCGTAAATGGCTGTTACCAATTCCATTCCCTTCTGCCATGCGATCAAATCCTTGTAGCTGCTCTGACCCATCTGCATTCACCTAGTTGATGTGGGCTCGGGACTCGGGACTCTCAACTCAGGACTCCTCATGGCTGCAGTCCTGGACGCTGCGGCATGACGAACGCGTACGCCTTCTGCAATTCGTCGCGCAGCTGGCGACCCGTGTAGTGCACAAATACGTCGTCGAGGGTCGTGTTCTGCACCGAGAGCGACTTCACCGGAACGCCGCTCTGCACGGCCATTTCGACCAGTTCGGTAGTCGTCCGCGAACCGTTGCCGGTCAGCACGCGGTACATGCCAGCTCCTTCATGCTGCACGGACGTGACTTCCGTGAGCGCGTGCAGGCGCTGCTCCCAGTCGGCCGGAGGATTCTCGAACTGCGCTTCGATTACATTCGATCCCGGCACGCTTGCCTTCAGCGCCGTCGGAGCATCCAGCGCCACCAGCTTGCCGTGATCCACGATCGCGATGCGGTCGCACAGACGGTCCGCTTCGTCCATGTAGTGCGTCGTGATCAGGATTGTCAGTTGCCGGTGTTCTTTGATGTTTCCCAGCATCTCCCACACCGACACGCGCGAAACCGGATCGAGCCCCGTCGTGGGCTCATCGAGGAAGAAAATCTTGGGATGGTGAACCAGTCCCCGCGCAATCTCCAACCTTCGACGCATACCGCCAGATAGCGTCTTGGTGGCCGCGTCCCGCCATTTCGTGAGATCCACCAATTGCAGAAGTTCGTCGATGGACTTCTTCCGCTCCTTGGCCGGGACGTCGTAGAGCTTGGCGTAGATGTTCATGTTCTCTTCGACGGTCAGGTCGAGGTCACTGGTCAATGCCTGTGGAATTACGCCAATCATGCGACGCGCCGCGTTCGGCTCTTTTGCCACGTCGTGTCCGGCAATTCGCGCTTTCCCTGAAGTGATCGGGATCAGCGTCGTCATCATGCGAATCAGCGTTGACTTCCCCGCCCCGTTCGGTCCCAGCAGCCCGAAGATCTCGCCTTCTTTCACGCTGAACGACACATCGTCGACGGCGGTGAATTCTCCGTACTTCTTGACGATGTGTTCGACCTCAATCGCAGAAGGCGCTGTGGGGTCATAGACCGGCTTCTCCAGCGGATGTGCCCCACCGTTCGGCGAATCAACCGTCTGGTTCTTCGGATTCTGCTCGCTGGTCATTGCTGCTCCGCCGCCTTCGCGTTCTGCGTGCTTCCATTCTTGAGTTGCTCTGGCGAAATCAGTACTTCCGCTGTCATGCCGGGAACATACGCACCCTTGGGATTGTCGAGCCGCACCTTCAACACGATTGTCTTGATGTCGCGCTTGCGCCGGCTCACGTCCCGCTGCGTCGCGAAATCGCCTTCCACCCCTTTGAAGAAGACTTTGCCGTTAATCGTCGTTCCTCCCGGCATGCGGACGCGCAGCACATCGCCGTATCCAATATGGTCGGCATAGGTTTCCGGAATCGCCACCCGCGCCCAGGTATCGCTGAGATCCACAATGGTCACGATCGGTGCGCCGATATTTACGACCTCACCTTGCCGCGCCGCCCGCACGGAGACGGTTCCGCTCACTGGCGCAATTACGTTCGTATATCCCAACCGGACCGCCGCCTGATTCTTCTGCGCGATGGCATTCTTCAGATCAGCTTCGGTGGCTGCCACGGTGCTCTTCGCCGCATTCGCCTGGTGGGTGCGCGCATGCGCCGCCTTCAAATCGGCCTGCGCGGCGGTTACCATCTCCTGTTGCGCCTGATAGGTTGCCTGCGCCGCCTGCAGATTGGTTTCCGCCTGCACGCGCTCCTGATCCGAGGCGATGCCAGCCTTGGCCAACTCAATGGCGCGGCGACTGTCGCTGTCGGTACGATCCAACGCGGCTTTCGACTGCATGAGTTGCGCCTTGGCGGAAGAGAGCTTGGCCTCGGCGTTGGCTACATCGCTCGACGTCGAACCCGAAGTAGATGCTTCGGTGTGCTGCATCTCGGCAACTTTGTGTTGCAGGCTGGTTATGGTCGCCGCGGCCGCGGCCTCCTGCGCCTGTAATTCCGACGGGTCCAAAACGGCAATCGGGTCTCCCACTTTTACCGGAGTGCCTTCATCGACCAACAATTTCTGGATGCGGCCTTCCACCTGCGCACTGACGATTACCTGATTCGCGTCGACAGTCCCAATCAGTACCAGGTCTCTCGAATGATCGGTAGAGAAAAAATAGTACGTCGCCGCAATGACAAAAATGATTCCGAGCAGGATGAAAAAACGGTTGCGCGCGCTCATAGGCGTGCTCCTTGCTTAGCATTCGGTATGAGGTCGAAACAACGCGGCGGAAATAAAATCCAGCACTGCCGCCCGGCGCTCGGCGATGCGATCCGGCGTCAAAGGATTGAATCCCACGATTTTCTGCATCATGGGTGCGCTGCTGAAATAAAAGACAATCATGGCGACCATCGACGGCACAAAGTGCGCGGGATTCACGGGACGAAACTCACCTTTGGCAATGCCTTCGCGCATCACTTCACTGACTCGGGCGAAAATCGGCTGGATATAGTTCTTGATGACTTTGTCGATGTGCTGGGAGTGCCCTTCCCGCGCCCGCATCATCTCGCGCTGCATCAATCGCGGATACAACTGGTTCGAAGCGATGAAATCGAAATAGGCTCCCACATAGGCCAGCATCTTCTCTCTCGGCGGCAGATCGCTGTCGAGCGCCTGAAAGACTGCCGTCTTCAGCCCGGAAAACGCGTCATCCAGAACCGCGCCGTACAGCGTTTCCTTATCCTTGAAGTAGTAATAGAGCAGCGCCTTGTTGACGCGCGCCTCACGGGCGATCGCGTCAGTGCGCGCCCCGGCGACTCCATGTTGGGCAAACTCGTGCGCCGCAGCCTGCAGAATGGCGGCGCGGCTCTCCTCGGGCTGGCCGCGCGAGCCCATGCGGCGACGGGAAACGGGACGGCGGGAGAGGGATGGCATACTTAATTAACCAGTTAGTTAGATTATACACCCACCTACGAAGTCGCGTCTTATTTTTTGGCTCATCCGGTCGTCAACCTTCTCTCGATACACGTCGACTCCCTCCTGTTCTATTCTTGTCGGTACACCAAGGCTCTGTTTTGAGGAGAATGATTTTGAAACCTCTGCTTACCACGCTGCTTCTCGCTTGTTTGTTGTGTTTAGTCTTCCTGCCCTCGAGCGCGCAGACGCCAAAGCTCGATCGTCAGGTCGCAGTCACGATCGACGATCTTCCCGCGGGAATGGCCGATCGCATGCCTGCCGCCGACATCACGGCCATGACCACGAAGCTGCTGGGCACTCTGCGCGATCAGAAGATTCCCGTGGTCGGCTTCGTCAACGAGAGGAAGCTCTATAAATTCGGCGAGGTCGACGAGCGCATCAAGGCTCTCCAGATGTGGCTCGACTACGGCTTCGAATTGGGCAATCACACCTTCAGCCACGCATCGCTGAATCAAATCGAACTGAAGGATTGGGAAGACGACGTGGTGCAAGGCGAGAGCGTCACGCGCATGCTGCTCGCCCAGCACAAGATGAAGCTGCGCTACTTCCGCCATCCCTATCTCGATACCGGACGCGATCTGCTGACCCGCCGCAAGGCAGAGGAATTCCTGATCCAGCGGGGGTATCGCATCGCTCCCATCACTCTCGACGCCTGGGACTGGATGTTCGCCGGAGTCTACGAAGACGCAAAGAAACGCGGCGATACGGATCTGCAGCAGAAGATCGTGAAGGAATATCTCGCCTATCACGATGCTCAGTTCGCGTACTCCAAGCAACTCTCGGTGAAAGTTGTCGGATACGAACCGAAGCAGATTCTGCTGCTGCACGCCAGCAACCTGGAAGCGGATCACATTGGCGAGTTGCTCGATGTGCTGCGGAAGCGAGGCTATCGCTTCATCAGCCTGGGAGACGCGCTCAGCGATCCCGCTTATAGCCTGCCTGACACCTACGTGGGAGAAGAAGGCACTGGCTGGATCGAGCACTGGGCGATTACACAGGGCAAAATCCCGCAGGGTGCCCCGGTCCTTCCGCAATGGGTGATGGACCGATCGAAGGCGCTGCAGCTCCCTACCGGCCAAGTCACCGCGCCAGCACCCTAGCTGACTTAGGACGAGCCGCCAGCTTTATTGGACTTGATCTGGGTTTGCAGTGTCGCAATGGCTGCGCGCACGGCTTCTTTCCTGGGACCTGAAGGCTCTTCGCGGAGGTACAACTGCAACTCCGCGACGGAGTCGCCAATGCGATTTTTTTGTTCATAGGCGCGTGCCGCCACTAGGTGCAGGAACGCGTGCTGTCCCGCCTGCGTTGTATGTCCGCGATGGCACGTTTCGATCGCCTGGTCGGGATGTTGATCCATAAGCTGCGCATAGGCCAGCAGGCTGAGTGTCTCCACATCTGCCGGACCCAGGCTCGAAGCTTTGCTCAAAAGCGATTCCGCTCCCGGGAAATCTTTCTCCGAGATGTCGATGCGGCTCAGGTTGACGTAAGCCGCGGCCAGATGATCGTTGAGGCTGAGCGCTTTTTGCAGCGCCTCGCGCGCCTGCGGCATATTACCGGTTCGCGAATACACGACTCCCAAATTGTTGTAGGCAGCAGCGTAGGCCGGATAAGAGTCTACTGCCTTGTGCAGCTCATTCGCCGCTTTCGTCCAATCCTGCTTCGCAATCGAATGGTTCGCCTTCCCAAATTCCTTGGCCGCGCCAGAAGGCACGCCCAGATCGGATACTGACACGAACGCACTGGCCGCGCTTTGAAGGGGGTCGGAGCCTCCCGTAGGCAGCGCTCGAATGTCCACTTCCTGCAGCATTACTGGCCCGACCTCGATTTCGGCGTCCGCGTTAGCAATGTCGCGTCCCGTCACAGTCGCGCGATACTTTCCAGCAGGCACATCGAAGAACTCGGCAATGCATTCGCGATTCACCGAGCCCTCGGCGACAGCGAAACCCATATTCCCCGACAGCGTGACCCGTGTGGACGAATCGCAGGCAGCCTGGTTCGCGACCAACACTCGCACGCGGATCCGTCTCGCCGTGTCCCTGAATCCGTTATCGATTTGCGCAGCACTTGTTCCCACCATCACCACAAGCAGCAGAATTGTGCGACCCGTCATCGCGCCTCCCCCATTTGCTGTCAACATTCCGCCCCAACGTGCTCGCACAAAAATGAGCGACACAGCGGATCGTGTGACATCAATTGCGCGTGAGACGAGGCACCGAAGAAACGGGTAGCGGGGAATTGACGGTTACACAGAAATCCGTGAAAGGGATCGTGCGGCCGTGAAAATCAAAGACAGAAACATTTGTGTGAGCGAACTGTGCGACAACGTCTTGTGCATTGTGTGATCGACGCAGATGCGGACGCATTCCTCCGCTCCGCTATGCGGAGCAAGTACGCAGGACGGTGGGTATGAACAATGAGGGCCACCGGTTGCCGCATAGGTAGTAGAAAGGCAGTTGGGGGAACGATATCGAGGCGCTGCTTTTGCGCGGTTGCTAGTCCCAGCGGCTGAAGCCGCCATCTTCAGTCGCCTCATACCGCTCGGCTGAAGCCGAGCCCTTTCAAAGCAGCGGCGAACTTATTCCGCGAATTTCGGGGACACCACGCTAGCTCGAGCCGCCCGCGATGGAAGGCACGAGCAGGATTTCGTCGCCTTCGTGGAACGTGTATGTCTTTCCGCCGAGGAAGCGGATGTCCTCTTCGTTGACGTAGATGTTCAGAAAGCGGCGGACTTGGCCCTGATCATCGCGCAGGTGCGGCTTGAGATCTGGGAATTTTTCATCCAGCACTGAGAACAGCTCTCCCAGATTCGATGCCGCGCATTGGATGGAGCCAACACCTGCGGTGTGACGGCGAAGAGCTGTAGGTATCTGCACCGTGATCGGCATGATTACGCTCCTACTTCGGCAGCTTCTTGCGCCGCTGAAATTACGCCGGGGATCTCAGCCACATCCAGCGTCTGTTGCAGGTAGGCTTCGAACTCCGTGAGCTTGGGCGCGATCGGACGTTCTGTCTGATAAACGCCGGCCAGTACGTCAGTCGTCTTGAGGCCATTTCCGGTGATGCAGAGTACAGTTGTCTCTTCGGGAAGAATGCGGTCCTGGCGATACAGCTTGCCTGCGCTTCCAACCGTGACTCCACCTGCGGTTTCGGTGAAGATGCCCTCGGTTTCTGCCAGCAGGCGAATCGAATCGATCACTTCGGGATCGCTGACGTCTTCGCTCCATCCACCGCTGCCTTTGATGGTCTTGATGGCGTAGTGACCGTCGGCAGGATTTCCGATGGCGAGCGAACGCGCGATCGTATTCGGCTTCTGGGGCTCGATTTCTGAGCTGCCGGTTTTCACAGCGGTCGAAATCGGAGAGCAGCCAGTGGCTTGTGCACCGAAAAACTTTACTTCCTTCGGTTCGACCAATCCTAACTTGATCAATTCGTCGAAGGCCTTCCTGATCTTGACGATCAAGGAACCGCCAGCCATGGGGCAGACGATGTTGTCGGGCAAACGCCATCCCAGTTGCTCGGCGATTTCGAATCCGACGGTCTTCGATCCCTCGGCGTAGTAAGGCCGCAGGTTCACGTTCACGAAACCCCAGCGATGCTCGTCGGCGATCTGCGAGCACAGGCGGTTTACCTGGTCGTAGTTCCCGGCGATGCGCACAACCTTGGCGCCGAAGACGTTGGTACCGAGAATCTTCGCAGGCTCGAGATCGGAAGGAATGAAGATCCATGCCTTCAGGCCTTCACGCGCGGCGTGGGCAGCGACGGCATTCGCCAGGTTTCCCGTCGATGAGCAGGAGACGGTATCGAAGCCAAACGCTTTCGCCTGCGACAGGGCCACGGCGACCACGCGATCCTTGAAGCTGAGCGTCGGAAGGCAGACCGCGTCATTTTTGACGTAGAGATTTCCCGCAGCCGCGGCCGTTCCACTCAACCGTTTCAACAAGCGTGGAGCCTGAAACAGTGGAGTGAAGCCGACCGGCAGGTGCGGGGTATAGCCCTGGGGGAGGGGCAACAGTTCGGAGTAGCGCCACATGTTCGGCGGCCGCTGGGAAATGCGCTCCCGGCTGACGGACGCCTTCAACGCGTCGTAGTCGTAGGCGACTTCCAGGGGGGAGAAACAGTCGTCGCAGATGGAGCGGGGCTGGTTTCCCCAGGTCCGTCCGCATTCCCGGCACCGCAGTTCGTAGTGAGACATAGTGCTACTCGCTTTCTTGAAAGTTTCGAGGTTCTCGAACGTTTCAAAGTTTCAAGGTTTTCGCGATACCAGCGAAGGCGTTCGGATCTTTGAAACCTTGAAACTTTGCCACTTTGAAACTTTGCTTTACTGCGAATAGCTGAGGACGAGCCGGAAAAATTGGCCATAAAACAAAATGGCCTCTTTTTCCAGGAAAAGGAAAAGAGGCTATCGGAAAGCAAATACAGCGCGCTTGCCGAATCCCATGTTCCCTGTTTCCAGGAGAGAGTTGGCACCAGACATCCGGGATATATGATCCGGGATCGGTTGCCGTGGCGTCGTAGGGCTCGTCCCTCAGCCACTCTGCATGAAATTCAGGTCCGCTCCCCAATCGTGATCGGAGAGCGAACTTGTTCTGGATATGCTACAGAAGACGGGGCGGGAACGCAAGGGCAATCTCAGAATCAAGATCGCTGACCACTAAGGGCACGAAGGTTCACGAAGGAAACCGCCTTGAAGGTGATTCCCCGTTGTTCTCCTGGGAACGCGTAGGTCCTCCAAAGTGTACAATTCCTCCCGCTCGCAAAAGGGTCGACAGCGTGGGGCGAAAAATCCTTTGCCGAGAATCGATATGACAAGACTCCTCTGCACTCTCCTCGTGGTCCTGGCGTTTTTTCCAGCGGCGTTCACTCAACAAACCGAGGCTCCGAAAACCTCAACTGCGAAGAAGGCGCCCACAGCGCAGCCGGCGGAGAAGCCCGCCGAGAGCATGGCCAAACCGGAGACCGCAGCGGAACCCAAAGCTTCGATCCACGAAGCTCCGGCCGACAAAGACAAGGACAAGGACAAGGAAGAGCACTACGACATGACCGAAGTACCGTCGGTGGTAACGCATCACCAGATCACCGTCGAAGGCAAGCCGCTGAAATATACGGCCACGGCTGGACGTCTGCCGATCAAGCGCGGGGACGGCAAGATTGAAGCAGAGATGTTTTATGTCGCCTACACGCTGGACGGGCAGGAACCCGGCAAGAGACCTCTCACCTTCGCATTCAACGGCGGACCGGGATCGGCCTCGATCTGGCTGCATATGGGGGCGCTCGGACCGCGGAAAGTCGTGCTGCAGCCCGATGGCTTCATGCCACCCGCGCCGTATCACGTCGAGGACAATCCCTATACCTTGCTCGACAAGAGCGACCTGGTGCTGATCGACGCGATCGGTACGGGTTTCAGCCGAGCGGCTGACCAAGAAATGTTCAAGAAATTCTGGGGCGTGAAGGGAGACATCGAAGCCTTCAGCGAATTCATACGGCTCTACATCAGCCGTAACGAGCGCTGGTCATCCCCGCTGTTCATCCTGGGAGAAAGTTACGGCACAACCCGTGCCGCCGGGATCGCCGGATATCTGGCCGATCGCGGGATCTCTTTCAACGGCATCACCCTGCTTTCGACCGTGCTGAATTTCGAGACGCTGGAAGACAATCCCACGAATGACCAGCCGTACGTTTTCCTGATTCCTTCGTTCACCATGATCGCGGGCTATCACCACAAGCTGGCTGCCGATCTGGCCCAGGACATGAATAAAGCGCGGCAGCAGGCCGAGCAGTGGGCATCCACCGAATATGAACGTGCGCTCGACAAGGGGGACGCGCTCACTCCACAAGAGCGGCAGAGCATCATCGATCAACTTGCGCGTTTCACCGGGCTGAGTAAGGAAGTCATCGATGAGGCGGACCTGCGCATCAACGTGCAGAAATTTACGCATTATCTTTTGATTGACCAGAAGGTGCGGGTTGGCCGGCTTGATGGGCGCTACACCGGGCCCGATCCCAACGGATTGCTCGACACGCCGTTCTACGATCCGACCGGTTCGGCAACGCAGCCGCCGTTCACCTCGGTATTCAACAACTATCTGCGCACGGAACTGGGATACAAAGTCGACATGCCTTACAACGTGCGGGCGCCAAGAGGAGGGCCGGGCGGTGACACGTGGGATTGGGGATCGGCCATTCAGGGTTTTCCAGACACGGCATCGGCGATGCGGCAGGCGATCGTGAAGAATCCTTACCTGAAGATCCTGGTGATGGAGGGGTATTACGATTTGGCAACTCCGTACTACGCGGCAAATTACACAGCGGATCACCTGAACCTTCCGGCAAAGTATCGCGACAATATCTCGTTCGCCACCTATGATGCGGGGCACATGGTGTATCTGCCGATGGATGGGCTCAAAAAAATGAAGGCCGATCAGGCCGCGTTTATGGGGAGGGCGAATCCTTAACTAGGGAGCAAGCACGGGGTCTAGGGTCTTCTGCGCTTGGCTGCAACGTGGTAGATGACAAGGAAAGGCTTTAACCACGAAGGACACTAAGGTACACGAAGGAATTCCTGCGGGATTTTTCCTTCGTGTGACTTCGTGACCTTCGTGGTTTAAGGGCTTTAGGGTCTTCTTTCTTCTTATTCTTCTTGTTACTTTGTGTACTGATTTTTCTTTTTGTCTTCGTGGCGCTCGATACCCAATTGGATCAGGCGGTCGATCAGATCGGGGTACTCCAATCCTGAAGCTGCCCATAGTTTCGGGTACATGCTAATGGACGTGAAACCGGGCATGGTATTGATCTCGTTCAGATAAATCTTGCTGGTTTTCGGATCCATCAGGAAGTCGACGCGCGCCAGGCCCGAGCAGTCCACAGCCTTGAAGGCTTTGACCGCGAGTTCTTGCACTTTTTTCGTCTGCGCTTTGGTGAGTTTGGCGGGGATGATTAGTTTAGAACCCTCGTCCAGATATTTCGCGTTGTAGTCGTAAAACTCTTTGATAGGAACAATTTCGCCCGGAACGGACGCCGCCGCATCATCGTTCCCCAAGACCGAGCATTCAATCTCGCGGGCTTTTTGCTTGCTGCCTCCTACGCCCTCCTCGATGACAATCTTGCGGTCGAACTTGGCGGCTTCCTCAATCGCGGGGCCGAGTTCTTTGCGGTTGTGCGCTTTACTGATGCCAACGGACGATCCCAGGTTCGCCGGCTTCACGAACACGGGATACTTCACTTTTTTCTCGATGTGCTTTTCTACTTTCTTCGGTTCTTTTTCCCATGCACCGCGCAGGATGGTGACGTGCTTGACGATGGGGATTCCTGCGGCAATGAACAATGACTTCATGATGTCTTTATCCATGCCGGCGGCGGAGCCGAGAACTCCGGCGCCTACGTAAGGGATATCAGCCAGTTCGAGAAGCCCCTGGATGGTGCCGTCCTCGCCGAAGGTGCCGTGGAGCACGGGAAAGATGACATCGACGTTGATGGCGCGATCCGCGGCGCGACGCAACGGGGCGGCGTCAGTTTGGAATGGGACTAATCCGCTCTGGCGGTGAACCGGTTCGGGGGGAACGACGACGGCCTCGCCACGAGTGAGGACGGCCGCAGCCTCCGTATTCTGCGGATCTCCGGCACGCAGGTTGCGCGGCTCGAGCTGCAGTTTGCCGGCGAGAAGATTTTCCGCGTGCTCGGCGGTAAGCCAGCGTCCGTCTTTGGTGATGCCGATGGGCACAACTTCGTATTTGTCTTTATCGATGGCGTGCAGAACGGAGGCGGCTGACAGCAGCGAAACTTCATGCTCTCCACTGCGCCCGCCGAACAGGATTCCGACCCGGATCTTATTCATGACCCTGCTAGTGTGGACGGGGGCGAAGTGTCTCGTCAATCGCAGGAGAGATTCCCGCTGCTAGAATCGGCGTCGGCCATGCTTCCCATCAAGCTTGTGGTTTTCGATATCGCGGGGACCATCATCGAGGATCGGGGGGAAGTCGTGCGCGCGTTCGCCTGCGCTCTGGAAAAAAATGGCATACCCTTCACCGCCGAAGAATTGAAGAAATGGAAGGGAGCGTCAAAGCGCGAGGTCATTCGCCACTTCCTTGAGCAGAACGATGCACACGCTGGGACGACGGAATTGGTCGAGGCGACCTACGGTTGCTTTCGCGCTGAACTGGAGCGGCTGTATGCGAAGCGTCTCACTCCGATTGCGGGCGCGACCGAGACCTTCGCATGGTGCCGCGACCATCAGATTCTGATGGCGACCACCACGGGCTTTTACCGCGAAGTAAGCGATCTTATTCTGACCAGGCTGCAATGGCGCGATTGGTTTGCGGTCAACGTTTCCAGCAGCGACGTGCGGAAGGGGCGGCCCGCGCCCGACCTGATCTTTCACGCCATGGAAGCGGCGGGAGTGCAGGATGTCCGGCAAGTCATCAATGTCGGGGATACTCCGCTCGACCTTCAATCCGGCAGCAATGCCGGCGTGCGCGGTGTGGTAGGAGTGCTGAGCGGCGCCCACGATCGAGATGCGCTACAAGGCGAACCTCATACCCACATCATCGAAAGCATTGCGGCCTTGCCCGACCTGATCGAGCGCGAGTTCTGAAGTACTACTGCAATGTGAGATTGATGTTTGCCGTATGGATGAGCACTCCGGAAGTCGCAGAGACGACAACTGGCACCGTGCCCCCGCCAGAGTGGCGGCCGTTCTGGTTGTACCCGCCGCAGGCGACGCAGATCATCAAGCCTGCTGCCATGCCGGAAAGAGCTAAGGCTCGGAGGCTCATCGAGAAACTTCTTCGTTGTTCTGTCCTCAAGACCACGCAACCCAAGAGTGCAAAACCACCCAGCGACGCTGCCAGCATGGGCGTGCCAGGAATTTGGTTGCGGGCCGAAGCCAGCCCCGCGGTGTCTACCGTGAGCGTCGTCGTGGCGACGTCTGTTCCTGCGAGCGAGGGCGGATTGAAGGCACAGGTAACGCCCGCCGGAACCGTGCAGGAAAACGTAACGTTGCCCGAGAAACCTCCTGCGGGCGTGACAGTCAGTACGAAACTCGCCGTCTGGCCGGCAGTAATGGTTGCGCTGGACGTGGGGGGAGTGACGGCGAAATCCGGCGCGCCGGCCGAACTGGTCGCGATGGTTCCGAACAGGCCGTGAGTTTCTCCCCCGATTCCGGCGGTGAAATACAACGTGTCGGATGCGCCCGTGCCGCCGCCGCCGAAAGTGAGCCCCCACAGGCCGGAATTGGAGATTGGGTTACCGGTGAAATCCGCAAGTGGGCCCAGAGGAGCGCCACTGTCCGGATCGAACGCATTAATGTGACCATCTCCGAAGTTGCCGATCAGGATGGCGTTGCTGAAGGAGCCAAAATTTGCGCTGGCCTGGGTCACACCCCACGGAGCGTTCAGAGGTCCGTTGGAGGCGAAGCGGCGCACGAAGTTTCCCTCCAGGTCGAAGATGTTCACGACGCCGTTCCCGGCTCCAGTTACCGGATCGTGCTTGGCATCGTCCTGCAGGGCATAGGTCACGAATAATTGATTGCCGATTACCTGCATGCCAAACGGTGCGTATCCAGCGGGCAGTTGAGGATCGGTGAAGGATCCAGGCGGAGCCAGCGCAGCGAAGTTCACGGTGTAAGGCTCGATGAGCCCGCTGTGAAAGTTGGCCACGGCCAGGAATTCGCGGCAGCACGGCGGCGCGAGGATCGCCAACGATTTGTACACTGCGCCCGCATTCGAGTGATCGATGGCGGTTACAGCGGAGACGGGAAAATCACCGCGCGCGTCGACGTACCAGCCGGAGACGGTCCCGTCTTCGGTGGCAAAGAGAAACTTGCTGGCCACTCCATCCACGGGAAAATCGCCTGCATCCACAAAAGGGTTGTAGATGACGCCGGTGGGAGTCGAAAGCGATTGCACATTCGGCGCAGGAATTCCAACAGCAATGGGCAACTGAATCGCACCGGAAGCATCATAGACCGTCGAGAATCCGCTGCCGTTGTTGGCGATCCAAAAAGGGCCGCCCGGCTTGAATGCGATGCCCCAGGGATTGAGGAGGGCGCGGTCGGTGTGCTCGGCGGTACCAGCGATGTCGGATACCAGGTTGGTCTGCTGATAGGCGGTGGTCTGTGCAGCCACTCCGCCCGCGGAAATGATACCTAGAAAACACACTAAGAAAATTACCGGCCGATTCAAAGCTTTCTCCTTGGGGAAGATTCAGCTTAGAAGGTCGGCAGAAAGGGATTGTCACCCTAACGTAAACATCCTGTAAACATCGGGGCGAACGTTTCGCGAATCTAGATAACGCGGTTGCTACATCGATCGGTTTGATCCGGTTCGGGCGGAGGGCCAAACCCTTCACCACGGGGGGCACAGAGGATCACAGGGGAAACCGGAGACTTACTAATGTGGCCAGTTTGACGCACTGCACTAGAGAATCTTTTTTCCGAACGCGGAGAGTGCCAACTCTACTGCCAGATCCGCGGTCTGATTGTGCTCGTCGATCACTGGATTCACTTCGACGATTTCGAAGCTGAGCATGCGGCCGTGGTCGGCGATGATTTCCATGGCAAGGTGAGCCTCGCGGTAAGTAGCGCCGCCGCGGACTGGAGTGCCAACTCCGGGAGCGTCTTCGGGATCGACCCAGTCCATGTCGAGGGAGATGTGGTATCCGGCGGTGCCGCGACCGGCCATGCGGAGAGCTTCTTCCATCACGGTGCGCATGCCGCGTTCGTCGATGTCGCGCATGGTGAAGACGCCGATTCCGGTCTTGCGGACATTTTCTTTCTCCACCGCATCGATGTCGCGCACGCCGACCAGGACACAATTCTCCGGCCGAACCTTGGGTGAAAAATCGTAGATATTGGCTAGCTCGGAAGGCCAGAGGCCCATGAGCGCGGCCAGAGGCATGCCATGCACGTTGCCGCTGGGGGAGGAATCAGGCGTGTTGATGTCGGTGTGGGCATCAATCCAGATGAGTCCGACGCGCTGGTTCTGCTTGCGATAAAACTCGGCGACGCCCGACACGGTGCCTGCCGCCATGGAATGATCTCCGCCCAGCGCGAGTGGAACCTTTCCAGCTTCGAGGGTCTTGTACACCAACTCGGCGTGTTTGGTGCACGTCGCGGTAATTTCTTTTAGATATTTGGCATTGGCAGCGCCTTCTTTTTTCTGCTCGGGAATCGCAACCGGGACGTTGCCGCCATCCTCAACCTCATGGCCGAGGGCCTCCAGACGCGCTTCGAGTCCGGCGACGCGAACGGCGGAGGGCCCCATATCTACACCGCGACGCGATTGTCCGAGGTCCAGGGGAACTCCGATGACACGAATCTTTCGGCCTGCAACATTTGTGGGTGACGCAATTGTCGTCATAATTCAATCCGGACAACTTCACCACAGGGGACACAGAGGGCACAGAGTTTCGTTCTTGCTTTTTCAATTACACGATTACCAAATTACACAATTCCTCAATTCCCTCACGGGTAGAGCCGGTACAGCATTCGCGGAAACGGAATGGTTTCGCGCACGTGCTCCAGGCCACAGATCCAGGCTACCGCGCGCTCGATCCCCATGCCGAAGCCGCCGTGCGGGACACTGCCGAATTTACGCAGGTCAAGGTACCACTTGAAGGCTTCCTCGGGCAGGCCGTGTTCGTGAATGCGCTGCAATAGCAATTCGTACGAGGCCATGCGCTGCGAGCCACCGATGATTTCACCGTAACCTTCGGGAGCGAGCACGTCGACGCACAACGCCAGGTCGGGGCGTTCGGGATCGGGCTCCATGTAGAACGCCTTCACCTTGGCGGGATAGCGATGCACCATCACGGGCTTGTCGAACTGCGCCGAAAGATAGGTTTCGTCAGGGGAACCGAGATCGCCGCCCCATTCGAATTTCGATTCCAGCGCGCCCTTGGCGTGGCCTTCCTGCAGATTCTTGACGGCATCGTCGTAGCTGATGCGCGGGAACGGCGCCTCGATTTTCTCGAGCTTCGAGATATCGCGGCCGATGGTCTGCAAATCAGCGCGGCGACGCTCCAGGCAGCGCTTCACGATGAAGCTGATCAGGCCTTCGGCGAGGTCCATCACGTCGTCGAGTTGGGCGTAGGCCACTTCGGGCTCGACCATCCAGAATTCGGTGAGATGGCGACGGGTCTTGGATTTCTCGGCGCGAAACGTTGGACCGAAGGAGTACACCTTGCCCAGACGCCATGGCCATGGCTTCGACGTAAAGCTGGCCGGATTGCGTCAGGAAAGCCTGCTCGTCGAAGTAGTCGACGGGAAATAGCGTGCTCGTGCCTTCGCACGCAGCCGGAGTGATGATCGGCGGATCGGTCAGCGTGAAGCCACGTTCGTCGAAGAAATCGCGGGCCGCCTTGATGATCTCCGCGCGCACGCGCAGAATCGCCGCCTGCCGCTGCGACCGCACCCACAGGTGGCGATGCTCCATCAGGAAGTCGGTGCCGTGCTCCTTGGGAGTGATCGGATACGGAGAGGATTCGGGCACGCGCTGCACGACCTGCACGTTGACTACATCGAGTTCGTAGCCGCCGGGAGCGCGCTTGTCGGCGCGGACCTTGCCCTCGACGATCACGCTCGATTCCTGCGTCAGGTCTTGATCGCGTCGAAGACTTCCGGGCGTAACGGCGTTCTTGGGGACGACGCCTTGAATGATTCCGGAGCCATCGCGAAATTGCGGAAACAGCAGTTTCCCGCTCTCGCGCAGGTTGTAGAGCCAGCCGCGGATGGTGACCGACTGGCCGTCGTGCTTGCCGATTTCTGCGATGGTAGTAATGGGTGACATAGGATCAGGTTTCAAAGTTTCAAGGTTTCAAGAGTTTCAACGTTTCAGAGTTTTCAACGTTTCAGGATGGCAGCTTCTACTTTGAAACTCTGAAACCTTGAAACCTATGCTGTCTCCAGCTTGTCGAAGGTCTGGCCGCAGCATCTCCAGCGAATTCACCTTTTCGTCTTCGCCGAGTTCCAGCAGCAGCGGCGGTGTTTGCGGGGCTGAGCGCAGCAACTCCATGGCTTCTTTCCAGTCGATGGTTCCCTGCCCCGGCCACAAGTGCGAATCCTTATCTCTTGTCGTTGTCGTGCACGTGGGTGGAGCAGAATGTAGTTGCGCAGAATCTCGAATGCCTCGCGGACGGAACTCATCCATGTGCGCGTGGCCGAAATCGAAGCAGACGCCGACGTCATCGAAATGCGCGCTGCGAATCATCTCGACCAGGCGATCGGGTGTCGACAGTTCGTTGGGAATGTTTTCCAGCAGGATCCGCACTCCGAGCGGCTTGGCAAAGGCCCGCAAATGCTCGATCGAGGTCATCGCCGCTTCAAACTTTTTCTCGTCGAAGCTCTCGTTGGGCGTGCCCAGATGCTGCACCAGAAAGCGAAACGGAATCTGCTCGGCGATTTCGAGCGCGCGCTTGATCTCGTCCATGGCCTCGACGCGGCTGGCACGGTCGGTGGATGCGACGTTGACGGGCGGAGCGCCGGCGCGTCCCCACTCGTAGTCGGCATAGAGCGGCGAGTGCACGGAGTTCAGCGGGATACCGCTGCCGCGGAACCAATCGGCAATTTCCTTCACGTGCGCCTTGCGGTTGGCATAGTCGATGTGCTGGCGCGCGGCAAAAATCTCGACCGCCTGCACACCACTGCGCGCCAATCCGTCGAGGATGCCGGGATGCAGCCGCTCTTTCACGAACAGATAGGTTGAGACCGCTCTCTGCATGCCAAGTCCTTCGCGGAATTGTTGATTGTAAAACCTAACGCCACCTGCCCATGCTCTTACCCGGCAATCATCAATCAAAAATCAATCATCAACAATTGCCTTATTCAGTATCCCACGGCCTTGCCATTACTGTTACGGCCGTCGGTGGCGCCCAGGCGTTCACCGGTTTTTTCATCGACCGCGATGCACTCGGCATCGCTCCAGTAGGGCGACGTCGCCCGGCCCAGGCCGATTTCGACGTTGTATCCCATTTTTCGCAGCGTGTTCAGTGTGTCCGGGGAGAACCACTTCTCCACATTCACCACGTCGGGCAGCCACTGATGGTGAAAGCGCGGAGCGTTCGACCGCTTCCTGAAGGTTCATACCGTAGTCGACCACACCCATCAGAACATTCGCGACTGTGGTGATGATCTTCGAACTTCCCGGCGAACCGAGGACCATTACGGTTTTGCCATTGTGCACGACGATCGTCGGCGTCATGGACGACAGCGGCCGCTTGCCCGGACCGATTGCATTGGCCATCCCTTGAATCAGCCCATCGGAATTCGGCACTCCCGGCTTCGCTGAAAAATCGTCCATCTCATCGTTCAGCAGGAAGCCCAGGCCGTCGGCGGTCACGCGCGATCCGAACCAGTCGTTGATCGTGGTCGTCACGGCGACGGCATTGCCGTCCGCATCGATGACCGAATAATGAGTGGTGTGATTCGATTCGTGCCGCGGAGCCTGGCGGGCGGATGCGAGGCCGCATACTGTTCCAACTCGCTGAAGATCGTCGGGACGCTTCAACTCTTTGCTGGAGCTGGCGTCGCGCCGGATCGATGGATTCGCGCCACGCGGCAGCGTACTTCTTGTCGACCAACTGCGCGACGGGAATCTTCGCGAAAGTCCGGATCGCCCATGAACTCCGCGCGATCAAAGAACGCACGCCGGAAGGCTTCCACGGTGAAATGAATCGACTGGGACGACCGGCTCTCCATCTTCGCCAGGTCGTAGCCTTCGAGAATGTTGAGGGACTCGATCAGCACGGTTCCGCCCGACGACGGCGGAGGCGCGCTGATCACCTCATACCCGCGATAGGTGCCGCGAACCGGTTCGCGCTCTTTCACTTCGTAGCTGGCCAGGTCTTCGGCGGTGATCAGCCCACCGCCTTTTTGCATGGCAGCAGCCAATTCCTGCGCCAGCGAGCCGTGATAAAAATCGTCGGGGTGCGCCGCGATCCGCTCCAGCGTGCGCGCCAGATCTGGCTGGCGGAAATGTATCGCCGGGCTTGTAGTAGTCGCCGTTGCGCTGAAAGACGCGATGCGATTCGGGAAACTTCGCCAGTAGCGGAATCGTGCAGGTCCGCGGCCTCGTTCCAAGTCAGCGCGTACCCTTCGCGCGCAAGTTTGATCGCCGGAGCCATCACCTGTTTAAGTCCGAGCTTGCCGTATTTCTGCTCGGCGTAGACCATGCCGGCGACCGAACCGGGGACGCCGATCGATTTGTACCCAAGCTCGCTGGCACCCTCGATGACATTGCCGTTCGCATCCAGATACATGTCGCGAGTCGCTGCCGCCGGCGCTTTTTCGCGGTAGTCGAGGAAATGCGTCTTGCCGTCGGCCATGCGGATCAGCATGAACCCGCCGCCACCGATGTTTCCGGCCGCGGGATGCACGACTGCCAGCGCGAAGCCCGTAGCTACCGCGGCATCCACGGCATTCCCGCCTGCGTGCATGATTTCGATTCCCACCTGGGAAGCAATTTCATGGACGGTGACCACCATGGCATGCGGCGCGCGCACCGGATGGGTTGCGCCCATGGCCGCAGGCGCCGGCGCTAGCACCCAAACGGCTGCGAGCAGAAAGACAAAGAACTTGGAAGGAGATGGCATGCTTGAATTGCGGACTGCAAGAGACTCTTGAGGCTAGCCGAGCGAAGTGGGCAGAGTCAAATTGGTCCAGTTCTGAGCGCCTCGAGGCCCGGACTTTATTTTTTGCCGAGACCGTTAAGGCAAGATCTTCAACCACGAAGGACACGAAGTTACACGAAGGAAAACCCATGCAAGATCTTCCTTCGTGTAACTTCGTGTCCTTCGTGGTTCCGATTTTTTGTTCCGATCCCGCCTGAGGCTTGGATAGCGTGGGTCGGACGATCAAAATCCCCACCCGCGCGTCACGGCGCTATACATCCAATGGCTTAATCACCGTCGCGTTGCTGAGAGGGGCGGAGACGAATTAAAGGACGGCAGTCATAGGCAGGGTGACAGGCTAACGCATGCCCCTGCGAATTCGCAAGCAAAGGGGCGAAGAAATATTCCCAGGTGACCGTCTCTGCCAGCGTGCGGGGACGCAAGTGATTTCTTGACCCTGTCGCTGGTCCTCAGGCCAACGGCCTACTAATCGGTGCCCGCAGTCGGCCGCTCGTGGCTGAAATCCATCAATGAAACCGACACATTGTGTCAATTTCGAGATTACCCCTAGGTACGAAGGGCATCTCGGGCCATCTGAATCGCTAATCAACGCAGCCGCAACTTTCGATGAATCCTAGGGTTAAAGCGAATAGAGTGGTTTGGGGCACGTAGACAAAGCAGTAGGGGAATTACGGCAGCTGAATTGCATGCAACTTTCACAACTGCCGATGAGTCTAATAGCCAAAAGGTCGGAGTCGGAGGTGATGACGGCCATGATGATGAATGACAAAGACAGATTCACGATGACCGAGTTGGCGGCACTCAGGAACGATTTGCTCCAAGGGGGCATGATCGACTCCTACGAGGCTGCCGAGTTGCTCCAAGTATTCCTGATGGGCAGGGGATATGGGGTATCCCCGAAAGCAGCCCTTGATGCAGCTGGCCGCGTCGAAATGGCCGGTTGCGCGATCCCGGTCCTGCAGCATGAATTGGAGAACCTGGCGATGGTGATGTAAGCCGCGGGCGGTGACCCTAGGCGCGTCAAGTTCGGATTCTGGTTGGGAAAAAATCCCCAGCATCCGGATGAAGTAGAGCTGAAATAAGCGGGGACCTAAAGTTTACACATTCTGATTCGCACGCTCGAAACAAGACCGAACGAACCAGTTCCACAACGGGAAGCCGGGCCAACCAGCCCGGCTTTGTGGTTTTTAGAGCTCAACTGAGACTCAGAATTACTCGTACCGCAAACTTTCTACCGGGTCAAGTTGCGACGCTCGTGAAGCTGGAATCGTCCCAAAGATGATCCCGACCAGCGATGACACCAGAATCGCAATAATGGCCGACAAACCAGAGATCGGAATGCGGTAGTCCGTCAGGAAACGGATGGAGTAAGGAATGGCGAGGCCGGCGACAATGCCCACGACGCCTCCGGAGAGCGAGATCAAGACCGCTTCCGCGAGAAACTGGAAGCGAATCTCACGGTTGGTGGCGCCGATGGCTTTGCGGATTCCGATCTCGCGGATGCGCGACGTTACGGTCGCGAGCATGATATTCATAATGCCGATGCCACTCACCAGCAGGGTGACGAACGCGACCAGCATCAGCACGACGGTCAGCGCGTCGGCAATACGCCCAGCTACGTCGAGCAGGTGGCTCAGGTTCTCCACGCTGTAAACCGAGCCGCTGCGATGCCGGGATTGCAGAACCCGCTTGATAGCGGCGGTTGCGGGGATCACGTCTTGGGTGCTGGCCACGGAAAAATAAATTTGGCGAACTTCCGAGGTAGGAGTGAAGAAGCGGCTTACGGTATAGGGGATCAGCATGGTGTCATCCCCAATGTCCGACTGCCCAAATGTGTCTACGCTCTCGCGGAACACGCCGACGATAGTAAAGGGGAGGCCGCCACTCAGCTTGATGACCCGGCCGACCGAATTCTGCGGGTTCCCGAAAAGTTTCTCCGCCAGGCTGGCGGTGATCAGCCCCACTTTATTGCGGCCCGAGGAGTCTTCGGCATCGAAGAATCGTCCCGCCAGCAGCACCAGGTTGCGCACGCGGATGTAATCCGGATCCACTCCAAGGAGAGCGATGTCGCGCTGTTTGCCATCTCCGAGGTTGATCCGATCGCCCAACGCTACCGTGGGAGAAGCTGCAACCACGCTGGGCACCTGCTCGCGCACAGCGCGTACATCATCCGCCGTCATGGGGTCTGGGGTGGAGTCAATCCGCTGCCCGCCACCCTGGTAGTCGGCGTAGATCATGTTGGTGCCAATCGATTGCAACTGGCGCAGGATGTATTGCTTCCCGGTGAGGCCGATCGTCGCTACGAGGATTACCGAGGCGGTGCCGACGGCCATCGCCAGGGCCGTGAGGGTGAATTGGAGCTTGTTGCTGCAAAATGCGTCGTAGGCGAAATTCAGGATCTCGCTGAGCCCAATGGTGAGCCGGCGCGGGGTGGTGACCGGGGACGATGTCGCAATCGCCATCTGGAATGGTTAGATGGTAAACCTCGCTCCGCAGATACCGCAATTGCGCAGAGCGATGTTGTAACCTGAATGCGGCACACGGGTGCACGAGAGTCGCGACGGGAACTGATTCCTTTGCGGTCTTTGCGAGTTTTCTTTGCGCTCTTTGCAGTTAAAGCTTTTGACCGCGAAGTTCGCAAAGAAAAGCCGCCGAGGCCGTAAAGCAATGTGACTGGGTCACTATCCGGCTAAACCTCGATATTCAGCCACTATTATCCATTTGGGCAGATACAAGACCAGTATCGTTCTTCTGCTGTTGACCGCGGCAGCCTTGCTGGTCCACGGCTACCATCCCTATGCTGAAGACGCGGAGATCTATCTTCCCGGCGTAGAGCGAATTCTGAATCCGACGCTATTTCCTGTGGGGCAGGAGTTCTTTCAATCGCATGCCAGCATGACGCTGTTCCCCAACCTGGTGGCGTTCTCTCTGCGCGTGACCCATTCGCCGTTCGAGACAGGATTGCTGGCATGGCACGCCGCTTCGATCTTCCTTTTGCTGCTCGCCTGCTGGCAACTGAGCGGGCTCCTGTTTGCGTCGGCGAAGGAACGCTGGGGATCGGTATGCCTGATTGCCGGACTCCTGACGATTCCGGTAGCTGGGACCGCGCTTTACATCACGGACCAGTATTTGAACCCGCGAAACCTGGCGGCGTTCGCGGCAGTATTTGCCGTAGCGCAAATCCTGGAAAAGAAATACTTTCGGGCGCTTGGGTGGGTCGTTTTTGCGGCGTGCGTTCATCCCCTGATGTGGGTCTTCCCGTTCTCTTTCGGTGCGCTGTGGATCTTGATGGAGAAAATCGAACGCTATATGGCGACGAGGGAAATAGGCCGGCCCATAGCCATGGCAGGATGCCTGATTTTTCTCAGCGTTCCGTTCGCGAGCCAGATTTCTCCCGCATACCACGAAGTCGCCAGGACGCATTCCTATTTTTACATTCAGGAATGGGCATGGTATGAGTGGCTGGGCATCGTTGCTCCGCTAGCATTGCTCTGGTGGTTTGAACGCATAGCGAGGGCCCGGCAGAAAAATCTTCTGGCGCGCGCTTGCCGCGCCTTCGTGTGGTATGGAGCGATTTACGTTCTCGTGGCCCTCGTCGTGGACCTTCCCACGCGATTTGAGAGCCTGGCCCGAATCCAGCCCATGCGCAGCCTGCATCTCCTCTACATGTTCCTGTTCGTATGCATCGGCGGGTTTCTAGCCGAGTACCTGCTCAAGAACCGTGCTTGGCGATGGTTGGCTCTATTTCTGCCACTCAGTCTCGGGATGTTTGTGGCACAGCGATCTCTCTTCCCTGCCAGCGCGCATCTGGAGTGGCCGGGGCACGCGGCAAAGAATCCGTGGGCCCAAGCGTTTCTGTGGATTCGAGGAAACACTCCCCGGGACGCCCTGTTCGCACTGGACCCGGCCTATATGCGGGTCTCCGGAGAGGACGCGATCGGATTCCGCTGTCTGGCCCAGCGCAGCCGTCTGGCCGACATCACCAAGGACGGCGGCGTGGTCAGCATGTTCCCCCCTGTAGCCGACGAGTGGTCGCAACAAGTACAGGCGCAGACTCCCTGGAAGAATTTTCAAACTAAGGATTTTGCGCGGCTGCGCGAAAAATACGGCGTGAGTTGGATCGTATTGCAGCAACCCGGTGTGGCCGGGCTTGAATGTGCGTATGAGAATGCCGCAGTGCGCGTCTGCCAGTTACGCTAGCGGTCCGTTGTCTTGCTGAGCGTAGCAAGACCGTCCGCCCAGCGGATGGTCTTGCGTAGTCGAAGCATCTCTACCTTAACGAGGGCCTTGCCGTTCGACATGCTCCGCGCTGGAGTGCATGGGAGGTGAGAAGGTGTAGAGCAGTTCAAAGCGAGCCGCTAGATCCGGCCGGCCGTCTGTCCCTTGGAAGCGTAGTAGGTTTCGCTTGCGGCTTCTAGTTTGCGCCCCTTATCGCTGAAGCGGGGCAGGTGGACGAGACCGACTTTCTGCAAGGCAAACTGAATCGTGGTGACCAGTACGCCGAATCCGTATTTCACGCTGCGGCGGAAATTGATCGACGAAGCTTCCTCAAAGTATTTCGTGGGACAGGATACCTCTCCGATGCGAAAACCGAAACGCACGCACTGCGCCAGCATCTGGTTGTCGAAGACGAAGTCATCAGAATTTTCCAGCAGCGGCAATTCCACCAGCACCTTGCTGCTGAAGGCGCGATATCCGGTGTGATACTCCGAGAGTTTCACGCCCAGAAATAGGTTCTCGAATGCCGTGAGTAGCCGGTTGGCGACGTACTTGTATAAAGGCATTCCACCGAGGAGTGCCCTGCCCCCGATGATGCGCGATCCCAGGACAACATCGTATACATCGTAAGCCACCATGCTGGCCATCGCCGTGATGAGCAGCGGAGTGTACTGGTAATCGGGATGGAGCATAATGACGACGTCGGCGCCAGCCGCCAGCGCCTCGCGATAGCAGGTTTGCTGATTGCGCCCGTACCCGTAGTTGCGATCGTGCTGGTAGACCAGCAGTCCCAGACGCCGCGCCACTTCCACCGTTTCGTCGCGGCTGGAGTCATCCACCAGAATGCGGATATCGACGAGATCCGGCACTTCCGCAACCGTAGCCTCGAGCGTCTTCGCCGCGTTGTATGCGGGCATGACGACCGCTATGCGTTTGCCGTTAATCATGAAAGTAGACCCTTAGTTTAACTGATTCCCCCGCATTGTCTTGGTGGCATGGTCAGGAAAATGCGCCACATTGTCACCAAGGTAACTGCACACAACATCCAGATCCGCCGCTGAAATTGAGGGCTGAGCCTATAACTTCGGCTAGAATGCCCGGCATGAAGCCCAAGATGCTCTACCTCTCGCTATGTGTACTGGGCCTGACACTTCCTTACGCGGAGTTCGTTCCCTGGGCACTGCAGCACGGATTGAATCTGCGTTTGTTCGTGCAAGAGCTATTCGCCAACCGCATCGGAGCATTTTTCGGCATGGATGTTCTGGTCTCCGCCATCACGCTGATTGCCTTCGCCCGTATTGAGGGCCCACGCTTGGGCATTCGCCGACGCTGGCTCGTGCTCCTTGCCATCCTGACAGTGGGAGTTTCGCTAGGGTTGCCGTTGTTCCTCTATCTCCGTGAGGTGGAGCTGGAAACAACCGCCACGCTTAGCGTAGCGCGTTGAAAATGGCGGCCATTTAATGGTGCCCTCGATTCGGATTGAGTTTCGGGGCTTAGCTGGGACGTCAAAGGCTTCACCACGGGGGACACAGAGGAACACAGGGGGCATCGGAGACTTACAACTTGAATGAACGTTGACTTGCTACACCAGGCTGTCCCCTGTCCCCAAACTCGCGCCATTGTTTAGAATCAATCCAGGGACCTTTCTACTCCCCTACATCGTACTTATCTGGCAGAGTCCAAATCGGATGGTCGACCAATGAAACTGATCCGGCCCTTGATCCTTGCGGTGGCGATTGCAGGCGCATTCTTCTACTTCACAACCTGGCGCTCGAACTCGAAGGAAGAGCTGCACTCTTCCAACTGGTTCGCCCGCCCGACGCAGGTGGAGATCACCGAGGCCGCCCCCAATGGGGCGCTTGACGACGAAGAGCAGAACAACATCACCGTCTACAAGAAAAATATTCCGTCGGTGGTAAACATAACCTCGCGCGCCATGACGTTTGATTTCTTCTACGGACTCGTCCCGCAGGAGGGGCAGGGCTCGGGATTTGTCATCGATAAAGAAGGCCACATCCTCACCAACTATCACGTAATCGCCGACGCTCGCCAGGTCGAGGTCACGATGCACAATCGCAAGAAATACAAGGCGACGGTGGTCGGTTCCGACCCTGCACACGATCTGGCCGTCATTCAGATCAAGGCTCCGGAGCTTGTGCCTGCCGTGTTGGGCGATTCACGCAACCTGCAGGTAGGGCAAAAGGTGTACGCGATTGGCAATCCGTTCGGCCTGGCGGGAACCATGACTCGGGGAATCGTGAGTTCGATACGCCCGGTGCGGGAGCCGAATGGCGCCACCATCGACGAGGCGATTCAGACCGACGCCGCCATCAATCCGGGTAATTCCGGAGGACCGCTCATGAACTGGCACGGCGAGGTCATCGGCATCAACACCATGATTCTTTCCAACGTGGGGCAAAACGCGGGCATCGGCTTCGCTATCCCCATCAACACGGCGAAAGCCGTCCTGAACGATCTGATGACGCTAGGCCGCGTGCGGCGTCCGGCGCTGGGAGTGCGCACGATTGCGATCAGTCCCGATCTGGCCGATGAGATGGGCCTGCCTGCCGACTACGGATTGCTCGTCATTCAAGTGACTCCGGGCGGATCAGCGGACCAAGCTGGTTTGCGGGCGGGCACGGAGCGAGCTTACCTGGGAAATACTCCCATCATGTTGGGTGGCGACCTCATCATCGCCATTGACGGCCAAAAGGTAGAAGATGAGCAGGACTTGGCGCAGGCCATGAATAATCACCGCGCCGGCGATACGGTGAAGGTCACGATCTTCCGCAATAAGAAGAAGCTGGACGTAACGGTGGCGTTGGGTGAGGCACGGCAGCAGGTGTGATGCGCGATCGCTCAGTGCAGCCTGAAATTGATGACAATCTGACGGCACCGAAAAGGGTGGGGCCAGAGAGGTTCTTGGCGAACTTGGCGGCTGTTCTTTGTGCTCTTCGCGGTTAACAGCTTTTGAGCGCAAAGCCCGCCAAGGACAGCCGCAAAGGTCGCAAGAGCGACCCGAGTTATATCTGCAAGGTTTACTAGTGGAGGCCGCCTTTTTTTATTGCGCTGGTTGGATGCCCACCGCGGCGTACAGATCGGCGCTGTTGTAGAGCGTGCCTTCTTTCATCACCAACCGGCAGCGGCGAATGTCGCTGATGTGTTCCGCCGGATTCCCATCGACCAGCAAGAAGTCCGCGCGCTTTCCGGCTGCGATCGAGCCCAGGTCTTTCTCCTGTTTCAGCAGGCGCGCCGCGTTCCAGGTCGCAATCTGCAAGGACTTGTTCGCTGGAATACCCGCCTGGACTTCCAGTTCCAACTCGCGATGCAGCATGAGGCCCGCGATCGCATCCGTGCCAGCCAATATGGGGACGCCGGCATCGTACATGCGCTTGGTCATGGCCAGCATGGCGCGGTATGAATCTTTGTACAACTGGTCATTCTCGGCAGTTACGGGGAGGCCGCCAGAGAACGCCCCGCGCTGGACTTGCGCGGGCAACCGCTGCAGAATGGGGGCGAAATCCGGTGATGCCTGTCCGGGACGCCCCGTGAACATACCTTCGAACGTCGCCACCGTCACGTCGACGGTGGTGTGGTGATCGAGTAGCAACTGGATGAAGTCATTCACGGGCTTCGATTGCAGATCGAGCTTCGCTGCATTGGCTCCGACAGCGGTGAAACGTTCGGGAGTACGGGTATCTTTGACCTGGGAAGCCAGAAAATTCAAAAAAATGAAGTTGATGTGCTGCACTTCGTCAGCGCCGTCTTCCACGAATTGGGCCGCCGTAATCCCGTTGGGAATGTGACCGCTGACGCGGAGGCCGCGCTCGTGCGCCCGTTTCACAATGCCGGGAACGAGTTCAGGCTTCAGCGAGCTGTAAAGCTTGATTTGTACATATCCCAGATCGGCATAACGATTTACGGCACTCTCCGCCTCTGCCGCGTTATCGGCGTACAAGCCAGCCGGTACCTGGAAAGGGCTGTGGCCATCGATCATGCCTGCCTTCCACATGCGCGGTCCAATTGCCGTACCCTGTTTCCACTGATCCTGAAGATGCTGCAGTTCCCCGATGTCATTCCCCATGTCGCGGATGGTGGTCACTCCGCTGGCAATATTCAAAATGCCATCGAGGGACTGGGCGTGAGCATGCATGTCGAACAGGCCGGGGAGGATAGTCTTGCCGGCTCCGTCGATGTGCTCGGCGTCCGCTGGCACCTGCGCAGAACTCGCGGGGCCGGCCGCCGTAAAGCGATCGCCTGTGACCACGACCGTTTGATCCTCCAGCATCGTGGCGTTCTCGGAGTCGAAGAGGCGCACATGCTCGATTGCGACCGGGTGACCTGGATGTCGGGCTAAGTCCTTCGCCAGTCGGCCATAGCGTTCGTCGCGCATCTTGAGATCGATGGCGTACAGCTGACCATTCGTACTTTCCCAGCCCTCGCGCATCAGGGCGAACCATTTGCCGGGCGATCCGAAGAAGCGCATCTGATCGTCGAGCCACACGGTCTGCGGCTCGAACGATAGTCCGGTAATCGCAAAGTCGGTGACGTGCATCTTTTCACCGTGGTCAGTGACGGTAAGATCGGTCAGCCGTTCCAGGCGCGCCTCGCCAGCGGGGAGCAAGCGAACGGGCGCGTGAGTTTTTTGGAGCGCTGCCGCCAGAAAAGCCAATTCAGCCGCCGAGCCGTTATTGCTGATGTAAAACGCTCCCGAGGGCGCTTGTCCGTTTTCAGCCGTGCTTTTCCAGCGCGCAATTCCATCTTTGACCTCGAAATGCTCGTCGACGGGAGCTTTCAGATAGTCGTTCCCAGTTTCGTCCACACGCAGGGGAAAACCATTGGGGTCCAGTAGATAGACGGACGAAACTTTGGGCCCGCGGCCGCGGTCATTGAACTCGAAGGTACTCTCGATGCGGCCAGCGGGCTGGTAAGTGTCCACTTCGTGCCCCGCGACAGCGCCGTTCGAGGAGATGGAGTAGCGAATGGTTTCCGGACCGGCTGCGGCGGCCCGGGATGCGGGCCAGAGACATACCAATAACGACAGGGCGGCAAGGCGAGGTGTGGACATGGGCACGTATTGTCCCACAGGGTTGGGCGGGGAAACAGCGGGAAAATCGGACCTTGGACCTCGGACTTCAAATCGCTTAACTGGGAGGCAGCTTTCCCTGGGCCGCCGCCACCGTATCGTGAAACTGAAAGAACTGCTCTACGCGGGTGACCTGCAGGGAGCCTCGGACCCGATCAGAAACCCCGACGAGCGCCAGGCTGCGGCCATCCTTTTGATGGTTCACATAGGCCCCGACCAGGGCTCCAATACCGGCGGAGTCGATATAGGGAACTTGCGTGAAGTCCAGGATTAGGTGGCGGGCGGTGTTACCACGCACCAGGCTTTGAAACTCGAAAAAATTGGAGAGCGTGATCGGTCCATTCAAGCGCAATACGCGCTGATCGGAGGAAGTCCCGCTAATATCCTCAATGTGCAAGAGCTCCTGCGGCATTCGGACATCCTATTACGGCAATGTGAATGCAGTGTTAAAAGGACGCACAGGGTGGTGGCTGAAAATTCAGCCGCCACCGACGCAGAGCGGGGCGGAATGTTCTTGCGCTCAGGCCGGTTCCAACACTCCCTCCTGCACTTGCTCGACCAGGCTGTCAAACTGTGCGGCGTCGAGACAGACCGCGTGCTGACCGTAGCGAGCCTCTTTTCCTGTGACGTGCCAGTAGGGCATCCAGCAAAAATGCTTGCCTTCCCCGGACTGCAGAACGACCAGGAAAGGATAATAGGTGACTTCCTCCTCTTCTTCGCCGAGCCAGGATTCCAGTTTCGCAGGGAGGAACGCGGAGAGGACCCGGAAATCTCCATCGCCGGCACCTAACTGGAAGTCGAGATTTACATGCAGTTCGCGCGTTTGCCCGCAAGCCGGACAGGTTTCTGACGAACCTGCGGCAAAGTTATAGAGGGCGTCGAACAGCTTCTGGTGCGTGGGGTATTTCTTATGACATTGAGTGCAGTAAAAGTATTGAGCTGCCACGTCTGAACCTTCCTTTCCTGGAAACCCAGGCATTCTGGCCCAGTCGCTCCGGCGTTAAGGTTCGATCGTCGCCTCATCAATCAGCATGATGGGAATGTCGTCCTTTACCGCGTAGACCCGGTGGCATCGCGTACACTTCAAACTTTCCGGGTTTTGGCGGTACTCGAGCGTCTGTTTGCAAGCCGGACAGACCAGGATTTCCAGCAAATCTTTGGCAATCATGACGGGAATTGTACGACACGGGTGGGGGGGCTCGTGTGATTCGGCTCACAAAAGGGTAGAGCGCGGATCACCACGAGGCACGGAGACACTGAGAAACCAAAGGAAAATGCTAGAAATCGTTCTCTGTGGCTCAGTGCCTCCGTGGTAAATCGAGTTTGTGGCGTGGCCGGCGGTGTAAGATTTTAGGGCAGACGCCCGCAGCCGGGCGCCGGAAGCCCAAATCATGCCTGCTCTTATTCTGGATGGAAGCAAGATCGCTCAAGAAATCCGCAGCGAAGCGGCTGCGGAAGTCCGAACTATGGCGGCTGCCGGAGTACGCCCCGGCCTGGCCGTAGTGCTGGTCGGACATAACCCGGCGTCGGAAATCTATGTACGCGGCAAGGTCAAGGCCAGCGAAGAGGTTGGAGTTTATAGCGAGAAGCTGACACCGCCGGAATCCGTCACCACTGCCGAACTGCTGGCACTGATTGATGACCTGAACCGCCGCGATGAGATTGATGGCATCCTCGTGCAACTGCCGCTGCCTCCGCAAGTTGATTCCAAGAAAGTGCTGCTGGCGGTGGATCCGGCAAAGGATGTGGATGGCTTCCATCCCATGAACGTGGGTTTCCTTTCGACCCAGCGGCCCGGGCTTGTACCCTGTACGCCGGCAGGGTGCCTGGAGATTCTGAAGCGCAGCCATATCTCCATCGCCGGAAAAGAAGCGGTGGTGGTCGGGCGCAGCGACATCGTGGGCAAGCCCGCCGCGATGCTGCTCACGAACGCGAACGCTACCGTGACTGTGTGTCACTCCAAGACGCACGACTTGCCCGGAGTGTGCCGCCGGGGAGACATCCTTGTTGCCGCTATCGGCCGCGCAGGGATGGTTACCCGCGATTTTGTGAAACCGGGGGCTACCGTGATCGATGTCGGGATGAATACCATCACCGATCCGGCGGAGTTTCAGCGATTTTTTAGCGGCAATAGCAAACGAGAAGAAACTTTCCGCAAGAAAGGATCGACGTTGATTGGCGATGTGCATCCTGAGGTTGCGGAGATCGCCGGAGCCATCACCCCGGTGCCCGGAGGTGTCGGCCCATTGACCATCGCCATGCTGATGTTCAACACAGTAAAGGCGGCGAAGATGAGAAGGGGAAATCGGGTTCCGGAACTGTCCCGTGTTTAGGGTTCACCATGGTGGCACCGAGGCACGGAGTATAAGAATAAATGCTAAACCAGCTCAGCGTGAGACGCTGACAATGACATCTTTCCGCTATTTTTCCGATCTTGTTTTTCTCAGTGCCTCTGTGTCTCCGTGGTAAGGATTTCTCCGGGAGCGCGATGCTGAAAGTAGGCCTTACCGGCGGCATTGCCTCCGGAAAATCCGTGGTGGGAGAGATGCTCGTCGCACTCGGGGCGCATCTGGTACAGGCAGACCGGATCGCGCACTCGCTGATGCAACCCGGAGAGGCGGTCTACAACGAAGTGGTGCTCCACTTCGGACGCTCAATCCTCAATCCTGATGGGACGATCAATCGCGGCAAACTCGCGACGCTTGCGTTTGGTTCCGACAGCGAGGAGGAGGGCAAGCGTGAATCGCGCGTGGAGGAGCTCAACCGCATCGTACATCCCGCGGTTCTTCGTAGCCAGGAGGAATGGATGCACGTCATCGGCTTGCAAGACCCGCATGGGGTTGCGATCGTCGAAGCGGCTCTCATCTTGGAAGCCGGGGCGGGCGAGAGCTTTGACCGGCTCATTGTCGTAACCTGCGCTGCGGAACAACGCGCGGCCCGCTTCGCCGTTCGGCAAAAAGTTGATCTCGAAACCGCACGCAAGGAAGTTGCCCGACGTATGGCGGCCCAGCTTCCCGACGAAGAAAAGATCAAGGCGGCAGACTTCGTGATCGACAATTCCGGCTCGCTGGAGAGCACGCGCGAACAGGTGAAGCGAGTGTGGGAATCGCTTCGGAACGAGGCGCAGGGGTAGTGGGCTGTTGCAATTTTAAAAGCGAAGATTCGGCAGGCAAGTGTGCGGATGCTGAGACTTATTTGACGACGAGATTGACCATCTTGCCGGGCACATAGATCTTCTTGATGATCTGCTTGCCGGCAATGGCAGCCTTCACTTTTTCGTCGGCCAGCGAACGCTCTAATACGAACGTCTCATCAGCATCTACGGGCACAACGATCAGGCCGCGCAGTTTGCCATTCACTTGCACGGGCATTTCCAGCTCTTCTTCTTTGGCCAGCGCGGCGTCGTACTTTGGCCAGGAGGCTTTCAGCAGACTCCCGCGTTCGCCCAGCATCTCCCAGAGTTCGTGGGCCAAGTACGGAGCGAATGGGGCCAGCAGCAACACAAGGTTGCGCTGCACATCGGCGAGAAATGGCGCGGGCACCGCGTTCTTGGCGATCGCATCCTCGGCGCCGTACAACACGTTCACCAATTCCATGATGGCCGAGATACAGGTATTGAAGTGCCAGCGTCCCTGGAAATCATCGCTCACGCGCTTGATCGTCTGATGCAGCTTGCGCTGGATCGCCCGCGCTTCGGGTTGTAGAGACGTTGCTTGCAACGTCTCTGACGGCGGCATTCCGGACGATGTCGAGGAAGAACTGTTTCGTAGCTACAAATCGGTACACTCGTCCCAGGAACCGTTGGATGCCTTCAATCCCCGTATCCTGCCAGTCGAGATCGCGATCCGGCGGCGCGGCAAACAGGCTGTACAAACGCGCCGCATCGGCTCCGTAGCGCGCGACCATCTCGTCGGGGGAAACCACGTTCCCCAAACTCTTCGACATTTTGGCGCCGTCTTTGATCACCATGCCCTGGGTGAACAAACGCTCCACCGGTTCGTCGTTGGTGATCATGCCGAGGTCGCGCATGAACTTGGTCCAGAAGCGCGAATAGATCAGGTGCAGGATCGCGTGCTCGACTCCGCCAATGTACTGGTCAATGGGAAACCAGTACTGGGCAATCTTGCCATCAAAGGGCGCGTGATCGTTGTGCGCGTCCGTGTAGCGATAGAAGTACCACGATGAATCGACGAAGGTGTCCATCGTGTCAGTCTCGCGGCGCGCCGGGCCGCCGCATTTTGGGCACGTCGCGTTCACGAACTCCGGCACTCGGCCTAGTGGCGATCCACCGGTGAGAGTAATGTCGACCTTCTCGGGCAAGATCACCGGCAAATCTTTTTCGGGCACGGGAACAATGCCGTCTTTCTCGCAATACAGCATCGGAATGGGAGTGCCCCAATAACGCTGCCGCGAGATACCCCAATCCTTTAGCCGGTACGTGACAGTCGCTTTGCCGAAACCTTTCTCCTCGGCATACGCGGACATCTTCTTGATCGCATCCTGGCAACTCAACCCGCCATACGGACCCGAGTTGATCACCATCCCATCGTGCGTGGTGAACGGCAACGGCGGCTCGGTCATGGTTTCTTCCGGATCGTTCGAGATGGGAAGAATCACCAGCCGGATCTCCAGCTTGTACTTCTTTGCGAACTCGTAGTCGCGATCATCGTGTGCGGGCACGCTCATGATCGCGCCAGTGCCGTAGTCCATGAGGATGTAGTTCGCGATCCAGATGGGCACCTTTTCGCCGCTGAACGGATTGATGGCATAGCGGTGCGTGTTCACACCGTGCTTATCAATCTCGCCTATATCTCCCGTTTCTTTTGCCTTGCGCTGCTCGGAGATCAATTCCTGCACCGCCGCGTCCAGGGGCTGGTTGTGGCGGACGAAGTCGGCGACTAAGGGATGTTCCGGTGCAAGTTGCACCGACGTCGCCCCGTAGATGGTATCGACACGCGTGGTAAACACGCTGATCGTGGAACCGGCTGGACCGGCATTGCCTTCGAGTTTGAAATCGACCAGCGTGCCCTCGCTGCGGCCGATCCAGTTACGCTGCATGGTGCGCACTTTTTCGGGCCAGCCTTGCAACTTGTCCAAATCGCGCAACAATTCTTCCGCGTACTTCGTAGTACGAACGAACCACTGCTCCAACTCGCGCTGTTCGACGGGCGTATCTTCATGACGCCAGCAGCAGCCGTTGCCCAGAACTTGCTCGTTAGCCAGCACGGTCGCACATTTCGGACACCAGTTGACCTTGCTCTTTTTGCGATAGACCAATCCCTGTTCGTGGAGTTTGAGGAAAAACCACTGGTTCCAGCGATAGTAGTCGGGCAGGCAAGTGGTGACTTCGCGCGACCAGTCATAGGCGAAGCCCAGGCGGTTCATCTGCGCTTTCATGTTCGCGATGTTGCCCAGCGTCCACTCGCGCGGTGGCGTGTTGTTCGAGATCGCCGCGTTCTCCGCGGGCAAGCCGAACGAATCCCATCCCATGGGATGCAGCACGTTGAAATCGTTCATCCACATGTAGCGGGCCAGCGCGTCCCCGATGGAGTAGTTGCGCACGTGCCCCATGTGCAGCGCGCCGGAAGGATAAGGCAGCATCTCGAGAACGTAATACTTCTTCTTGGTGGAGTCCGGTTCGGCAGCGTAGCGCGAGGCATCCTGCTGCCAGCGTTCAAGCCATTTGGCCTCGACCCGCTGGGCGTCATAGCGCTCGTCATTGGGACGAGGAGAACCCTCGCCGGTCTCGGGACCGTTCGTTACAGCGTGAGCAGATTCTTCTCCAAGCGCCATAGAAGGAAGGTGCAGCCGATAAATAATCCTTTATTTTACACGGGCCAGCAAAGTTCAGCCGATTCCTTAGCCGCTGCAAAGATCCTCAACCACGAAGGACACGACGTTACACGAAGGAAAACACTTCAGGCAACCTTCCTGATACTTCGTGTCCTTCGTAGTAAATGATTTTCTTTATCCGACCACGTTAAACAGCGTCCCGATCGGCGGGATGGCAATCCGAATTTCATCCCCAAACTTCAGCGTGAATGAATCTGGAGGCACGATGCCAGTGCCGGTCAGAAGATAGCATCCGCTCGGGAAACTGCTGCTGCGATAAAGGTAATCGACCAAATCCTGCGGCTTCCGCTTCATTTCCCGCAGTGTGGTTGCGCCGGAGAATGCCACATCCCCTCCGCGCCGAATCTCCAACCTGATCTCGGTAGATTCTGGCAACGCCTCGTCACTCACCAGCAGGCAAGGCCCCAGCGCGCAACTGCGGTCGTAAACTTTGGCTTGCGGCAGATACAGCGGGTTTTCGCCCTCAATGTCGCGCGAACTCATGTCATTGGCGACGGTGTACCCGGCGATTTTTCCTCCAGGAGTGACGAACAGGGCCAACTCCGGTTCGGGCACCGACCAGGAAGCGTCGTCGCGGATCGCTACCTTGGCATCCGTTCCCACTACGCGGTGCGGCGTTGCTTTGAAGAACAATTCCGGGCGCGCCGCGTGATATACGCGATCGTAGAAGTTGCCACCGCCTGCGACCT
This sequence comes from uncultured Acidobacteriota bacterium, assembly GCA_963725565.1. Taxonomy (GTDB): domain Bacteria; phylum Acidobacteriota; class Terriglobia; order Terriglobales; family Acidobacteriaceae; genus Sulfotelmatobacter. Next base: position 122,511 of record CAVRZL010000019.1, read on the forward strand.
TGGATTCCTCCATGCGGGCATTGCGGCTGCGATAGTAGGTGACGCCCGCTGCCCAGACCTCCTGGCTGCCGATGGGCGGCAAGACATCGCGGAGTTCCGATTCATCCAACGTCTGCGATTCTTGAACCTGCTGTGCGAGGTGGTTCCGTAAATCTTCCCGCGCGATCAATTCATCCCACGAGGTCGCCTTGAGAGCATGGAAACGATCCGCATGCTCAGCGAAGATGCCGCGTTGGGTCCGGTAAAGCTTCATAGAATTACTCATCGTAGAGACGTTGCTGGCAACGTCTCTCTCACCATGATTCCTGCCGCTGTATGCAGAGACGTAGCCAGCTACGTCTCTACGAGGAGAATTAGAAATCTCCTTGAAGCAACCCCGCAGCCTTGGCGTGGCTGAGAAGCGCCCACAGTCCCCACAGCGCGGCCAGAGGCCCGCCCCATATGTAAAGCATCGATCTCCAATGCAGCTTGAGAACTACATCGCGCTCGCTTCCCGCCGAAATAACGAACGGACCTTTCCCCTTCATCAGAATCATCGGTGGATGCAAATCAAACTCGCCTGGAGTGCCTGTGTCGCAACCGGAAGGCAGCGTCGGGTCCAGTGCGACATATCGCTCGTGCCGCAGCAATTCCGCCTCTCCTTGACTCACAAATCCGGGGCCGACGCGAGAAAGGTCGCTCACTTCGGCTTTGGGATTCCACTTCGCCCAGCGATTCTCCTGCAGAGTGCCCATCACAAAAATTTCGTCTCCGGGTTTGATGGAACGCTCCCAGGAAAATTCGGGAGGAGGCGCGCCGCGGATGCCCGCCAGGGCTATGGCCGCTTTGCCATAATCGGCGCGGCCCATGTACGGGTCCAGTTGCAGTTCGCAATCCTGCGGCCAGATCATTACCCTGCCCGTGCCATCGTCCACAAACAGGGGCGCGGATAGTTCCTGCATCTTCTTATTCTTCAAGTCGCCCTGGGGATTCGACTCGACTGTCAGGCGGTAGTAGAGACAATCATCCTGGCTGAGCGGCGCCACCAGCGTGTACGGACCGACCGCTTTCCCGCTGATTTCAACCGGTCCCAAGGCCGCGGCCCGAACCGTGGAGCGTGGAGTGTCGAGGATTAGCCGTTTGCGTTGCAACAGCCGGAAGCCGCGTACAAAAAGTACGGGACCGCCCACTACCCCGAGCGCAGACCAGAACAAGGACTGGCTTAACAACCAGGCAATCAGCCGGATCATAAGTCGGCCTAGGATACATCAGAAGAGTGGATGGTCGAAGCAGTGATATTACTTGACCAACTTCTTCAGAGCCTCAACATTCCTGCGATCATCGCCGGGAGCATCCACTGGAGTTTCCGCGATGAAGGCGGCGTGCGCGAGGCGAAGGTCATTGAGCAGCCGGCGAAACGTCTCTTTGCCGATAGTTCCCTTCCCGATATGTTGATGTCGATCCAGCTTCGACCCGCGGGCAGCCTTGGCATCATTGCAATGCCACACTTTGACTCGATTCAGCCCAATCGTCGCGTCCAGGTGCTGCAGGGTCTGATATAGCCCGTCTTCACTGACGATGTCGTATCCCGCAACGTGGGTATGGCAGGTATCGATGCACGCTGCTGCCGGGACGATACCGTCCAACCGGTCAAGGACTTCCGCGACTTGTTCAAAGCGTCCGCCCAGCGAGAACTCCGCTCCCGCGGTATTTTCAATCAGGATGCTGAGGCCTCCCTTGGCCAGATCGAGTCCCTGGGTGGATGCCGCGATCGCGGCAGCGGTGCGCAGCAGTCCTTGCTCACGGTCGGCACCACGAAACGATCCCGGATGCAGAACCAGGTAGTCCGCGCACAGGGCCAGGGCGCGTTCCACCTCGCCACGGAAGGCCTGCATCGACTTCTGCAAGAAGAGATCATTCGCACTGGCCATATTCACCAGGTAATTGGTGTGAATCACGACGGGCTTCAGATCGTATTGCGCCCGCAGACGGTTCATTTCGGCGCATTGCGGCAACGCCAGTTCGTAGGGAGCCCATTGCCGAGGACTCGAGGAGAACATCTGAAAGGTGTTGCAGCCCAGCCTGTAAGCGCGCTCGGCCGCGTTCTGCACCCCACCGGCAGACGAGGTGTGAATGCCAACGCGCCGGGAAGTCAGGCGGGGCGCCCGTTTGGGCGCGGGAAGATTGAGGATGTCCTTTTCGCCCGCCATGAAACGAGTATCGGTCGTTGGGGAGGTTGCGTGCAACGTCGCTTGCAGACGTCTCTGCCTCCCGAATCTCCCGTAGAGACGTTGCTTGCAACGTCTCTGCGTCCGCCATAGCTTACGCTTGAGTTCGAAGATGCTTCCAACGACGAGACGTAGCAAGCTACGTCTCTACAAGAAATTGACCGAAAGCTCGCTGCGAGACGGATTGTCTTTGTCGCCATCCCAATTCGCCGGATTATTCCGAATGTATTCCCGAACAGCGCCAATCACCTTGTCGCCTCGCAGCAGGTGATCGTGAAAGCGCGCTTGCCAGATCACTTGCTGAATGCCCAGTTCACGGCATCTTCGCGTCACCCCAGCCTTGTAAGAGCGAACGATCGCAGAAACAGAACCTGGCTGGGGGGTCTCCCGGTTGGCCGCATTCTGACTGGGCTCGCATTTCTTCGGCATGGGCGAGAAGCGGTGGTCGCCCTCAATCATGATGATGACATGCACGTGGTTTGGCATCACCACGTACGCATCCACTTCAACATTCTCATAGTGTGAAGGTAAACTTCGTAGCTCCGAATCTGCAATCAGCCCGACCCGCGAAAAATGCATTTCATTGGCTGACACTTCGCCGAATATGCGGGCCCTGTTCTGTGTACAGATCGTGACGAAATACCAGCCGCGCGAACGATAATCCCAGTTGCGGAGCCGGGTAGATTCGACCCGGTATTGGTCGTTAAAGAGCGTCATAGCGGCGAGGCCGGCTTCGTTCTCTTGGACGGCCCTATCCATTATCTCGTTTACTGCTCGTGGTTAGGGAGACGTTGCAAGCAACGTCTCTACGAGAGTTTCATTGTGGAACTTGCCTTCGTCCCCCCATGCTCCATTTGCGGTGCAAGAGCCGCAATTGTAGACTTGAGGGGCGGCTTCTCCTGCGGCCGCCGTACGAAATCGAGCTTCGCTCGATGGGCAGCCGAGGGCGGCTGTCCCCACATGTTTCGTTCCTCAGGGTGAATTTATGCTGGTAGTCATGAAGGCGCAGGCCACCGAAGAGCAGGTGCGCGCCGTTTGCGAAAAAATTGAAAAGCTGGGCTATCGCGCCCATCCCATGCCGGGGGCAACCCGCACCGCCATTGGCATCACCGGCAACAAAGCCGAAATCGAGCACGGCACGCTGGAAGAGATGGCCGGCGTGCAGGAAGTCATACAGGTCTCGAAGCCCTACAAACTGGTCAGCCGCGACGTGAAAGAGGAAAACACGGTGATCCGTTTTCACGGTACCGCGGCCACCCTCGGCGGGCCCGGTCTGGCCATTGTCGCCGGACCCTGCGCCATCGAGAGCCGGGAGCAGGCCTTTGCCGTCGCTGAGAGAGTCCACCGCGCCGGAGCGCAGTTCTTTCGCGGAGGCGCCTACAAGCCCCGCACTTCGCCCTACTCGTTTCAAGGACTCGGTGAAGAGGCACTGCGCATTATGGCGGAGATCCGCCAGCAGTACGGCATGAAGATCATCACCGAGGCCATCGACCATGAATCCCTCGACCTCGTCGAGGAATATGCCGACGTGATCCAGATTGGCGCCCGCAACATGCAGAACTTCTCTTTGCTGAAGCGCGCCGGACGGGCCCGCAAGCCGGTGCTGCTCAAACGCGGCATGTCGGCGACTCTGGAAGAGTTCCTGATGGCTGCCGAATACATCCTGAGCGAAGGCAACTACAACGTGGCGCTCTGCGAACGCGGTGTGCGCACCTTCGCCGACCACACGCGCAATACTCTTGACCTCAGCGTAGTTCCCGCTGTCCAGCGTTTGAGTCATCTGCCGATCCTGGTCGATCCCAGCCATGGCACCGGCAAGCGCAACAAAGTCACTCCGCTCTCGCGCGCGGCGGTCGCCGTAGGCGCCGATGGATTGCTCGTCGAAGTGCACGTGAAGCCCGACGAAGCCCTCTCCGATGGCCCGCAATCGCTCTTCCCCGATCAATTCGACGTTTTGATGGAGCAGGTGCGCCAGATCGCGGCGGTGGTGGGAAAGACCGTGCCGGAGATCGGCGTGCGGGAGACAGCATCCGTCAGCAAGTGACCCCTTACTCCCCGATGTAGCGCATCAAACATATCGACGTTGATAAGTCGCCGATTTCCCCTGTGTTCCTCCGTGTCCCCCGTGGTGAAAGCTTTTGACCCCTTCAGAGCACTACACTGGCGCGTGTCGGATAGGAGTTTACGCGCGAGTGGGTCCCGCTGTGCCCCAAGGAGCATTCCCCGCCTGAAACGGGCTAGAATGAAACATCCGCCGAATCCCTTCCAGATTCAGCAGCGGTGTCTAAAGACAAGGTAGATTTTCGAGTTTGAGATCCCTCACAGTGATTTTCCTCTCCTCGGTTCTGTTGTCCGCTTTCATAGCGGCATCCGCGCATGCCGCCGACGTCAAGTCGCTCGCGGCCGCCGTCGATGCCCACTACAACCACCTGCGCTCGCTGCAGGCGGAGTTCACCGAGGTGTATCGCGGATCGGGGATGGAGCGAACGGAGTCGGGAACACTCTGGCTGAAAAAACCTGGCAAGATGCGCTGGGAGTACCGTTCTCCCAAAGAGAAGCTCTTTGTGAGCGACGGGAAAGATGCGTGGTTTTACGTTCCGGAAGATCGACAGGCTCGCAAGTCGTCGGCGAAGAAACTCGATGACATCCGGTCTCCTCTCGCCTTCTTGCTCGGCAAGACCAAACTGGAGAAGGAGTTACGAGGATTATCTCTAGCGCCGGATCTGGAGCCACTACAGGCCGGCGACACCGTTTTGCGAGGAATTCCGACGGCTCTGGGAGATCAGATCAGCGAGATCATTTTGGAAGTTTCGCAGGAAAACCGCATCGTCCGGCTGGTCATGCAGGGCGTGGATGGCGCCTCCACCGAGTACCGCTTTGCCGATCAGAAAGAGGATGTTGCATTAAGCGACATAAAGTTTGGCTTTAAGCCCCCGGCAGGAACGGAAGTCGTGGAGGCAGGAATGGAGGAGTAGGGGTATCCTCCGCTGGAATGCCATCTGACTTCGTGCGGTGTCGATGGTAGAAGATTCGAGGTTACTTGCGTACTCTCCCGATGCGTTTCGACCCGGTTACACGGCTTAGAATAAGAATTACGGGTGGTAGACTGAGCGGTAAGGCGTAGCCTGCAAATTTGTAGAAACATGGGCACATGGCGGAATTTGTAGTAAAAATCGCAGACGACCGCGGGCGAGTCCAGCAGCACATCGAGCAGGGCTACTCGGAAGCCGAGGTGCGCGACCGGTTCTCCTCGCAGGGTTACCTTGTCTATTGGGTCAAGCCCCAGGGGATCCTCGCGGGCGGCGTATCCCTGCGGCGGCGCAGCAAGCTGAAGCAGGGCACATTTCCTGGTTTTCAATCAGCAGTTCCTGACCCTGATCCGCGCCGGACTGCCGATCCTGAATTCGCTCGAGTTGCTGATCAAGCGCCAGAAGGATGCGCAACTGAAACAGGTCCTGGAAAACGTCCGCGAGCGGGTGAAGGGCGGAGAGTTGCTGTCCGACGCCTTCGCCGCCCAGGGCATGATCCCGAAGATCTATACGACCACGCTGATGGCGGGCGAGAAGAGCGGCAACATCGATGAGGTGCTGACCCGCTACATCAATTTTCAGCGGCTGGCGATGACGTTCCGCAAGAAGCTGTTCGTCTCGCTGATCTACCCGACGCTGCTGATTACCGTCGTGATGATCATGGTGACGTTCCTGTTCACCTATGTCGTACCCAAGTTTGCGGACCTGTTCAACAGCCTGGATGCGAAGCTTCCCGCAATTACAGTGTTCATGCTGGATGTCGGCTTGAACGCGCAAAAGTATGCGCCCTTTGTGCTGGTCGGGTTGGTTGTCGGCGGATTTGTATTGTGGCGCTGGAAAGATACCGATCGCGGCGCCGACCGGATCGACCGGGTGATTTTGAGCCTGCCGCTGCTGGGCGATATCCGGCTGAAGCATCAGGTAGCGAGTTTCTCGCGCATGCTCTCTACCCTGCTGCAGGGCGGCTTGCCGCTGGTTCCGGCGATGGAAACGGCCGGTTCTTCGATGAGCAGCCGGCGCATCTTAAAAGGGGTGATGCGCGCCGGGACCCGGGTGCGTGAAGGGCAGGGACTGGCACCCAGCCTGGAAGAGCAGAAGATTTTCCCCGAACTCGCGGTCGAGATGATCGAAGTCGGCGAATCGACCGGCGCGCTGCCGGCGATGCTGAATTCGGTGGCGGAATTCTATGAGGAAGACGTGCAGACGGCGCTGGGCGCATCGATGGCGCTGATCGAGCCCTTGATTCTGATCGTGATGGCGATCTTCGTAGGCGGCGTGTTGATTTCGTTGTACTTGCCGATCTTCACGTTGGGAGTGCATTAACCGGGTCTTGGGTGTTAGGTCTTAGGTTGTGGGTGTTAGGAACAAATTAGGTCACTGGGTAAAACGGTTTCCAAGACCTACGACCTAACACCGCTATTGAGGGCTGGCAGCAGTCACAGAGTGGGCAGTAAATGGCAACAGCGGATAAGAAATCACTTTTCGTAAACGGCGGGAACGGCGGGCCGATCAGCCCGACCGGGAATCCCGTCACTGATCTCGAGCGCGCGCAGGACGTGGCGCGGCGCTACCGCTGCGAGTTTATCGACCTCAGCGGCTTCGAACTGCACCACGAGCTGTTCAAAAAGATTCCCGTGGAGCTGATGTTCCGCTACAACTTCGTTCCGCTGGAAGAGACCGCTGACGGCAAGCTCGCCATCGCCATCGCCGATCCCAGCCAGCTGATGATGATCGACGAGATCAGCCTGCTGCTCAAGCAGCGCATCATCACCAAGGTTTCGACCCTCAAGCAGATCTCCGACATCCTCAAGAAGACCGAGCAGTCCCAGCGCGTGCTGGAAGAAGCCAGCGAGGGATTCCAGATCATCCGCGAGGACGAAAATACTGGCGCCGAAGAGACTCTGAGCATCGACAGGCTGACGGCGGCGGGCGACACCAGCCCGATCATCCGCCTGGTCGACACCACGATTTTTACGGCCCTGCAGCGGCGCGCTTCCGACATTCACATCGAGACGCGCGACGATTCCGTCGTCATCAAGTTCCGTATTGACGGCGTCCTCACGCAGGCCATGCCGCCGATCGGCAAAGAGCATCACTCGACGGTTATTTCGCGTATCAAGGTCATGAGCGAGCTCGATATTTCCGAGCGCCGCGTGCCCCAGGACGGCCGCTTCCGCGTGAAATACAACGGGCGCGCCATCGACTTCCGCGTTTCGATCATGCCGTCGATTCACGGCGAAGACGCCGTGCTCCGCGTGCTCGACAAAGAGTCGATGAGCGAAAAGTTCCGCACACTGACTCTCGACGTGGTTGGCTTCGACGAGGAAGACCTGCGCAAGTTCCGCCGCTACATCAAAGAGCCCTACGGCATGGTGCTGGTCACCGGACCGACGGGCAGCGGCAAGACGACCACGCTCTACGCCGCGGTGAACGAAATCAAGACCGACGAAGACAAGATCATCACCATTGAAGATCCCGGTCGAATATCAGTTGCGCGGCATCACCCAGATTCCGGTCAACGAGAAAAAGGGGCTGACGTTCGCCCGCGGCTTGCGCTCGATTCTGCGTCACGACCCCGACAAGATCATGGTCGGCGAAATCCGCGACACCGAGACGGCGCAGATCGCCATTCAGTCCGCTCTGACCGGGCACCTGGTGTTCACCACGGTCCACGCCAACAACGTGGTCGATGTCATCGGCCGCTTCCTGAACATGGGCGTCGAGCCTTACAACTTCGTTTCGGCGTTGAACTGCATTCTGGCGCAGCGGTTGGTGCGGTTGATTTGCGATTCCTGCCGGACTGAAGTGCACTATCCGGCCGACGTGCTGGAAGCCAGCGGCCTCGATCCGGCAGCAGTGGGGCAAGGTTCCTCTGTATGAAGGTCCGGGATGCATCGAGTGCGCGGGCACCGGGATTCCGCGGCCGAACCGCGATTCACGAACTGCTGGATTTGAGCGACCGCGTGCGCGAGATGATTCTGGCCAAGAAGCCGACCTCAGAGATCCGGCGTGCCGCCCGCGAAGAAGGCATGCGCTTCCTGCGCGAATCGGCGCTGGATAAAGTCCGGCTGGGCATGACCACGCTGAAGGAGATCAATAAGGTCACGTTTATCGAGGCCATGAGATAGAAGCAAAGTTTCAAAGTTTCATGGTTTCAAAGTTGCAAGGTTTCAAGGTTATCGGGCCAGCATGCATCTTTCAACACATAGCAACTTTGAAACCTTGAAACTTGTCTCTTGACGTTCCCTTTCAGCTATTGCATTTCTCGAAGCATTACGGTTTCTGATTTATAGAGCGTATCTCTCAAGGACGTACTCGGGAATGAGTTCCAACCACAAACACAGCCAAACCGAAACTGGCTTGCGAGATCGCGGCCGATCGCGTGCTGGCCGGGCGCCTCATCGACAGCGGAGGCGGACTGGAAGCCTGCGCCGCGCATGAACTGGCCCCGGGCAGCGTGGTTCCCGACCTGGTCGAGAACAACCTGCGGCAGCGCAGCGCGGTGCGCGATGGAATTGAAGAGCGCGCTGGGACGCGTAGCCGGACGAACTCAAAGACGTCATTGCCATCGTCCCCGATGCGGCCGTGCGCGTGATGCTGGTCGACTTCGATACTCTGCCCTCGGATCATCGAAGAGGCACTTGGAGTGGTCCGCTTCCGGCTGAAGAAGTCGCTCCCCTTTGACGTGGAGAAGGCCAAGGTCTCTTATCACGCGCAGAAGATCGGCGATGAAGTCAAGGTGGTGGCGGCCGTGGCGCTGGGCAGCGTGATTGAAGACTATGAAGCGGCATTTCAGCGATGCCGGCTTCAATCCGGGAGTCGTGCTGCCCTCAACGCTGGCCGCGCTCGGCGCAGCGGATGGCAAGAAGCCGACGATGGTCATCAAGGTCGACGCGCACACGACCAGTATCGCCATTCTGAACGAGGATCAATTGCAATTGTTCCGGACGCTGGAGAATGCGCGTGGGGTGACGATCACCGGCGAGCAACTGGCGGAGGAAGTCTATCCCTCGGTCGTGTTTTTTCAGGACACGTACCATCTGAATATTGAGCGAATTTACGTTGCCGGGCTTGCCCGAGTCGGGAGGTGCAGCACCCGCGCTGCGCGACGCAGACCGGAGCCGATGTGCAGGAACTGGTTTCGTCGGCGCAGTTGGGAACCAGCGCAGGTGGCTCGGTACCGCGATGGAGAATGGCAGGAGTGGTGGGAGCGTTGATTTCTTAAGGCGGTAGTCAGAGAATAGGGTCAGGAGCAGCAGGATCTGACCACTGACTACTTACTACTAACTACTGATCTTATGCGTATTGATATCAATCTCGCGAGTCAGCCGTACGAGGATGCGCGGCAGTTCTGGATGCGCTGGGGCACGGCCCTGGGCGTCCTCGGACTGCTGACACTCGTGCTGCTCGCGCTCGACGCTACGGGATGGTGGACGCACGTCGTGACCGTGTGGCGATTGCGCAGAAACGGGCGATGATCGCCGATCGCGACCGCTTCGCACCGAGGCCGAAGCAGTTCTGAATCGACCGGAAAATCGCACCACGCGGGATGAATCGCAGTTCCTGAATCAACTGATCGAGCGCAAGGCCTTCTCCTGGACGCGGGTGCTGGAGAATCTGGAAAAAGTGATGCCGCCGCGGGTGCATCTGGTTTCGATCAGTCCGAAACTGGACGAAGACAACCAGCTCGCGCTGACGATGACGGTGGCCGGAGACTCGCGCGATCGCGCCATCGAACTGGCGCGGCGCATGGAAGAGTCGCGCCGGTTTGCGCAGACCGAAATCTCCGAGAGTCGCATGCAGACTCGCAGACCGGCGACACGGAACAGTTTGAGATCGGCGCCATTTACATTCCGGAGGCAGTTGCGGAAGCCGCCGCTCCGAGGCTGCGACAACCAGCGCAAAACCCAGCCCGACGCGAAGCCGAAGCAAAGCCGCCGCGAGGAAAGGGGTCAACACTGATGCCCGATCTTCGGCAAACCCGGAAGAAGTTGACAACGGCCATGGCAGTGCTGGCTGGCGTCGATCTGTTGGGTGCGATCCTATATTTCTCGCCGGTCGTCGGCTCAGCCGAATCGCGGCGTCAGGAAATGAACCACCTGCAGGCCGACTTGACTTAAAGACACGACAGGTCGCGCCTTTGAAGGATTTGCCCGATAAGGTCGTAGTGGCCAACCGGCAGATCAGCGATTTCTACAAGCACCGCTTCCCTTCCCAGAATTCGCAAATCTACACGGAAGTCGGCAAGGTGGCCGCCGCCAACAGCGTGCGCATCGAGCAGGTGCGGTACAAACCCGAAGACAATCACTCCCATCAGCGGCCTGCAGCCAATCGAATTGGAGCCGATCTGTCGGGAACCTACACCTCCCTGGCAAACTTTATCAATGCGCTCGAACGCGACGACATGTTCTTTATCATCAACAGCGTGACCCTGGGAGGCGAGCCCCAGGGACCGGTGAAGTTGAGCGTGAAATTGGAAACGTATTTGAAGGTAGGATCGTAGTGCAACTCGGATTCGAAAATAAGAAGAAGGCGATATGGGCGGCGGTGCTCGGCGTCATTGCCTTGCTGGCGTTTGCCTACGAGTTCATCCCGTTCTTTACGGGTTCTTCGGCGCCCGCATCGAGCGCCCAGGCTGCCGCTCCCACTGGTTGCGCCTCGGAGCCCTGCCCGACTGGACCAAGCTCGCCAAGAAAGCCAAGGTCGAAAATCTCGATCCGACACTGCGTCTGGATTTACTGGCGTCCAGCGAGAAAACGCAGTATCGAGGGCACGGGAAGAAATATCTTCGTGTCGCAGGCGGAGGATGTAGAGATTGAGAAGCCGATCGCGCGAGGAGATACTGATCCGCAGAACCGCTCAGGAGCAAGGTTGGAAGCCCCCATCGGTTCCTCCGCAGACAACCGATTCCCCTGAAGTTTTACGGTTTCGCCAGTTCCCCCGGCGAGCCGAAGAAAATATTTCTGAAGCTGGGTGAGGACGTGTTTGTCGCGGGTGAAGGCGAGATCGTGGACCGGCGGTACAAAGTCGTCCGCATTTCCACCACGTCGGTGGAGATCCAGGACATGGTGAACAGCGGTCCGCCGCAGAGCATTCCGCTTACCCAAGGGTGAAGGAATTCAAAGTTTCAAGGTCTCAAAGTTGGAAAGTTTCGGGTTGCAAAAATTGTATCGGCGGTCGAGGTGAGAATTCCAAAGACCTAGGGCCTAAGACCTTGGAACTTTGCAACCTTGAAACTTTGCAACTTTCAAACGTGCTTTATATGCCTTCCAAATTCGCCGCCGCCATTGCGAGCAGGGCTACGTCATGCTGACGCTGCTGCTGATGATGGCGCTGATGATCATCTTCGCCGCGGCCATCGTGCCTTCCATCACCTTCGACATCAAGCGTGATCGCGAAGAGGAGATGATTCATCGCGGCGTGCAGTATTCGCGCGCCATTCGCGCGTATTACAAGAAGTTCGGCCGCTACCCGCCAAGATTGAGGATCTGGAAAATACGAACCAGATGCGTTTCCTGCGCAAGCGCTACAAAGACCCGATGACCGGAAAGGATTTCAAGCTGCTGCATTTCGGCGAAGCCAAGATGGCGATGAACGGAATGGGCGGCGGCGTGATCCCGGGCGCGAACACGCTTGGACCGAATGGATCGCTGACTAATAATTCTGGATTGCGCAGCCCTCGACATTCGGCGGGACTAGCGGCGCTAGGAGCGAATTCCAATTCGGTTTGGTCAGAATTCGCAAAGCGGCAATCAGACGCGAACGCAGATGCCACAGCGCAGCCAGACTCGGATTCAGCGCAACCCGGTTCGCCATCGTCTCCCGCTACGACCAGCGCCAACCAGCCCGCTGCCGGAAGCACTACCGGCAACTCGGGCGATAAACTGTCGAACACAACTTTTGGCGGCCCGCCGATCGTGGGAGTAGCCAGCATCAGCAAGAATCCGACGATCCGCGAGTTCGACAAGAAGAAGAAATACAACGAGTGGCAGTTCGTTTACGATCCCACCATGGATCGCGGCTTGTTGATCACCACTCCGTACCAGCAACAGCAAGCGGGATTCGGCATGCAGGCGACGCCGAATCTGAATGGGCAGATTAACGGGCCGAATGGAACGCAGAACAACAACGGCTTCGGCAATACTTTCGGGAGCTCACCATCCCCCATGCAGAACAATCCCACGCCCAACAACGGTGGATCACGGGAACCCGAATCCGATCAACAGTCCGCCCGACCAGAAGTAGCTCCAAGTCACCCCAAACGCAAAAGGCCTCATCTTCACGATGAGGCCTTTTCCAATTTTCCAGAACTTGGCGTTACACGCTGAACGACGACCCGCAGCCGCAGGTGCTCTTCACGTTCGGATTCTCGAACTTGAAGCCTGCACCCTCGAGCGTCTCGACGTAGTCGACGATGCAGCCGTTGAGATACATCACCGAGGTAGCGTCGACGAAGACTTTCAGGCCTTCCATGTCGAAGGTCTTGTCCATCATTCCAGCGCCGTTCTCAAACTGCATGGAATAGGAGAAGCCGGAGCATCCGCCACCCACCACTCCGATGCGCAACCCGGCGGGTACGGGATTCTGCTGCGCCATGATTTCTTTCACCTTAGTGACGGCATTGGCGGTCAGGTTAACGGGAGCGCTTTCTTCGACTTCGGGGACGGTTGTGGTGGCCATTCGTATCTCCTTGGCTTTAAAGCTGTTCGATTATACCAGATGTCGATTCTCCAAAACTCTTTCCTCCCGTGGACGAAAGGAATTGGACACTCTGTTGGATGCAGTTGCCGGGCCGGACGTCGCATTGTTCGTACTTCGTAACAGGCTTCGGAAGCCCCGGCTTTATTCACCGCGGAAGCTTGCCAACGGGGCTATAATCGTGCCGTTAGGGCCTTCCCCGGGACTGGCTGCGGGGGTTCTTCGCTCCTCGCCCAGTGAAGTGGAACCGTTGCATCTGGGTTCGACTCTGCTGAGGTGGCTTATGACGCCGATTGAAATCGTGGGGGGTCTGTTCGGACTCTTCGCCGTTGGTCTGATTCGTGCTTCTCATCTACAAGAGCACGCTGACGATGCATGAGGATGATCAACTCTTCCTGGACGATGCGAATTCTCACATGCAGGAAGAGCAAACGGAACTGTTGGTGAAGGTCAACAAGCTCACGATCCCGATGCGCGTGTTCAGCATCGGCTCGGGAGTATTTCTGCTCGCTTTCCTGGCGATGTTGATTTACCAGAAGCTGAACGAAGTTCAGTAAGGATCGTGGAGGCTAGTTCCCAAGGTCTCCTGATGCAGCCATGCGAGCCGCCGGTCGCGGGCCGGGTCTCCTATTGCCTGCCTCTAGCGGGACGTAGCCCCAAGGTGCACTTTGGGTGCACGGAGAAGCGCGCGCGCAAGCAATCCTCGCGGAATTCGCGCCGCTAACCTAGAGTTGAAATAGAGCGCAAGTGGGAACTGTCTCGGCGATCTTATAACGCTTGGAAAGCAGCGGACGCTGCGATAAGTTAGTGACGCCGATACCAACGGGCAACTTTTGCGGCAAAAGCAGATTCCTACGGCGGGAGTATCCCAGCAATGCATACGGCCCCTGCGGACGTGACTCCCGAAACTGAGTCCTCCCCGGATCAGTCGGGAACACAACCCGAACCCGTCGTGATTCCGACCCACGCCCCCACAGGCGCCGCCGCTGGATCGTTCTTTCCACCGCGCTCGTCCTCCTGGGACTGCTGGCCCTGGTGTTGGTCCGGAGCCGGCCCCCCGCCACCGCGAAACTCTCGACCGCTCCTCTCACTAGTCCCGGGCCGGTCCTGCGGCTGAAAGGAACCACCGAAGCGGTTGAATCTCGCGGCATTCTCGCTCCCCTGCTGGCGGGACAGCAGGTTCCCACCCTCACGATCATCCGGCTCACCTCTGGCGGGAAACGGGTCAAGCAAGGCGACGTGCTGGTGGAGTTCGACCGGCAGGCGCAGATGCGGGACTTCATCGACAAGCAGGCGGACTACCAGAAGCTCGTCGATCAGGTGGCGCGAGGAGCAGGCGAAGGAAAGCGCGGCCCAGGCGAAGGACGAAACCGAACTGAAAACCGCGGAAGATAACTTGCGCAAAGCCGAGCTGGAAATTCAGAAAGCGGAAATCGTCTCGCGCATCGACGCCGAGAAGAATCAGGAGAACCTCGACGAAGCCAAGGCGACCTACGACCAACTCCGCGAAACCTTCGACCTGAAGCGCAAGGCGGCGCAGGCAGCGATTCGGATTCTGGAAATTCAGCGCGATCGCACCCAGCAGACCATGTTGCACGCGCAGGCCAATGCCGATCTCGATGCAGATCCACTCGCCGCTCGACGGAGTCGTCGTCCTGAATACGATCTGGAAGCAGGGCACCATGGGGGAAGTGCAGGATGGCGACCAGGTGCAGCCCGGCGTGCCCTTCATGCAGGTGGTGGATCCCGCCGTCATGCAGGTGCGAGTGCTCGCCAATCAGGAAGACTTCTCGGCTCTGCAGATCGGACAATCCGCCAAGGTGCGGCTGGATGCTTATCCGGACATGGCGTTTCCCGCCAAGCTCGATCAAATGGCGCCCATCGGCGCAGGGCGGAGATTTTTCCAGTAAGCTGCACTCCTTCGTCGTGATCGTTTCGATTCAGGGAAATGATCCAAAGTTGATGCCCGACCTCTCCGCGGCTGTCGATGTGGACCCTTCGAAACCAAGCGCGGAGTCGAAGCCCGCCGCAGTGCCCTCCACTACCGCCTCTCGGAGCGGTTCGTGATGATGCAGCGCTTTCATCAGCTATCGACTCGCGGCAAGGTGCTGGTCGTTGCAGTGATCCTGCTCGCCTGCAGCGGAGTTCTGCTGGGCGCAGTCCGGCTGGGAAGGCGGACGCCCAATGTTCCCACCATTGAAGTAGCGCGCGGGGAATTTCTCGACTCTCTGCAATTTCGCGGCGAAGTGAAGGCGTTGAAGTCAGTCACGATCAGCGCGCCTGCTGACGCTGGTGATCTGCAGATCATCAAGGTCTCTCCCGAGGGAACGGTGGTGAAGCCCGGCGATGTCGTGGTTCAGTTTGACAGGCACCAAGACGGAACAGGATTTGGCGCAGTTCAAGTCCGCGCTGAAATCGGCGGAAGCAGAAATTGGGCAGGCCAAAGCGCAGGCCCGCCTCGCCGAAGAAGAAGACAAAACTGCAGTCCTGAAAGCGCGCTATGACGTCGAAGGCGCCAAGCTTGAGGCCAGCAAACAGGAGATCGTCTCGAGCATCGAGGGTGAAGAAGCCAAGCTGAAGCTGGCCGACTCCGAGCAGAAGCTGCGCGAAGCCGAGACCAAGCAGAGGTCCGATGAGAAGCTCCATCAGTCGACGATTGAAGGTAAAGAAAAAGGCAGCGCAAAGGCGCGATTCGATGTAGCCCGCGCCGAGCGTGCGTTGACCCAGATGACGCAGCGCGCACCTTCCGCCGGCACGATCAGCCTGTTGCAGCACTGGGCCGGTACAGGAATGAGCAACTTTCGCCCGGGAGATAGTGCTTGGCCGGGAGCTCCGATTGCAGAATTGCCCGACGCCACCACGCTGAGAATCTCCGCGCGGGTGGATGAGACAGAACGCGGGCGCCTGGCGATACAACAACCTGTGACCGTCCAACTCAATTCCATTCCCGACCGCCAGTTTACCGGGCACATCGAACAGATTAGCGCGATCGCCAGCATGGATTTCAACAGCGGCTGGCCTATCACGCGCAACTTTACTCTTGATATTGTTCTCGACCAGTCCGATGCCAGATTCAAGCCCGGCATCACCGGACAAGTAACCGTCACCGTCGACAAAGTGCAGAATGCTGTGACCATGCCGGCCCAGGCTTTGTTCCAGAAGTCCGGGCAGAACGTAGCATATGTCTGGCGAAGCGGCCAGTTCGAAGAGCGCGCGATTGATGTAGCACGGCGCAGCGGCGACAAAATCCTGGTCGCCAGAGGCGTGAACGCCGGCGACAAAGTAGCACTGCGGGATCCAACCTTCAAGGAGTAGCTGCAGTTCCATGCGAAGCAGGCGGACCATTACGTGGGCTGTCGTTGCGGTCATCCTCTGCGCCGTGGCTGGCGTCGTGGCCACCGTGCGCAAAGGCGCACCCGCCGCCACTGCCAGCGACGTTCCCACAGGATTGGTAAAGCGCGGTGATCTCGACATGAAGGTATTCTTGACCGGCGAAGTGAAGGCCAGCCACTCCGAGATGCTGACCGCGCCTCCCATCGGCGGAGGATCCCTGCAACTGACTCACCTGTTGCATACCGGATCGCCGGTGAAAAAAGGCGATCTCGTGATGGAGTTTGATCCCACCGAGCAACACTATAAGGTGGACCAGAACCGCTCGGAACTACTGCAGGCGGAACAGGAAATTACCAAGGCAAAGGCCGATGCCGCGGTCGTTGCCGCCCAGGATAAAGTCGCGCTCCTGAAGGCGCGCTTCGATGTCCGCCGCGCCGAGCTCGATGTGCAGAAGAATGAACTGGTGAGCGCCATCGACGCTCGCAAGAATCAACTCACACTGGAGGGCGCACAGCGCGTGTTTGCCGAACTGCAACAAGACGTAAAATCACGCAGCGCCTCCAATCAAGCCAGCATCGAGCTCGCGCAGGAAAAACGCAACAAGGCAAAGCTGGCCATGGATCAGGCCCAGGACAGCATTAACAAAATGCGTGTCATGGCTCCCATGGACGGCCTGGTTGCGCTGGAAAAGAACGAAGGTGCCTCCGGAGGATTTTTCTTCAGCGGCATGACCTTGCCCGAATATCGCGAAGGGGACCAGGTTCAGCCGGGCAGCACTGTGGGCCAGGTCATCGATCCCAAGGGAATGGAACTGGTCGCCAAGGTCGGAGAGCTCGAGCGCAATAGCATCAAAGAAGGTCAATCCGTCGACATCCAGCTGGATGCCCTTCCCGGCGCCACATTTCACGGCACCGTGAAAACGGTCGGCGGAAACAATACCCGCAGGTTCTGGGAAGATGACACCGCCAGCAAGTTCGAAGTCACCATCGCGCTCACCTCTATCGATCCGCAAATGCGGCCGGGGCTGACCGCTCACCTCTTCATCAACAGCGATCCGCGCAAGAACGTCCTCTACGTTCCGCGCCAGGCGCTGTTTCTGAAAGACAATAAGCGCGTGCTGTACGTGCGCAACGGAAGCAACTTCGATCCGCGCGAAGTGAAGATTCAGGCGGAGAGCGAGAGCCGGGCCGCGATTGAAGGCATCAACGTCGGTGCCGAGATCGCGCTGGTAGACCCGACCGCACCCAGGAAAGCATCGACTTCCAATTCATCCGCGCCCAGTGGACCGGGAGGCGCTCCGTAATGTCCACGGTTGCGACTCCTCCATCCACGCGAATCCTGCACGGCTACCGCCAGTGGCTTCCCGACATGCAACTGGGATTGCAGAATCTCCTGCTGCACCGGCTGCGCTCGGCTTTGACCATGCTGGGCATGATATTTGGCGTCGCCGCGGTAGTGTCGATGCTTTCCATCGGCGCCGGCGCCCGCCAGAAAGTCATGGCGCTGATCGAGCAGATGGGTGTCCATAATCTCATTGTCGAGGCGAAAGAGACTACGGAATGGCAGGCGCACCAGAAGATGCGAAAGATCTCGCCCGGACTTACTTTCCAGGACTATCGGGTCATCCGCGATGATGTGGGCGACGTAGTCGCCGGCACTCCCCGTAAGCGGATGACCCCCTCGAAAACTCTTCCCAAGTCGCAGCAGGATCCCCCCACGATCTACGGGGTGGACCCTGTGTATGCAAAGATTTCCGGGCTTGCATGTATTGCAGGGAAGATTTTTCAGCGATGACGACGAGAAATCAGCCGCACCCGTAGCGTACTGGGCGCGGCGGCACGTTCCAGTCTGTTCGGCTCCGCCGATCCCGTCGGGCAATACGTGAAGGCCAATGAAACCTGGTTTCGCGTGATCGGAGTGGCCTCTCCGCAACTCAGTTCGCAGACCGAGGTCGCCGGCGTTCCCAAGCAGGATCTCAACAACATCATGTACGTCCCGCTGAATTCGGCAATCCTGCGCCTCGAAGACAATTACAGCGACGTACGCGACGAGATCGACGGGATCTATTTGAACATTCGCGACAGTGCCGACATGGGTTCGGTGGCGCAGGTGGTGCGCGCCATTCTCGATTCCTCGCATCACTCCGCTGGCGACTTCAGCGTGATCGTTCCCGCTGAACTGCTCGCCGAACAGCGCCGGACCGAACGCCTGTTCAATGCCGTAATGGTCGCTATCGCGTCCATTTCCCTGCTCGTGGGCGGCATCGGAATTATGAACATCATGCTGGCCAGCATTCTGGAGCGCACGCGCGAGATTGGAGTACGCCGCGCCGTGGGCGCGCGCCAGTCAGACATCATCCGGCAATTCGTCGTCGAAGCCATCCTGATCTCTTTTGTCGGCGGAAGCTTCGGCATTGTCTTCGGCTTCATCATGTCGCGCTTGATCGCGTTGTTGGCGGGATGGTCGACCATCGTCACCGCGTCTTCCATCCTCTTGGCGTTCATCGTTTCGATCACGGTGGGATTGGTGTTTGGCATTTATCCGGCAGTCAAAGCCGCGCGTCTGGACCCAGTGGAAGCGATTCGCTACGAATAGGCGGCCCGCGTCTTCACCGCACGAGTCATCACAATCTGGAGGATTTGAGGAATGAGACACTCTCGCCTGGAACTTTTCGTTTTCCTTCTGATCATCGTCGCTCTGCCGGGTTGGGCGCAACAAGGCGAGAACTACGGAAAGCTACTGATGGCGCAGGTGCGCTCCGGCAAACTCAACACGCCGGAAAGCTTGCGGACCTACGTGGTCGATGGCAAACTGCGTCTCGGTTTGCGCGATGCGGTTGTTCTCACCCTTGAAAACAACAGCCTCGTGCGGGTTCAGGAAACTCAGGTAGAAACCTCGAAGTTCGCGCTGCTGGGCGCTCATTCGCCCTTTGATCCGGTGCTGACGAGTTCGTATAACGTCACCAGCACGATCTCGCCGCCCTTCAGTCTTCTGCAAGGAACCGGGAGCTCGAACGTCAACTTCAAGAGTACGAGCAAGAGTGCGCAGCTCAGTTATTCGCAGACCTTCGAAACCGGAACCGTCGCCCAAGCCGGCTTTACCAGCTTCGACAGTTCGCAGAACAATTCCTTCTTTCTTTTCAATCCCTACATCAGTTCGGCGATGACGTTTCAGTTTACCCAACCGCTGTTGAAGAACGGATGGTTCACCGCCAATCGCGCGCCCCTGGTCATCGCCCGCCGCAATCTGCAGCTATCCAATGCCACGTTTGTAGCAGAGGTAAATAACAACGTGCTGCAGGCTGTAACCCAGTATTGGGCCGTGGTCGAAGCTCAGGGCAATCTGGAGGTGGCACGCGCCTCGATGAATGCGGCCGAAGCCACCTACAAGCGCGACAAGCGAGCCTTGGAGTTGGGCGCGCTTCCGCCTCTGGATATCTACCGCTCAGAGTCGCAGGTGGCATCGCGGCGCGTGCAGGTCATTCAGAGTGAATACGCGCTGAAACAGGCAGAAGACCAGTTGCGCGTCACGATCGGTGCCGATCAGGATCCGTACTTCCAGGCGCTCGATCTTGAATTGACCGAGAAGGCCGAGCCGGTCGGAGAATTACGCACCGTCGACGCCGCCTCGGCCTTGCAGACAGGCGCTCAGCAAGCGTCCGGAATTTGACGCCTCCCGCGCCGCCTTGGCGCGAGATGAAACGCAAATTCGCTTGGCCCATAATCATCTGCTTCCCCAGTTGGACCTGATGGCTCTCTACGCCAGCAACGGACTCGGTGGCAACACCGGCATCAATAGCACGGGCCAGCCCATCAGCAGCTCGTGGGTCAGCCAGATGTTCGGGTTTAGCTATCCCACTTACGAGGCGCAGTTGACACTGACGCTTCCGATCAAGAATCGGGCGGCCAAAGCGGAGATGGGGACTGCGCTTGTGGGCCGGCGCAACGATTTATACAGCGAACGGCAAATCCGCGAGCAGGTCATGCTCGACGTCAGCAACGCCGTGCATCAGCTCGAACAGGCCAAACTAAGTATGGTCGCCGGCAAAGAGGCGTTGGATCTGGCCCAGAAGACCATGGCCGCCGAGCAGCGAAAGTACGAATTGGGATCGGGAACCATTTTTCTGGTGCTCGAGGCGCAAACCGAAGTCGCGTCGGCGCAGCAGAGTCTGTTGCAGGCCGAGGTCGGATATCAACTGGCCGTCGCGGCCGTCGATCATGCGACTGGAGATTTGCTGGAGCCCTATCGGATTCAGATCGCAGAATTAACGCATTAACTCAGTCGGGAATCGGCCCACGTAGCGACAGCCGCTTCGGCTGCCCGGTGAAGACGAGGCCCAGCCGCGAAGAGATCGCGGCTGTATTCTCTGACTCCGATCTTCCCCGCCCGCCCTCAAACGCAGTAAACTATGGATCCAGCCCGTGCGAAAGTGGCGGAATTGGCAGACGCACCAGACTTAGGATCTGGCGGGTAAAACCGTGGGGGTTCGAGTCCCCCCTTTCGCACCAATAAGTTAGCTCGATCAGAGTTCGGCCGCTTTTCGATTGTCCCCGATTTCGTCCTGCTTCTCCCTCCGTCAGCCAGCGCGCCCAAACACTCAACTCCCGAGTAAATATATTGCCGGAGCGGGCCGAACTGTGA
This sequence comes from uncultured Acidobacteriota bacterium, assembly GCA_963725565.1. Lineage (GTDB taxonomy): Bacteria > Acidobacteriota > Terriglobia > Terriglobales > Acidobacteriaceae > Sulfotelmatobacter. The sequence continues at coordinate 143,419 of CAVRZL010000019.1, forward strand.
GATAGTTTCTGCCTCTTCCCCTTCCCCCAAATGGAGGGCGTTGTGAATCGGGCAGTTCAATTCCTGGGCGTTCTGCTAATCGGTTTTGTCATCTGGGCGGTGGTTGACTATAACGGACTTCGAGACTCCGTGCGGCATTTCTATCGCGAGAGACCCGCTGCCACAGCGCAACAAGGGGCGGACGACCTGCGCGCCGAGGCTCAACGCAACCTTGGCGGGTCAGAGTCTCAACTCATCGAGCAAGAAGCCCAAAGCGTGGAAACGAGTCTCGGCAAATCTGCCGCAACCCGCTACCGTATGTGTCACACTGCAACGCCCAGCACCCGGCAAGAGAAGGAACAATGCGAGCAACTCGATGCCAGATTTCGAGCAGAAGAAGCCAAGAGATCGAAGCATCCTTTGTGATGGCCGTAACCTTACGTCGGGGTGTAGTCGTTCCCGAATCTGAAGTTCTCGGGCGATGAAGAATTGCAGAAGGGTGATCTAGGGCATGCTGCGTTTTGCTCGCTCGCGCAAGGTTTATCCCTGACGTATCGGTATCCCGCGGAGAGATCGTGATCGAACCGCTGAGGAGGCTTAGTGCGCCGGGTTGCTTCTCACCCCAGACCTGTGATCCGGGACCTTGACCTGTTGGATCAGGCGAACAAATAAGAAAGGAAGAAACACACCCGCGACCAGGCTGAGGTAGGTGTGGGCCAGAATTTCTTCTGCCACCCGCGCCTGCAGATTGGGCAGGTCGGCCGAAAGCGTATGACTGACCGCGCTCTGCAGAACCAGACTGAGTCCTCCAACGATCAGAACCGGCAGAGAACCTAAACATGCCGCCGCCAGCATACCGGGCTTAGAGGACAACAGGTGGGCAACTCGCAGATACAAGAACGCGTCCAGCAGCAAAGTAAACAGAACCATCACCGGCAACAGATTGCCCTGCTCCCAGCTCTTGACGATCATGTGCGGGAATGCCACCGGAAACAAAACCAGTGCAAGCCCAAACGCCACAGAGACGACAGTGACCGATTCGGCAGCGTCGGCCAGCCGAACCACTACAACCCGCCGTTGTTTTGCCGCCAATGCCGGTGCCGGGGCGCTCATAGTCTCGCAACCTTTGCAAAACGATCCAGCAGAATCTCCACTACCGCCGCAATACTGAACACCGCCATCGCCATACGGCTCGAGTCTCGCCACGCGCGGGCGGGATGCCAATCGCTCCCACTGTACCGACGGCAATAAGTCTCAACCCATACCGTTGCCGCCATGATGCCGCAAAGCGCCAGCAACACAGAACCTAACGCGATCGTGTGCGGTACAAACTGAGACTGCAGCAGATCCCAGATCACACTGCTCGACAAAATCATGCCCAACAATCCCAATTCCCCACGCTCGAAAAGCTGTTTCGGACTGAACTGAACCGTCCCCCCGCGCTGTTGAACCCACGAGCGAGAGATCGCCCACGGCAGGGCGATTGCGGGAGTTATATATAGCGCAATCCATACCAGCCATTTCATTGAGTTCCAGCTTGCCATTCTTTTCGCCCCGATCAGTGCGTGAAAAACCACGCCCCAAATAACAATCTAATGTTCTGGGAAGGCGCCATCAAGTTACTTTAGGAATCATGCTCGGGCGTGCCTTGCGCCTCAGGTATCGATTCGCCCAAATCTTGCCGCGGAGTTCACCGGTGCGAAGGGGTTGCAGAGACTGAGCCGCCGGTCTTTGGCTTTCCCTTGAAGGCAGCGCCGCTGAAGGCCCAACATCCGGCAAGAAATCCTCCGACAAAAACCGAACCCACGATCGTGCTCGTCCAGGAACTAAATCTTTCTAAATGAAGATTGGCCAGATCCCAAAACGTGAGTGGCCATACGAACCCGACGTAGACACCGACGATCACGATGGCTGCAAAGAAACCCGCAAACAGAGCCAGGATCCCTGTCGAAAAGCCGGCAAAAAAGAGCATGTTCCGCGTACTGATGGCGGCGCCACGGCGACCAGCTCTGCCTGCTCGTTTTTGCTGCACCAACGGCAATGCTCCTCCATGCAACACAGCGGTGTTGCTCCTAGAGGATACAAACAGCTTCGACTCGCACCAAGTTACGAAGGGGTGCGTTACGTGGAGTCGCGGATCAACACCACTGGCAGCGCCAGTCGATGACCTCTCGAACCTCGGTGCTGTGCATCCCGTCCGTCGCAGTTCTCTATTGCGGCGTGAAGTTCTGGTGGTAGCTGAGATTGACTACATCCTGAAACATCGGAGTACCAGGTGGCAGATTCGCCGGGTTCAGGAAGAGCGTGTCAAACGAATAGTTACGCGTAGGCGGACTGTAAACCACCGTGCAGCACTTGAACAGTCCCGTGTTGTACTCGGAGTAATACATGCTCACCAGGGATCCGTTGTAAAACAACTGCTGCCCTCCCCAGTTTTCCAGATAACGCAAGAAGTTGTGCAGCCCGCCGTCAGTTCCAAAATCCTTGTTGGCTGCTGGCACCCAACCGGGCTCCGGGAAAGGAACGTTCTTTCCCGCGGCTACTGCCATGCGATAGTACGTCGTGACTGCCGGACGACCGCCCAGGTTAGTTGGATTCGTCAGGCTGTTGACGTCGCTCCAGTTGGTGGAAAGCAGCGTGACCGTGTCGGCGATGATGGCGGCAGCAGCATGCGGAGTCGTATTGATTCCTCCGCCCCACATCGGATCCGACGGACCACTGTTGTAATTGCCCTGCACGTACACCGGATTCTCCGAAGCTACGGTGAATCCACCCTGGCCGTTGTCGGGACGAACCGGCAGGTAGCTTACGCCTCCGGTCATTCCGGCCCCAACCAGCTTCAGTACGTGGCGCGCGCCGGATACGGCGTTGCTCAGCCCCGTGGTCGCGCAGTTGGTGACCAAGTAAGGATTCGGCGGAGCGGTGTTGGTGTTCACGCCAAACCCGTAGCCGATGTTTTGGCCGCCCCAGTTATCCAACCGTCCGTTCTGATCGACGTCTTCCGGGGAATAGGTGTAATAGGTCGCTGGCTCGAGGAAGCCGTCCGGATTGGTCGAAGGCAGAGGCTGCGCCGAATTGACCACATCCTCCAGACCGGATTCGCCACTCATCACACCCGCCGGAGTTTGTCCGCCGTTAGAGGGGTTGGGATCGGGCAGCATGCCACGATGATCGGAGTAGTACAGGATGTAACCGTTCTGCTTATTGAAGTTCACCAGCGGGCCGGCATCTAAAGCCGTGGTGTAAGGAGCTATCCCACGCAGCCAGCGGGTCAAATTCCCCACGTTGATCTCTACCGCGTTCATGATGCCGTTAACCGCGCATCCGTTCGTGTTATCGCGCATCTCGCCTTCGCGCGCGTCATAAAAGTTAATCGGGTAAAAAGCATTCTGATTCCCAATCGGCGAATTCGCGCCGGGATTCATCTGCTGCAGAATAACGATTGCATTGGGATTGTAAGGATCAGTGCCGGGACCGGTAGGCGTCACATTGTATTGCCGGCTGAAACTCCAGCCCAGCCAGTCGCGCGTGATACCGTGCCACGCCCCTGCGTTATCGGCGTATTCGATGCGCATCCACGCGCCCTGGCCATTATTCGGAATACCGGGCGTCGTAAGCTCTCCCAACAAAGGATATGAAGTCCAGCCGGGATAACCCGTAGGCGCAACCCAATTGTTGGTTCCCACCGCTGCCAATCCGTAGAATTCCGCGCCATTGACCGCTGCGCCGGCCGTGTTCTTGGTTCCGGCGACTGCGGGAATCGGATAGCTGGAGCCGGGCACGAACTGAACATCGTCGGCGTCGAGCGCACCTGCTCCGCGCTCGGGATGCAAGTCAGCCACGGTATCCGCCAACAGAATTCGAATCTGCGCCTTGTTGTACAGGCGCGCACTGCCCAGCGCCGTCGTCGTCAATTCTCCCGGCTGTGGCTTGCGCACAATCGCGATCGGGTCCGTGCAGGGCGGCGGATTGCTGGTGCAGCTATTTTGTACGAAGGGCAGCTGCATGTTGGTGGCGCCGGTTAAAGAGTTCACCACGAATCCGTTCAGAGTTCCCGAGGAAATACTGGGAAAGTTGTTGTTGACAGCGCCGGCGATGCCCGGATAACCACCACTCCAGCTGGCATCTCCAGGTACAGTCGCTGCTCCCGGAAGCGCCACGCAGTTCGGTCCGGGCGGCGGAAATACCAGCGCACAGCCGCCGGTGGCCTTGGGCACAAAAATCTGTCCGCCGTAGCCTCCCGTCGCCATGTAGCCGTTTTCCAGACGATCGGTCACGATTTGTTGGAACGCTGCAATCTTGTCGTTGAAAACGAGGTTGCCCCCGGCGGCCAGGAAAAGATTGCCGTTCGTGTGTACGCGGCCTCCGAAGCCGAAATTAGGTCCCGGAAAATAGCTGCAATCGTAGCCGCAGAATACGCCAAACTGAAATACGGGGACAAGCGCGACTTCCACCTTGCGCGTCATGTTCACCGACGCACCCGAAGGACGGGTGGCGATGACTTGCATCGACATGGGAATGATCGACGCCCCCAACCCCTGGTTCTCCCCGGCACTCACCGTGGTCCAGTTGCTGGACGGATTCCCATTGGCATCGAGCGGATAGGAAATTGTCTCCCTGTAATTCATCCCCTGGACCATCGCTGCAGTCGGCGGAAATGTGGTCAGGTTCTGAATCTGGGCGTTGGTCGGACTCATGGATTGCCCATACAACTGCGACAGGTCGGCGGTAAGCTTTTCCATGCCGGACTCTGCGCCGTAGTAGGCCAGATTGGACTCCAGATCGTTGCCGCCCATATGGTTCTCGTTCGAAATCATGAACAGCAGGCCTGCGGCCACGCCCGACAGCAGCACCAGAATAATCAGTGCTGCAATCAGCGCGAAACCTTGCCGATGTTTTCTCCCGTGTACCATTTGCTGCGTCTCCTGCACAGAAGGCTCACTGGTAGCGATTGCGAAAAGCCATATTGCGGGCGCTTACCGAAGTGGCCAGATACATGTTCTGCGACTTGTTTCCGTTGTTGATGATGCTTTGCCCCATCACCAGGACGTTGATCTTCTGAATCAGGTTGGGAGATTCCCCTACGCCCAGAGGATTCGGCTGATTCGCATCCAGCGCTGAGTTCAAAGAGTTGTAGGTGTCATACGCGAATTGCAGGTTAATGATGTTGTCGGCTACCGGCACCGGGTTGAGTCCGTTGACTTGGCGCATCAAGCGCGGCGCCTCGCCGTTTACCCGGAACGCTCAGGTAGTACGTCACCGCCAGCAGGCGATACGCGGTCGTATTCGCCCCGGTGGAGATGGCTTTGATGTTGTTCTGGGTCGCGCCGTTCTGATTGATGTTGAGAGCATCTGTATCCGAAAATGTAATGCTTCCAGCGGATAAGTCCGTCACTTCGCCCACTGCCGTACCCAGGCTGTTGCTGAGCATGATGAGATCGCCCACCTGAATCCCGCCGGCCGCAGTGACCAGCGGCGGAGCCGGAACAAAGGCCACATTCGGGACCAGGGTGATCAAACCGCCGTTGCCCGGCGTCGGGAAGGTTACGTCGTATTCCCACAGCGGAAAGTTGTAGTCGGCGTAGATCACCGTGATGCTGTCGTTGATGATCGGTGGCGGAGCCGCGGCCACGACCGCGTTATTCTCCACACCGTTGCTGAAACCCGGAACAATCCCGTACATATAGTTGTTATTGGGATAGTTGAAGGCCGGAACATGGCAAGTTCCGCCTTGATCGCAGCCGAACTTTGACGCCGTGCCTCCCCCTCCATTCGGCAACTGGATGCCGCCGGAGGGCAGACCGGCCCCCGCCATGCTGATATCTTTCACCATAAGGTTCAGCGCCGCCCGCATGTTCTCCTGCGTCTCGGCCCGCTGCGTCACCAGCATGGTCGAATTCAAGCCCATCTTGAAGAGGCTCGCCATCGACGCCATCACGATCAGGCCCAGCGCCATGGACACCATCAGCTCAACGAGCGTGAATCCCGCTTCTCGATTTGATTTTTGAATCGCCATATCTTTTTGCCAGGTCTAGCGGAATGCTGAAATCAGTGCGTTTACGCTGTAACTGCGGGGGATGGGTGAGGCGTCGGTGTAGCTGACCGTTACAATGACTTGCTTCAAATTCGGATTGACGGTTCCATCGGCGGCAAGCACTGGGTCAATTTCAATCTGGCGAGTGAAATTACCCGAGACTCATGGGCACGTCGTCAGGCGTACCTAAAATCCCATCGGGACCGGAAGCGTGATGCACTCGGGTCCGGCCGGACAGAACTCCCTGCGCGACATAGGGCAGGTCATCCGCCGTGTTCACCAGTCCGTCCGTGCTGGCATCCCACAGGGGAGTTGCGCCACTGGTGAAGATTCCGCCGCTCGGAATGTTCGCGATTTGCGCGAACTTGATTTGCTGTGTGTTGCGTGCCGTGAAAATGCTTTCCAGCGCCTCCAGCGCCTTTTGTCGCGCGATCAGATTTTCCTGCGCGTTTTGCGTGGTGGCTACTGCGGTCGCGAAGGCCGCGACCACTGTCAGAATTCCAACGCTTAGAATCACGATCGCGATCATCACTTCCAGCAACGTGAAGCCGCGTTGTCCTCGGGTACCGGAACGCTCTTTTTTCATTGCTGCACCCACTTGTTCCCGCTCTGGTCGTAGAGCCGCCAACCCCGAATTCGCCCGGTCGTTCCAAATACTGAGATTGCCCTCGAACTGTAAAGATCTCCCGGACGACAGAGGTAAACGATGCCACTGTTGTAGTTCCCCAACGTGTCTTGCGACGAGCCGTCGGGCATGAACATTACGTAATTCTGGCTGCCCGCGCCCATGCCCTGATCGAAATCAATCGCGGTGCCCCCGCTGCCCAGTCCGTCCGGAGCGGCCGGGGGAAACCCTGCCTGCACCGCAAACTGAATGTCAGTGGGCAACGTATACGTAGCCACCGTCACCGGAGCCGGAGAGACCGGTACCCCCACTCCCCAGTACTGCACAGTGATGGTTCCCGGAGCGGTAAACGTAACGATGTAGCGCTTGTTCTGAGTAATAGACTGGCTCCGATAGCTTCGCAGCACCGACACGGTGGTGTCATAGGCGGCATTTACCTTGTTCTGCTTGAACAACGGCATCAACGCCAGAATCGTCACCCCCGCCATCACAAATCCGATGGCGAGCGTGATCATCAATTCCAGTAGTGAAAAACCTCGATTGTTCTCCGGCACTATGCCTCGCCCTTCGGGGGTGGAATACTCCTACGGCTAAAATAAGTTCCACGCAGATTCTAGCCGTTGCGCGTTGCCCTCCAAAGTTACCCTCGTACCTCTTCCGAGGTGACCACTCTCACGTACGAGCGGAAATACTGTTGTGACTAGTAGCCGTATTACCACGGTGCGTGTCGTAGCATGCGGCCATTACTCGTCTCTGAGTAGCTACCTGCGTAGACTCGTACGCACGCGATGGTCTCATCGTGTGCGATCAAGGTCGATCTTCTTTCAGTCTCCTTCGAAATCCTTACATCTCACCTCGACTAAAGGGACGTCGGTCGTGAACTCTCGCATCCATCGCGGGCCACCGATCGCCCCAGTCGGCAGGTAACCATCGCCGCCGGATTCCTCCGCCTCCAACTCTTGCTACAGTAGTGGCCACATGAAAGATGACCGGGCACTACTTCAGGAGGCACTCCAGGAAGCCAAAGCCGGATTGAGCGAGGGTGGTCTTCCCATCGGCTCAGTGCTGGCCAATCGCGGGGGCCAGATCCTCGCCCGCGGTCACAACTTGCGCGTGCAGAGCGGCGATCCGACCGCGCATGCCGAGACAGTGTGCATTTCGCAGGCGGGCCGCCGGCGCGACTGGGCTGATCTGACGCTGGTCAGCACTCTCAGTCCGTGCATCATGTGCACGGGCACCGCCCTGCTCTACCGGATTCCCCGCATCGTCATCGGAGAGAACAAAACTTCCTCGGCGCCGAGGATCTTTTCCGACAGCGGGGCGTGCATCTCACCGTACTGGACGACCCGGAATGCATTCACTTGATGGCGGAGTTCGTCCGTACTCGCCCGGACTTGTGGAATGAAGATATCGGAAGATGAACCGCTGGTGCTTCGAGCCGCCCGGCAGCCCGTGTGCAAGTGGGCGTATTCCTACCGCTTGAACTGGTGCCCGTT
>CAVRZL010000020.1:0-65244 GCA_963725565.1 uncultured Acidobacteriota bacterium
AAGTTGTCGTTCTCCATGGGTGTAGGCTCGTTGTAATTCATCACCACCAGATCGGCTATCGCACCTTTATCCAGAGTGCCGAACCTTTTGCGGAAGATGGCTGAAACCAGTTTTTGTCCACCAGTGATGAGATTCACATAATTTATTTCTTCATCAATGAGTGAATCCCTTTTCTTATGAAATGCAAATTTGGCTTCTTCAAGCATGTCGGCAGGAAAACCATCCGTCCCCAGGGCAAGCTTTTCTCCGAAAAGGTGGACCTTGCACAACCCCACCCGGTTGTTCATGTTTGAGCGGGGATTGGCGGACCAACCAGCACTTGTTCTTGTTACTGGTTTTGAATTCACCTGGGGTCAGGTGTACGCAGTGCGCAAGGATGGACTTGTTCGTGAAAATTCTTGGCGCGCCAATCTGTTAATGACGGTGCTCTCATGGCTTTCTTCGGCATCTTTCACCTCACAGAGATCTTCCGCCACATGAATGTGAACGCCGGTGTTGTGTCTTGCTGCGAGAGCCTCACCTCAAAGGTGCAACGACTCGTCGCTCAGGGTAAACGCGGGCATGGGCGCCGACAAATCCGCGAAAATATCCATCGGTCTTATTCTCTTTAATGAACCTTTCGTTTTCGGCCAGCCCCTCGTCACGTTGCTTCTTACCGCCGCGATCAGTTACCTCGTAACACAACACTCCGCGAAAGCCGACCTGGTGTAAGGCTTTCTTGATGCGATCGAGCGAGCCGCTGATCGACGAGGGAGAGGCATGATGATCCACCAGCGTCGTCGTCCCGCATTTCACTGCCTCAATCGCTCCGACAAGTGCGCTGTGGTAGATCGTTTCTTCGTCTAGTGATACATCCAATTTCCACCAAATCTTTCCAGGACCTCAGTGAAGTTGGCCGGCGCTTCTTGAAGGCACGGGCATGCCACGCGAGACTTGAGTAAAGATGTGTGTGCGCGTTGACAAAGCCGGGCAGCACGAGTGCGCCGTCAAGATCGACGACTTCTTCATCTTCGAATACTAGCGATGCGACCTTCCGCCGCGATTTCGGTCCATCGATCGTACGTTGTCTTTTTTACCGTGGCGGTGCCAACGTAAATGTGCGGACATTTTTAATGAACATGATCCACTAGCGCCTCCGTTAAATCCGCCAACGTAGGTTTCACATCAAGTGCGTGTCCCGCTGCTTGTCTTGCCGAGTGAATATCTTTCAGACCGTTTCCAGTGATTACGCAGAGTACAGATTCGTGTTCTTGATGACTCCTTTTTCAATCGCTTTCTTTAGACCTGCTACACCGGTTACTCCCGCAGGTTCTCCGAATACAGCGCCAAGTCGGGCCGTGGGGCGCATTGCTTCTAGTATTTCGTCGTCACTCACCGCGACCATTTCTCCGCCCGACAACCTGACTTGCTTTAGCGCTCTTCTCCAGTTGCGTGGCGTGCCCACGGCGATGCTGTCTGCGAGCGTATTTGATTCTGACGGCACGAGGTCTTTGTCGGTGATGAACGCATCCACTATCGGGTTGGCACCTTCGGCCTGGACTCCCAGCAAACGAGGAACACGATCGGTAATTCCCAGGCGCTTCATTTCCTGCAGACCTTTGCCGATGCCACCTATCGTGCAGCCGTCGCCAACCGACACGACAACCCAGTCGGGCAAACTCCCTCTTCGCTGTTCCGCGATTTCGAGTCCGGCGTTTTTTTTCCTTCAACCAGAAAAGGATTGGTGCCGCTGTTGCGGTTGTACCAGCCGTATTTTTCGCAGGCAGCTTTGCAGAGATCGAATGCCTGTTCGTAAGTGCCGGCCACACGAAGAACCGTGGCGCCGAAGATAAGCAACTGAGTGACTTTCGGCTCAGGCGCACGTTCGGGAACAAAGATGTAAGCTTTTCAACGCCGGTCGCGGCTGCAAGCCCGGCCAGCGATGAGGCAGCATTGCCGGTTGAGGCGCAGGCTGATTTCTCCGAATCCAAATTCAATTGCTTTAAGCACGCCAACTGAACTGGCCCTGTCTTTGAAAGAGTTGGTTGGATTGCGTCCGTCATCTTTCAAGAACAATTCCTAATGCCGAGTTCCGCTGCCAGACGAGGCGTGTCGTAAACGGGCGTCCACCCACAACAAATGTCGGACGTGCGATATCAGCCGATACCGGAAGCAGCTCACTGTATCTCCAGATGTTTTGTTCTCGGTTTTGTAATGGATGTTTTGAAAACGCTGACGCAATCCTCTCGTAGTCGTACTCAACATTCAGAATGCCTTCATCACCGCAGGAGGGACATGTATATAGATTGCTGTGGCTATAGGCGTTTGCGCAGATTTCGCATTTCAACCCGGCGACGTGAACAGGCGGCGAATACTTCATAAAAAGTTGTCTGCAAGATTCGTTCCCTAGACTCACTCCTGCTTTGTCCCAGCTATCTGGAAGGCGGCTGCGGAGAATATGCTCACCCTCTGCTCAAGCACAGAATTCCCCAGGAACAGATCAAAAGCTCTGCGGGCTGCCCCCCCAGAGCTATTGGTCAGCGAAGATCATGTGAGACAATTCGTTGTTTCGCGTCGCACTTCGCCGTTCGTTGCTTTCGACAACTTTCACACCGTTTTCCGGCTTTGCCCAAAAAGTCGTTGAGCATTGAACCGAGTCGGTTAATGCTGGGAGCGCGGACGTCTCGTCCGCACAGCGTGCGTCAGCACGCTCAGATTCTTCAAAGGAACCCGCGTCTTGAAGATCCTTCCCCTTGCTTTGAAAAGAGTGAGGTGCGCGCCAGGGATATTTGCGATTATGATTTCCGTCTCTTCGCGTTCATAGTGCAGCCGCTCGTTGTCGCTCGTCGGAACGAAAGTAGAACAGCGAGACTGTGGCGATGATAATGAGACGAACACCCCCGCTCCAGCCACATACAGTTTCCTCATCTCGCCTCAGTTTGAGCTCACTTTTCACCCCGTTAGGGGTGAGATGTCTATAGCACAGAGTCCCCATCCACCTTCGGCTCCGTTCGGAGGAGCGGACAGCTCTTGAGGGCTAAAGGTCTGGTTGCGTTCCGCTCCTCCGAACGGAGTTGATCCGAAACGACGCGTTCCGGTCTATAAACATCTCACTCCTACGGAGTGAAGAACTCTCCTTGCTGATCCATCAAATATCCTGCCGTCTTAGCAGTCTCTGTGCGACGAACAGCGGCGCCACAACCCAAAAGGCGAGCGCGACGAGCAACAGCACAATGCTAAGACCTTCACCGCCCAGGAATCTCAAAAGCGCCGCGCCGCCGGCCCCAAAGATATCCTTGCCATTCAGCGTCATCAGGCTGGCGATGCGCACCATGTCCACAGGATTTCCAAACAGCGAACCGAAGATGAAGGCGTTGGCCGTTCGCTCCTTGAACAGAAACGTCACTCCTATGACCATCAGGTCATAGAAGAGCACAAAGAAAAACCACACAAAGAGCGCTACTCCAAACGCTTTACTCTGGCGCCGGCAGAGCGCTGAGATGAAGGCTGACAAACTCAGAAAGATAAGCGCCAGCAGCAGAGAGAAGCCGACGAATGCGGGATAACGCCATGCGCCCTCAGTTCCGGCCTTCGCGGCGATGATGACACCGGCGAGGCCAAAGCCGACCAGCGTGGCGGTGAAAATCGAAGCGAACAGACCCAGGAATTTGCCGAGCAGGATCTCGCCGCGGGTTACGGGCTGAGAGAATAACAACTCGCTGGCGCTTTTTTCGCTGGTAAAGCTGAGCGTCCCCATCGTCAGAGCCACCAGCGGAACGATGTAGAGCACCATGTTGAGCAGGCTCGCCGACGTGCGCGCGAAACCCTGGAAACCAACCGTGCCCGCGGTAACCAATCCGAAGTAGGAGATTGCCAGCACCAGAACTCCGAAGACGCCGGCAAACACGAGCGTCCAACGGTTGCGAATATTGATAACCAGTTCCTGCCGGGCGATGGTTGTGATCGCGTTTGTGTCCATCAGATCAGAGGTCGGAGATCAGAGGTCGGAGATCAGTAAGACCCTTCTTTACCAACTCCCGTCCAGACTCGGCCTCTTTCATCCTTTCAGGTTGAAAATGTCCTTGAAGCGAAGCAGCTTGCCGTGATATTTACCGATCGCTTCCTGCGCCTTCGCCTGGTTCTTGAAAGCAATGATGCCGCCATTCATCGGCGTCGTTATTTCAGAAGAACGGACATAGTAGGCATCATCAGCTTTGGTCCATTGACGTTCATCGAAATCCATTACAAAGTAAGCGACAACCTTCGTCGTGTTCTTCCTGCTCTTAATAAAGTTAACCATGCAACCGATGTCGTCGAACTTGAACGCCTGCCCTTCGCTGTCTATTAATTCAGCCGCGTAACGCTTTTCCGAAATGGCCATCTTGCAGTAAGCGCACATGTCCTCGGGCGCCAGGGCAACCGGCTCGATCTGCTTGCTTCTGACAACTCGCAAGAAGACGATTCCAGCAATCACGATCCACGAAACCACGCCTAAGCCGACACGAATTCTGTTTGCGTGTCGATTCGTGTGATTTCGTGGATCGTGCTTCGAAATCCGACTCTATTTCTCTCGAGCATTCTCTTCACCCACGTACCTCATATATATGTCTTCGAGCGACAACTCTTCGGTGGCAAAGCTTGCAATTCGTCCACCCGCCGTTTCTATCGCTTGCAAAATCTTCAGCCGGTCTTCCGCGCGAGAAGTTATCAACAGCGAATCGCCCTGAAGCGCGGCTTCGTCCACCCCGCAGGCTCGCACCACTCCCAGCAGGCGTTCGCCCGGATTCACCAGCACGACGCGCATTCGTGAACTGCGCATCAATTCGTTGCGCAACGCGGCGATTGATTGCAGAGCTACCAGTTTACCGCCGACCAGAATCGCCACGCGATCCGCCAGTTGTTCCACATCGGCCAGCATGTGCGAAGAGAAGACAATCGTTTTGCCCTGGCGTTTGAGCGAGGCGAGAAACTCGCGAAACTGAATTGCTCCGTTGGGATCGAGGCTTACGGTCGGCTCATCCAGAACCAGCACCGGCGCATCGGGCAGGCACGCAACGGCGAGGCCCGAGTCGCTGAATCATGCCGCCTGAGAATTGGCTGACTGGCTGTTCAAAAAACCCGTTGAAATGAAAGTCTGGCGTGTTCAGTGTCTCGTCGATTCGTTGCGACGGTATTCGCCGCAAGCGACAGTAGAACTCCAGCACTTCGCGCCCGGTCAATTGATCGCTGAAGCTAACGCGCTGGGGCAGGAAGCTCATCAATCGTTTGGCTTCGCGGCTATTGCGCAAGACATCGAAACCTTCGACCGCAATGTTTCCCGAGGTTGGCAGAGTCAGCCCCACCATGCATTTCAACGTGGTGGTCTTACCGCTTCCGTTTGGTCCGAGCAGCGCGAAGGTCTCGCCGGCTTCAACGTCGAACGACACGTCGTTGACGGCCACGAAGTCTTTGAACTTCTTAGTCAGGTTGCTGACGTGGATAGTCATTTCTGATTAGGCTTTTGCCCTTTCCAGATCACCATCGCCGCGCGCGGTTAGTATCAGCAGCGAGGTCATCATCAACCCGGCATGAATGTGACTCGCGGGCCGTTCTGCCGCGAACGGGTAGTGCAAGTCGACAGGTTTCATTAACGGCGCTTCATCTATCTCCGACGAGCCTCTCAAGATCGGAAATGTCTTTTCCGCGACGGCCATCGCCCGCGCCGCAGGACTGTCGAGATAAAGGCGCAAGCGTGGATGATTGCCTTCCAGGTACTCGAAGACGTTCTGGATCTTAAGGGGCACATCGCCGCGCCCGTCTTCGTTCAGATCGTAGCCGTCATAGTCACTCCAGAAATTTCCGCGCCCGTTCTCTGACCACTTCGTCGTAGTGCTTCTGCCGATCAGTTGCAGCGGACTCAAGTTGTCAACAAAGTTATTCTCGGTGAAAACGTTCGCGTCCGAACTGCTGAACATCTGCAAAGCCACATCGTTGTTCGCGATGGTGTTATGGCGGAAGGTAGTCTTGCGTAGGGCTTCCATGAAGATGCCGGTCGCGTTGTCGACGATGAAGTTCTCTTCGGCCACCAGTTCATTGCATTCCTGAAACAGGATGCCGAAAGAGCTGAACCCGCGATTATGAATAAAGGCATTGCGGCGAAACTCGATGTGATTCGAGTACATGATCGCCGCGCCCGCGACGTTATTCGAGAAGAAGTTGTCCTCAAATACGTTCCGATCGGAGAACATGTAGTGCAAACCGTAGCGCAAGTTGAAAACACGGTTGCGGCGAATTTGATTGCCGTTGCAACTCTGGATGTACATTCCATCGCGCTCTTCGGAGATGATGTTGTCTTCGATAATGTTGTCGGGCGAGTTCCAGAGGTGCAGTCCCGCGCCGCGATCGCCTTCTTCCAATTCGGCTCGGCCGCGAACTCGATTACGCCGCAGCGTGTTGCCATGCGAACTGTAGAGATAGATTCCGTAAAGTATGTCGCGCAGTTCGTTGTCTTCGATCTGGTTGTTGCTCGATTTGAGCAAAATGCCGGAGTCTTCGCGCGTCAGGTCGCCGCCGCTGTGTTCAATGATGAAGCCGCGAATGATGCACCCATCGGCTAAAACCGTGATGACGCTGCCTATGCCTTCACCGCGGAGCGTGGGCCGGCCTGTCCCTTCAAGCGTGATCTGTTTATTGAGCGTGAGATTGCCCGCGTAAGTTCCGGCGCTGCACTTGCACGGTGTCTCCGGCGTCGAGCGGCGGCGATTGCAGGTTGAACGGATTGAAACTGAGCGCCGGTGCCGCCCACCACGAGCGTTGCGGCCGTCGCCGATGAGCGCCAGCCGCAAGACGAGCAGTGCAGACAGATCCGAACAGCTGCTGAGCAGGACATGCTCGAATGAGCCCGCGAAGCGGGCGAAAGCATACAGCCAGGGGTGCAGCGACGCGGAACCCTAGGATCATCGCGAATAAGAAGACGCAGCCCGCGAACGTGGTGCGACAGCCATTACAGTGCAGCTGCGTATCGCACACTTTCGTGGCCACTCGCATCGCCTGTTCTTGCTACGGCACAATGCGCTTGAACATTCGTGCTTCTCAGCACTTTGACCTCAGGGCTTTAAGTTGCAGCCGCCTTCTCATGCGCCTCCTTTCTGTCCCGTTTTACCGACAGAAGGATTGCAATCAGCAACAAGAACGCGAACGCAAACAGCGCATAGGAAGCCGGCCCGGGAAGACTGTTAATGGTGAAGTTCGCGATCTGCTTGGTCCCAAAGAACGGCGGTACGAAGGGCGGAACTTTGATCGAGGCGGTCGGATCAAGATTGTGGCCATACATGTAGAGCCGGTGGTAGAAACTCCACATCGAGAACACGCCGAAATAGGTAAACAGCACGAACACGTCGACCAGGTTCGACATCTTGCCCAGGACCATTGCCCGCAGCGCAAGGATCATCAACAGGCCGATCACCAGCGGCACCCAGGTGAATTCGCTGAAGTCACTTTCGAGCAGTGGCCGCATGCCGATGTAGTGATTGAGCGAGTTGATCTCCCTCAGGTCGTCGCGGTTGGGCGTCTTCCCGCCTTCCAATTGATATGAATAAATGTGCAGGAACAGCCCGTCCGTGTACTGGTTCGAATAGAAACTCATGTTCCAGAGCGGGAAGAAGTAGGTCGGGAGCAGTACCACGACCGCGACGACGATGAGCACGCGACTCTTCAACGTGAGCTGCGTAGTCGAAGAAAGTTGTTTCTTTGTCAAGAAAGTTACTCATGTTAAGACTGCTCCTCTCGAATGTCAGGCCGCCTGTGGAAGCCGCCGGAAGGATGAAGGACTAAGCTATTCAACGTTGACTCGCCTGCTCTCATCCTTCATCCCTCCTACTTCAGCCCTGCGTTACTACTTTGGCTTGACCAACAAATACCCCTGCATCTCCTGGTGGAGCGCCGAGCAGAAGTTGGTGCAGTAATAGGGGAAGACGCCCGTCTTGTCGGCCACAAAGTCGATGACCTTCATCTCGCCCGGATCAACCACGACGTTGAGGTTGTACTCGCCGAGTCCGAAACCGTGCAGCTCATCGGTCGTCTGCTCGATGTTGGTCAGGTAGATGGTCACATGATCGCCTTGCGTTACTTCGATCTTGTTTGGTTCGAAGCTGCTGCGCGCGGCGGTCATCTTTACCACGACGTTGTTGCCGTTGCGCGTGACTCCGGTGTCCTTCACATCCCAAACGGCATTGACGTTCTTCATTTCCTCTTTGGGATAGACCTCGATCGGTTTGAGCTTTTCGACCTTGATCATCTGCGCGTAGTGCGGCTCCGGCTCAGTGAAAGCGTCGTAGAGCATCTTCATCTTGTCGCCGCTGATGCTGATGAGCTGTGAGCTTTCCGGCTGCGAGGGACCGACGCTCATGTGGCGGCCATGTGAAAGCTTGTTCAGCGCCACCAGATACTTTCCGTCCGGGTGCATGGTGTCGCCGCCGGCAACGGCGAGGTGTCCGATGTTGTAGCTGATCGGAATCTTATCCACGACTTCCCAGGTTCCGAGTTTCCATTTGGCCACGGCGCTTTCGACGAAGAGGCTGGTGTAGGCGTAGCCCTGATCGTCAAATTGCGTGTGCAGCGGTCCCAGTCCGACGTTGACCTCGGCATCCTTCACATGGTCGTAGTTGATGACCGGAATGCCGTCCTCGTCGCCGGTGAAGTCCTTGTTCTGAATCGCCGTCAGGATCTTTTCCATGTTAAAGACCGTCGTGATGGATTGCAGTTTCCCGCTGGCGATGACGTACTTGCCATCGGGACTGACATCAACACCGTGCGGACTCTTGCTGGCAGGAATCAGATAAACGACGCCCGGCGCCTGCCTTGGATCGATGACCTGGACGCCGCCAATCATTTTGAACTTGCCGTCCTTGACTGCCTGCTCCGCGGCTTTCCAGTTCACCGCGACCACATAGTCGCGATCTCTCTGCGTCGCAGTGACTTCGAGTTTACCGGTCGCGCGTTCGGCGTTATAGCAAGTCCAGAAGGCCCAGCCTTCGCTGGGGCCCTTGCCGGTCGAACCGAGATCGAAGTCGAAAGGCGGCATCAGAATTTGCCAGCCGATAGTCATTTCGCCGGACTGGGGATTGATGGCGATTCCGGCCACGACACCGTTGTATTTCGGTGGCGTAATTCTCAATCGGTTCATACGTGCCTTTCGGCAGCGGCACTGAGAAGCGCGAAGCGGCCAGCACGTACTCGCTGTTTGGAGTTACGAAGGCGCCGCCGTGAAAGCCTGAGATATTCGGCACCGGTCCCAGAATCTGCTTGGTCTTAAAGTCGCGCAGATCGATTCGCGCCATGCGGTTGTTCGCATTGTCGTTGACGAAGAGCCAGCGCCCGTCATAATCGCCTTTGGTCTGGCTGAGCGCGGGGTGATGCACGTCTCCCCAGGTGTAAGGCCCCAGCATCTCCTTCGTCTCTTTATCGAAACCGTAGCCCGTCGCCGGGATACGGCGCGAACACGGGAATGGTCGTGATATGCCGCATCGAAGGAACGCCGGCCACATAGACGTTGCCGGAATGGCCGCCCGAATAGAACATGTAGTACTCATCCGTATCGCCGGGTGCGACGTAAGTCGCAATGGCCGCTTCGGCCACGTCGCCGCGCTCCGTTTTGGGTTTCTTCGAGCAACTGACGAGAATGCCCGCGACTACCAGAGTGCACAGCACCCCCAGACCGAACCACGTCAGTTTCGTATGATTGCCTTTCATGTTTGCTTCTCCTTTCGAGAAAAACTGCTTTCCAAGAGCGGCATCGTTAGCTGGCATGAGAGCTTTCTTCTGGTGGGTTGATCGGCAGGTTTAACATTCGCCCTCTCCAATGTGTGTAAATTGCCTCTACACTCCATTGTTGAAGGCTGACACGATGCTAGCATGTATGTACAGTATTGTCAACACAAGTCTTCTGGGAGCGTCATTCAGGCGAGCGGCAATCAACTGCAGACTCTAGTCGCTCGATTTCGGTACATTGTTCAGGTTGGCAGCCTTTAGAATCTCTCCAAATCTGTTGGTGGCGGCACGTAGTGCTCCATCTGCCACATGCGCATATCGCGCCGTAGTTTGTGGCTGGGCGTGTCCGAGCAGACGACCTACTACGTGGGAGACTCACGCCACTCGAAAGCCAGATAGGACGCATAGCTATGTCTCAGATCGTGGACTCTGACATTAGCTAGACCGGCAGCTTTACAAATCTGAGACCATGCGAGCCGTAATGTTGTGCGGGGTTTCCCATTCAAGCCGGGGAACAAAAAGCCCGTCTCATCGCTTTGCTCTTTCATCCGGTTAAGCAGTTCCAACGCCTGAACGCTCAGAGGGATGTGTTCTATTTGTTTCTCTTTAGTGTGAGTGGAAGGCTTCGTCCAGAGACCCTGCTTTAAATCGAACATGGGCCATTCTGCACTCAGCACCTCACTCTTTCGACTCCCGGTCAGCAGCAGCAGGCGGAACGCCTCAGCAACATTCTGGTTCGGATACGCGTTTAGGATTTCGATGAATCTCTGCAATTCCTGTGGCTGCAGCCAACGTTCTCTCCTGTCTTCGTGGAAGCGTTGTATCCCTTGAGCTGGATTGCTGCTGACCCAATGCCACTCAATCGCCAAGCTGAACATCTTGGAGAGCAGTGCGAGCACCCTGTTAGCAAAATAGGGTGTCGCCTTCAGAGATGCGTGTAGCTTGGCAACGCCCTGTCTGCTAACAGCGGAGATTCGGCAGACTGCCGATCTTGGGGGCAATTCCACCTGCAATCATCTGCTTATCGTCGCGTACACTGTGAGGTCGTTTGTGAACGAGGGCATGGTGCTCCAGATATTCTGTGCACAGATCGTTCATAGTTGGCTGCTTACGATCCGTTTCCCGTTGTTCTAAAGGGTCAATGCCTTCGTTGATCTTCTTTCGTAACTCCAGAGCGCGGTTCCGTGCTGCCAGCACCGACAACTCTGGATGCTTGCCAATTGTGAACCGTCTTTCCCTGCCGTGAACGTAATAGTTAAGGACGAAACTGACTGCACTCCCGGCAGTAATGCGAACTCCAAAACCGGGAATCTGGGCATCTAGAGGATTCGATTGCCGTGATTTGGCGGGGTAAGATTCTTAAGCAACCTTTTCGTTGATTTTCACTGACATAAAGAGTTTGTGTCCGTGCTGTGTCCGTAAGGAACGCGCACAAGTGGCTCTTAGTGTCGCTCAGTGTCAGTAGCCAGTCAATATATATCTCTGTTAATAATCAAGATAGAGTAAGATATGTTGTTCCTGTGTCCGGATCGTAGGTATGCGTCACTGACTCTTAATCAGTAGGTTGTAGGTTCGATTCCTACCGCGCTCACCATTCTTTTGAATCACTTGCCCAAGTTGATGTTTCGGGTGCCATAAAGTGTGCCGCAATTCAATCCGGTGACACCCGTTTCTTTACGGCTGCGTTCTGATCGAGCACCGCGCGACTGATCTCGAGCTCGGGCTGCTGATACTGCATCGCGGTCTTCACTTCCTTGTGTCCCATGGTTCTCATGACAGCAGCCAGGTTTACGGTTCTCTTCAGAGTCCGGGTGGCGTAATCATGTCGCCGACAAAATAGAACAAGAGCTTCGGGACGCCCCACCCTTGACTCTGGCTTCGCGAAAATATCTTCGCCATTGTGGTGAGATGGGCAGACTCGGCGCGGTTTGGCGGGAAAACTCATCCCTTCGCGTTTTTCGCCGCACCGTTGTCTAAGAATGTCAAAGGCGTGATTGCTCTTTAGTACGTGTCTCCTTCCTTTCTTCGGTACCCGATTCGTCCGTGGCATCAAGAATGCATTCATATGTCGGTTAATACTCCGGTTTCCCAAGAAAGTTCTAATGTTAAGCGGAGACTTCTATGAACACGTTGACGAAGATATCTTGTAAGACGGAGGTCCTGAGGGGGGCGTCGGCAACCCATGCCTCGGTTCGACCTCGCACCGCAGAAACAGATTTACTCTCGGCCTTCGAACCTGATTCCCTCCTACGAGTGTGCACGTGGCGCACATGTCGTGCGACCCGGCCTACAGTCCAGAACAATGGAGATTTGCAATGTCTACTAAGCGAGTAAGTCTTTTGTCCCAGAACGGGATTCAAAAGTGTCCCACCGGGATTGCTGGACTGGACCAAATTACTGAGGGCGGCTTGCCGCAGGGCAGGCCTACCCTTTTGTGTGGCAATGCCGGGCTGCGGCAAGACCCTTTTGGCAATTGAATTCCTGGTGCGGGGCGCGAACGAGTTCGACGAACCGGGCGTCTTCGTAGCCTTTGAGGAAACGGACAAGGACCTAAGCCAAAACGTTGCCTCGATGGGCTTCGACCTCCCCGCGTTATGCGCTCGCAAAAAGCTATTCCTCGACTATGTCCACATTGAACGCAGCGAGATCGAGGAGAGTGGAGAGTACGATCTTGCGGGACTCTTCATCCGCTTGGGAAACGCGATCGACTCGATCGGCGCAAAGCGTGTGGTTCTGGATACCATTGAATCTCTGTTTTCCGGATTTTCGAATACGCATATTTTGCGGGCCGAACTCCGCCGCTTGTTCGGTTGGCTGAAGGCGAAAGGAGTTACCGCCCTGATCACGGCGGAGAGTGGCGAGGGGAAGCTGACCCGTCATGGCATCGAAGAGTACGTTGCCGACTGTGTAATCCTGCTTGACCACCGCGTCGAAGACCAGACGTCCATTCGCCGGATGCGGGTGACGAAGTACCGCGGAACCATGCATGGGACCAGCGAGTATCCATTCTTGATCGGGCAGACAGGCATCTCCGTGCTGCCCCTCAGTTCCTTGAAACTGGAGCACAAGGCGCCGACGAAAAAGATCTCAAGCGGCGTTCCCCGACTGGACGCGATGTTGGGGGGAAAGGGCTTTTACCGGGCAACCAGCATTCTGGTGTCGGGCGGGGCCGGCACAGGCAAGAGCAGTCTGGCGGCTCATTTCGTAGAGGCGGCCTGCAAAAGGGGGGAGCGCGCGCTCTACATGGCCTCCGAACAATCCACCGACGAAGTCATTCGCAACATGCGCTCCATCGGGATTGATCTTGAGCCTTGGGTAAAACGCGACCTGTTGCGTTTCTACTCGGCCCGACCGGGCACATTCGGCCTGGAAAAACACCTAGTTACGATTCACGACGAGACGACTGCCTTTCGTCCGCACGTGGTGGTCATCGACCCGATCACGAACTTTGCCTCTGTGGGTAGCCGTTCGGAAGTGAAGTCAATGGTGACGCGCCTGATTGATATGTTTAAGGGGCGTCAGATCACCGCCATGTTCACCAGCCTTACGTGCGGGAGACAGTTCGCCAGAACTGAGCGAAGTAGGGGTCTCTTCTCAAATGGACTCCTGGCTGCTGTTGCGCAACCTGGAGACGCAATGGAGAGCGCAACCGTGGGCTCTATGTACTCAAGTCTCGCGGCATGGCGCACTCCAACCAGATTCGGGAGTTCGTGCTGACCAGACACGGAATTCAATTACTCGATGTCTACGTGGGACCGTCCGGATTAGTTACCGGATCAGCCCGGGTGGCGCAGGCGGCGAAGGAGCGAGTGGAAGCAGAAGAACGCAGACAGCAGTTGCAGCGCAAGACTTTGGAAATGAAACAGAGTCGGCAGCAACTCGAGGCGCAGATTGCCAAAATGCGCTCCGACTTTGAACTGCAGGAGCAGAGCTTGTTACGGGATGCGCACCAGATGGAATTACGGGAGAAGCAAATCAACGTTGACCGTCTGGAGATGGGCTATACGCGCAAGGCCGATCGAGTGCACAACAACGGCGACGGCCGATGAAGTGCCGCTGCGATGAAAGCACAGAGGAGCAAAGGATCATGCGAATGAAGCTGACCAAGGCAAGAAGCAGCAACGGAAAACGAAGGGCGAGCAGCCGAATGTGGAATCTGCGCCTCTATGTTGCGGGGGGGACCTCCAGATCGACCACTGCGCTGAGCAACCTCCAGAAGATTTGTGATGAGCACCTTCCGGGAAGGTACCGGACCGAGGTAGTTGACCTACTGAAACACCCGCAGTTGGCAGCCGGAGACCAGATCCTGGCCGTACCCACTTTGGTACGCACGCTTCCTCAGCCCCTCAAGAAGATCATTGGCGACCTTTCGGATACTCAACGCGTACTGGTTGGGCTCGACCTGATTCCCGGAAAGTCATCTTCATGACGGCCATCCGACTCAAGGCGACGCAAGCCGCGCTCGATCCGATCGCGTGCGGTGAAGGACGGTACCTGTTTCGATTGTGTGTGATCGGAGTTTCGCCATCGTCAAGGCGCGTCATCGGCAACCGCAGTGTGCGTTGCGCCGAAAGATTCGCAGAACGTCACGACTTAGGAGTCATCGACCTTCACCGCCGCCCGCCTTGGCGAGGAGCGACTGGATCATGGACGTGACTGCGCTGATAAAAAACGCACCGCTACCTTTGCGGCGAATCGTCGGTGATCTGTCGGGTTGTGACAGCTTGCTTGTCGGCCAGGATTTGGAGAGATAGGCATCGGTCGGGCATGAAATCGTCATCGAATCGATCCCGGAGCAACTTGCACCGCGAAGTCGAACGCGTGCACGCTCGCCTGTCTGAGTTGGAAGCGACCATGGAAGCCATCTACCAAGGGGAGGTAGATGGAATTGCAGTCGATGGGCCTCAAGGAAGTCGCCTATTTACTCTGCAAGGTCCCGAGGAGCCCTATCGCATTCTGGCTGAACGAATGAACGAGGGCGTGGCAACCGTGACCGTTGAAGGCATCATCCTGTTCTGCAATCGACGATTGGCAAAAATGGTTGGACTTCCGGCCGAACAACTGCTGGGCTCTTCTGTGATGACCATTCTGCGGAAAGAAGAACGGCAGGGCTTTTCGCGTTTGGTGCAGCAAGCGCTAAAGAATGATGTGCGCGCCGAGGGATATCTACTGCGGAATGACGGACTGATCCTTCCAGTCCAGCTTTCCCTCAGTTCTATCACTCTGGATAAATCCGGGCCAGGCATCTGCTTAGTTGCTACCGACCTCAGCGACCGGAAGCGGGCCGAGGAAGAAGCGAGGGCGCGAAACGATCGGCAGTTGTATCTGAAGGATCAATTGCTGTCGCACGTCTCCCACGAGTTACGGTCCCCGCTCACGTGCGTCCATCAATTCACAACTTTATTGCTCGATGGATTGTCAGGTCCGCTTACCAGCGATCAGAAAAATGATCTGGAAATTATCCTGAAGAGCACGAATCAGCTGCGAACGATGATTGACGATTTGCTCGAGACCGCCCGTATTGAGGCCGGGAAAATAAAGATCGAGTGCGGTTGCGTTGTGCTGCAGGATACAGTGCTCGAAGCGATCAAAATGGTCCAGTCCTCCGCCGCCGAAAAAGCAATCAATATCGCACACCAAACACATCGAGAGCCGCTGTTGGTTTATGCAGACCCGCATCGTGTCCTGCAAATTCTGTTGAATTTGCTCGGCAACGCGCTAAAGTTCACCGCTCCACGAGGGCGCATTGAAGTGCAACAGGAAGTCGCAGCGGACAACCCTGGTTACGTCATCGTGACGGTAAAAGACAATGGGTGCGGCATCAGCGAGCTAGCTCAAGCGAGGGTCTTTGAACGCCTGTATCAGGAAGAGAGTTCCATTGATGCGGGGCACCAAGGGCTGGGGTTGGGCCTCGCGATCTGCAAGGAACTCGTCTCCTGCCACGGCGGCAAGATATGGGTGGAAAGTGAACTGGGACGCGGGTCCGCATTCAGCTTTACTCTGCCTCTTTTTTCGCTGGGAAAGATACTGGCGCCGGCACTGGTAGAAAACGGAACGGTACGCAAAGTGGTCTCGCTGATCACGATCAGGGTAGCGCCTAATCCCACTACTCCGGCGATTGAGCAATGGGGTACGACCCGGCGCAAATGTGTGGAGTTGTTGCAACGCTGCACCCTCCCCGACAAGGATGTGTTACTTCCGCCCGTGGGAAGATTGGCGACAGGTGAGACGTTCGTGATTCTCGCAGGCACGGATGCGACTGGAGCCGAAGTATTAGTTCGACGAATTCAGGAACAGATAAATCGTTGCCCCGAACTGTCCGAATACGGCACCACAAGCGTCTCCAGCACAGTGCTGCAACCGGTGCGAGATGAAGAGGACGCTGCAAGTGTGGACCTTGAGGCCATGGCGCATGAGGTGACTCGTGCAGTCTCACAAGTTATGAATAAAGGGGAAAAGAGCCAATGAATAAACCCAAGATTCTGATCATCGATGATGATAACAACATGCGCGTAGCCCTCCATAGACGACTCAAGGCGGCTGGCTACGAGACCGCCTTTGCCACGGACGGACTAACCGCAATGAATGCAGCACTGAAAGAAAAACCCGACCTGGTATTGCTTGACCTCGGGCTTCCCGCCGGAGATGGATTCGTTGTTATGGAGCGTTTTCAGAAGAATACAAAGCTATCGTGTGTTCCGGTCATAGTTCTCAGTGGACGTGAAGTGCGAGTGAATAAGGACCGGGCACTGGCGAGTGGGGCTTGCGCTTTTTTTCAGAAACCTCCGGACAATGAATCACTCATGGCCGCCATCGAGCAAACCCTGAAAGAGTCCGGGGCATTGTCGCAATGATGTGACGAGCGCCGACCTGATCGTGCTCGCGCAGGATCATTCAAAACCGATCCTTCTCTTCTGGCTTCGCACATCCCACATCTCATTGGGAGACCAGGCTCGCGCGCAGTTTTCTTACATTGTCTTCAACTACCGCAAAACGCAAGTACTCCCGGTTGGTCACCGGTCCCATGGAGATGTTTACATTGTGGAAACGCATGGGGCTGGGAAGGGAAGTGCGCAGGCCGACATGGATCTCGGGGACGCCGGTTTCATCCACGATGCGGCGAGCGTTCTCAGGCTTGATGCCGCTTCCGGCCATGACTGCAATCCTCCCCCGGGATTGCTGAACGAGTCGTGCGATCGTCTGCCCGCCCTCCAGCGCAGTCGGTTCCGCGCCGGAAGTGAGAACTCGATCCACTCCCAGTGCACACAAATCTTCCAGGGAGCGCAGCAGGTCGGCGGTCATATCGAAGGCCCGGTGAAAGGTAACCGACAAAGGGCGCGCTAGATCCAGCAACTGGCGCGTACGGGTGACGTCTACATGACCGTTCACGTCCAGGATGCCGAAGACGATGCCATTGACGCTCGATTCCTTGGCTAGAGTGATGTCCCGCCGCATGGCTTCGAATTCAGAATCGTCGTAGCAGAAATCGCCGCCGCGCGGCCGGATCATGACATGCAAAGGCAGCGAGACTGCGGCTCGAGTCGTCTCGATAAGGCCCGCACTTGGAGTTACGCCGCCATCGATCAGGCCGCTGCAGAGTTCGATCCGCGCGGCGCCCCCGCGTTCCGCCGAGACTGCGGACGCGACAGAATCGGCACACACTTCAATCAGGACAGGGAAATTATCTTCCGTCATTCGAATTCAGTTTTCGCGTTGCAACGGCCAGCGAAGGTAAGACACGTCCACGAGATCGTCTATGCGATGCCCAACTGTTTCTGAATTTGTTCCAGCGGCACGCCTTTGGTTTCCGGAACTAATGTTGCCACCCAAATGAGTTGGAGAACCATCATGCCGGTGAAGAACGAAAAAATGTAACCGGGTGGAAAAGACGCAACCAGCTTCGGAAAGATGGTTGTAATGGCAGCTGCGAAAATCCAGTGCGTGGAGCAGCCCAGCGTTTGTCCTTCAGCGCGATGGCGATTGGGAAATATCTCGGAGATGAAGACCCAGATCACCGCGCCCTGGCCGATGGCATGCGAGGCGATGAATCCGAAGATGCATGCCGGCACAATCGAGTAATGCTGCGTAAAGAAAGCCCAGGCAACCAGGCCGAGCGAGGTGATGTAGCCTATGGAACCGATATAGAGGAGCGTGCGCCGTCCG
The DNA here is from genome assembly GCA_963725565.1 of uncultured Acidobacteriota bacterium. Lineage (GTDB taxonomy): Bacteria > Acidobacteriota > Terriglobia > Terriglobales > Acidobacteriaceae > Sulfotelmatobacter. The sequence goes on from CAVRZL010000020.1 coordinate 17,890, forward strand.
AGTTGATCGATCAGCCATAGGCCGACAAAGGTGAACACCAGGTTGGTGATGCCGATCCCGATGGATTGCAGAAGAGCGGCTTTCGCACCCAGTCCGGTCAATTCGAAGATGCGGGGAGCGAAATAAAGGACTGCGTTGATGCCGGAGAGCTGGTTAAAGACAGCAATCAGGATGGCGAGCAAGATCGGCTTGCGTAAACGACGAGTCCAGAAATTTTCCGACGAGACCTGCACTGTAGAGGCGGCGCTGATTTCGTCGGCTTGGGCGGCGATCTCGGCATCCGAACATTCCGGTTCGATGCGATGCAGAATCTGCAACGCGGTTTGACGGTCGCCCTTGCGGCTGAGCAGCCAGCGCGGACTCTCGGGAAGGCCGATGCAGAATAGCGCGTAGAGCAGTGACGGGAATGCGGCTACGCCGAGCATCCAACGCCATGCATTCTCGCCAACGCCAACCAGCAAGCGGTTCGACACGAAGGCGATGAGGATGCCAAATACGATGTTGAATTGGAACATCCCGGTCAGCCGGCCACGATGCTTGGGCGGCGCAATCTCGGAGATGTACATCGGTGCCACCACGGTTGAGACTCCAATGCCCAGGCCACCGATAACACGAGAGAGAATGAAAATGTTCACATCGGGAGCCAACCCGGAGCCTACCGCGCCCACAAGATAGAGGATCCCGATCCAGAGCAGCGTCGCCTTACGTCCGAACTTGTCCGCGAGCCAGCCTCCGATCAGTGCTCCGACCACTGTGCCGTAGAGAGCGGAGCCCATGGCGATGCCGTGCACGAACGGGCTGAGCCCCCAGAGCGCCTGGATCGTCTTTTCAGCGCCGGAGATAACCACGGTGTCGAAGCCGAAGAGAAATCCGGCCAGGGCCGAGGTGAGTGACCAGAAGAAGATGCGAGCGTTCATAGTAGGAGTGCTACTTGCCGAATACGACAGACTGGTGATTCTAGTCGCAAAGACCTTCTTTGGGAACCGCGATGATCAGTCTGTAGTGGCTCGGTTTGAACTCTGGGTCTCACAAAGGTCATTCGCGAAGAGCCGGCCCTTTTACCAGTGGGCCGAGGGATCCCCCGTGGTACACCGCGTCGTAGCGGAGATCCTTCGCTCCGCCTGAAGAACGGCTACGCTCAGGATGACGCCATCAAAGAGCGCAAATGCCCTATAGAAATTCAAAATAAGCCCCTACCGATCAGTCCTATTCCTTTTCCTTCGTCAGGGGAAATCCTTTTTCGCGCCAGCCGCGGATGCCGCCATCCATCGAGATCACGTTGGTATAGCCCATTTTCTGCAGATTATCGGCGGCCAGTGCCGAGCGGAAACCGCCCCCACAATAGAGAACGATCTCCTTGTCGAGTTCAGGGACACGCGCTTCAATGTCGCGTTCGATCACGCCTTTGCCGAGATGAATCGAGCCCGGCAGGTGGTCTTTGGCGTACTCGCTCTCTTCCCGGACATCGACCAGCAGAAACGTGTCGCCACGGTCCATTCTCTTTTTTACTTCGTCAACATTGGTTTCGCGTACGCGACTGCGGGCATCGTCGACGATCTTCAAGAAGCGGGGGGGATGTTGGTGAGCCATGAAAACTCCTTCGGCAACATAGTATCAAGCGGCGACGGGAATCTGTGCGACAGGACTCGACTCACTTCGATTAGCATGGAACGCGTGCCATCGAAGAAGAGTTCGCGACGGATCGGATTGGCCCGGGCGCTCTCCAAGCTCGGATACTGTTCCCGATCGCAAGCCGCACAGCTGATTCAGGCCGGAAGAGTGCGGCTGAACGGAGGTGTGCGACGGGATCCGGAGACTCCTGTGCTGCTGCAGCATGACAGCATTGCGGTGGATGACAAGGCCATCCAACCGGAGCAGAAGGTTTATCTGATGATGAACAAGCCACGAGGATTGGTAACGACCGCCTCGGATGAGAAAGGGCGCGACACCGTTTATTCAATTCTCGCTGCGGAGGCTTTGCCATGGGTGGGGCCGGTTGGGCGTCTGGATAAGGCGAGCGAAGGACTACTGCTGCTAACGAATGATTCGGAGTGGAGCGCTCGCGTTGCGGCTCCCGAAACGCATCTGGAAAAGACGTACCACGTGCAGATCGATGCTGTCGTCGACGAGGCCGTTATACAGGCGGTCGTCGATGGAATTCGGGACGAAGATGGAGAGTTCCTGCGGGCAAAGCGGTGCCGGTTGCTGCGGTCGGGGGAAAAGAATTCCTGGCTGGAGATCACTCTCGATGAAGGCAGGAACCGCCATATTCGCCGTCTAATGGCTGCCCTTGGGCTTGATGTGTTGCGGCTGGTGAGAATATCAATTGGCCCGCTCCAACTCGGCAAACTGGTCAAGGGGAGTTATCGACGGATTACCGCGGAGGAGAAACTTGCATTGGACCGCGCTATGGCAAGAGCAATCACCACGAAGGACACTAAGGTGCACTAAGGAACCGATTGAATGTCTGATTTAACTTTTCTTTCTGCCGTTGAGATGGCGGGCCACGTTCGTTCGAAGACAGTATCTCCCGTTGAGCTGGCGAACGCTCACCTCGCGAAAATTGAACGGCTTAATCCGACGTTGAACGCATTTGTCGACGTCGATGCCGGACGGGTGCGGCGGGAAGCGCGCGCAGCCGAGCAATCCATCATGCGCGGCGAAGATCTAGGTTCGCTACACGGTGTCCCGATAAGCATTAAAAGTTCCGTAGATGTGAAAGGGATGCGTTGTGAGTCCGGCACTCGCCTTCGTGCTGGAACGGTCGGCACGCAAGATGCGCCGCTGGTCGCGCGTTTGCGAAAAGCGGGCGCGATTGTGCTGGGGGTGACGAATACTCCGGAACTCCTGATGGCGTGGGAGACTGACAATGCGCTGTACGGGCGAACGAACAGCCCGTGGGATCTGGAACGCACGCCGGGCGGGTCCAGCGGCGGAGAGTCGGCTGCGATCGCTGCGGGAATGTCGGCTGGTGGTGTCGGCAGCGATGGTGGCGGATCGATTCGAGTTCCGGCGCATTTCTGCGGTATTTGCGGGCTCAAGCCTACGCCCGGTCGGATCCCCGCTACTGGTCACTATCCGCCATCAGGCGGGCCGTTTGCACTGCTGGGCGTTGTCGGTCCGATGGCACGTACTGTATCCGATCTGAAAATTCTGTTTGAGGTGATGCAAGGCCCCGATGATGGCGATACTTGCGCTGCTCCGGTACCGCTGCGGTGGCCGAGCGCGGAAGACGCCAAGCGCCTCAAAGTCGGCTATTTCGAGGACGATGGCCGCACTCCGGTGACGACGGAAATCCGCCAGGCTGTGCGCATCGCCACGAACGCTCTGCGTGACGCTGGCTTTCAAGTCGAGCCGTTTCGTCCGCAGGGACTCGAAGAGGCCCGAGTTCTCTGGAAAAAATTTTTCGTCAAAGTTGGCGGGATGGTCATCGATCCCATGTTCCATGGCCGTGAGCAGGACGTGAGTCCAACGCTGAAGCAGTTTCTGGAATGGTCCGCTGCCGAGCCGGAGCTCGGCGGCGACTCGTTGCTCGCGGCATGGATCCGTCGTGATACGCTTCGCGCGGAATTTCTGGCGCAGATGCGGGAATACCCGATTCTGCTTTGTCCTCCGGCGGCTGTTCCGGCATTTCGCCATGGAGAGCGCAGTTGGGTGGTCGATGGCAAAACCGTGCAGTACCTCGATGCCTGGAGCTACACCGAGTGGTTTAACTTGTTGGGCAATCCGGCGGCGGTGGTTCCGGTGAGCCAGTCTGCCGAGGGCTTGCCCATCGGCGTGCAGATCGTCGGCCGGCCTTGGGACGAAGAGCAAGTGCTGGCCGTTGCCGCCCAGATCGAGCAAGAGTGCGGTGCGTGGAAGCGGCCGCCGCTGATTTGACCCACGATTGAAAATCAGCGATCCGAGTGGATCGCCGATCACATGCCGCGTCAAAATTTCCCTTAAGTTTCGTCGCTAGTATTTTTGTGTTATTCCGCCTCTTCTGAGCTCTGTATAACGTTATCTGCGCTGCATTTCCGCCACTGTGGGGCTGAAGTCATCTGGTTGCAGCGAACTCATCGAGCATCAGGGGAATGCCAATCGTCGCGAAATCTGAGCGGGCTCTGTTTGGGCTGATGGCCTTTTTGGCCGTCTCCGCAGCATATCTGTACACGTTTCCCCAGCCCAACATTGTCTATGCGGGCGTCGTTCTGCTGCATGCGTTGGGTGGCGTGGCGGCGACGATCCTGTTGATTCCCACCCTGCTTCGCTTGCTGCGCGCCGGCAGCGTCTCGTCCCGCTTGGGTTGGTTGCTGATTGCAGTGGGAGCCATCCTCGGGCTGATCCTGATCAAGACAGGAACTCCACGCACCGAGTGGAACAAGCTCTATCTGCACATTGTTATCTCGCTTGCCGGGGTTGCCTTGCTGGTGGCAGGTCGGTTGGGCCAACGCAATGACGCGGGTGCCGCTGTCATACCCAACCCCGGCGCAGGTCTGTTGCGAGCCGCGCTCTGCCTGGCTGTGCTGGCGGGCGTTGGATTCGGAGCGCGCTATGTGCGCGAAAGCTGGCAGACGCGCAATCGAATTCAAAATCCCGCGATGCCCCCGGACGACATGAACGGGGAAGGCGACGGCCCGGAAGGCGCGTTCTTCCCCAGTTCAGCGCAGGTGTACGGAAAGCAGAAGATCCCCAGCAAATTCTTCATGGAATCCGATTCCTGCAAGCGTTGCCACGAGGATATCTACAACCAGTGGTTCAGTTCGGCCCATCATTTTTCGTCGTTCAATAATCAGTGGTACCGCAAGTCGATCGAGTACATGCAGGACACGATTGGCACCAAGCCTTCGAAATGGTGCGGCGGATGCCATGATCCGGCGGTGCTGTATGCCGGGATGATGGACACGCCGATCAAACAGATCGTGCATCGTCCCGAGGCCCAGGCCGGGCTGGGATGCATGATGTGTCACTCCATCGCCAATGTGAAGAGCACGATGGGGCAGGCTGACTTTTATCTGGAATATCCGAAGCTGCATGAGTTGGCTGCGACGAAGAATCCAGTGGCGCGGTCGCTGCATGATTTTCTGATCAAGCTCAATCCGGAACCGCACCGGCGCGTGTTCCTCAAGCCGTTTATGCGCGACCAGACGGCGGAATTCTGCTCGTCCTGCCACAAAGTGCACCTGGATGTGCCCGTTAACAATTATCGATGGTCCCGCGGCTTCAATGAGTACGACAACTGGCAAGCTAGTGGAGTTTCGGGACAGGGAGCGCGGTCGTTCTACTATCCTCCGAAGCCGCAGCAGTGCGCCGATTGCCACATGCCCATGGAGGCGTCGAAGGACCAGGGAAATATCAACGGCTTTGTGCACTCGCATCGCTTTCCAGCGGCGAATACAGCACTGCCCACGGCGAATGAAGATGCGCCGCAACTGAAGCTGACCGAAGATTTCCTTAAGAGTGGCGCGCTGACCGTCGATATCTTTGCGCTGTCTCCCGCGCAAGCTCCGCTAAAGCCGGGAGCGTCGACGCAGTCCGATCTCTCGACAACGTTTGCGGTCGGAGAGGAAGCGGAGAGCAAGGTCAGCGCAGAGAGCACGGGAGAGGCTGCTCCGGTGAGTGCTCCGCTCAATCGCGTCCAGCCTGCGCTGCGGCGTGGCGATGACGTGCGCGTGGATGTGGTCGTGCGCACTAAGAAGGTCGGGCATTTTTTTCCCGGTGGAACGGTCGACGCCTACGATACCTGGCTGGAGTTGAAGGGAACCGACGACAAGGGGCAAACCATTTTCTGGAGCGGAATGGTCGAGGACAACGGCCACGGTCCGGTGGAGAAGGGCGCGCATTTCTATCGCTCGCTGCAAATCGATGCGCACGGGAACCCTATCAACAAGCGGAATGCCTGGGCGACGCGGGCTGTAGTGTACGTGCGCCTGATTCCACCCGGCGCGGCCGACACCGTGCATTACCGGATGCATATTCCTGAAGGCGCGGGGAACAGGATCACCCTGCATGCGCGGCTCTGTTATCGCAAGTTCTCCTGGTATGGAACCCACGAGGCGTTTGCTGGCCTGCCTGATCCGACGAAGCCTGATGCGGTGTCTCCGGACTACGACGATCGTCCGACGGTGTTTACAGCATCATTGAGTGGCGTGTCGGCGAAGGAAGAGAAGATTCCCGACCTCCCGATCGTCACCGTAGCGGAGGACGAGGTGACTCTGCCGGTCGTGACGCGTTCAGTGCCCGTCGCCGCACCCAGGACCATCATTCGGAAAGACGAATGGCAGCGCTGGAACGACTACGGCATCGGGTTATTCCTGCAGGGCGATCTGAAAGCTGCGGCTGCGGCATTTGAGAAGGTGACTGAAGCGGATCCGAAGAATCCCGATGGCTGGGTAAATATCGGCCGCTGCGCGGTGCAAGAGGGCGACATGTCCCGGGCGCGCACGGTGTTGGAGAAGGCGCTGGGCCTGTCTCCAAATCTTGCGCGGACGAATTTCTTTTATGCCAAGGTGCTGCGCTCTGACGGCAACTACGAGGGCGCGGCTGCACGATTGCATGCTGTGTTGGCGCAGTATCCTCGCGATCGAGTCGCGCTCAACGACTTAGGGCGCGTGCTGTTCCTGCAGCGCAAGTACGATGAGGCGGTGAAAGTGTTGCAATCGGTGCTGAAGATCGATCCGGAGGATCTGCAGGCGCACTACAACCTGATGCTCTGCTACAACGGATTGGGCAACGAAAAATTGGCCAAGGAACATCAGGAACGCTATATGCGCTTTAAGGCGGATGAGTCTTCGCAGGCGATCACCGGCCCGTACCGGCAACTTCATCCGGAGGACAACAACGAGCGCCAGGCGGTGCACGAGCACGTGTCGGTACCGCTGTCGGCCATTTCGAAACATGTAGGGGCGGCCGGCCTCGACCGTCCAGCCGGGCAAGGCCGGGCAGAGATTTCTGGCGGGGCATCCAGATAAATGTTCTTTTCGAGATCATTCACCACGGAGGCACGGAGGCACGGAGGAAGCCATTTATTTTTCACTTTCCTCCGTGGCTCTGTGACTCTGTGGTTCGTTGCCTTCAGCCTCTTGCTCGACGCAAAAGCCGAAGACCATATCCACTTCCAGGACATCACGGCCCAGGCCGGTATTCATTTCACGCATAACAACGGTGCCTTCGGGAAAAAGTGGTTGCCGGAAACGATGGGACCGGGATGCGCTTTCATCGACTATGACAACGATGGGTACCCTGACATCGTGCTCGTCAACGGCGATGATTTTCCCGGACATCCTCATGCCGGCGCGACCACGCTGAAGCTCTATCACAACAATCACGACGGCACGTTTACCGACGTGACCCGGCGCGCAGGGTTTGCGCTGCCTATGTTCGGCCTCGGCGTGGCGGTGGGGGATTTCGACAACGACGGATTTGATGATCTGTTCATTACCGCACTCGGCCAGAGCCATTTATTTCACAATAACGGGAATGGCACGTTTACGGATGTGACCAAGACGGCGGGGATGTGGGGGCCGAGTGAGTTCTCCACCAGTGCGGCCTGGGTGGATTACGATCGCGACGGCAAACTCGACCTGGTTATCGCCAACTACGTGCAGTGGTCGGAGCAGGGTGATCTTTACTGCACGATCGACGGCGCGCACAAATCGTATTGCACGCCCGAGTCGTACAAGGGAACCTCGGTCCGACTGTGGCACAACCTGGGTAACGGCAAGTTTGAAGACGTTACGCAGAAGGCAGGATTGGGCGATCAGACTTCGAAGAGCCTGGGCATCGCGATCCTGGACTATAACGGCGACGGATGGCCCGATATCCTGATCGCCAACGACACGCAGCCGAACAAGCTTTATTTAAATAACAAGAACTCAACGTTTGAAGAGCGCGGTGTAGCTGCCGGGATTGGCTTCAGCGAAGACGGGGTGGCACGCGCGGGAATGGGCGCGGACGCGGCCGATTACGACCGCAGCGGACATCCCAGCTTGCTCATCAGCAACTTCTCTAATCAGATGGTTTCGCTCTACCACAATGAGGGGAATGGGCTGTTTGTGGACGAGGCACCGCAATCTGAAGTGGGCCGAGCGACTTTGGTGACCCTAGGCTTCGGTGTTTTCTTTTTTGATTATGACAACGATGGCTGGCCTGACATTTTCGTCGCCGACGGGCATATCGAAGATCAGATTGAAAAAGTGCAGAAGCGCGTGAGTTATGCCGAGCCTCCGCACTTGTTCCGTAATCTCGGAGGAGGAAAGTTTACCGAGGTCACCGCGCAGATGGGGAAGGCGTTTGCTGCCCCGAAAGTGGCGCGGGCTGCGGCTTACGGAGATATCGACAACGATGGCTTTCCCGATGTCCTGCTCACCACCAACGGCGGGCCTGCGTATCTTTATCACAATGAGGGCGGGACGAACCATAGCCTGCGCATCAAGCTGGTGGGAACCAATTCGAATCGCGATGGGATTGGAGCGGTTATCCGGGTGAACTCCGGAAGCGACAAGCAATGGAAGATGTTGCGTTCCGGGTCGAGTTACCTGGCGCAGAGCGAATTGGTGCTGACCTTCGGGCTGGGAACACAGACCAAGGCAGACAGCATCGAGATCCAGTGGCCCAGCGGGCAGGTCGACAAGCTTTCGAACGTCGATAGCGGACAGACTGTGACGGTGCAGGAAGGGAAGGGCGTCACCTCGAATCGTGCATACGGCCGCGTCAGTTCCAGTAGCAGCGTTGCACGAAAATAGAATTTTTCGGAATGTCATCCTGAGCGCAGGCATTGCGTTCGCGAGTGCGAACGTTATGCCGAAGTCGAAGGATCCCTGCTTGGCCTTAAGGCCGGTAGCTGATGTAGATCATGATCGGAGTCAAAGAACTCGGAACTTCGGGTTTAAGGGAAGCATGTAGGGATCCTTCGACTACGTTTGTCCGCGGCCTCTGCGGACAAACTCCGCTCAGGATGACGACTATTTGTTTCCTTCGTGTGCCTTGGTGGGCTTTGTGGTTAAATCTTTAACGGAATGAACCTGAAAATTTCAGCTGCACTTCTGGCCGCGGTTGTGGCGGCATTCGGAGTACTCGCGCCTTCTTCCCAGCCCAATCCTATTGAGGCGGCTCGCCTGAATAACATCGGCGTGGCCTACATGAATCAGCAACTCTTCGAGAAGGGATTGAAGGAATTCCAGCAGGCCGCCGAGGCCGATCCTAAGTTTGCGATTGCGCAGCTGAATGAAGGCATCGCGTACTTGAATCTGCAGAAGATCGATGAGGCTAAAGCTGCGCTGGAAGCCGCGTTGAAGCAGGAACAGAAGAATCCAACTGCGTGGTACAGCCTGGGCTTGCTGGCGAAGAACACGGGCGATGCGCAGGCGGCCATCGAGGCATTCAAGCATGTCACCGAGATCGATGCGGACGATGCCGACAGCTGGTATTTCCTGGGCACGGCTTATGCGCAGGCCAAGCAGTTTCCGCAGGCAATTGACGCTTTTCAGCACGCATTGAAGATCAATCCGTTGCACGCTTCGGCGGAATTTGGATTGTCGCGCGCCTACCAGCAGTCATCCGATGTGGAGCACGCTCGCGAGCACCTGAAGCAGTTCCAGTACATCACGCAAAATAAAATTGGCGCCCCCATGAGCCTGACGTACGGCGAGCAGGGGCAGTATTCGCGTGCGGTGGAATCTCCGCAGGCCGCGCTGAAGCCGCCAGCGCAGATTAAGGTGCAGTTCGTGGATGTGACCAAGGGAGCGGGGATTGCGGGTGCCGCGACTTCTCCTCCCAACACGTTGGCGGGTTTTCTCGGATCGGGCGCGTGTTTTCTGGACTACGACGCAGACGGTCGGATGGACCTTTTTGTGGCAGATCATGGGCCGCAGGGCGGTCTAGCGCTCCTTCACAACATCGGCAATGGCAAGTTTGAGGACGTGACTTGGAATGTCGGGCTCGATCCCACGGTCCATGCAACAGGATGTACGGCGGGCGACTATGACAACGATGGTTTTGTCGATTTGGTCATTGGATTAGCAGACCGCGTCGTGCTGGAACATAACGAAAAAAACGGTATGTTTAAGAATGTGACCGTCGCTTCCGGCATCAACACGGAAGGGCTGGTCTTGGGTCTGACCTTCGTCGATTATGACCACGACGGTGATCTGGACCTCTACGTCGCTCGTCTGAAGCGGGAACCCCGCGCTGGAAGTCCCGCCTGACTCTTCGGCTTTGGCGTCTTCGGTTGAGAATGTCTTGTGGCAAAACAATGGGAATGGCACATTCACTGATGTCACCGGATCCGCGCGGCATGGGCGGCACGGGCGCAGCGATGGGGGCTATTGGAACTGACTACAACAACGACCGGGCAATTGACCTTCTGGTTGCGGGTTCGAAGAGTCCCGCGATCTTTGAGAATCCGAGAGAAGGAAAGTTCAAGCAACAACGACCATGGTCGTCTCCGATGCCGGCCTTGACGTTTGGTGCTACCGTTCTTGATTTCAATCACGATGGGTGGATGGACGTGGCATTCACACACGCCGGTAGCACTGGCGTCACCTTGTGGCGCAATAATCAAGGCATGTTCGATTTGGTGGCGCTTCCTCCTACGAATTGGGCACATGCATGCGGCGTCGCTGCTTTCGACTACGACAACGACGGCTGGGTCGATCTCGTGGCCGTCGGCGAAACAAAAGAAGGTAAAGGCGAAGTCCGTCTCTTCCGCAACCTCGGTCCCGACGGCTTTAAAGACGTCACCGCCGACGTCGGCCTCGACAAGATCCAACTCAAAGACCCGCGCGCGATCATCACTGGCGACTACGACAACGACGGCGCCACCGATCTGCTCATCACGCAGAATCACCGGCCTGCGGTCCTGCTGCGCAATGAGGGTGCAAGGCAGAATCACTGGCTGAAGCTTTCGCTCAAAGGGCTGGGCGACAATAAATCCGCGATCGGAACCAAAGTGGAAGTGTTCTCAGGTGGCAACCGGCAGAAATTTGAGATCTACGGATCGAACGGGTACCTCGGCCAGAATTCCACCGATATCGTCGTTGGCCTGGGAGAGTCGAAAGACGCCGACATTGTGCGCATGCTGTGGCCCACAGGCGTGCTGCAGGACGAAATTCAGGTTGCCGGCGACAAGCAGCAGAATTTCATGGAGATCGATCGCCGCGGCAGTTCCTGCCCAACCCTCTTCGCCTGGAATGGCGAGCGCTATGAGTTTGTCGCCGACATGCTCGGAGCGGCCGTCGTCGGACACTGGATCGCGCCAGGGCAGCGCGACACTCCGCGTCCGGTGGAGTACATCAAGGTTCCGACCGGTACGGTTCGTGAGAAGCAGACTTCAGACGTCGGACCTCAGGCCTCAGGCCTCAAGCGTGCGGCGTCGCCGGGGAAAGATTGGCCGAAGCCCGAGGTCCGAGGTCCGAGGTCCGTCTTGAGCTTCCGTTTCATGGAACCGTTGGAAGAGGCGGTCTATCTCGATCAAGTCCGCTTGCTGGCTGTCGATCATCCGGCGGATCTCGACGTGTATCCGAATGAATACTTCGCGTCGAACCCGCCGTATCCGGAATTCAAAGTAGTCGTCAGCCGCGACGCCCGGCCGCCTGCGGGAGCCTGGGACGAGCATGGACACAACGTGTTGCCCGATCTGCTGGCCCACCGGTTCTTTGGAGATTTCGAGTTGACCCAGTTCGCCGGATTCGCCAAGCCGCACGCACTGACACTCGACCTCGGGGAGTCGTATGACGGAGGACCACTCTGGCTTCTCGCACATGGTGAAATCGAATACTTCACGGCGAACAGCATGTACGCCGCTTCGCAATCTGGACTGGAGCCAATTTCACCGTACGTCGAGGCACTCGGCACGGACGGAAAGTGGAAACGCGTGATCGATGACATGGGATTCCCGGCCGGTGGTCCGCGGACGATGACTGCCGACCTCACCGGCAAGCTACCGCGGGGCACGCGCAAGATTCGCATCACGACGAATCTGCAGATCTATTGGGATAACATCCTGATCAATCGCACGCCGCAGGGTGTTGGGCTGGACTCCGGACGGCTGTCGCGTGGGCGTCCCGCCCTCGCATCTAACGATACGGCAGGCGGCCATTCCTCTGGATACGCCGACGGCGAGACGCCGTCGGGACAGCCGGCAGGATGCCGGCGGTACGATTATTGCGTTACACGTATTCCACTGTTGCGCGCCGATCTTGAGTTCCACGGCTACCCTTACAAGGTTGAAGGGCTGCCGCCGGGCAACGTGCACTACGTCTACGAGAAAACGAGCGCTACGGGTCCGTACACGCGTCCGCAAGGAACCTACACGCGCTACGGGGACGTCCTGCCGTTGCTGACTGCCACCGATGACAAGCTGGCAGTTTTCGGCTCGGGGGACGAAGTGCGCCTCGACTTCGATCCGTCGAATCTGCCAGCGCTGCCCAAAGGCTGGGTGCGAGACTATTTCTTTGCCGCCAACGGCTACGAGAAAGACATGGATTTCTATGCCGCCGAAGGCAACTACGTCGCGCCGCTGCCGTTTCTGAGCATGGGAGAGTATCCGTATCCTCCGAAGACGACGTTCCCGCTTGACGACTCGCATGTGAACTACCTGCTCGAATACAACACGCGGCATATGTCGGGCAATGAGCAGCGGGGATACTGGTTCGACTACGGCGAGAAGCAATAGACGGCCTTCATCTCAGGCTTGCTGTCATCTCAGCCGTGTCATCCTGAGGTCCGCGCATTTTGCGGGCCGAAGGACCTATGCAATTCGTTGGTGGTGAGTGCACCGCAAGCAAATTGCACAGATCCTTCGCTTTGCTCAGGATGACAACCGCGGCCCGCGGAATCGTTTTAATATTGACATTTCCATTCCCCGCATAATCCAATAGCCCTTCTCATGGAAACCTCCACTGCTGCTCCCTCCGCTGCCCCACGCCTGCGCCGAACGCTCACTCTCTGGGACCTGATTCTTTACGGCATCATCGTGATTCAGCCGGTGGCGCCCATGTCGGTGTTTGGGGTGCTCAGCGACGCTGGCCACGGACATGTGGTCACCACGCTGCTGATCGCCATGGTCGCCATGCTGTTTACGGCATTCAGCTACGGCCGCATGGCGCGGGCGTATCCCAGCGCGGGTTCCGCCTTCACTTATGTGGGGCAGGAGATTAATCCGGCACTCGGTTATGTCACCGGCTGGAGCATGGTCATGGACTACATGCTCAACCCCATGATCTGCATCATCTGGTGCAGCCAGCAGGCCTTTGTTTTTGCGCCGGGAATTCCTTACTGGGGATGGGCGCTCATATTCGGAGGGATTTTTACTTTCCTGAACTTGCAGGGCATTAAGACATCGGCCCGGGTCAACACGCTGCTGGCCGCCGGAATGGGAGCGGTTGTCGCGGTGTTCTTCATGGTGGCGGTGCGCTATATCTCGGGTCATCCTCACGATGGCGCAGGTTTCTTTACCCGGCCCTTTTACGATCCGCAGTTGTGGAACACCAAAGCCGTGCTGGGTGCGACCTCGATCGCGGTGCTGAGCTACATCGGTTTCGACGGCATTTCCACGCTGTCGGAAGAGGCCGAGAATCCGCGGCGTAATATTCTTGCTGGCGACGGTGCTGACTTGCTTTGTCATCGGAATTCTCTCCGCCCTCGAAGTCTATGCCGCGCAACTGATTTGGCCCGCCACCCAACCTTTCCCCAACACCGATACGGCGTTCACGTTTGTCGCCGGGCGCGCGTGGAAGCCCATGTTTGCGATCCTGGGCTTCACCCTGTTGGTGGCGAATTTCGGGTCGGGAATGGGGGCGCAGATCGGTGCAGCCCGCCTGCTCTATGGCATGGGACGCAGCAAGGCTCTGCCGCAGTCTTTCTTTGGCCAGGTCGATCCCAAGCGGCACGTGCCGCGCAACAACGTCCTGTTTGTCGGGGCGATCGCGCTGTGTCGGGGCGCTGCTCGTGAGCTTCGGCCTGTTCAGTTACGGATTGGGCGCGGAGATGCTCAACTTCGGCGCGCTGATCGCCTTCATGGGAGTGAATCTAGCCGCGTTTGTGCGGTACTACGTCCGCGAAGGCAAGCACAATGGAGTTCCGCCACTGGTGCTTACCGCGCTGGTGATTGCTCTCGTTCTCCTGCCGGGTTCAAACTGGATCCTGTTGGCCGCGGCGGGAACCGGATTAGCAATCATCGCTGTCTGGACGCCTCCCCTGGCCGGCTTCACGATCTGTTTTTTCCTGTGGAAGAACCTGAGTTGGAAGGCCTGGATCGTCGGCAGTATCTGGATGGCCGTCGGCATCGCGTTTGGAGCCTGGAAGACGCACGGCTTCCGCGGCGACCTGGTGAATTTCGATCTTCCCCCTGAAGAAGAGTAAGCAACTTTGGCTGACCGTGTGATCGGGGGGAATTGAGCGACTTCAACCTGGACCATCCTGTGGTCAAGGTTTTCACTCAATTCCCCAGAATTCCTCAATCGCCAAACTGCTTATTCCACGTTCCAGCCGCTGACTTCGACTGTAGGCTTGGCGGTGCCTAGTTCACTGGCGCGATAGGTCGCGGTGATCTCGCGCTTCTCGCCGGGGAGCAGGGAAATGTAGTTGTCCTGCCAAACCACGGGCAGGATTTCTTCTCCCTTCATTCCCTTGTTCACTTTCAGCCGGACAAAGAACGCCAGATTCTTGCTCGGATTTTCCAGGGTGACATGCGTGATTGCGTCGGCCGCCTTGTGCTCGGTGCGGTCGGTAACCTTCAGCTTCACCTTCGGCAGTTGCGAGATCGCGGTGAAGTCAGCATAGGAAGCGGTCGGAGTCATCCACCAGGTGGTCTTGGCCCAATCGAGAGTTTCGGGCTTGGTCGAGAGCCAGTAGAAGTTGGATCCCACCAGCTTTCCCGCGGCATCTTCGATCCGAAGAGCAAGGAAATATGTTGGGCTTAATCCGGACACATCCGGTAGCGTGAAGATTTTTGCCGTGCTGTCGGCTCCCGCGTCGACCGAATTCTGTTGCGCGAACTTCTCAGTCGCGTCCAGGTTATAGATCTTCGTGGTGAGTTTCAGACCCTTGGCATCTTCGTACTGGCTGCTGACCAGCCAGATGGAATGGTCGTCGTAGCCATAGATCGGATGGAGCGCCTCCATGGCGCGCTTGGCGCCAAAATATCCGCCGCCGGGACGCATGTAGTAGTCGTACAGATGCCAGATCATCGAGGGCCAGGCGTTGTTGAGCATCCACTGAATCACGCCCGTCGACTGGTACTTGTTGCGGCTGTAGGCCTCGTACATCGCGCGCACGCCTTCGTAGGTCTGCATCTGCGACTTGATGGCGAAGTCGTCCACGTTATCCGACTTGCCGTAACGATTGGCCAGCGCGTCGCTGAACACGTTGATCGTCTTGAATTCGCCGCCGCCCGCGTGGAAGTTCCAGACGTCATCGATGGGCCACATATGGTCTTTGCCGACCATCGCGCGAATGCTCTCGACGGGCGGAACCGCCGGTCCCATGCTGGTTTCGGTGTTGAATCCGTAGGCGCCGCCGCAACCGCCGGGATTGCAGAGCTTGCGGCCAGGCTGACCTTCCGGCGTGTCGACCTCCCAGTAGCTGGGCGCGACGTATTCATAGGGACCGCTCATTTTCACGCCACTGTCGCCGGTGACGCTGGTCTTCTTTCCGGTCGCCGACGAGACGACCGGATTCGGCCAGAGCAGATCTTTTTCGATGTCGAGATACATCTGCTCGACATCCGGCGGCGGAGGATTGTCGCTGCCGTTCAGCCACATCACCAGGCTGGGATGGCTGCGCAGGCGGTAGATCTGATCGCGCAGCGACTGCTTGGCAATCTCAAAGTCTTCGGGCTTCCATCGCGGCCAGCGCTCCCAGAAATCGCAGCAGCACCATCCCGCCATGACGAGAATGCCCTGGCGGTCGGCGAGATCGAAAAATTCCGGGTCTCTCGAGCTTGCCTTCGAGGCGGATCGTGTTCAGGCCCATGTCCTGCACGTAGCGAAATTCGTCCTCCATGCGTTGACGGTCTCGCGCAGCATCATGTCCGGTGTCCAGCCGCCGCCGCGAATCAGGATGTTCTTGCCGTTGATGTGGAAGGCACGTCCGCCTACGGAGTTCACGTCGGAAGTGATTTCGCGAATGCCGAATTCGGTGCATCGAGTCGATCGCTGACTGCCGCCATTAACCTCGAACTGCATCGCCGAGCGGCTAGCAGATTCGGAGTGCCCATCTGCACCGGCCACCACAACTCGGGATTCGAGAATACGAGTTGCGGGAACTTGTCCGGCGTAGAAAGTCACGTCCTTGCTCTCGTTGGGAGCCAGTTCCACGTCCTGCTCGAAGCTGACGCTTCTCGATCTCTCCCTTCGAGCTTGCCCTTGACTGGCTGTGTCGGTGCCGTTCTTCACCTGCGCGGTCACCGTCAGTTGCGCGCCGTCATTGGTCGGCAGATTCAGCTTGGAGACTACGGTGGGATAGCGCAGCGCTACCGGGCCGCTGGTGGTCAGATAAACATCGCGCCACAGTCCCATGTTCTTGTCGGGAGGCGCGGGATTCCAGTCGACAAAGGTGATGGCGAGATCGTGATCGGTGGGCGCAAAAGACCTGCACGGCCAGCACGTTCTCAGCACCCAGCTTGGCGTCGGCTCGTGACGTTGAACTCGTAGGTGCGCCAGGCTCCGGCGACGTCGTCAGAATTGGCGATCTGCTTTCCGTTCAGCCAGATGTTGGCGCGGTAGTTGATGCCGTCGAACTTCAGCCAAATGGTCTTTGCCCTTGTATGCGGCGGGAACGGTGAACGCCTTGCGGTACCACCAGGAGACGGCGTACGGGCTGTCGGGCGCCATGGCAATATTCGAGAAGTTGGTGCCGACCGGATACGTCACGCCGGGAAAAGTGCGCAGGTTCATCCCGAAAAAGGGATCGGGCAGCGCTTGTCTTTGACCAGTGCCGCCACCACGGTTGTCGGAACGGACACCGCGTGCCAGCCCTTGGCGGAGAACTGAGGAGTAGAGATGACTTCTCCCTTGGCTTCGACTTTCGCGGAGGTCTGCAGCGACCAACCCTCGTGCAGGGTAAGCGTGGCTTCCGAAGCGTCCTGCCGCGGGGATTCTGCTTTGGTTTTCTCTTGCGCTGCGAGCGAGTAAAGCTAGAAAAAGTAGAACGAATGAGGAGATGGCTAGTCGCTTCCCTGAGTTCATGGTGCTCCTATGCGGTGGGTGCGTTGAGTAGGTCCGGGGGCGATATCTGAAATGCCCCGCAGCAATGGATAACACTTCTATTAATTCGTTTCAATAGCGGAGTTTATCTGGGATAGTGCCCACGATCCTCGGAACCGTGGCGGGCGACCTCCCTGGTCGAGATGCTGATGAACTTCTGGTCCGGGGTGGCGCCGGCAGAGACGTTGCGACCAACGTCTCTACGACAGACCTCTAAGCTCCGGCTGAGGCTGGTTTATAATCAATAATTCGGCTCTCAACTCCTGGAGTGATAAGAACATGATTCGTTTCCTGCAAAAATCTGGCCAGACCACGAAGTACGTCCTCGGCGGACTGTTGCTGATCATCTGCGCGTCCATGGTGATCACGCTGATCCCCGGAGGCTTGGGCGGGGAAGTCTTCGGCGGAGCGCCCGGCAAGGGCATCGTCGCGAAAGTGGACGGCGGCGACATCACGGCCGACGAAGTGCGCCAGACGGCGCGCCAGATGCTGCAGCAGCAGATGCCACAGGGCGGTGCGAACATGGCCATGCTGCTGCCATTCTTTGCGCAGCGGGCGGCCGAGCAATTGATCACCCGCCAGGCGCTGCTGAGTGAAGCCGGACGTATGGGACTGCGCGTCAATCCGGAAGAGGTCAAGGACGAACTGCAGCACGGCCGCTACGCCGCGACCTTTTTCCCGGGCGGCAATTTCATCGGCCAGCAGGAATATGAAGACACGCTGCAGCGTGCCGATCTGACCGCTCCCAAGTTCGAGCAGGCTGTGGCAGACGACATTCTCCTCACCAAGCTGCAGGCGCTGATCTCCGGCAGCGCGGGCGTGAGCGAGACCGAGATTCACGAGCAATTCGTCAAGCAGAATACAAAGGTGAAGTTCGATTACGCGGTGCTGAAGCAAGACGACATCAAGAAGGGGCTTCACCCGACCGACGTCGAACTGAAGGCGTACTACGACAGCCACAAGGCGAGCTATGCCAACTCGATCCCGGAAAAACGCAAGGTAAAATACGCGGTCATCGATGTGAACAAGGCCGAGGCCTCCGTCCAGGTTACGCAAGACGATCTTCGTGCCTATTACGATAAGAATCGCGATCAGTACCGCGTCCCGGAACAGGTGAAGGTCAGCCACATCTGGATCAAGATGCCCCTTCCCGGCGATGACGGAAAGGTGGACGACAAGAAAGTAGCTGAGGCGCAACACCGCGCTGACGACCTGCTGAAGCAGGTGAAGAGCGGCTCCAAGTTTGAAGACGTTGCGAAGAAATATTCGGAGGATACGGGCAGCGCCAACGTGGGCGGATCCCTGGGGTGGATTGGCAGGGGCCAGATGACTCCGGAATTTGAGAAGGCCGCGAACGCCCTTGCCAAGGGACAGATCAGTGATGTGGTGAAGAGCACCGATGGCTTCCACATCATTCGTCTGGACGACAAGCAGGAAGCGCACATGAAGCCGCTGGATGAAGTGAAAGCCCAGATCGAGCCCATCCTGAAGCATCAAAAAGCGCAGCAGGCCGCGCAGAAGAAAGCCGACGATCTGCTGAAGCAAGCCAAAACGCAAGGCTTGGACGCGGCAGCGGGGGTTGAGGGAGTGCCTGTGATTACCTCGGACTATTTCTCGCGCCGCGACATGCTTCCGGGGCTCGGTCCGGCTCCGCAGTTTATGGACGCGGTTTTCGCGGCGACGGAAAAATCTCCGCCGGACGAGTCCGCCTCGGCGCAAGGCCTTGTCGTTTACCAGTTGCTGGGCATCAAGCCGGCATCGACGCCGAGTTTCGAGGAGATCCGCAGCCGCGTCGAAGAAGAATTCAAGAACGAACGCTCAAATATCCTGCTTTCGCAGAAAATCCAGGAGCTCTCCGATCGCGCCAAGGCCGAGCATGACCTGAAACGTGCAGCCAGGGAACTGGGAGCCGCGCTGAAGACCAGCGATCTGGTTCTGCCCGATGGCCAGGTGCCGGACGTGGGTTCCATGTCAGGGCAAGCCTCGGTCGCATTCAACATGAAGCCGGGCGAGATCAGCGGCCCAATCAACAACGGCGCGGATGCGGCCGTGATCGCACTCCTCGACAGCCAGCCGCCTTCGGAGGCGGAATTCGCCGCCAAGCGCGATCAGCTTCGCGACGCCTTGCTGCAAGGCAAGCAGCAGGAACGGTTCGGTCTTTTCGTCACGAATGTAGTCGACGAGATGACGAAATCGGGCAAGATCAAGCGCAACGAAGAAGAATTGAAGGCGCTCAGCCGCAGCGGCAGCGAACCAGGAATGTAGCCCGCTCCTATGTCTTTTCCGCGCGCCGCAGGCATCTTGTTGCATCCGTCGTCGCTGCCTTCGCGCGGCGGCATTGGCGATTTCGGGCCCGCCGCCTACCGCTTCGCCGATTTTCTGGCATCTGCACGCCAGGGTATCTGGCAAGTTTTGCCGCTCGGCCCTCTCGGCTACGGAAATTCCCCCTACTCCGCGACTTCTGCCTTTGCCGGCAATCCGCTGTTGATCAGCCTGGAGCGTCTCGCGGATCATGGCTGGATTGATCGGTCGAAAATCGACAATCTGCCCTCTGCGTCCGGCCCGGTCGAATACGAACGGATTTTTGCGCAGAAATTGCCGCTCCTGTTTGAAGCGGCCCACGGTTTTCTGCGCTCGGGGTCGGGAGATGCTCTCCGCCGCTTCGGTGCTTTCCGCGTGGAGAATGCCTGGTGGCTCGATGATTTTGTTTTGTTTGACGCGCTGCGGGCGCGCCAGAAGCTGGAATGCTGGAATCGCTGGCCACAGGATCTCGCTCAGCGCGAGCCTTCGGCGCTAGAGAAGGCCCGGCAGGAATTGGAAGACGATCTCCGGGTTCGCAGCGCGTTGCAGTTTGCCTTTTACGAGCAATGGCAGGCGTTGCGGCGTTATTGCGCGGAGCGTGCGATTCGCATCGTAGGAGACGTTGCCATCTTTGTGAATCACGACAGCGCCGACGTCTGGACGCATCGCGAGCTTTTTCGCCTGAACGATCAACTGGAGCCGGAAGTTGTCGCCGGAGTGCCGCCGGATTTCTTCAGCAAGACTGGTCAACGCTGGGGCAATCCCCTGTACCGCTGGGATGTGATGAAGACTCGCGGCTACCAGTGGTGGATTGAACGCTTGCGCTGGGCCACGCAGAACTGCGATTACATTCGCCTCGATCATTTCCGCGGCTTCGACCAGTTCTGGGAAATTCCTGCGGCTGACGCCACGGCGGTGAATGGCCGCTGGGTCGATGGTCCGCGGGACGATCTCTTTGTGAAACTTCGCGAAGCCCTGGGTGGCTTGCCTTTCTTCGCCGAAGACCTGGGCTACATCACTCCTGAAGTGCACGCGTTACGAGACCGGCTGCAGATTCCCGGCATGGCCGTCCTGCAATTCGGATTTGGTGATGAAGGCGCTCACATGTATCTGCCGCATCGCGCCGAGGGCAAGGTGATCTACACCGGCACGCACGATAACGATACCGTAGCCGGATGGTGGCGTTCCGGCGCCGCCGAACATGAGCGGCGCAACGCCGAAGCTTACCTGGGACGGTGCGACGACGGAATCCACTGGGCCTTCATCCGCGGTGCGCACTGCTCGCCGGCCGGCCTCAGCATCATTCCTTTACAAGACGTGCTGGGCTTGGGGAGTGAGGCCCGCATGAATACTCCCAGCCTGCATGGTGGCAACTGGCGCTGGCGGTTTGACGAAGGCCAGCTAAAGACTGAACTGGCTGCAAAACTGGCGCTGCTCGCAGAACTCAGTGATCGCCTGCCGAAGTCGTTCGCCGTGAAGGCTCCGGAAAACGTCGCCGCCTGAACAGTCTCCCGCCCTGTTATTAAACGTGTGATCCCCGTCATTGTTTTCTTCCACGCTGCAACTATCCTGAACAGTGATACTGCTGTCAAATCTCATGTCTGAAGCGTTTCGGGAGTCGTTTGCAGCGGTTCTGATTCGGTTACTTTCCGGTTACCTCGACCGCAATTTCACCAGCTTTTAATGTGCGCTTCATGCTGACGAAACTCGACTGCGTTATCGATATAGCATGCCATCCAACCAGTTGCATACGGATCCTCGTTCCGGCGGAGCCCTGTCACGGGTCGCTCAGTTTCCCGGGTTAGCGGGTAAATTCGCTCCGCTCGGGAAAGTCAGAGATCTGTATCGCCGGGTGCAACAATCGCCAGACGGGTTTCGGCTGGAAAACCTGCTAGCCGAGATGCGGATTGAATTGCAGACCGACCCGGCGGACGTGGCACGGATTCCAGCGACCGGTCCAGTCGTTGTCGTCTCGAACCATCCCTACGGAGTGCTGGATGGCGCTCTTCTCACGGTGCTGCTTACACGCGTGCGGAGTGATGTAAAGGTGCTTACCAATTCCTTGCTGGGAGATATTCCAGAGTTGCAGCGGCATTGCATTTTTGTTGATCCATTCCAGACCGATCATTCCATCGAATCCAACCGGAGGGCTCTGCGCGAGGCTCTATCGTGGCTCCGGCAAGGAGGGATGCTCGCCCTGTTTCCGGCCGGCGAGGTCTCGCACTGGCAAATGCCGATCGCGCAGGTTACCGACCCCGAATGGAATATTACGGCTGTTCGGCTGATGCGCCGTGGTGGTGCAAGCGCTTTGCCGGTCTATTTCCGCGGGCACAATAGCGTCGGATTCCAGATTTTGGGCATGGTTCACCCCGCGTTGCGGACAGCATTTTTATTGCACGAATTTCTCCAGCACGAAGGGAAGAGAGTGGAAGTGCGCGTGGGTAGCGCTGTTTCAGAGCAATCGCTCGCCGCCGTACGCGATGATCGCGAGGCGACTGATTACCTGCGCTGGCGCACTTACCTGCTGGGCCGGCGGCGCAAAGCGGAACCTTCATGGCCGCTGGCACTCCGTTCCAAAGTCGCGGCGCGCATTCAGCAGCCTTTGGCAGCGCCGATTCTGCCAAAGACCCTTGCCGATGAAATCGAAGCGCTGCCCGGCGGCCGCTTACTGGCCGAGACGCCCGACCTCGCTGTGTGTCTGGGGCATGCTCCAGAAATCCCACAACTGCTGCTGGAAGTCGGACGCTTGCGCGAGTTGACCTTCCGTGGCGTGGGCGAGGGCACCGGCAAAGGCCGTGATCTCGATGTTTTCGACGAATACTACTGGCATGTCCTGCTGTGGAACAGGAATGAACGAGAGTTGGTAGGCGCCTACCGGGCCGGAAACACGGCGGAAATTGTGGCCCGTCGCGGGATCAGCGGGCTTTATACCAGCACACTCTTTCGCTATGACGAGCGGCTGCTGCGCAAGCTTGGTCCGGCGCTCGAGTTGGGACGGTCCTTCGTGCGCCCGGAATACCAGCGGCAATATGCTCCACTGCTGTTGTTGTGGAAGGGAATCGCCCGACTGGTAGCCCGGCATCCGGAGATGCCCGTGTTGTTTGGCGCCGTCAGTATCAGCAATAGTTATTGCAAAGCGTCGCGGGAATTAATCTACCGGTACTTCGACCAACGGATGCACGACGATGAACTTGCCGGATTGGTTCAACCCCGGCGTCCATTCCGCGTCAGCGCGCTCCGCGGTTGGGATTGCCGCAGCATGACCCGCGTTCTGCGCGATCTGGACGAACTTTCTCAGCCCATCACCGACGTTGAGCCCGACGGCAAGGGGCTACCCATCCTGTTGCGGCAGTATGCCAAGGTCGGCGGGAAGTTGCTCGGCTTCAACGTGGACCGAAAGTTTTCCAATGTTCTGGACGGATTAGTTGTGGTTGATCTCAGGCAAACAGATTCTGCCGTGCTCGATCGGTACATGGGCCGCGAGGCTGCGACGGCTTTCAGAAAGTTCCAGCGATCCAAAGCCCCTCACTGAGATCAAGCCCCGCTCATTTTGCCGGCCTAAGGCGAGTTGTTGCTGTCGGCAGGATGCAAGATTGCTCTGCCTTTTTCAGCGCTTCTTCCAACTTGAGACCCACTCGGGTCAGGTCCTCGGAACTCATCAATTTCTGCAGCGCTTCAAAAAGCTGGCGCTCTTCTTTACGCACGTGATTCGACAGCCGCAGTGCGAAGGCCGAAACGTCCTCGCCGGACATATCTTGAGCCAAGGCGTGCGCATGCATCTGGCGAAGAACACCGTGGTCGGAGACTAACTCCTCGACCAATGGATTCAATTCACTGAAGCGGGACGCCGCTGGAAACAGGACCTGTTCTTCCGCCGCGAAATGCACCGCAATCTCGCTTTGAAAGAGATGAGCGATCTCTTTTTGCCAAGCCTTCAGGTCCGAATCCGCGATGGGAGATGCCCGGTCGATGCGCACGCACAGAGCCAGCGCATGCTGGTGCTGGTGTGACAACGGAATCAGATTCTTATCGCGCAGCATAACGGTCAGTTACGAGTTTGCGGTCTCGAGGCTGGACCTCTCCAGTACCCCTTCGGTAGCCGTTGACTCTGCCGCGGGACGAACTGTGAGCCAATCTGTACGCACGCGCTCCCACTCCTGGATCAGCATGCCATTCGCTTCAAAGAAGCTGCGAATACGATAGCGCTCCCAGCCCGCCACTTCCTCGAGAATCGGAGCGAGAACCGCCAGCGCACTAGTGCTCAGGACCGTGCGCTTCGCAACTTGCGAAACGTTGGGGGATTCAGACACGGCAATGGTCAGCCCATCTCGCGCGTTGATGTGCAGCATGACATGAATGTCGGAGTTGCCATCCCCGGTATAGATTACGTGATCCGGCCCGGTAACGTTATTGACCAGGAGATTGTCGAGAACGGCGACCTTCCCGTATCCGGCCGTAGCGCGCACGATCGTCTCAATTTCCCCGGACGGCTTGTAGCGAAATTCCGTCCCGAAGATGTGGTCCGGGGGAACGATATCTTCCAATGCCGATCGCACGATTTCGACAGGAGCGGCAGACAGTACGTAAAAATCAAACTGGTGGCCGTCAATGCCATTGTCCAACAGTTGATACAAAAGTTTGATGTCGCCTTTCAGGCGAATGCGCTTGCCCACTTCGCGCAGGTGCTCTTTCCGCACTTTCGCTTTGAACTCGGGGTCGTGCAGCAACAAATAGGCGAGTTCCGCTCCCTGCTGCACAAGATTAATCTTGGCCATCCCCTTGGATTTACGCTCGAATTCCTCCGTGGGAATACCGACCAGTTCGGCCAGAACGTAGCCGGAATCGTTGAAGGTCAGCGTCTGGTCAAAGTCGCTGGCAAAAATGTAACGCCTCAGAATGTCTGCCATATAGCTATTCGATTGCGGCGCGGGCTTGGAGGCACCATAAAAAGAATTGATTGGCATTATAGGCGCGCCTTCGTAAGTCATTGGCGCTAAACGCGCCCTCTTTGGAGTTTCAGGCTTTCCTTCGTGAACCCTCGTGCCCTTCGTGGTTCATGATCTCCCTGGCCCGTCGCGAACGCCTTCTGCTAACGCCTTCTTTACTAAACTGCACAGCACGTCCAAAATAGAAGGTCCGACTGTAAACCCAACTGGTCGACAAGAGAAGGAGCCTTCATGGCAGTAGTAACTGGTGAACTCATTCGAGCGATGAACTACGTAGAAGACATTACGACGACCCTCCGGCGTATCTGCATTTACATTCCCGCCATGAGCGGAGACGAGAGAAAGCGGCTGGCAGAGGTGATGCGCGGAGCTGCCGCCCAAGTGAATGCTGCCATTGCCGATCTGGAAAAGGTGGACAAGTAGGGTGGCGCCAGTCCAGACGATAGCTGTCATCGGCGCGGGCACTATGGGGCGGGGCATTGCGCACGCTGCCGCGCTGGGCGGATACCGCACTATCCTGGAAGATCTGCTTCCGGGTACATTGCGCAAAGCAGAAGCGGAAATCCGCACGAATCTCGACAAGGCCGTCGAACTGGGCAAGGTGACAGCGCCTGATGCGGATTCGGCCTTCCGGCGCCTCGAGTACGCCGGATCGGTAGAAGAGGCCGCCCGCGAGGCCGATCTCGTCATCGAAGCGGTTCCGGAAGAGATGGAATCGAAGATTGAGATCTTCACTTTGCTCGACAAGATCTGCCGTCCCACCACCATTCTTGCCTCGAATACTTCATCGCTCAGCGTCACCGAAATTGCCAGCGTGACCTACCGGGCTAAAAAGTGTGTAGGCATGCATTTCTTCAATCCTGTGCACAAGATGAAACTGCTGGAAGTGGTGCGCGCGTTGGAAACCGACGATGACACTCTTGCAACTGCAGTAGAAATCGGCAAGCGCATGGGTAAAGAAGTCGTGGTCATCAAGGAGTCCCCCGGCTTCATCACCAGCCGTATCAACGCCATGATCGGCAATGAAGCGTTCTACATGCTGCAGGAGGGGATCGCTACGGCAGAAGATATCGACAAGGCGCTTAAATTGGGGCTGAACCATCCCATGGGGCCGTTTGAGTTGGTCGATCTGGTGGGCCTCGACACTCGCCTTAGTATTCTGGAATATCTGCACAAGTCGCTGGGAGATAAATATCGGCCCGCGCCTCTTCTTGTCCAATACGTGAAAGCCGGAAGGCTGGGTCGCAAGTCAGGGCGCGGTGTCTTTGAGTATCCGGAAGCAACAGAGAAATAGACCATGTGGGGGCCATAGGCGCCAAACTTAAACGGACTTCCTTCCGAATAGCCGACAACCGACCAATTGAATCGGTAGATCACTGGAAGTCGTTCAGTGCGAGGCTAGTTATTCGCGGCGCAAGGCAGTCATAGGATGGATGCCCAAGGCTCTGCGTGCCGGGATGTAACACGCCAGCATAGCGACTGCCGCGAGCAACAACGTGACACCAATCAGTGTTGCGGGATCGGCAGGGTTCACTTCGAAGAGCAGGCTTACCATCACCCGTGTAAGCGCGATGGCGCCGGCAAGTCCGAGCACGACACCCAGCAGTCCGAGCTTCACTCCATCCTTCATTACCAACCGCAGCACATCGGAATGTTGCGCGCCCAAAGCCATGTAGACTCCGATTTCGTGCGTGCGCTGATTGACGCGATACGCAACCATGCCATAGATGCCAACTCCGGCTAGCGCCACCGCCAGCGCGGCAAAGCTCCCGAGCAACAACATGTTGAAGCGCTCCTGGGCTACCGAGACCGACAACAGATCGTCCATGGATTGAATGCTGCTTACCGGAATCTGGCTGTCCAAGCTCCAGACCTGCTTTTTCACATCCTCGACCAGGCCTGCTACCGGAACTCGCGTCCGGATCACCAGCGTCATGAATTTGCGCCACCTCTCGTCATTTTGGCTGAACGGAGCGTAGACGGCGGGATCCACTGGCTGGTTCAGCCCGGAATGCTTCACGTCGCCCGCAACACCAATGATCGTCATCCACTCGTGAGGTTCGTTCCCGGCCCAGTCGATACGGGTTCCAAGCGGGTTCTGGCCGGGAAGAAGCTGGCGCACGAACGCTTGGTTGACGATCGCCACTCGCGGTTGTTGTTCGCGGTCCATCGCAGTGAAGTCGCGTCCGTTGCGAATCGGTATCTGCATGACGCCGAAGTACTCCCCCATTACCGATAGCGTTTGCACCACTGGTTCGGTTCCCTCGGCACGGGTCGCCTGTCCGTCGACCACCACTCGATGGCCTACATAATTTCCGGCCAGAGGGAGGTCGCTTATCATTGCGGCCTCCACGCCGGGAAAGGCGTTGATCTGCGCGAGCAACTGTCGTCGGAAATTCGTCTGCAGCGGAAACTGCGGATAGCGAGTTCCCGGCAGTTGAAGGTACATGGTAATGACATTAGCCGGATTGAATCCCGGATCGACAGATCGCAGGCGCAGAAAGCCTTTGATCAGCAACCCCGCACCCGCCAGAAGAATGAGCGCCAGGGCAAGCTCCCCGGTCACTAGGAAACTGCGCAAGGGACTGCGCGAAACGCCGGTGGCGGTGGTGCGCGCATTCTCCCGCAACGCTTCCGCGATATCGCCGCGAGATGCGGACCATGCCGGGAGAAGTCCGAACAGCAGCCCCGACAGCAGCGAGACGGCGAATACGAAGATGAAGACCCGCGCATCCATGGGAATTGCGTCCAAGCGATGCAGTTCCGCCGGTTTCAAGGCCAGCAACAAAGTTGTGCCGGCCTTCGCGGCCATCAGTCCGACTGCTCCGCCGACCATTGCCAGCAGGGTGCTCTCTGTGAGCCTTTGACGAATCAGGCGGCTATTGCGTGCACCCAGCGAGGCGCGAATCATCAGCTCGCGCTGGCGCGCGACGGCCCGGGCCATCAGCAGCATCGCGAAATTCGCACAGGCAATCAGCAGCACCAGCCCAACCGCTCCGAACAGAACCAGCAACGCCGGGCGGACATCGCCCACCAGCCACTCATGCAGCGGTATCAGTAAGGTGGCGCGCTCCTTCTCTGAGTCGGGAAAGGCCTCGGCAAGCCGGTGGTCCACCTGTGCGATCTCTGCCTGCGCCTGCGCCAGCGGCACGCCGGGCTTCAACCGCCAGTAGGTGTGCATGGAATGCACGTCGCGGTCGCGAGCATCCTCCGGGTATCCCGCCCACAATGAAACGAAGACATCTGCAAGTTCTCTCGGCAGAGTGAAATTTCTGGGCATCACGCCGATCACTGTGTACGTTTTGTCGCTCAGCCGGATCGCTCTGCCCAGCACATGAGGGTCGGCTCCCAGGAAGTCCCGCCAGAACGAAAAACTCAGCACGACATTCCGTGGTCCGCCTTTTACGTCTTCATCGGCGGCGATCCAACGGCCCAACATCGGCCGGACGCCAAGCGTCGCCAAAAGACCCGCATCGACACTGGCGGCGTGAACGCGCACCGGTTCACCATTGCCCGTGAAGTCCATAGGCGCGATATTGATTCCACCGCTGCTGGCAAACGCACTGGTCTGGCGCTGAATGTCTTTAAGATTGGGCAGCGAATCGTTTTGCCGTGCAGCCAGCAATTCCTGCGAGTCGGGATAGGGGAGCGGATTCAGCAAAACCGTATTGACCACGCTAAAGATCGCTGTGTTAGCGCCGATTCCGAGTGCCAGGGTCAGCACAGCGCAAGCGGTAAACGCGGGCGAGTGAAGCAAAGTGCGCGCGCTGTAATGCAAGTCTTGCACCAGCGACTCAACCAAGCTGACACCGCGAGCTTCGCGGCACTCATTCTTGACTTGATCGAGTCCACCAAACTCCAGCCGGGCGCGACGCAAGGCCTCGGCTTCGGTCAATCCCGCCCCCACATATTTTTCGGTCTGCCGCGCGAGGTGAAAACGCAGCTCGTCATCGAGTTCATTCTCTGCGGCAGGGCGCCGCATCAAGGTACGCAACCGGAAGAGTAAGTCGTGCAGCAACACGCGGCCTCCTAGGCAGTTTCGAGGATCTGGCTCACGGCTGCCGTCAGCTTCTGCCAGGCGTCTTGTTCGATCTCGAGTTGGCGACGTCCGGCTCTGGTGAGCTCGTAGAACTTTGCTCTGCGGTTGTTCTCTGATGTACCCCAGCGGGCCTTGATCCACCCGCGGCGCTCCAGGCGATGCAGCGCGGGATAGAGCGAACCTTGCTGCACCCGCAAGACGTCGCTAGAGATCTGCTGGATACGTTCAGAGACAGCCCAACCATGGAGCGGCTCAATCGACAGGGTGCGGAGGATGAGCAGGTCCAGCGTGCCTTGCGGAAGATCAATGGATCGAGATGGCATCAGGTTCCCCTATTGCTTCTACAAGAAGTTACACCAGCTTCTGTAGAAGCGCAAGAGGAGAAAGGGTGACGGGAGACAGGGATGCCCACCGCTTTGAGTTTCGACCGCTTATAAAACACCCCAGCGAACTCGCAGCTCCCTCCGAATCCTGTGTTGCGCTCTGCGTTAAGTCCTGCGTCCACCCGGCACATCGCGCCGGCCAAAGTTCAGCCCAGCGAGGCCAGCCGCTTTCTCCCGCTCCACTCCCTTACTGGTAACCAGCACGTGGAAACTTTCACCCATTCCGGCAGGCGTCACCAGGTGCTTGAGTTGCAGAGCGACCTTCGCCCGCTCCTGGGGCAAGCGGCAATCCTCGAAGGCGTCGGCAAATTGGTTGGCTTCGCCAATCCCCATCAAAAACTGCGATTGCGTGATGAGCTTTTCCACTTGCATGCCGTTTTTCTCCATAACGGCAGCGATCGCGGTGAAATTCACGTCCGCGGTGATGTCTTGCTCGCCCGGAGCTTCGTAGGGACTCGCGCTTACGGAGTGCTGGCGAATAGCCTTCAGGGTGCCGCGATGCCGTCCGGCAAGCAGCTCCGCGCGGGTGTATCCGTAGTCGATGGTGATCACGAATCCGCGTTCCATGCCAATGGCCGCCGACATCATCGTCTGGCTCTGCAGCGGAACCTCGATGCGTTCTCCATCTTCTGGATGGACTGAGTAGCGATCCAGAAACTCCAACTCCTCGGGTGACGGTTTTACCCAGCATTCGATGAATCGTCTATTCTCCGCACCGATCCGCAGCGATCCCATGCTGCTTACAATCTCAACAGGAAGAGCGTCGAAGAACTCGTTCGCAAAGAGGATCACGGGAGAGTTGATGGGCGCGTCTACGGAGGCGAATGCTGCCTTGCCCGACTCGAAATGGCGGCTTAGTGTTTGCCGAGAGCGTTCCTGCAGCGCGGTTGATTGCTCTACGAGAACATACCGCAAAGCGCGAAAGAATTCCGGAAGCTTCTTCTCCGACCAATCCAGTACATCCTGCGCCAGCAATCCGCGACCGGGCCCGAGTTCTTTCACCGTGATGGTTTCGGGTGAGCCCAGCACGCGCCACATTTCATCAAACTGGCGCGCCAGCAGACGTCCGAAGACCGCATGGACATCACTCGACGTATAGAAATCGCCCGCCTTGCCAAATTGCGCTGCATGGCGCGAGTAGTAGCCGAGATCGGGATGGTACAGACACAACTCCATATAGCGCGAGAAGGGAATCGGTCCGCGCTGGTGGATCTCCTGCTCGATGATCTGCCGTAGGGCGCTCACAATCCCTTCTTCCGGCGATCTGAGCGATCCTGCGGTGTGCGGATGAACATCTCAACGAAATAATCGTGCAGGGCATCGTAGAGCTGGCGCTGGAAGCTCCATTCGAATTGCGGATCGTCAAGATCGCGGGGATGGAGATCGAAGTAGTAAGTGTGTACAGGCACGCTCTCGTCCTTGAACTGGATGATGACTTCTACGCCATCGCCCTTGCCGCGTGCCGCGAAGGTAAGGAGCGGGTGCTCATACAAGCGGAGTTGTGCGAGAACGCGTTCGAGGCGGCTGGCTTCCGGCATCCCGCGATTGTAGCGAAAGCGGGAAGAACTTCACCACAGCGGCAGCCGGACCAACGATGCGTAGTGCAGGGCTTCGATCGGATTCAGTCCAGCCGCCTTGACTGCGGGCAGGCCGATCTCACGGCGGAAATTCGTCCGGGGAAACATAAACATGATGTTTTGTCCCAAGGACTGCTGAACGAGGTCGAGAAGCATCCGCATATCGGAAGGGATCAAAATCATGCCCCCACGCCTCCGGGGAGGAGCGTGGGGGCACCCGGGTAACGTTGAGGCGAGGGGTCTCAATCCCGCCTAACATCTGATCAGAGATACGCGCAGGAACAGTGAAAAGTTCCCGGCTGACTGTAATGGGTTAGACCCCGCCGGCGGGAAAAAGGTTAGCTGCGGACAAGGCGACGTGAAGGAAATTTGGGCGAACACATAACGTTTCTCGACAGATTGCCGATAGAAACAGGTAGCCGTTTATTTCTTGGGGAGAAGTCAAAAGTGCCGGAAAGCGGAAATGCGCATGCTGCCCAGGAACGTGCTCCTCAGCCCGTATCTACGGCCACCAAATTCTTCATTGATGTCAGGCATAGGCTGGTGGTAGTTAAATTTGGAAAGAAGATTAGCGCAGCGGATATCGCGGACTATGCTACGCACCTGCGAGCCAACTCGTCGTTCCAGCCGGAGTTTTCGGAGATTTGCGATTTAACCGAGGCGGTGGAGCTTGATCTGCAAGCCGATGATTTCTTCCGCTTGGCAGATGAAATCGATCCCTTTTCGACAGAAGCCAAGCGGGCCTTCGTAGTGCGAAGCGCCGTCCAAAAGCATGCCGCCCGCATGCACAAAATCTTGCGCACGCAGAGGAATATTGAAATCTTCCAGTCCTTCCAAGCAGCCGAGCGCTGGATCAAGTCCTGACTGCGACAGAGCTCACAAATCCTTCTTAGGCGGACCCGGATCTCCTACTGCTGTTTTTCCTTGGGCCGCTCGTAGGCCTTTTGCATGTATTTCCGGGCTTCCTCGAGGGCGCCAAAGGTATTGTCATTCGTCTGCAGGGCCTGGCGATATTCGTTGACCGCGCGCTCCCGTTGCCCGGTAATGTCAAAGATCTTTCCCAGCTGAACGCGGCTCCAAACCTCCGTCCAGCGCGGATCGCCGTCTCCATTGATCGCTTCACGATAGGCATTCGCGGAAGACTGGTAGTTCCGTTGCAGGAAGAACACTTCGGCAATGCGGTAGTGAGCCAGCGAACTGTTCTTGTTGAGATCCAGGGCCTTGTTGAATTCCGTAAGTGCGCCCGTGAGATCTCCCTGCTGCTGCATGGCCTGTCCACGAAGGATTGAGGCGCGCAGCTTCACGTCGCTGGAATTGGTCAGAACGTGATGGTCGGGATCAACCGAGATACGGCGCGGTCGGCCGAAGGTCTCGATGGAGAAAGGTGAGTTCGTGCCCACGACTTCGATACGCTTGTTCTCGGTCTTGCCATCGGTGTCGATGCGGAGATCAACGGGCATGCGGAAAAGATCGAGATCCTGCGAAATTTCGCCGGTCACGCGGAATCCGGGAATTTTCTCCTCCTTCGGGTTCTGCGCGGCCGCTCCGCCCAGACGGTAGGTCGTGTACTTCACCTTGAACTCGGGCGCCCCGGTCGAGTCGAGCCATTGCGAGAAGAACCAGGTCAGTTGCTCGCCATAGTTCTTCTCGGCGATGGCGCGGAAGTCATCCATCGTCGCCGATTTTCCGGCATAGGTGCCGGCAAATTCGCGCATCGTCTTGTTGTACTTGTCCTCGCCCAACACCCAGCGCAGCATGTGCAGGATCATCGCCCCCTTGTCGGTGGCGAGGGATTGAAATTCCGTCGAAAAGATATCGAGCTTACTGGCACTGGAGAGCGGCACCGTGTCATAGGCTAGAGCGCCCACCGACATGTCTTTCACAGCCTCTTCCAAGCCTGCTGCTCCAGCGGCGTTCTCTACGTACATGGCCTCGGAATAGCGGGAAAAGCCATCGCTGAGCCACCAGTCATCCTTAGTCGTGGGGCTCACGGATACTCCCCACCATTGGTGTGCGATTGCATCCGCCAGCAGGCGATAGTTCGTCTTCTCAGTGATAGACGGTCCGGCAAGCCCGACGATCTCCGGGGCCCAGGCATACGGCAGCGTGTCTCCGGGGAGTTCGACGATATTCAGCTTCTGCGATTGCGGCAGCCCATAAAGCGTGATGAAGTAAGTAAATTCCTGAACCGCCGTAGTCGTGTATGCGGGCGCGACGCTCTGGTGTGTGGGCTTGAAGAATACGTGCAAGTCCATCCCGGCTTCGTCGCTCTTGTATTCCTGAAAAACCCCGGCGACGATCGTTCCCGGAAAACTCGGTTTATCGGAAACAAATGTAAACGTTTTGGTCGGAAGCACGCTCGTTGCTGGCTTCTTGGGCGGGGCAACGTCAGAGGAAGTGACCTTGCCGCTCCCGATGGCCAGCATGTGAGCGGGCAAGGTCACACTGATCGTCGAAGTGAATCGATTCAGCCCGTAGCCGCTGACGGGAAACCAGCGTCCGGCGTAGAAAAGATAGCTGGTGTCATCGCCCACATAAGCGAGGCTCAGTCCTGGAACCGGGCTGTTGTCGGCATTTTCGAGCTGGCCTTCGTACTCGAAGGTCAGGGTCATCGAGGCATCTTTGGACAGGCCGCTCGGCAGCGCGACCCGTACCGTGGAGTCCTGGGTCACGCGCTCGGCGGATAGCGGCTGGTTCTTTTCGCCGAGGACTTTAGTGACCCGCAGATCGTTATGCAGTTCAAATACGGCAACACTTAAGTCCTGCAAGGCAGTGAACTTAACCTTCGCCGTGGCCGAAATCTGGTGGAGATGCGGCTGGAGCACCGCGTTGATCTGGTAATCGTCCACGCGAAGCCGCGTCTTTTCTGCGGCGGCTTGCGACGGCAAAGCCTGCAAGATGAGGAGCAACAGAGTCAGGGAACTCGTAAGGACGCCGAGCAAGCGCCGGTCAATGGACATTCAGGAGAGTCTCCAGGAAATGATAACCCATTTCCTATGATGAAGATTCTGACCCAAAAGATGCTGGGAGCACAAGCCGGGCCAGCGATTAGGCCTTAGTTCTTAGGCTTATGGCTTTGTCGAACCAGTCCTAGGATCATCTCGGCTGCGCGGTCGGCAGGTGAGGGGGATGGCATGCCGCCACGATCTGGGGCCCGCAGTCGGGCCTTAACCCGCGCCAGGCCTTCCAGCATGCGGTCGCGTGCGGAGCCATCCGGCAGGATTTCCTTTATCCGTGCGACCACGTTTCCGGCGGTGAAATCCTGCTGGACCAGCTCCGGGACTACCTCTTCTTCGGCAATCAGATTAACCATGGCGAACCGCGGAACCTTCACTCGGGGCTTGCCTAACAGGTAGGTGAGGGGCGAGACGCGATAGACCATGACGAAGGGTGTGTTCATCATGGCGGCCTCCACGGTTGCTGTGCCGCTGGCGACAATTCCGGCGCGGGAATGCCAGAGCGCTGGCAGGGCCTCCGGTACGAGAGTGAGTTTCTGCGCCCCGATCAGATTCGACAGGAACGTGCGATCGAGCGTTGGCGCGACAGGGAGCAGGTATTCATAATCCGGGCCGAGCATGGCAGCCGATTCGAGAATCGTCGGCAGGTTCATGCGGACTTCCTTCACGCGGCTGCCGGGCATGAGCGTGATCCAGGGCTTGGCGGGGTCGAACTGGAACTGCTTTGCGTAGTCGCCACGTTCGATAGTGGGGTGAGGCAACTCTGCCAGAGGATGGCCCACGAACGTCGCATCTACGCCTCGGTCGCGGTAGAACTTTTCTTCAAACGGAAAGATGACCAGCGCTTTGTCGATGTAGTCCCGAAGCAGGCGGACGCGTCCCTGGCGCCAGGCCCAGAATTGGGGTGCGACGTAGTAGACAGTAGGGACGCCCCTCCGCTTCATTTGCCGGGCTACGCGCCAGTTAAAAGCTGGGGAGTCGATGACAATAGCGAGGTCGGGCTTGCGGCGGTCGGCTTCTTCGATCAGATGCCGGTAGAGTCCAAGGATTTTGGGCAGATGACTGAGGATTTCAGTGATGCCGACTACGGCAAGATCCTTGGTGTCGATGACGGTCTCGCAACCAGCGGCGCGCATGCGGTCGCCGCCAACGCCGAAGAAGTCCAGACGCGTGGGGCCAGATCCTTGTGTGGGGACAGCCGCCCCCGGCTGTCCGGCGGAGCGCAGCTCCGCAGGCTTTCGGCCGATGGTAGCTTCAGCAGGGCTTCGCCCTGCCGGACAGCCGGGGGCGGCTGTCCCCACATTTTCTGTGGCGGCAGCACGGCGCATAGCTTCAATAAGCTGCGCCCCATACATTTCACCCGAGGCTTCGCCAGCGGAGATCAGGATTCGCAAGAGAGCATTGTAAGCGAGGCATTCGATGCGGTGCCGGCATTTCGCGGGCGGGGCGCCCGCGCCACATAAAACCGTTAATCGTCCGCGCTGACCGTGGACTCAGGCTCCTGTGAGCGCCCGAATGCTACTTCCTGGTCTTTGTATTGCAACTGGTACAGCTTGTAGTAGATGCCGCGGTGGGCCAGCAGTTCCTGATGGGTTCCCATTTCGCGCAGCTGGCCCTTGTGCATCACGAGGATCTTGTCGGCGCGCTGGATGGTCGAGAGACGGTGGGCGATGATCAGGGACGTCCGTCCTTCGACCATGCGTGCGAGCGCGTCGCGCACCTTGAATTCGGTTTCGGTGTCGACGCTGGACGTGGCCTCATCGAGGATCAGGATCTTGGGTTCGTGCGCGAGGGCGCGGGCGAAGGAGATGAGCTGTTTTTGTCCGGTGGAGAGCGTCGATCCGCGCTCGCGTACCTCTTCGTTGAATCCGTTCGGCAGGGCGCGGATGAAATCGCCGAGATTGACGTCTTCGGCGGCTTGCTGCACATGTGCGTCCTGAATGCGCAGCGTGCCCAGGCGGATATTACCTCCTATCGTGCCAGTGAACAGGAATGGATCCTGCAAGACGACGCCGAACCGGCTGCGCAGATCGGCTAGGTCCATGTCTTTGACGTCAACGCCATCGATGCGGATTGCGCCTTTCTGGACGTCGTAGAAACGGAGCAGCAGCGAGATCATGGTGGTCTTGCCGGCGCCGGTGTGCCCGACTACGGCGACCGTCTCTCCGGGTTCGATGGTGAAGCTCACATCGCGGAGGATCCAGTCGGGGGGTTCGTTCCGCGACGCGTGGCCATTGCTTGATTCGGCCGCGCTTGGCGCTGGCCGGACAGCCGAAGCGGCTGTCGCTACGTGTTCTTTGCCCGGTTTTGCGTCTTCCGCTGATACTTCTCGATAGGCGAACCAGACGTGGTCGAACTCGATCCGGCCCGGGCCTTCCGGTCGCTTGGTCACAAGCGGGGAGACAACTTCAACCGGTGCATCCAGCAGTTTGAAAATACGCTCGCTGGCCGCCATTGCCGACTGCAGGATGTTGTACTTCTCGCTGAAGTCCATGATCGGACGGAAGAATCGCATGGCGTATTGCGTGAAAGCGATGAGCACGCCAAGCGAGGCGGTGACCGTAACCAGGTGCAGGCCGAGGTGCGGTTGGCGCGTCACTTCAACTGTACTGACTGAAATCTGGCGAATCACGTCCTGTCCGCCCCACCACATTACCGACGCGATCGCAATCGCTGAGAAGAAATCGACGACTGGATAGTAGACCGCATAGGCCAGAATGGCGTCTTTGAAGGCGTCCATGTGGCTACGGTTAATTTCAGAAAAGCGGTTGTAGGCTTTGCGCTCACGATTGAAAAGCTGCAGCACCATCATCCCGCTTACATGCTCTTGCAAGTAGGAATTGATGCGGGCGATAGCGGTGCGAATACGGCGGTAGGAGTCGCGGACTCTGTCGCGGAAAATCTTCGTGGCAAAGACGATAAAGGGCAGCACGGCGAAGGTGATCAGCGCCAGCTTCCAGTTCATGCACAACATGATGCCGAGGATGCCGGCGAGCACGAACAAGTCTTCGAAAATCGAGACTACGCCGGAGGTGAACATTTCATTCAGCGCGTCGACATCGGTAGTCACGCGCGTTACCAGCCGTCCAACCGGATTCTTGTCGTAGAACGCGACATGCATGCGCTGCAGGTGACGAAAGATCTGGCTGCGCAGGTCGAACATCACCTGCTGCCCGGTCCACTGCATAAAGTAGGTCTGCAGGAACTCGAGGACGAACGTGAAGATCAAGAGCCCGAAGTAGATGCCGGAGATCTGCGCGATGCCGTGCAGCGGCCGCGGGTCGAGCCAGTTCCACAAACCAGCTGCGGCGCCGGGGATGGGTGCAAGATAGCGATCCACGGCGACTTTGACCAGGTACGGCCCAAGCACGTCGGCGAACGACTTCAGGATGATCGAGACAACAGCGATCACTACCTGCCAGCGATAGGGACGCAGGTAAGTGAGCAGCCGCCGCATCAGACGGCTGTCGTACGCTTTGCCTAATACCTCTTCTTCCTGGGCCATCGGGTCTCAGTGCCAGCTTGGACAAACGGACGGAACACGCTCGCGCGCCTTAAAACAGGTTACCTCAAATAGATGGCGCAGCGAGGCGAACGGATGGAAAAGGTTTTGTCGTCGAGCCCGTACAATGAGAAGTTGCGCCCCGTGACTGGCGGGCAAGGCCGACGACTGCATGGCAAAGACCGAAGCGAGCCGACTTTACGGAATTACCCGCCGTCAACTGCTCAAGTGCTCTGCGCAGTCGGCCTTGGCATTGCCGGCCCTGAGTCTGGCGGCAGCCATGACGGCCTGTGGCGGAGCAGCCTCCACTTCTACTCTGCCTCCGCCACCGCCCGTCTCCGACGATGAATTCCTTGATGAGATGGAACGAGCGACTTTTCTGTACTTCTGGGAGCAGGCAAGCGCCGTCACCGGACTAGTGAAAGATCGTGCCCTGGCAGCCGGCGATGACACCCGCACGGTGGCGAGTATTGCTGCCACTGGATTCGGGCTGACCGCTTTGTGCATTGGCCACTCTCGCGGCTACGGAGATAGCGCGCAAATCCAAACCCGCGTGGCCGCAACCCTGAATTTCCTGGCGTCATTGCAGGCTGGCCTGCAGGCGAGCACCAACGGTTTTTTCTATCATTTCCTTGACATGAATACCGGTGACCGCGTGTGGAGCAGCGAAGTTTCGTCGATCGACACTTCTATCCTGCTGTGCGGCGTACTGACCTGCCGCCAATACTTTCAAGGTGCTCAGATTCAAAGCCTGGCCACGCAAATCTACAACAACGTGAACTGGCCCTGGATGCTCAACGGAGCTGCTGCATTCTCGATGGGCTGGACGCCCGAGAACGGCTTTATCACGAATCGCTGGGATACCTACTGCGAGCTCATGATGATCTACCTGCTGGCGATTGGCTCAACCAGCCATCCCGTCCCGCCCTCCTGCTGGGATGCCTTTACGCGCCCCACTCTGACTTATGAGGGGCTGACATTCATCACGAACTTCTATGCTCCCCTGTTTATTCACCAGTACTCTCATGCCTGGTTCGACTTCCGCAACAAATCCGACAACTATGCCAACTACTTCGATAATTCGGTTACTGCGACGCAGGCCCACAAACTTTTCTGCCTGTCTTTGGAAAGCCAGTTCCCGGATTACTCCGATAGCCTCTGGGGAATCGCGGCCTCGGATTCAAGCGAGGCATACGTGGTGTGGGGCGGGCCGCCTGGGATGGGTCCGATCGATGGCAGCATCGTGCCTTGCGCGTGTGGTGGATCTCTGCCGTTTGCCTCCACGGAGTGCTTGAGTGTGCTGAGGAACGTCCGGGCAAAATATGCGCCGAGCTGGCAACGCTATGGATTTGTCAATGCATTCAATCCTCTGAGCGGATGGTATGACCCGGATGTCATTGGGATATGCTCTGGAGTTAACCTGATCATGGCGGAAAACCTCCGCTCGGACTTTGTGTGGAAGACGTTCATGAGCAATCCCGAAGCGCAGAGTGCCTTTGCCGCTGTCGGATTGAAGTGAGCATTGCCGCAAATCACCTGCTTTTTCTTCCAGTGGGATAATGGGCGAGTGAGCCTTGGGATTTATATTTCGGTTCCGTTCTGCCGCACCAAGTGCAGCTACTGCAATTTTGCGTCCGACGTGTTTTCCAAGATGCTGTTCGACCGCTATGTAGATCGAGTGTGCCTGGACATCTCGAGCGCATCGCAGACCGCGGAAGAAATGGGCGGTTGGTTCGAGAGGGAAGTGGACTCCATCTACCTCGGCGGTGGAACCCCAACCGTGCTCGACAGCGGGCAACTTGAGAGAATCTTCGAAGCGGTACGGTCTCAATTTGAGGTTCAGCGTGATTGCGAAATCACAGTGGAATGCGCTCCGGGAACGTTAGGGCCAACAATGCTGGAGACACTACTGCGGTGTGGGGTCAATCGAGTCAGCCTTGGCGCGCAGTCATTTGTCGACGCGGAGGCCGCGGCCGTGGGGCGACTTCACAAACGAGCAACCATCCTGGATGACATCTCCCGTCTGCGCGCGGGTGGCATCGCGAACATCAATGTTGACATCATCGCTGGCTTGCCGCACCAGACCAGCGTCAGTTGGGCGGAATCCCTACAGGAGACAATCGCGACCGGAGCTCCGCACGTCAGCGTCTACATGCTCGAAGTGGATGACGATTCGAGACTGGGGCGCGAATTGATTGCGGGCGGCACACGTTATCATGCGCATTTTGTGCCCGATGAAGAGGCGACTGCCGATTTTTATGTCGCAGCGTGCGAGACGCTGAAAGGGGCGGGAGTGGCGCAGTACGAAATCTCCAACTTCGCGCGCCTGGGTTTCGAGTCCCGACACAATCTGAAGTATTGGACGCGGAAGCCGTACTTCGGCTTTGGAGTAGATGCCCACTCGATGCTGGAGTCTGCGGACCCGTCAGTGCACGCGGTTCGGTTTGCAACTGCGGATGTTCTGGAAAAGTACGTGGCAGGCTCCTCGTTACAAAAGGATGTGGTTACACGAACCAATGCTTTGGAAGAGAGTTTTTTTCTGGGATTGCGTTTGAACCGTGGAATTGATCTTCGGGAAATTATCGGGCGTTTCGGCAAGCCTGCCATCGACAGCCTGCGGCCGGCGATAGCGGGACTGGTCGACGCCGGCCTGTTGCAAGAGTTAGGCGATTCTCTTCGGCTGACGGCACACGGACGGTTGCTTTCCAATGAAGTGTTTCAGGCATTTCTTGCGCCCTCCGGAGTGTCAGTCGACTCTTGAATTCCGAGCGTATAATCTGCGGTAGGTCTGCAGCGCTGGTTCGAGAACGGCGTTGCCGGCCCAGATTTGCCAAACCATCCGGTCGGTTGGCTGGCTCTCAGAAATACGCAGAATCGCCAGTGTTCATGCGGTTTTTGCCATCCTACTCCTTTCTTCTCCGGACGTAACTTCTGCACTTTCTGACGCTATGTTCTAATCGAAATTCATCGCCGTTGATGCTGGTTGAGCGGGGCTGCCACGCGCGGCACCCGAGCGGGCGGGAGGAATCGTGGATTTTCTACTGAACGAAGAGCAACTGCAGTTGAAAAAGAGCGTACGCGAGTTTGCCGAGCGCGAGATCAAGCCGCACGTCATGGAGTGGGACGAGGCGGGAGAATTCCCCCTCGCCACCATCAAGGAACTGGGAAAACTAGGTCTGCTCGGCACTGTCTTTCCTGCGGAGTACGGTGGCGCCGGCATGGGCTATGTGGAGTATGTGACGGCGATCGAGGAACTGTCGCGCGTGGACGGTTCGGTCGGCATCATCGTCGCCGCCCATACGTCGCTGTGCTCGAACCATATTTTTCTTGCCGGGAACGAAGCGCAGAAAAAGAAATACCTGAGCAAGCTCGCGACTGGAGAATCGATCGGCGCGTGGGGACTGACCGAGCCGTCCTCCGGGTCCGACGCCGGTAGCGCGCGCATGACGGCTGTCCGCAAAGGAAACCACTGGGTCCTCAACGGCACTAAGACGTTTTGCACGAACGGGCATTACGCGGACGTGATTGTTGTGCTCGCGGTGACGGATCGGGCAGCGCACACGCATGGACTCTCGGCGTTCGTGGTAGAGAAAGATACCAAGGGGTTCCGTCCGGGCAAGAAGGAAAACAAGCTCGGCCTGCGCGCCAGCGATACCGCAGAGTTGATCTTTGAAGACTGCGTTATTCCCGCCGAGAATCTGTTGGGCGGAGAAGGCCAGGGCTTTCCCGATGCCATGCGCGTGCTCGATGGCGGCCGCATTTCGATTGCTGCTTTGTCGCTGGGAATGGCCGAGGGTGCTTACGAGGCAGCCTTGAAATATTCGAAGCAGCGCAAGCAGTTCGGCAAGGCCATCAGTGATTTTCAGGCGATCCAGTGGAAGCTGGCGGATATGGCTACCGAGATCGATGCAGCCATGTTGCTCACCATGCGCGCCGCTTCGATGAAAGATGCGGGCATGAAGACCACGCAGGAATCGTCGATGGCCAAGCTCTACGCCAGCGAAGTCGCGGTGAGATGTGCCAACGAGGGCGTGCAGATTCACGGCGGCTACGGATTCATCAAGGACTATCCTGCCGAAAAGTTCTATCGCGACGTGAAGCTGTGCACGATCGGCGAAGGCACCAGCGAGATTCAGAGATTGGTAATCGCCCGGCAGTTGCTGAAAGACTAGCTGCGAAAAAAGCGAGCCTCCACCAAAGCTCGGCGTCATCCTGAGCGCAGCCGCCTTTCAGGCGGAGCGAAGGATCTCCCTCGTTGCTGAACCCTCGGTTCGGCTCCGAAGCGGTTTTTCGATAGCACCCGCGTGGTAAAGTTCTCAGCAAATGTCACACGCGCCCCCAGGCCAACCCGACAATTCCGTGGCTGGCACCACGCAAGACGAGCGCACGATGGCCGTTCTAGCTCATGTATTGCAATTGGTTGGGGGATGGATTGCGCCGCTTGTCATCTTTTTCCTGAGACGCCAATCACGGTTCGTAACATTTCATGCGCTGCAGGTCCTGCTTTTCCAGGGCGTTTGCCTCTTCCTGACCATGTTCGTGATGGCAGTTGTTTTCATTTCAGTCGGCTTGGGCATATTTGTCGGAGGCTGGACTCTGCAGCACGGCCCCTCCGATGCTCCGCCACTCTTCCTCCTCTTTTTTGGCGTTTTTTGGCTTGGATTCGCCGTGTTCTGGGCGATCAAGCTCTTGTTGGTGATTGTCTATGGAGTCAAGGCTGGGCGCGGAGAGTGGGCCGAATATCCATTACTTGGCCGGTTTGCTCGTCATATCTTAAGCATTGGGCCGGGCGGCGCTGTCATCAATCCGTAGCGGCACCTTTCCCCGTTACTCCCGCTCTGCTTTACACTGTTCGCTTGGACGTTGCCACGAATTCCGCGCTGACGGCTTTGATCGCTTCCGTGCGCTCCGGCGATACGCGAGCGTTGGCCCGTGCTATCTCGACCGTCGAGAACCGTGCCGCCGGATGGTCCGACCTGATGAAGGCGGTATTTCCCCACTCCGGCAAGGCTCGTGTCATTGGAATGACCGGAGCGCCGGGAGCGGGGAAGAGCACGCTAGTCGACCAACTCGCGAAGCTCTATCGTAAACAGAATCGCACCGTTGGGATCGTTGCAGTCGATCCCACCAGCCCTTACACGGGGGGCGCGATTCTCGGCGACCGTATCCGCATGCAGGACCACTTTGCCGATCCTGGCATTTACATTCGGAGCATGGCGACTCGCGGGTCGCTGGGCGGATTGGCTCGCACTACGGCGGATGTCGCCACCGTGCTCGACGCTTCCGGTCGCGACATCGTTTTGATCGAGACCGTCGGAGTGGGGCAGGATGAAATCGATATCGTTCGCTTGGCCGACATCACGGTCGTGATCCTCGTTCCCGGCATGGGCGATGATGTGCAGACCATCAAAGCCGGCATCATGGAGATCGCCGATATCTTCGTGATCAACAAGAGCGATCGCGAAGGCGCCGAGCGTGTGGAGCGCGAGATCCGGGCTCTGCAATCGCTGGCTACCCGCCACGATGGCTGGACGCCTCCCATTGTGAAGACGGTGGCGAGCGAGGGAACTGGTATAGAGGAACTGGCTGCGGCGGTTGTCGACTATGAGAGCTATCTGCAAAAGGAAAACCGCGCGGTGAAAAAGAGCGCCGAGAATTGGCAGGAGCGCTTGGTACAGATGCTGCGAGACGTGATGCTCGAAAAAGCA
Source organism: uncultured Acidobacteriota bacterium (assembly GCA_963725565.1). Lineage (GTDB taxonomy): Bacteria > Acidobacteriota > Terriglobia > Terriglobales > Acidobacteriaceae > Sulfotelmatobacter. Next base: position 60,486 of record CAVRZL010000020.1, read on the forward strand.
CGGGCGCAACTCGGCGATGGCAATGTGGCGGCACTCGCCCAGGAAGTGGCCGAGCATAAGCGCGATCCGTATACGCTGGTAGAGGAGATCGCCGCAGGAGCAAAGAACACGTAGCCCTGGACGCATTGTTTGGTACGGCAGGGCAAAGAACATGGCGGACGAATACGTCCGCTGCTACGTGAACGGAGATGGATCCTATGTTCCAGATTGATCATCTCGGCATCGCGGTAAAGTCGCTGGCGGCGGCGAAGGCAATCTATGAGAAGCTTGGCCTCAGCGTCTCTCCCGAGGAAACCGTCGAACTGGAACAGGTTCGGCTGGTGATGGTCCCTGTGGGCGAGAGCCGTCTGGAACTGCTCGAGGCGACATCGGAGAATTCAATCATTGCGAAGTTCATCGCCAAGCGAGGGGAAGGCCTACATCACGTCTGCCTGAAAGTCCCAGACTTACCTGCGGCGGTTCAGCGGCTGAAAGAGGACGGCGTGCGGCTAGTCTCGGAAGAGATCAAAGTTGGCGCGGGCGGGCACAAGTACGTATTCGTCCATCCTGCGAGTACGGGCGGGGTGCTGCTGGAACTGGTGCAGGGTTAAGATCACCGGCCTCGGATTTTCGCCGATCTTCACGGATAGAACTGGATTCAAATGCTTCTTCTGGTCACCGACACTTCAGGAAAACACGGCAGTGTCGCAGTGGCGCGGGCGGACCACGGTTCTGGGTCCGACGTCGAGGTGATTGAGACGGTGCCGCTCGCGGGTGGTACTTTCTCTGCGGAACTGGTGCCGCAGATCGCTGGTCTGTTGCAGAAACATAGCTTCAGCAAAAGCGACATCGATGCTTTCGTGGTGGTCTCCGGTCCGGGATCCTTCACTGGTTTGCGCGTCGGGCTGGCGGCGGTCAAAGGCCTTGCCGAAATTCTGGATAAGCCGATTGTGCCCATCTCGTTGCTGGAGGCTGTAGCCCTATCTGGCGGTTCGCAAGGGAAAGTTCTGGCTGCGCTCGACGCCGGGCGAGGCGAAGTTTATGCCGGCAAATACGAGGTAACAGGCAATACGGCCAAGATCATCGAAGAGAAAGTAGTATCTCAAGATGAATTTCTGGCTTTGGGACAAGAGTGGACGCCGGTAACGCCAGTGGAGAGCCTCGCCGCTGCCGCTCGCAACGGCGGCCTCGCCGTTGTCCATCTGGAAGCCCTGGAAGTGGAAGAAATTGCGAGCCTGGGTTGGCGGAAATTGAAAGCCGGGGAGATCGTTTCTCCTGACCAGTTGGAGGCGAACTACGTGCGCCGTTCCGATGCAGAGATATTTGCCAAAGCAAACTCATAGCTAAAGGCTCGTCGCTCCCCGCCAAAGGTACCTGGATATCTCGTGGACATTCGCGCCGCCAATTTCGCCGACATTCCTCGCATACTGGAACTCGAACGGTCGTCGGCCCAGGCTGCTCACTGGACCGAGAAGCAGTACCACGGCTTTCTGGGATCGAAAGTTAGCCCTGCAAGGCTCGTCCTCGTAGCCGAACAGGAGACGGAGAGTCTTCTGTTGGTTGGTTTCCTGGTTGCCCAATACGTTGCCGCCGAATGGGAACTAGAGAACATCGTCGTTGCGCCCACAGAACGCCAAAAGGGAGTCGGCAAGCGCCTGCTGGAGGCCCTGCTGGCCTCGGCCCGCGAAGCCAACAGTGTGGCGGTATTTCTGGAGGCCCGCGAGTCGAACGGCGCCGCTCGACGCCTATATGAGAAAGCCGGTTTTCAGCAGGTCGGACGCCGAAAGAACTACTATGCAACACCTCCCGAAGATGCCGTTCTGTACCGCTTGACCCTCCGCTAAATCGTTCTCATACTGAGACTGCACCAGGATAGTTGCACCACTTTTTTGGCATTGAATGGGTATTAGGGCTGTGCTACCGTGAGCCTATAATCCCGGTTTGGAGGTCTGCTGGATGCTGACTCCGAAAGACCAACTCTTGACCAGTCATGAAGAATTTCGCAGACTGGCTCACGAGCATACGCAGTACTCGCAACGTCTCGATTCACTCACCCAGAAACGCTATCTCAGCGAAGACGAAAAGCTGGAAGAAGTCCGGCTGAAGAAGCTGAAACTCCGCTTGAAAGATCAGATGGAATCGATCGAGCGCGAGTATCGGCTGCAATACGGCGTCAACGTAGCATAATTTGGAATCTGGCCAACTCTCAGGCGGCTTGCCGCCAAGGGAGCAATGCATCTCCGCAAGGGCGCGTTCAAGCGCCTTTTTTTATTTATACTTACGGAGTCTCCGGCAGGATCACACTTGGCCGACATCAGCCGGATATAATGAATTGACTCCCCATGGTTCGTGATGGCTACTATTACGCGCTTCCACTCATCGCCGCCGGAATTCTACTGGGCTGGCTGACCCAACCTGCGTGGGCGATCGTTCCATTCCTATTAGCATTCTTCTTCTTGTGGTTCTTCCGCGATCCCGAGCGTGCAATTCCTGCGGAGTCCGGCGCCGTGGTCTCTCCGGGCGACGGCAAGGTCACCGAAGTTGCCAAGGTTTCCGTCGGAAACGAAGATCGGCTACGGATCAGCATCTTTCTGAACGTGTTTAACGTGCATGTCAACCGTTCCCCGATTGCGGGAGTGGTGCGCGATGTCCGGTACCAGCGGGGCAAATATCTAAACGCCATGAACGTGGCGTCGGCCGAGCAAAACGAGCAGAATATAGTGACCGTCGAGGGCGACGGTCAGCGCGTTGTGTTCAAGCAAATCGCCGGACTGCTTGCCCGGCGGATCGTCTTTTATCCGAAAGTGGGAGATCGCCTGGAGCGTGGCCAGCGTGTCGGGCTGATCAAATTTGGATCCCGCGTCGATGTGGTGCTGGAGGCTGCGGCGCGCGTGAATGTGAAAGTCGGAGATCACGTCAAGGGTGGAGCCTCCGTGCTGGCGTATTTGCAATCCCGCGAAGCTTTGGCCACGGCGGGAAGTGCTTCCGCGGCCGAAAGGGCGCATTGATGGACCAGGTGACTCCCAGACCGCGGCGGCGACTGAGCAAGGGGATGTACATCCTGCCGTCGCTGTTCACGACCGCCAACATGGCGCTGGGATACTACGCGATTCTGGAGGTCATGCACGCCAGTGCGATTGATTACTTTCACCTGGACAACGCCGCGATCGCGATCGGATTCGCGGTGCTGTTCGACGGTTTAGACGGCCGCATCGCGCGCATGACCGGCACCAGCAGTGATTTCGGGCGGGAGTTGGACTCGCTGGCCGACGTCATCACCTTCGGAATCGCCCCGGCCATGCTGGCGTGGACCTGGGGCTTTCGCCTCATGCCACCGGTTTTGCTCAGTGGAGGGAACTGGCACATTAAGCTGACGCAACTCGGCGCCATTGCCAGCTTTCTCTTCCTGATCGCGGGAGCGAGCCGGTTGGCGCGCTTCAATATCACGAGTAATCCGCAGCCATCGAATCCCGGGCGTCCTGGAAAAAAGTATTTTGTGGGTATGCCGATTCCCGCGGGAGCTGGCGTGATCGCGGCCGTGGTGCATTTCACGGCGGGGGAACCGTTGGAATCTTCCTACACGGCTCTAGCGTGGTCTGCCATGGTCACGACCGTAGGCTACTTGATGGTTAGTACGTGGCGCTTTTACAGCTTCAAGGACATTGATTTCCGATCTCGCCATCCCTTCCGGCTGATTGTGCTTTTGGGAGCATTATTCGGGCTGATTTTCGCCTACTCACGCAACATGCTGTTTGGTATCGCCCTGCTCTACATGGTTTCGGGCGTGTTCTGGCGATTGCAATGGATCTTTCGTCGAAAAAACCAGCCACCACCCCCTCCTTCCTACAAGGAGGCGTCGCAAACTTCATGAGCGAATCGGTCAAACCTGTCCCCGCGGCCCAAAGCCTGGCGGCGCGCAGCAAACTATACCGCGCCGCAATCGTGGGCGCAGGATCGTTAAAAGGTAAAGAGATCGCCGAGATGTTGAACGAACGAAATTTCCCGGCGGCCGATATACGCTTGCTCGATGATGACGAGTCACTTGGCCAACTCGAAGCCATGGGAGATGAGATCAGTTTCATCCAGCGCGTGCGCGCCGAGCAGTTCGAGCATGTGGACTTTACCTTTTTTGCCGCTGACCAAGACAGCACACGCAAGAGTTGGAAAGACGCTCGCGACGCCGGTAGCGCCATCGTCGATTTGTCGGCGGCACTCGAAGCTGAGCCCGGTGCGACCGTGCGCTCCCTATGGATTGAGCGCGAACGAGGTCAGGTTGCCCCACCCGAATTGCAGCCCGGGCCCTGTGTCACCGCGCATCCCGCGGCGGTAACGTTAGCGCTTCTATTGCTGCGGGCAAAGAAGGCGGGAGCCATCCGGCAAGCCTTGGCGACGATATTTGAGCCCGCTTCGGAGCATGGCCAGCGCGGCATGGATGAACTCCACCAGCAAACTGTGAACCTGCTGTCCTTCCAGCCTCTACCGAAAGAAGTGTACGACGCGCAGGTTGCCTTCAACCTGGTGGCTCGTTACGGGCAGAAGTCGCATCCGACGCTCGCGTCGGTGGAAGAGCGCGTCGTTCGGCACTATCGCAAGCTTGCCGGGGACAATGCTCCGGTTCTCTCACTTCAGCTTTTGCAGGCCCCGATTTTCCACGGATACGCCATGTCCGTTTTCCTCGAGATGGAACAATCTGCGGATATTGCGGGACTGACGCAAGCATTAGCAGGCGATCACGTGGTAATTCCTGGAGCCGAAGAAGAGGGGCCGAGCAACGTCGGTG
>CAVRZL010000021.1:0-21608 GCA_963725565.1 uncultured Acidobacteriota bacterium
TCGGAACCGCGACGATATCCCCCGACTGACCTTGCCGAATGCGCCGCCCCTCATAGGATGTAAAGAAGAACGTACGATCTTTTCTTAGCGGCCCGCCAAACGTTCCTCCAAATTGATTCTGATTGAACTGTGGCTTGACCGTATTAAAGAACCCCTGCGCGTTCAGCACCTTGTTCCGGAAGTATTCGTATACGTTTCCATGCCACTGGTTCGTCCCGGATTTCGTCACTACGTTCACCACGGCGCCCGAGTTGCGTCCATACTCCGCATCGAACGTGTTGCTGATGACGCGGAACTCCTCAATCGCATCCGGCGTCGGCTGAATCGTCGGCAGGTTCACGAACTGGTCGTTTGCGTCGCCTCCGTTGACGCTGAAGTTGTTGGCGCGATCGCGGCCGCCATTCACCGATACCGATCCCGCGCTGTCGCTGCCATAGAAAGTTCCGCCGCTCGATCCCAGCTGTGACTGCACGCCGGGCTGCAACTGCAGGAACTGGTAACTGTCGCGCGCGTTCAGCGGCAGCTCGTTCACCGATCGGTTATTGACCACGGCGCCCAGCTGCGTGCTGCTCGTGTCCACCAGCGGTGCTTCCGACGTAACGTCGACCACTTCCTGTGCGGCACCAAGCTGCATCGTCATATTCAGCGTGATCACCTGGTTCACGTCCAGGGCGATCGCGTGCCGAACCACTTTCTTGAAACCTGTCAGATCAAAGGTCAACGAATAGGTGCCGACCGGCAGATCCGGGAACACATAGTCGCCACTGTCATTCGTAGTCGCGCTACGGTTGACCCCGGTAGCATCGTTCGCCGCGATTACCTTGGCACCAGAAAGAACTGCTCCGGAAGGATCCGATACTCGGCCGAGGATTCTTCCTCCAGTCCCCTGCGCCGCGAGCATGGTGGGCAGAAAGCAGATCGCAAGAAGCGAAAGAACGGCGCCGAAGTACTTCACATTCAGACACAACTGGGAGCGGCGGGCTCGCAGGGACATGGTGCCTCCAGACAACCGGGGAAATTGGGGTTTGTTGAAAAGCTATTGCTTGTTTCCAGACACAACCTTGCTATAATCCCGCAAGGTTAGAGAACTGGGGCGGGCGCTGTCAAGCACAAAAAAAAGCATCCGGCTCATTGAAATTTCTCATGCCACAACAATTTCCAGAAGCCTGTCAGTATCTTCGCAATGCCTGAACCTTACTTGAAAATCGGAGACGTAGCCCGGAAAGTCGGGGTTTCCCCCTCCGTCATCCGCTCCTGGGAGAGCCTGGGACTGGCTCGTCCCCGCCGTACCGAAAGCAAATACCGTCTCTACTCCGAGGATGACGTAAAACTGCTGAAGCGCGCCCGCTTCCTGCGCAAGGTCCGCGGCCTGAACGCCGCCGCCATTGTGCAACTGCTGAAACGTGAAGGAAAAGTGCCGCCCGCAGACGGCAACGGGAGTGTGATCGGCAGTCACCTCCGTCAACTGCGCTCGCGGCGTCAACTTTCGCTGTCACAGGTGGCCGAGGCGGTGGGAATCTCTGTCGGTTTTCTCAGCGCTCTGGAGCGCTCGCAGATGAGCGGCTCAGTAGGCACGCTCCGCAAGCTCGCTCGCTTTTACAAAACCAATATCCTGGATTTCTTCGGCGCGAATGGCACCAGTAGCCGCCACGTCCGTCCTGCGGAACGCAAAGTTCTCGAAGCCGGCGCAGGCGTGCGCATGGAATTGCTGGCCTGGGGCAACGCGGTGATGGAACCACATCTGTTCCGCATCGCGCCAGAGGCCGGCAGTGGTGATCCCTACACCCATGAGGGCGAAGAATTCATCTACGTTTTGCGCGGAGATTTAGAGATCACTGTGGAAGGTGAAGAATATAAGCTGAAACCGGGCGACAGCTTCTATTTTGAAAGTGCCACTCCGCACCGCTGGAAGAATCCCGGCCGTAAAGAAACCTTGGTGCTATGGGTCAACACCCCGCCAACTTTCTAATAACATCTGTGGGCCCTGCGTAATTGGAGGAAAAATGGATTGGCGACGTGCAGCGCGTGTGTTGCCTCTGTTGGCGCTTGTTCTGTGTATCGGCTCGTGTTCCAAAAGGACGCCGACTCTGAACCTTCTGGTCTGGGAGGGCTACGCCGATCCATCTTTCATCAAGGCCTTCGAGGACGAGAATCATTGCAAGGTCTCCGCCTCTTACATGGGCTCGAGCGATGAGTTGGTCGCGAAGCTGCGCGGAGGCAGCGCCGGGAACTACGACGTGATCTCTCCATCCAGCGATGTCGCCACTTCCATCGCGACCACTGGTCTGGCAGCGCCCCTTGATCTCACCAAGATTCCAAGTTACAACCAGCTCTCCCCACAGTTGGTTTCTCTTCCTCTAGTGCGCGCGAACAGCCAGGTTTATGGTGTGCCCTTCATGTGGGGGCCGGACCCCATCATCTACGACAGCACCGCCTTCGCGCAGCCACCGGACTCATGGAATGTCTTTTGGGATCCGAAATACAAAGGAAAGGTGTCCGTCTGGGATGATCTCTCGACGGTATATATGGCCGCGCAAATACTTGGCTACGATAAGCCCGACCCTTCGCATCTTTACAACTTGAGCGATCAGGAACTGGATGCGGTGAAGAAGAAACTGCTGGAGCTGAAACCAAATGTCCGCAAGATGTGGGCCACGGGCGGCGAGTTGACCAATCTGTTTGAGAGCCACGAAATCGTAATCGCGATGGGATGGCCGCTCAACACCGCGGATTTGAAGAAAGCCGGCTTCCCTGCCGGCGAAACGATCCCGAAGGAAAACACCACTGGCTGGATCGATCACCTGATGGTCACCGCCGGTAGCGAGAACAAGGAACTGGCCCATAAATTTCTGGAATATATGATCGAAGCCAAGACCCAGAAAGCAGTGACTGACAAAACGCACTATGTTCCCGCCAATCCGCAAGCCGCACAGTTCATGACGCCGGACGAGATCAAGGGTCTCCATCTTGATGACGTCGAGAACTATCAGAAGCGCATCTACTTCTGGCAGAATGTCCCGCGGCGCGCCAAGTACACCGAAATCTGGAACGATGTGAAGGCCGCGCAGTAAGACAGCCGCCGAAACTTTACTCATGCCACCCCTTATCTCTTCAGCATCCTCGGCGGACGCGATCACTGAATCCACCGGCAAATCGACTCTGCTCAGCATCCGCAATGTCGCCAAAAACTTTGGCCACAACATCGTGCTGCGCAATGTTTCGTTGGACATTGCCGAGGGAGAATTTCTCACCATCCTCGGCGAAAGCGGATCGGGCAAGACCACACTCCTGCGTATCGTCGCCGGCTTTGAGCATGCCACCTCGGGCGAAGTGTGGATGGGGCCGGAGAGACTAGACCTGCAGCCTCCCTACCGCCGGCGCGTAAACACCGTTTTCCAGCACTACGCGCTATTTCCCCACCTGACCGTCGAACAGAATGTCGGATACGGCCTGCGCGTGGCCAACCGGCCCGATTCAGAAATCGTGCAGCGTGTGGCCGAGGCGCTGGACAAGGTAAAGATGTCGGCTCATGCCAAGTCGAAACCTTCTAAGATCAGCGGGGGGCAGCAGCAGCGGGTCGCTCTGGCGAGAGCCCTGGTGAACCGTCCGCGCCTGCTACTGCTTGACGAACCGCTGTCCGCACTGGATGCGAACCTCCGCCGCCAGATGCAGGTCGAATTGAAATCGCTGCAGCGCGAGGTCGGCATCGCGTTTGTGTTCGTCACACACGATCAGGAAGAGGCCATGGTGATGTCCGACCGGATCGCCCTGCTGCGCTCCGGAGAACTCGAACAGGTGGCCACTCCCCGTGAGATTTACCGCCACCCCGCAACTGCTTACGTCGCCCAGTTCATAGGCCACACCAATCTGCTGAAGGCCGAAGTGCGCGCCGGAACTGCTCTCTGCGGCGCTCTCGCCTGGCCCACTTCAATTCCCGATGGCCCGGCACTGTTTTCGCTCCGCCCCGAGCATCTCCGAATAGCCGGCGCGGCAACCTTCCCCGGCTCCATAAGAGTTCGAGGCACTCTCCTGCATCAGGCCTTTCACGGAGCGAGCGAATTGATCCGCATCCTATGCCCCGACGGACTCGTGCTGGTCGCGCGCACCCCCGGCGGCAGCAATCTGCCGAATGATCTGGAACTGGAGTTCTCCCCCGCCGACGCAGTCCCGGTGCGAGAGTCTCCCGAGAGAAACTGATGTTCTCGCGAGCCTACAAAACGGCTGTGACCGCGCCGCCTCTGATCTGGGTCGGAGTCTTTCTTCTCCTGCCATATGCGCTGATGTTCTGCTACAGCTTCTGGTCGGTCTCGCCGGCACAGACTATTCAACACTCCTGGAACCTCGACAACTATAAAGAACTCTTCCAGAAGACGGTCTACTGGCAGACGCTGTTGCGCTCCATGTGGATCGCCGCACGGGTGATGCTGTTTTCGTTGGCGCTGGGATATCCGCTGGCATATTTTCTGTCGTTCTATGCGGGCAAGCGAAAAGACTTGCTCTACCAGATGGTGATCATTCCACTCTGGGTAAGCTATCTGGTGCGAGCCTATGCGTGGAAGACGATCCTCGGTTCCGATGGGGTTCTCAACACGCTGCTACAGTACGTACATTTAACCAGCCATCCCCTCGACTTTCTCCTCTACAGTCCGTTCGCCGTAGTGTTAACTCTCACCCACATCTACACGCCGTTCGCAATTCTTCCCATCTACGCCGCGCTGGAACATATCCCACGAAATCTGGTGGAGGCTTCTCATGATCTGGGCGCAACACCAGCCCAAACCTTCTGGAAAGTAATCTTCCCGCTGTCCATTCCTGGCGTCGTGGCCGGAGCGACCTTCGCTTTCGTATTAAGTCTCGGGGATTTTCTCGCGCCCCTGTTACTGGGTGGACCGAGCGGGATCATGATCTCGAACATCGTGGTCAGTCTATTCGGCGCGGCCTACAACTGGCCTCTGGGAGCCGCTATTTCGCTGGGCATGCTCGTGATTGTGGTGAGCCTGCTGTTCTTGTCGGAACGGCTAGAAAAGAAATGGAGTTTCTCATGACAACGCTGAGGAAGAGGGGTGCCCCACTTCTCGCCGCCTTTGCGAGAAGTGGGGACTTGTCATGACCGGGACCACTGCCAACCCGCCCCGCTCACGCTGGCTCTCTCTCCACGCTGCGGCGGTCTTTGCATTCCTGTACCTTCCGATTGCCGTGCTCATCCTTTATTCATTCAATGGACAAGGTGTAGGCGGATTCCCCCCGCATCATCTGACGCTCGACTGGTATCGCACCTTATTTGCCGACGGGCCAATCTGGGATTCGGTCTTTAACAGCCTGCAGGTTGCACTGGCAGCGATGGCGATCGCCTTAGCATTCGGAATTCCGGCAGCCCTAGCACTGGATCGGGCGCAGTTTCCGGGGAAAGCACTATTCCGTAGATTGGTCCTGTTGCCTCTGATCTTACCTGGGATTATCACCGGCCTCTCGCTGCTGATGCTGTTCAACCTAACCGGCACGAAGCTGAGCCTGCTGACGATTGTTTTGGGACACGGCACTGCGCTCATCTCAGTGGCGACGACCGAAGTTTTTGCCGGCCTGCAGAAACTCGATCGCGCCCAGGAAGAAGCCTCCCTCGATCTGGGAGCCAACTATTGGCAGACCTTCTGGCGCATCACGGTCCCGAACTTGAAGCTGCCGATCATCGGCGCCGCCCTCCTCATCTTCACTCTGTCAATGGACGAGATCGCCGTCAGCTTCTTCCTGATCGGTCGCGATAACACCCTGCCGCTGGAAATCTGGGGACGCCTCCGCCGCGGCATCACCCCAGAAATCAACGCCGTCTCCACGATCATCTTTGTCTTTTCGCTGGTGACGATCGTAGTTTGGTACCGCTTGCGCGTGCGGGCGGAAGGCAGCGCAGAAATTGGAGTGGAACTCGTCGAGACTGCGTCGTCATAGCAAACGCCGCGAGCTCAAGTCCTAAACCACAAAGGACACGAAGTAGCACGAAGGACTTGGTCGCCCAAGATTCTTCCTTCGTGAACCTTCGTGTCCTTCGTGGTTCACGCCTTTCTATTCCGCCATCAAAATTCAGCCTTATCGCTAGTGCAGTTTCTAGGCCTTTTATCCCCCTCATAGTAAAGTGGTAGTACACACAGATGAGGAAGGATTCCTTTTGAGTTCAGGCATTCGCAATATCGCCATCATCGCGCACGTCGACCACGGCAAGACCACTCTCGTCGATGCCATGCTGCAGCAAAGCGGCACGTTCCGCTCCAACGAGCATCACGTCGAGCGGGTCATGGACTCGAACGAACTGGAGCGCGAGCGCGGTATCACGATTCTGGCGAAGAATACCGCCATCTTCTACCACGACGTAAAGATCAACATCGTCGACACCCCCGGCCACAGCGACTTCGGTGGCGAGGTCGAACGTGCATTAAAGATGGTGGACGGCGTCATGCTGCTGGTCGATGCCAGCGAAGGCCCGCTCCCGCAGACGCGCTATGTGCTTAGCAAGGCGCTGGAAGCGAAGTTGCCCCCGATCGTCGTCATCAATAAGATCGATCGCGCCGACGCCCGCCCGCAAGAAGTGCTCAACGAAATCTACGACCTCTTCATCGATCTCGATGCTAAAGAAGATCAGATCGACTTCCCCGTCCTTTACACCAACGCCAAGACCGGCACCGCGACCACCGACATTCAAGGTGGAGGCGAGGATCTTCGCCCTCTGTTCGACGCGATTATAAAAACGATCCCGCTGCCGAAGGGCGATCTGGCAGGGCCTCTCCAAATCCTGGTCGCGAACCTCGATTACAGCGACTACCTCGGCCGCCTCGCCATCGCGCGCGTCTTCAACGGAAAGATGTTTACCGGAGAAGAAGTCGCGATCGCGAAACTTGACGGCACCCTGCAGAAGACGAAGATCACAAAACTCTTTTCCTTCTCCGGCCTGAAGCGCACCGATATCACCGAGACCGAGTTAGGCGACATCGTCGCCGTCGCCGGCGTCGAGGGCATCACCATCGGCGAGACCATTACCGAAGTTGAGAACCCCGCCCCGCTGCCGCACATCGCCATCGACGAGCCCACCATCGCCATGTTGTTCACCGTCAACACCTCGCCCTTCGCGGGCAAAGACGGCACTTATGTCACCTCGCGCAATCTGCGCGAGCGCCTCGAAAAAGAGCTGCTCACCAATGTTTCCCTGCGAGTGGAAGATACCGGCACGACCGATTCCTTCAAAGTCCTCGGACGCGGAGAACTTCAGCTCTCCATCCTGATCGAGATGATGCGCCGCGAGGGCTACGAACTCATGGTAGGCAAGCCCGAGATCGTTACCAAACGTATCGACGGCAAGCTGATGGAACCGGTCGAGCACCTAACGGTAGACGTCCCGGAAGATTTTGTGGGCGTGGTGATGGAGCAACTTGGCTCGCGCAAAGGCGAAGTCACCAACATGCACAACCACGGCTACGGCCGCGTCCGCATTGAGTTTCGCGTGCCCAGTCGAGGCCTCATCGGACTCCGCAGCCAGCTCCTCACCGACACTCGCGGCACGATTGTCATGAATGCGTTGTTCGATGGCTACACCGAATGGCAAGGTGAGATTCCGCACCGCCTCACCGGCGCCCTGATCGCCGACCGTGCCGGCACGTCCACCGCATATGCGCTATGGGGATTGCAAGAGCGTGGCGAACTCTTCGTCGGTCCAGGCATTGAACTATACGAAGGCATGATCATCGGTGAGAACGCCAAAGACACCGACCTCGACGTCAACGCCGTGCGTGAAAAAAAGCTGACCAACATGCGCGCCTCCACCGCCGACGAGGCGATTCGCCTCGTGCCCTTCCGTCCGTTGAATCTGGAACAGGCTATCGAATTCATTGCCGACGACGAGTTCGTCGAGATCACTCCAAAATCGCTCCGCTTGCGAAAGAAAGTCTTACAATCAAATAAGCGCAAGAAGAGTTCCTACGCCACGGTAGAAGAATCCTAGAGCACCGGCCATGAAGCCGCGCCCCACATCGGCAAAGCAAAAACGAAAAAAAGCGCCGGCGTCATCCCGAACGGAGCGTTCTTCTTCGCGGAGGGAGGGATCTCCCACGCAACGGAACTCAACTTCCGCTACGTCGACCAGAGTCCCTTTCCGCATGTTCCTCGTTCCTTGCAGTTGCGGAACGACCTTCGCCGTAGCCGAAAACTACGATCACCGTGGAACCGCTTGGAGTCGCTATCTCATCTGTCCTGGCTGCGGGAAACGGCACGATCCCAAGAACCGGTTGCTCCAGATGGGCTTCCATCCTGAGGGTTATTGGAAGGTGGACGACTGCTAGAAACGAGCCCGTCCCCAGCGGCCAACCTCGAGATCGATTTGACAAGCCAGGCTGGAAAAACCTGCTATACTGCTCGCCGCATTTGACTGTTGCCAGCTCCGGTCTCGATTTTCAGGAAGGCCCTCCCGACCTGCCAAGTCCGCCGAATTGAGCTCGCACTTCCGACAGCTCAATGCAGGGGCAGACGCGTGAAAAATATTTTCGTGGGGAACCTTAGCTTCAATACCAACGAAGACGAATTGCGGCAGTTGTTTGAGAGCTACGGGCAAGTGGACCGCGTCAGCATCATGACCGACCGCGACACGGGACGCTCGCGCGGCTTCGGCTTCGTCGAGATGGCCAGCAACGAAGATGGGGAAAAGGCCATCACCGCGCTCAACGGCTCGCAAGTCGGTGGACGCACCATCAACGTCAACGAAGCCCGCCCGAAGACTGAGCGCAGCGGTGGCGGCGGTGGTGGTGGCCGCGATCGTGGGGACCGCGGCGGCCGCGGCGGCGGCGGCGGTGGCGGTGGCCGGCGCGATCGCTGGTAAGAGCCGACACGATCACGAAATCGAAATCACGTCCCCATCGCGACGTGCACGAACAACCGGGAGCCAGTGATCACGACTCGGGCAGGATCGCGCGGACCGATAGAAGTGCCTGCTTCTGTCGGTCCTCGATCAGCAATTGCAGACGAATCCTGCTTCAACAAATTGCGTCGGACACAGAGAGTCAGGGAAGGCCGCGAGTTCCGCTATACCCGCGATAAGTCTTGGGAAGGGCGCGAGTTCAAAGGTTGCGAAAAGCTCGGGAATGCCAGTGGTACCGTGAAAGAGCGGCGCTTTAGCGCCGCGTAAAGCGCGAATGAATGGGCTTCAGCCCCGGTGGTCGCGTATCGCGGCAATCGCAGTCTTTCCGCAACCCCTCACCCGCTCAACAATGTACGCCAGAAAAGCGCGCTGGCGCCTGAGATAGGTTCTCAACAAATCTCGCGCTTCCCTGCCGCGATGCTTCACCCCTGTCCATCCACCTCCATTGAGGCCTATCGCCCTCCCGTGTAAACTGATCTCAGCGGATTGCGCCCGTAGCTCAGATGGATAGAGCGGTTGCCTCCGGAGCAACAGGTCGGGAGTTCGAATCTCTCCGGGCGCACCATCACATTGACGGACATTCCTGTCCGTGGCCTCAAAGTTCTCCTCTCCCGTTGCGATTGTTTCTGGACGTACACCGCACCGCCGACTGCAGGTGCTAAACTACGGCGAAAAACTTAGGCGTCTTGTGCGCTACCGGAACCAAATTGATTGGTTCTCAACATCCACGGGAGGTATCGGTGAAGCTTCTCTCGGCACTTATCCTGCTCTTCATATTTAGTACTGTTTCCCTCGCTCAGATTCCCTCGACTCCGGGCGTGCCCCCGGAAGCTCAAGCCCAGCAGGCTTTCGCGTTCGCGCAGGCTCAGAGCATGATGATGACGAATCAGGCCCAACTTCAGGGAATGATCGCGACGCAAGCCACAATGTTATCGTCCGTGGAGGCGCGCACGATGTTCCTCTCACAGGCAGCGTCGCTTCAAGCCAACATGAACGCGAACCAGGGGGCGCAAGCCGCCTCTCTCGCAAGCATGCAACGCTCGCTGGCCATGCGCAAAAGCTTGCAAATACAGTCGGCGATCCTCCGCATGCGCAGCCGGGGAATCGAGAACCCATCCGCCCTGCAGCGAGCCGTGCAGTTCGCCTCGTTGGATCCCGCCCAGTCTTTCCGGCGTACCGCGATGCTCCATGCCGTGGCCGCTCAGACGTCAGGCCAGACTTCATCGGCACAGACGACAGCCCAACCTCCGTCTCCCGACGCCGCTCCGCTACCCTCCGAATTGCCCCCCATGATGATCCGTCCTACCTTCGGAAACGCACTGGTTGTCGACAAACCGATATTCTCCGTCGCGCCCGGCACCGTCCAACCCGGCACCAAAATCAGTATCCGGAGCGAAACTCACTATGCGACGCTGTACTACACCACCAACGGTTGGACGCCCACAACCCAGTCCGCGAAGTACGCCGGACCCATCACCATCAACTCCAGCACTCATCTCGAAGTGATCGCCGTTGGGCCCAACTTCGTCCGCAGCGTGGTCGAGCGCGCGGACTACCAGGTTCCGAACTCTCCAGCGCCCGTTCTTGAGTCGAGCGTTATCGTTCCCGAAGACGGCGTGTTGCGCGCCGGCAGGCCCGTGCGCGTCGCCTTCGCGGGCAAAGAAATCGACTCCGAATCAGCGGCCGTCGGCGACGAGATTACGCTGGTTCTTGATGAAGAGATCAAGCTGGGCGAGACTGTACTCGCTCCGAAAGGTGCCCCCGTCAACGCAACCCTCACCTACGCCGACCCCGCCCACGGCGGAGTTCCCGGCGACCTCGTCTTTGAAGTTCACTCAGTCGAGGTAGCAGGAAAACACGTACCGCTGTTCGGCGGCGAAACGCTCGAGGGCGCCAAGGCAGTTTTAGGAAGCAAGAACGCCAGGATCAAGCCCGGTATGACCGCGATGGCCTTCGTCGCAGCCGATACCCTTGTCAAGTAGACGCACCTTCCTCTTCTCCGACGGTTCAAAAAGTAGTTTTCGCCGCGCTCACTTGTGTGATGGCTGTTTAACCGCAGCCATTTCCGGTGAACAGCAACTGTAACCTACCTCGCAGCGCTCGACGCTGCGTTATCGTTGTAGTGCGTTTCGTGCACCCGCATTTTAAGCTGCTATGATTGCGCTCATGTCCGCACAAACTTGGGACCCGGCCTCTTATGCTCGAAATGCGAGATTCGTATCCGACTTGGGATCGCCCGTTGTGGATTTGCTTGCGCCGAAGCCCGGCGAAAGGATTCTCGATCTTGGTTGCGGAGACGGTGTACTAACGAAAAAGCTGGTGGATTTGGGCTGCGAAGTAGTGGCGGTGGATTCGAGTGTTCCGCAGATCGAAGCCGCTAGGAACCTCGGCTTGAACGCATTCGCCATCAGCGGCGAAGACCTGCCGTACAACCAGGAATTCGATGCCGTGTTTAGTAACGCAGTGCTGCACTGGATTAAGCGTGCAGATGTAATGCTGGCTGGAGTGTATCGTTCTCTGAAACCGGGCGGGCGCTTTGTTGCAGAATGCGGAGGCCACGGTTGCGTTCACAGAATCAGGACTGCTCTGGTTCAAGCTTTGGACCGCCGGGGCTTTGACGGCGAGGCTCGTGTTCCTTGGTATTTCCCTACACCTGGAGACTACGCCACGAGACTGGAGCGTGCCGGCTTTCGCGTCGACAGCATTGCGCTCATCCCGCGTCCAACCCCTTTGCCGGGTGACATCATTGATTACCTGGAAACTTTTGCTCTCAACTTTTTTCACGGTTTTTCCGACCAAGCCCGCAGCGACTATCTGCGGGAGGTGCGGACGGTCTTGGAACCGCAACTTCGCGATGCCGATGGCCGCTGGGTGGCCGACTACGTGCGACTGCGATTCGCGGCAGCCAAACCTCGTGAACAATCCCACAGTTGACGTCAAATCGCGATAGCACTCCAAACCCTCTCAGTGAGCAAAATCGGCAAGTTCACAGCGGTCTCATCGTAGTTGTTAGCGGCATATTCGGGCATCCACTGCGCGAGAAATCGTCGACTACATACCTAGAGACTTAGGGTGGGGAAATCTTCTTAGCACTGATCAACACCTTCCCCTTGTCCGTTTCCGGACAGCCGATTCCAGCAGCGCACAACCCGAGGTCTCTGCTACACGACTTCAATCCCCTTTGCCCTGAAAAATGAGCATCCTGGCCGAATCGTGACTTTGGCCCGCCATATGCAATTCATTTCCACATGCAGGTTGCAACCATGCCGGAAATGCATTCAGCGAACTTGTCGGAGACGGGCCGCATCCTGATTGCCGACGATCAGAAGCACATCTTAGAGGCCCTGCAGATGCTGTTAAGCGTCCGCGGTTTTTCAACCGAAGCGGTCACGCATCCGTCCCGCGTGTTGCGCGCCCTGGAGACAGGACAGTTTGATGCTGTCTTGATGGACCTCAACTATGCGCGCGATACCACTTCAGGTTGCGAAGGCTTGGAACTCGTCTCACAGATTCGATCCATCGATCGCCTGCTTCCCGTGGTGGTCATGACCGCATGGAGCAGCGTAGACCTGGCCGTCGAGGCCATGCGGCGCGGCGCTTCCGATTTCGTCCAGAAGCCCTGGGACAATCGCGACCTTCTGGAAAAATTGCACTACCAACTCTCCACTGGCCGAGCGCAGCGTTGGGCTCAGCGGCAACGCGATGAAGAACTGCGCGAAGCCCGCGAAATTCAATACAATCTTCTGCCCAAGGCATTGCCCGACGTGCCCGGCTACCAGGTTGCCGCCATGACCCAGCCCCTGCGATTCGTGGGCGGCGACTTCTACAGCGTCGCGCGCATCAGCGACCATCAAACGGCGCTTTGCATTGCCGACGTGGCCGGCAAGGGGATGCCCGCAGCGCTGCTAATGTCTAGCTTGCAGGCAGCGCTAAATCCTCTGATCTGTCAGGGCCTCGCGCCGCACGAACTATGTCATCGCCTCAACCGCATCGTCTGCGATCTCACGCTGGTGGGCAAGTTCATCTCTCTTTTCTACGCGGTCCTCGATCACGTCGAGAATCGCCTGACATATTGCAACGCAGGGCATAACCCTCCTCTGTTGATTAGTCGGCATGGTGCATGCACTGAACTAACCGCAGCCGGAGCTGTGTTAGGACAGTTCCCACGATGGCTCTACGAACAAAGCGAATTGCGCATGGAAGGTGGTGACAGGCTGCTTCTCTTCACTGACGGCTTAGTAGAAGCCTGCAATACGCACGACGAATACTTCGGGGAACCCAACTTGGTGCGCATCACTCAGGCAAATCCAAGTTCCAGCGCAGGCGATCTGATGGCTCTTTTGATTCACGCCGCATCCCAACATTGCGCCAACCATTTTCAGGACGATGCCAGCCTGGTGGTACTGCAGGCAAATGAGGCAGCAAGCTAGCACACAGGGAAAGGCGGTGCCCCATAAGAGCGGGTGCCCCGTCCTTCGCCGCCGTTGCGAAGGGCGGGAATCACAACTGCCTTGATCGGCGAAGCTACAAGTCAAACCAGGCGAATCGAAACAGGCGATCGAACGCTCCGAGGTGAAATTATCCACAACGACGCTGTGACATCTGACCTTGACCCTGTGCGCGAGTAAGCAGATCATGGTCAAGGCGGAGGCAGTCTAGCAAAGAGTGGCAAGAGTACCCGCAACTCTTTTGTTTTCAAGATTTTGAACCTTAACTCCAACGCCCTCAAGATTTTGCAGACACTTTTTGCAAAACCCGCGCCAATCAAGACTTTCAGAGGGATGGGGGGGAGGGGGGTACCGTTCGCTCCTCTAGCTTTCCCGAAATGGAACACCCCTGAACTTCCCTTCCAGGGCGACCGATCCCGGTTTTTTGTCGAGACATTTCCACAAGTTCAACCCAACCCACACCCATGAACTACGACGCCATCCTGGTTGTCTCCTTCGGTGGTCCCGAGTCCAAAGAGGACGTAATTCCATTCCTGGAGAATGTGTTGCGCGGCCGAAATATTCCGCGCGAACGCATGCTCGCGGTCGCCGAACACTACTATCACTTTGACGGCAAGAGTCCCATTAACCAGCAGACGCGGGAATTGATCGCGGCGCTAAAGAGTGAACTGGAACAGCACGGACCAGAGCTCCCTACCTATTGGGGCAACCGCAACTGGCACCCGATGTTGGCCGATACCCTCCGGCAAATGAAGCAGGACGGAATCCGTCGCGCTCTTGCGTTCGTAACATCCGCGTACAGTTCCTATTCCGGCTGCCGGCAATATCGTGAGAACATAGCCAGCGCGCAGCGCGAAGTTGGAAGCGACGCTCCCGAGATCGACAAGCTACGCGTGTTCTTCAACCACCCTGGATTCATTGACGCAACCGCAGAAAGATTGCAGGACGCTCTCCATGAGATTCCCGTCGCAGCACGGAACAACGTACAGATCGCCTACATCGCACACAGCATCCCCCTCTCCATGGCGAATACCTCCGATTACGTTCGACAATTGGGAGAAGTACGAAAGCTCGTCTCTGCGCGGCTCGGAATTTCGAATGACGTTCTCGTCTACCAGAGCCGTAGCGGCGCTCCGGGACAGCCGTGGCTCGAGCCGGACATTCTCGATCACCTGCGTGATGTGAAGCAGAAGAATCTCGCGAGTGCAGTCGTGCTCGCCCCGATCAGCTTCATCTCGGATCACATGGAAGTGCTGTATGACCTCGACGTCGAGGCCAAGCACCTGTGTGATTCACTGAGTTTGCCGATGGCGCGAGCGAAAACGGTTGGAGTTCATCCCAAGTTTATTGCCATGATTCGTGAACTGATTCTCGAGCGCACCAGCGGAACCGAGCGACGCGCGCTGGGAGTACTCGGTCCGCGTCAGGATGCATGCGCAGAAGATTGTTGTCCCGCGCCCCAACGGCCGACGCGGACATAAGTTCCACAAGCTGAATTTCTTCTTCGCGAACTTTGCGGCTCTCCTTTGCGATCTTTGCGGTTAAGACCTTTTGACCGCAAAGCCCGCTATGGATACGCAAAGTACGCGGAGACGATTATTGCGGCGCAGGCTGCGGCATGGAAGGGTCGAAATCCGTGGCCTTGGGCTTTCCCTGGACCAACTGCATCGTGTCCAGGATCGTTTGGACCACGGCTTCATTACCTACAGCAGTGTTGAGCATGACGTGGTAAAGCGAGCGCGTAGGCCAATCGGCGTTGAAGTAATGTTTCACGTAAGCGATGCGCTCGCGGTCGATAGACTCGACCATGTCTTCCGCCTCTTCCCTGGAGTGTCCCTCGGCCATCGTGCGCCGAATCTTCTCCGCCCGTGGCGCGTACAAAAACACGTGGAACGCGCACGGATTCTCGCGCAGGAAATACGGCGCACCGCGCCCCACGACAACAGCATCCCCATCCCGCCCAATCCTGTTCATGATGTCCTGCATCATGGCTACCATGCGGTCGGTATCGAATATTTGATTGCCTAACGGAGAACTACGCTCGTAGCTGCCGCGCCAGAAGACCTTTGCCAGCCGGTGAAGTCTGCTGTCCCTGCGTTCGTCGCAGCGCATCACTGCGGAAGGGTCCACATGTGCCAGGCGGGCGATCTCTTCGGTCAGCAAGTGGTCCCATAGCTTCCAGCCCAATTGCTGGGCCAGTTGAGCGGCAATGGCGGCGCCGCCGGAGCCGTACTCGCGCTCGATCGTAATGACGCGAAACATGGCTTGATTTAGTGTACCGCCATTCCTCCGCCGGGTTTAGATTTCTTGATCAGGAACACCATGGGGACCATCGCCAAAATGGCAACCCCAAGAAACCAAAAGCAATCCAGATACGCCAGCATGGTCGCCTGCCGCTCGATCGTGCCCTGGATCAACGCATATGCCCGTTGCGTTCCCTGCGCCGTGCTCGATCCATGTGCCACCATCGCGCGTGTCGCGCCTTGAATCGTAGATTGCAATGCTGCGCTGCCGGCAGTCAAATGGCTGGCAAAGTCATTCAAGTGCGTCTGCGTGCGCCGGTCCAGCAACGTAGTGACCACGGAAATGCCGACACTTCCCCCTATGTTGCGCGCCAGATTCATCAGACCGGAAGCCGCATTGTTCTTCTCCCGGGGAAGAAACGCGTACGCAGCCGTATTAATAGGAACAAATAGGAACGCCATCCCAGCCGCCTGGATAATGCGCGCGTTGGCCACGCTGCGGAAATCCATCTGCAGGTCAAATCCCGTCATGTGAAAGAGGGAACCCGATAGGATGATGAGACCCAACAACAGAAGCCATCGCGGCGTGTAGCGCGACAGCAGGAAGCCCACCAGCGGCAGCAACAGAATGATGGTGAAGCCGCCCGGCATCAACGCCAACCCTGCCTGCTCCGCACTATAACCAAGCAGAGTCTGCGAGAACAAAGGCAGCAGCAAAGTACTGCCCAGCAAAGCAAAGCCCAGCATGAACATCAGCAGATTGGAAATGCCAAACGTCCGGTCGCGGAACAGATGCAGATCGATAATTGGGTCTTTGTGCCTCCACTCCCAAACGACCACGAAAATCAAGGCTGCCGCGCTGATTATCGCGAGGGTGAGAATAAAGTTCGACTCAAACCAGTCGTCGCGTTGGCCCTTGTCGAGAACAATCTGCAGAGCTCCAAGTCCAAGGGCCACAAATCCGAGTCCGACATAATCGATCTTGGTTTCGCTAAGCTTGCGGCGCTTGAAGTAAGGAGGGTCCTGAATCAGGCGCGAAGTCAGCAGGATGGAAAGAATACCGACTGGAATGTTGATGAAGAAAATCCAGCGCCAGGTAAAGTTGTCGGTAATCCAGCCTCCCAGCGTTGGCCCGATCGCCGGCGCCGTCACGACTGCCATGCCATAAACGGCGAAAGCCATCCCGCGCTTCGCGGGTGGGAATGTATCAGCCAAGATGGCCTGTTCACTGGGCTGCAGGCCGCCTCCGCCGGCTCCTTGCAGAACGCGGCAAATAATCAGCACCGCCAGGTTGGGCGCGAGTCCGCACAGGAAGGAACTGATGGTGAACAGCGCCACGCAGCCCATGTAGAAATTCTTGCGGCCAACAATCGACGACAGCCAGCCGCTCAGAGGAAGAACAATCGCATTGGAGACGAGATAAGAAGTCAGAACCCACGTGCTCTCGTCCTGCCCCGCCGAAAGGCTGCCCGCAATGTGAGGTAACGCAACGTTGGCGATGGAAGTATCGAGCACTTCCATAAACGTGGCCAGCGTTACCGCAAGCGCGATGATCCACGGATTGATAGCTGGACGCGAAGCATCAGCCTGGTCCAGCGTTGCAGACGCCCCACTCATCAGCGAATCCTGACCTTAGGCGTCACCGACATTCCGGGACGTAGCTCGTGATCTTTATTCGATCCAGAATCAAGGACGATTTTGACTGGGATGCGCTGCACGACCTTCACATAGTTGCCGGTCGCATTTTCCGGAGGCAACAGGCTGAACCGAGCACCGCTGGCCCCCGCGACGCTGTTGACCGTACCGTTGTACTCTTTGCCGTTGGCATCCACATCGATGGTGACGTGTTGACCGACGCGCATGTCCCGCAACTGCGTTTCTTTGAAGTTGGCCGTAATCCAAATGTCATCGAGATTAATAATTTTCATGAGTTCCTGACCGGGAGCGACGTTCTGACCAACCTCCACGGTCCGATTGCTTACGATGCCATTCACCGGCGCGACGATCTTCGTATATTGCAAGTTCAATTGAGCCTGATCGAGATCGGCCTTCTTCCGCTGCGCCTCCGCCAGAGCCGATTTGGCTTTGGCGCGCGTGATCTGCATCTGCTTGGGCGCGGTATTGGCGTAGCGGTAATTTGCTTGGGCCTGAATCAGCTTGCCCTGCGCCTGCGTTACCTGCTGTTGCGCCGCATCGGAATTGGCGCGAGCACCTGCGACCGCTGCCGCGCTCGCTCTGGCTGCCGCGAACGCCTGGTCGTATTGCTGGTGCGAGATTTCCTGCTTGTCGACTAACTGCTTGTAGCGGCCAAGATCATTCTGGGCTTTCACGTCGTTGGCTTGAGCTTGCTCCAGTTCGGCCTTGGCGGCTTCGAACTGCTGCTGGGCAACTTGAATTCCTGCCCGCGCGTTATTCACGTCAGCTTCACTGGCGGAAATCTGGCTGCTCGTGTTCACCGATGTAATGGGCACGCTCACCCCGGCAGCAACGGCTGCAGCCTGGGCGTCTTCGAAGTCGGCCTTGGCGCGCTCATAGGCGACCTGATAATCCGCGGGGTCGATCTCCACGAGCACGGTTCCGGCTTGTACGTACTGATTGTCGTCCACGTTCAGCTTGGTGACGTGTCCGGAGATGCGAGCGCTGATGGAATTGATATGGCCGTCGACCTGGGCATCGTCGGTCGATTCGTAACTCGTGAAATAGCGGTAGGCGAAGAAGCCCACGACCAACAAAACGATGATGGCGATGACGATGGCAATACGAAAGCCGGAACTTTGCGTGCGCGAGGGACGGGTGTGGTAATCCCTCTCGGTCGCGGGTAGCGGCTTGGTCGTAGGTTCATTATTCTCAGCCGCAACTCGATCCGCTGAGCCGGCAGGAGGACTCTGCGTTGTTGGCTCCATACGTTATTGATTGCCTTTCAAATATCGCCGGACGCCCTGTTCGGCATCGCCGATGGCATAGGCGAGTTCGACTTTCGCGAGATTATGAGCATAAAGACTTTGAATATAAGTTTCATGCGCGCCGGCGACGGACTCCTGCGCCTGCACGACTTCCAGATTGTCGGCGACTCCGGCGGTAAAACGATCCTGAGACTGCCCTAGCGCCTGTTCTGCCAGGTCTACCGAGCTCCGGGCTACTTCAACTTGCTCCGCGGCGGCGTTCAAATCAAGCAGCGCACTGCGAACCTCATAGTCAATTTTGCCGCGAAGATCGCCCAACTGCGCCCGAGCCTGTTTCAATTGTGCATCCGCTTCGAGGACATCAGCATGGACCCGGTTGCCGGCAAAAATTGGTATGTTCACGCCGCCGACCACCTGCCACGTGCCATTCGACTGACCAGGAGTGACCCCGATGTCGCCGTAATTTGCCGCCAACTCAGCCGACGGGTACCGCCCGGCCTGAGCTGCTCTCCGGCTCAGCTCGGCAGAGCGAAGCTGCGCCATAGCCGACTGATAGTCCGCCCGCGATTTATACGCGCGCTCCAGATAGGTGTCCAGAGGAAGCGGAGTAAGAGCCTGGTAGGGAGCGATCTCAGTCAACGTAAATGGCTGGCCGGGAGGAAGGCCGATGATACGGGCCACGCTGAGGTTCAATTTGGCTAATTCGTTACGAGCCACGATGAGTTGCTGCTGCCGGCTCTGCAGTTCGACCTGGGAACGCAAGGTGTCAATCGCCGGACTAAGGCCGGCCTTTTGCTGGTCAGCGGCCTTGTTATAAAGCGCCTGAGCGTTTTTGACCTGCGCCTCTGCGGTTTCAACGCGGGCGGCAGCCGCAATCGACTGCAAGTACGAATTTCCTACAGCGAGTACGACCAGTTCGCGAGCGTCTTTGTAGGTGAACTGCGCCGCCTTGAGCCGTTCGGAGGCCGCGCGCTCATTCTCCAGGAACTTGAAATTGAAAATGGATTGTGTCGCATTGGCCCGCAAATCGAAATAGTTGAAGGGGCCAACGACGCGGGGAACCGGGGCATGAAAAACGCTGGATTTCAAGCCGAGCGCCGATAAGCTCTCGGTTTGGACCGCCTCCTGGGCGCGAGCGGACACGCTGGGCAACAGTTCAGCCAATTGTTTCCAACGCTCGCCGCGGGCAAACTGCGCCTGGTCCCCCGACAGGAGCAGGCCCAGATTGTTTCGTAAACCTCGTTCGATGGCATCCTTAAAATCGATTTGCAGAACTTCGGCGGTGGCGTTGCCCTCGGGTGCACTGCCCAAAAACGGGCTCTGCGAGCCGGGCAAGGAGATGCTCGGAGCCGGTGAGGTTCCGCCGGTCGATTGCGAAACTGCGTCAGGGCAAACTGACAACGCAAAAAACAGAAAAATGGCAGTTGTGAGAATTCTCAATGAGCCTTGCATGCTTAATCCGGGAGCGCCCGACAGACAGAGCCTGGAGACCAACGTCCTTTCCGTTCCGATAGCACAACTGGCGATATTTGATTCATTTTCTAAAGTTTACGATGCAAGGATTCTATGCCGATTCTGATTTCTCCGCTTGGGCGTCAACGAGATACGAGACAGGCAAAATTTCTAACCTGAACAGAATAAACACTCAGAAGTAGCCTTCCTCCACAAGCAGCGTCGCTCGTCGCATCTCCCGGAGAAGTGACTTAGGTCATCTTGAATAGGCGTGGCCATAAGTTCAAGCTAAGCAGAGCGGAAAACTCAGAACGAGAGACGTGTATAGAATGAGCGCGGCAACAGGAACAGACTGGACCCGAATACTGTCTGACCCGGACTTAGTCCGGCAAGTCGGAAAACTGCTGCAGGCCTACCGCGAAGCTCCGGTCGAGAAGCGCGAGGAGGCCCTGTTGGCGGCCATGCGCGAAATAAAGGCAAAATCCTCCAAAACGGCAGAACCATCTGCCGCCGAGGAGGCTCCAGCCACTCCGCAATCCGTTCCGACGCCCGCATCCGCAACGCCTCCCTTCGCGCCCGATCTGTTTAGCCCGAACTGGGGTGACCGGAGACAGCATCCGCGAATCAAATGTTTCGTTGCCGTCGAACTCCGTGTGGATGATGCTCCCTCGCCGATTTGGGGGAACCTCTCCAATACCAGCGCGGGAGGTTGCCTGGTCGAAACCGCTAATCCGATCAAGCCAGAATCGAAAGTCGAAATAGGCCTGTGGGTACCGAACGGCAAGATCTGGGTAAAGGGCATGGCTCTTACGGGAGTTGTAACTCGCCGTGGACCTGCCAACGGTGTACGCCTGCGTTTCGACAATATGGCACCAGGCGAACGCGACAGCTTGCGCCAGTTCCTGAAATTTATCCAGGATACGACCCGGGAATCCCACAGCCAGCAAAGCTATATTCAGGCGCTGAAATAAAGCGATCTCGCAGCGCGAGTTCTCAAGCCACCACTCATTAGAGTCGTGGGTGGCCAACCACATCAATCAGAATATCGCCTGAGGGGCGAATTGACGACGCACACTCGTGCTAAGGCCTGATAACAGAAATTGTGCGGAACTTTCCACCCGTATTCGGTGCCTAATATTCGTATGGCCTCTTTGCGCCTGTTTCCAAAAGTGACGTGGCGAAAGGTCGTTGGAATGCTCGCTCTGGTCTTTTTGGGCCTTCCACTAACGGTCTACGGTGCGCTGCTGGCGGGCAATGCCCTGTCTGCTTGGCAGATTTCGAGGGCGCTGAATCGCTTGGAGAACATTCGAGTCGGCGATCCCGCGCCTACCCTATTCAGGACGATTGAAGGGTGTGCGGTTAAACAAAGTGGTCCCGAATACGATTGTCAGATTTATCACCTTCCATTGCAGTTTCGATGGCTGGATGCGGCATTCGCCAAGCTGCCTGATCAGGTGACGTGGGACGAGCGCTTGCGGCATCTCGGATTGCGGGAACAATACTTGAGCGTTTCCGCGACAATCGACCACGAGCGAGTTCAACGCATCTCTGTCGGGCTTATGGTTGCTGGTCGCTATGAGTCTATGGGGAGTCAGTGGGAAATCGCAGAGCACATCCCTGAGCGGCATCTGGATGCCTCCTCACCAGATGAGGATCGTCGCACTTTTAT
>CAVRZL010000022.1:0-39855 GCA_963725565.1 uncultured Acidobacteriota bacterium
GGTGCATAACTTCTTGTCTGGGGCAAAAATCAACGGACATCGAGAGTCCCAATCATAAAGCCTGGGACATGCTGCAGACGGCGATTGCCTCTAAGCGGACGGTGGATCGGACCAATAGCGTGCGTGCCCTGGGATTGCTGCGGGGCGACGTCCGCGCGCGGAAACTGGCCGAGGATGCACTTCGGGACCGGCAGTTCGAAGTGCGGGCCGCCGCCGCGACCGCGCTGGGCCAGATGCGTGCCATTGAATCCATCCCTCAATTGCAGCACGCGCTGCAGGATCCCAAAGTGCCGGTGGTGATGGCTGCGGCCCACTCCCTGCGCGAACTCGAGGATAATGAGTCGGCCTATGCGGTGTATTACGACCTGCTTACCGGGGAGCGGAAGAGCGGGGACGGCTTGGTAGCGCGCCAAGTAGAGACCCTGAAGAATCCGAAGGAGATGGCCAAGATTGGGATTTCCGAAGGTGTGGGCTTTGTGCCGTTTGCGGGAATAGGCTGGGATGCGTGGCGCACCATGCACAAGAAAGATCCGAATCCGGTGAGGGCAGTGGCGGCAACCTACCTGGCGCACGATCCGGATCCGGCAACCGGTAAGGCTTTGGTGAAGGCCACACACGACAAAGATTGGATTGTGCGAGCGGCAGCCATTGAGGCGATCGCGCAAAGAGGCGATGCCTCGCTAATGCTAAAAGTGGAACCTAGCTTTGCGGATAAGAATGCCAAAGTCCGACTTACTGCCGCCGCTGCGGTGATTCGCCTGAGCGGACCGGGCGAAAAGCAGACGGCTAAGAACTCGGGAGAGTGACCTCGTTTTGTTCCTTGTTCGGCGGCCTGTCATGGGCTCCCGCAAATCGTACTTCCATTGACTTGGTTCGAACCCTGACGTAAGATTCCCGCCAATTCGCAGTCCAGTGAATTACAGCGCCACAACGCTAGAACCACAAAGGAGGCGTGATGCAGTTACGCCTGGAGAGCCGTCCAGTAGGAGAAGTTTTCGTGGTGCAGTGTCAGGGACGGATGGTCGCCGGAAATGAAATCTTCACGCTGCACTCCCAAGTGGGCGATGCAATTGAAAAGTACGGGGACGTCGTGCTGCAACTGGACCGGTTAGAGTTTGTCGACAGCAGCGGCCTGGGCGCCCTGATGCGCCTGATGCAATCTGCCCGCGCCAAGGCCGGAGATCTTAAACTCTGCGGAGTGCCGCCCAAAATCCGCAAAGTGCTGGAACTGACCCATCTGCTCTCGCAGTTTGAGATCTACGAGTCGATCGAAGAGGCGATCACGGCCGCTTACCTTGGTTCACGGTATTCACGGGGAAAAACGGGAGACGCCAGGCCGCGAATGCTGTGCGTTTACGCCTCTCTTGATATGTGCACCTTCCTGCGCGAAATTCTGTGTAGCGCAGGGTTCAACGCGCTGACCACGACTTCCATCGAGGATGCGCCCATTTTGCTGAAGGCGACCAAGACTCGGCTCGTAATTGTTTCGTCGCGCATCCACTCTTTGCGAGGCAAACCGATTCGTCTGGCCCTGCAGGAAATCGTGCCGGACATGCAGTTGCTGGTTTTAGACGAAAACTTTGCCGCCCAGGATCCGGGCGAAGCGGCGGAGAAACTCCTTAAGGATGTGAATACGTTGTTGCCTTCTGCTCCCTCGCCTGCGTGACGCGCAGCGACTGTCCCTATTTTTAAGTTCCAAGCAAAGGGAACGACGGCAGATTTCCCCACAGGAGATCCGTCGATTCCGGCGGCGGCAACCACGGCGATCCCCGCCAAAATCCAGCCAACAGAGACATAGCAGCGCGCATCCTACTCTCGCTCGTTGATAGGGAAACGCTGGTTCATAAATACAACGAATGAGAACAAAGATCTCTCGCTGGATTGCCTGCGGAACCATTCCTATTGCACTTTTGGGCCTGTGCGCCTGCAACGGACTTGGTAGTTCCTCCGCCAAACCGAGCCTCGTCTTTTCTGCCAATGCGACCTCCATCAGTTCGGGGCAGAGCGTCACGTTAACCTGGCAAGCGGCGAACGCGACCTCCATCGCCATCACCGCGACTGCCGGGTCCTCAAGCCGTGCGGTGACTACGAGTTCTCAGATGTCGGGCAGTGTCACGGATTCACCTACGCAGACGACTACGTACACAGCAACTGCAACCAGCGGCAGCAACAGCAGTGGACCGCAAACGGTGACCGTGCAAGTAGCGCAGGCGGTTCAGCCACAGATTACCGCATTCACAGCGAGCCCGATGTTCGTGAGCAGCGGGCAGACGACGACGCTTACCTGGGCGACGACCAATGCGACCTCAATCACGATTACTCCGACGGTACCGTTGCCTGAGGACTCAGGGCCGTTGCCGACGTCGGGATCATCCATTGCTCCCGTGAATGCGACGACCACGTACTCGATCACGGCGACCGGGCCTGGGGGCACTTCCGCGCCATCCACCGTCACCGTCACTGTTCCATTCACTCTGAGTCTGACTGCCTCTCCAAGCACGATCGCTCCCGGGCAGTCGTCGACGTTAGCATGGGATATCACGGGTGGCTCAGCAGCGTCGATTACGCTGACAGACGCGACGGGCGCAGCGGTATGCAGTCCGTGCACGCTACCCAAGGGCACCGCTACGGTGAACCCTGCCGCCAGCACGACCTACACCGCAACTGCCGCTGTGGATGCGACTAATTCCATTACCCAATCGGCGACGGTGACCGTGAGTTCTGCAACCGCAGGCGTTATCAAGCACGTATTTTTCATGCTGCAGGAGAACCGCTCGTTTGATATGTATCTCGGACAACTCGGAGCGTACCGCCCAAACCGGCTTTCACAATTTGGGATTACCGATACGCAGACGGTAAATGGATTTGATCCGACGGTGACGTTGACCAATCCGCACACGGGCGCGAAGGTTCAGCCCTTTCATGAAGGGACGGTGTGTACCGAAAACCTCAGTCCTGCCTGGGACGAAAGCCACCACGACGTGTCGCTAGTCGGGGGCGATTCCGCCTGGGCAACGACCACGACGTTTACAGACAGTTCTTTCCTGATGCAAGGTTTTCTGGGCACGACGGGGTCTGTACCGCAGCAGTACGATCCCAATGGCACGCGTGCCATGGGTTATTACAACCAGCAAGACTTGCCGTACTACTACGACCTCGCCACGTTTTTCGCGAGCAGCGATTCCTGGCATTCGCCGATTCTGGCGAATACGGTGCCGAACCGGATGTATCTGATGGCTGCCACTTCGTTCGGGCACGAATACCCGGATGGCGATGCGAATCATCCCAAGTACTCCGCCCCGACGATTTTCCGGGCGATGAACACAGCTAACGTGAGCTGGATCTACTACTACAAGGATGGAATTTTCCTGGCGAACTTCGCCGACTTCGCCGATCCCACGATTGGGCCGAAGACATTTCCCGTGAGCGATCTCATGAGTCGTCTTGCCGGAACATGCAGCGGCGGCCCATGCGACCCGGACAAGGTTTTGCCGCAAGTGATATTTATTGACAGCGCTTCGGGCGCCAGCGGACTGGACGAGCACCCTGATGCCAACATTCAGAGCGGTGCGGCTTATGTGCAGTCCATTATTGCTGCGCTCATGCAGAGCGATGCCTGGCAGGATTCTGTATTCATCCTGAGCTACGACGAAGGCGGCGGTTTGTACGATCATGTCCCACCGGTCTCGGTTCCGTTACCGGATAATATTGGGCCCGGACAGTGTCCGGACGCGAACAATGGCTCGGTGGATTACTGCCGGGTTGGAACTCTGGGAGGGACATTTGACCTCACCGGGTTCCGCGTACCACTGATGGTGATCTCGCCGTATGCGAAGCCAAACTTTGTATCCCACACGCCGCGCGACTACACGGCGATCCTGGCGTTCATTGAAAAGACGTTTAACGTGCAGGCTTTGACGGCGCGCGATGCTTATTGGCAGGATCCGTCACGGGATATGAGTGAGTTCTTCGACTTCAGCAATCCGGCATTGCTGAATGGGCCCGGAGGAACTTCGTGGACGCAGGTGCTGAATTCACAGACGACATCGGGCGTGTGCGACCAGACGAAAGAGGCCGGACCGACGCAATAGTTCTCAACACGATTAAAACGAAGGCCGGGTATCCCGGAAGGAGTTCCGGATCCCGGCCTCGTTTTGGTTCAACTTGGAATGTCATCCTGGGCGAATCGAAGTATTGAACTCCTACGATTTGCTCAGGATGACAGCGCTAACGTCGTGTTCGAATTCTAGTTTCCCGTGTTTGAGTTGGTTGCGGTGGTGGGCGCAGCGGCAGGCGCGGCGTTGGCACCGAAGCGCGACAAGCGCGGGAAGAAAGGCGTGACTTCAAACGGCATTTTGTCACGCGCCGAGGTGATGGCGACCGGAGCCGTCTTCACCATTTCTGCCTTGTCGTCCCAGGGATTGATCTTCACGCGTCCGCCCAAAGGCAGAGCCGCGATCTGATCCAGTTTCGCGTTGTCGAGCGCTGGACCCTGCGTCGAGAGGGCCGACAGCCGATTTACCGCTCCATTGGAGGCGAGCGGGTTGCCCAGATGCGTGGTCAGCAGCGCGTTCAGCGCGGGAGCGCGTAGCTGCAGCGCTTTCAGGAACAGGCCCACGTTGTCGAGCTTCTGCGCGTAGGGCGAGTTCTTCAGGAGATCAACTGCCTTTTTGTCGGCGGCGGCTTCCTCCTCGGGAATGTGCTTGAAGCCGAGGTTCTGATACGTTCCCTCGTCGGAGAAGAGCATGCGGTCGTTGAAGGCATACTTCGAGCCCAGGTTGTGGCCGAGCACAATGTGCGCCAGTTCATGCGAGAGCACAGCCGCAAGGCTGGCCTCATCGGGAAGCACGTCTACGAGACCGCGGCTGATCACGATGGTGTTGCCGACGCTGAAGGTTTCCAGCGGCGAAGTAAGCAGCACGCGTGTCCGAACCGGGCGCGGCAGGTCGATATTGTTGGTTACTTGCAGGTTGTTGACGACAGTCTGCAGAATGCGGTCGACGTCGCCCTCAGGCGCCAGTAATCCGGCGTTGGTGAGACGCTCGACGACGTTGTCTTCTGCCTGCTGCTGCCAGGCGCGCTCGGCTTGCAGCGGAGAGGCATCCTGTGCGGCTGCACTCTCGTCGGTGACGCTGTCCACGCGAATCTGCGTCAGTTCGTCATCCTTACCGCCCTTCTTGAGATCGTAGCCCCAGATGCGGGTCTGCGCCTTGAACGCGTTCTTGTTCTTTACGCCAGCGCTGAAGTCACCCTCTTCGCTATAGATGAACGAAGGCACCCAGTATCCCGGGATCAGGTTCAATCTCCAGCTGTCCATGTGGAAGAAATACGAGTTGCGGGGAGCGGGGTAGTACGTCCCGTTCAGGCGCACGATGTTGTAACCCTGATCCTCGACCCAGATGCGGCCCAGGAATCGTCCCCGTCCGGCGTCCTTTTTAGGCGTAACGTCAAACACCAGGCAGCGCACATCGCCGAGAAATTCGCGGCGGGCGTAGCGGAAGTTGTAGTGCTCGCGGTCGAAATCACTGCGATCAGCATAGACCATCCAGGAGAAGCCCAGCGGCTGGTATTGCACCTTGTAGAGCTTCTGGAATCCACCCATCAGGCGCTGCTGCATGCTCCGTTCCTGGTCCTTCAGGTAGTCCTTGCGATCGATGCTCTCGCCCATATCCATACGGCCGAGGAAATAGTGATCTTCGCTGGGTACGGGACCGAGTTGCGGATCGGCAGTCAGATTCTGCAGATAGGTCTCGACCACGGGCGTACGGTTGGCCAGCATCTTGATGAGTCCGTGCTCACGCTCGATGAAAAGAGTCACGACCTGATCCATGGTCGTTGGCGCAGCCTGCACCACCGGCTGCTGCTGCGCTTCAACGGGCTGAGCCTGCACCGGAGCACCCTGCGCTGGCGCTGGAGCGGCCTGCTGCGGGGCTGGTGCCGTCTGCGTGGCAGTCGTTGCCGAGGGTTGGGCGGACGATTGCGAATCCACCGCTTGCTGTGCGGATGCGCTCAATGATGCCAGCAGCGCCGCCGTGACGATCCAATTCGAAGTACGCATGACTCTTTCTCCAGGTCTCTATGACCCAAATCCTTACGTTGACTGCCCAACAACCATCTCTACTTCGCCAAACTCAGTACGCCAACTGGAACGTAACGTGAACCACCGCTGTAGAATCCACCGGCGTGCCATAACGCAGAGCCGGTTTAAAACGGATCTTGTTGGCGGCGTTCATGGCGGCCTCGTCCAAACCGTGTCCCAAGCCGCGAACTACGCGATTCACATGCAGCGATCCATTGGCTGAAAAATTAACTTCGAGAAGCACTTCGCCTTCTAGTTTCAGATTGCGGGCTTCCTCGGTGTAGACCGGATTCGGTTTGTAAGTAATTTCCACCGGAGTCGTGGCAGGTCCGGAATCCTGCTGCATCGTCTTCGGGGCCTGGTGTACGACTTGCTCCGATCCGAAGCCCCCGGTAGCGACTGCGCCCTTGCCGTTGCTGCGTCCATCGCCATTGCCGCCGGTCGCGATGCCATTACCGAAATCAGCGCTGGCGACCGTTCCTTTGATTCCTTTCGCGCCTCCCGATCCGTTCCCTTGTCCGGGACCGACGGGCATGTCAAAACCACCTGCCTGGGCTGCATACAGCTTCGCGCCTTGTTTCCCGGTGCCGGTCAAGCCATTGGGATCGCCGAAACCGCCGGTCTGAACTCTCTGCACGGCTGCGTTCACCGTGGGTGTTTGCGAACTGCCCGTCGCTCCGAAATCTCCCGTGTGCACCAGTTGCGGACGCGCCCCGCCCACCGCCAGCTTCAATTGCGGGGCGGTGAAATTGTTGACGACAACTTTGGGTGCTTCGACAGGCTGCGGGATCGCGCGGGGAACCGGCTTCGGCATGATCAGCTTCGGCTGTTCAAAGACTGGAAGCTTTACCGCGGGTAGCAGCTTGGCATGGACCTCGGGCCTTCTCACCGGCTCCGCTACCGGCCGAAGGGCTGGCATCGGTATGAGTTCCGTGACGTGGTACTGCCGAATTTCCATCGTTTGTGGAAGAAAGATACTGAGGTTGACCACAATCAAAAGCAGGAACGCGACAATGCCGTAGGCCGTCGCCACTGCCCGCTTGTCGATCTTGCGTTCGGGCAATAATCCAAGTTGAAACCCACGGTAATCCGTTGCCATGCAATCTCGCTCCATTGGGACCCGGTTGGGGAGAAAAACCAGGATTGGAGTCTTAAAAATACGAGAGATAGGACAGGGGGTAAACGTGTCCACGGCTCTTGACCTTAGGTAACCTAAGAAGTCCCCTTTAGAGAACTTGGCCCGAAACGGGCATAAAGCGAGTGATTTGATTAATTTAACCGAAAGTCGGTGGGTCCGAATGTGAGCTTCGGCTATCGAGTCTGCGGACATTAGTTTTGGCGAAGAATGTTGGCGCCTGTGTAGGATCCTTAGCGTCCTTTGCGGATTTTCTTCGCGCCCTTAACGGTTAAAGGCTTTGTTCCATTGCCACGGTATTCTCCTGGGCCGATTCCTGGTAATTGTTTACAACTCGCTTAATTCCA
Organism: uncultured Acidobacteriota bacterium; assembly: GCA_963725565.1. Lineage (GTDB taxonomy): Bacteria > Acidobacteriota > Terriglobia > Terriglobales > Acidobacteriaceae > Sulfotelmatobacter. The sequence goes on from CAVRZL010000022.1 coordinate 7,562, forward strand.
TCCTTAAGTAGCAAAACGTGGAAGTTAATCAAGAGACCGATTTGTATATATCCAGCAACCGCAAGTGAGACAGGATCTGTGCCACGTCCACGGGGTGAAGCGCTTCTTTGCCCTTGATCTCGACAACGACTCGACCCTCGACCACCAGGTCGGCTCGAAATCCACACTCCAACTTCACCGAGCGATACACCAGCGGGACTGCCTTCTGGCGATGCACCTTGATCGCAGCTCCGATGATCTGAGGAGTAATATCCGTGCGGAACATGCGTTGAATCCTCACGACTACTTTAATCCGCGGTGGACTCGATCAAATGACCGGGCGCGATAAAAGTTTCGGATATTCCCAAAATGAAAACGGCAAAAGCTTTTAACCGCAAAGAACGCGAAGAAAATCCGCGAAGTACGCAAAGAAACCTACATACAGGAATCTGGTTTATCTTTGCGTCCTTAGCGGATCTTCTTTGCGACCTTTGCGGTTAAGAGCTCTCTTAAGCAGATCCCGAGCTCTCGCCAGGCGCAAGCACGGTGCTGGCGACCCAGCCTATAGAAAAAGTGATGCCAGTTCCGATCATCACCCACCACGTCCACGGAACGCGGGTTCCCAGCCAGAGGTAGAGTTCGATGGCAAAGCCGCAAGCCATTCCGATCATGGCGCCCGATTGATTGGCCCGGCGGGTCAGAGTGCCGAGCAGGAATGCCCCTAGGAGAGCGCCATAGGCCACGGATGCGATTTGCAGGCCGACCTCAACCACCCGTCCAACCTTGTGAAGGGCAATCACCGCGAGGCCGAATAGTATGAAAGCCCACACGAGGGTGGCTAGCCGCGACAGGCGCATTTTTGTGGTTTCAGACGCTTGCGGCCGAAAATTGGCGTAGAAATCCATAATGGCGCTCGAGGATAGCGAATTCAGGGCGGCGCTGAGGTTCGACATGGCCGCCGCCAGAATCGCGGCGATCAACAAGCCTGAAATTCCGTGCGGCATGTGGGTGACGATGAACGTGGGATAAATCCGGTCGGGCCTGCCGAATACCGACGAGGGCTGCCGATAGTAGGCCCACAGCATAACGCCCACAATCAAGAACAAGGCAAACTGAAAGAGAATTGCCAGGCCGCTGGACAGCAGGGCAGTCACAGACTGCCTTTGCCCGCGAGCGGCGAGCAAGCGCTGGACGATTAGCTGGTCGGTGCCGTGGCTCGCGGTGGTGAGAAAAGTTCCACCGATTAGTCCTGCCCAGAATGTATACGGGATCCAGAGGCTGGCGCGGAAATCGAACACCTGCAGCTTTCCCGCTGCGGAGGCAGCGGCGTGAATCGCGCTCCATCCGCCAGGAACAAGATGCGCAATGGTGACCAGGCCGACCAGCGTTCCTCCCACGTAGATGAATGTTTGCACAACGTCGGTCCATATGACGGCGGCGAGCCCGCCTTCAAACGTATAGATGAGAGTCAACGCAGTGATAATCGCGATCGAAGCAATCTGGCCCGTGCCCAGCGCAATGGATACTACGATCGAAACCGCGTAGACCCGTACGCCCTCGGCGGCGGCGCGAGTCAGAAGAAATAGTCCGGCAGTCAAAGAGCGCAGCCCACGTCCGAAGCGGCGTTCGATGAGTTCGTACGCGGTGTAGAGATCGCCGCGGAAGTAGTGGGGCAGCAGGATGAAGCTGATCACTATGCGCCCGACGACGTATCCCATCACGACCTGCAAGAAAGTCAGGTTCGTATCGTAAGCAAGGCCGGGGATGCTGATGATGGTGAGCGTGCTGGTTTCGGCGGCAACAATCGAGAGCGCGATTGCCCACCACGGAATGTCGCGCCCCGCCAGAAAATAATCGCGCAAGGTACGCTGCTTCTTACGGAAGCGGAGACCGAATAGCGTGATTCCCGCTAAGTAGAGCGCGATGATCGCAAAGTCGAGTTTGTTCAGGCCCATGCGTTGATTTAGTCCGCACCACAATTCATGAACCACGAAGGACACAAAGGTTCACGGAGGAACGCTGCAAGAACGAAAACGCCATTGCAAGAACCCTTATTATCGAAGGTATCCGGCTTTTGCGCGAGTGCGTCTCCGTATCCCCTGGACTGCCTGGAGCCAAAACCGGCAACGGACAAGTAATCACGCACAACTGTCGTGTGTTAGAAATAACCCGTGCCTTTCTACCTTGGCATCGACGGCGGGGGAACCAAAACCACGTGTGCGGTCGGGGATGATAACAATCTTCTGGCCACGGCGACCGCGGGAGCCAGCAATGTCGTTCGCGTGGGCGAAGGCCAGGCACGGACATCTCTACATCAGTCCGTGCGGCAGGCGTGCGCGGCCGCGGGCATTTCGCCAGAGCAGGTAGCGCACACCTGCGTGGGCGGCTCGGGAGCGGCCCATCCGGAGCTAGCCAGCACCGTTCGCGAAATCCTTACGGAGATTTTGCCCACCCCCATCGAAGTAGTTGGAGACATGGAGATCGCCCTGGAGGCCGCCTTCGGCACTGGACCAGGCGTAACCGTCATCGCGGGAACCGGTTCGATTGCATTCGGCCGGGATCGGCAGGGAAAAGCAGTTCGTGCAGGCGGGTGGGGCTTTGCGATCGGCGACGAAGGCTCTGCTCATTGGATCGGACGCACCGCGATCAGCGCGGTTCTGCGAGCCAGCGATCGCGGGGACGAGACCGGTTGCTCCACTTTGGCGGCTGCTCTGTTCAAAATCTGGAAGGTAACGTCCCTGCCTGATTTGGCGCGAGCTGCTAACTCCATTCCGCCTCCAGACTTTCCCGCATTATTCCGCGCCGTCGCCGACAGCGGAGATGATTTGTCCAAGAACGTGCTCTCCGCCGCCGGAAGGGAACTGGCCGAAGTTGCAACGATCGTGATCGGCCGCCTCTTCGCGAGAGATGACTCAAACTCTGTCCGCGTGGCCATGACCGGTGGGGTCTTTCGTCATGCGGCACTCGTGCGCCAGGTTTTCTACAATGAGCTTCGCAGGCTCGACGCGCGCGCGGAAGTCAATCCACGAGTGGTGGACCCGGTCGAGGGAGCGCTGCGCATGGCGCGACGGGCCGTGCGGAACCGCGAATAGCCGGTCTGGCACTTTGCTGACAATGCCCCGCGAATCCCAAGCCGAGGACGTAACCGGAAGCACCTCTCTCTCGCATTCGCCTTCGCCTGCGCCCGACCTTCCATCGGTGCCTGCGGGGCTCACTGAGGACTTAGTTCTCGCTGAGTTGAAGAATCGCGACTTGTCGGGGCACGAGGTGGAAGAGATCAGCCGCAACGTTGTGAGGATGAAGTCCCGAAAAGTGCGGCTGGCGCTGGCTGCTCATCCCCATACGCCGCGACCGATTGCCCTGCGCTTGATTCGCGAGCTGTACACGTTTGAGCTGATGCGGTTCACGCTGAATCCCCTGGCGGCAGCCGATTTGAGGCGAGTGGGTGATGAGCTTCTGCTATCGAGGATCGCATCGATCACGCTAGGAGAACGCATTTCTCTGGCCCGCCGGTCGCCGGAACTGGTGGCGGGAGCCTTGCTGCTGGACAAAGAGGCACCGGTATGGCAAGCGGCGCTAGAGAATCCTCGCCTGACGGAGACTGCCGTCGTCAAAGCCCTGCAGCGCTCTGGCGCGGTTCCAGCCTTTGTGGAAGCCGTAAGCCATCAGGCGAAGTGGTCGGTACGCCCGGAGATCCGCATCGCCTTGCTCCGCAATGCGCACACGCCTCTCGCTCGAGCACTGGAGTTTGCCCGATCGCTCCCGCCGATCCAATTACGCGACATACTTCATACGTCGCGCCTTCCGGAGACGATTAAGATCTACCTGCTGAAGGATTCTGAGGCCAGGCACTAAGACCAGTCCTCAGCGCCCGCCCCCCACTTCAAGGATTGCCCCGCTCGTATAGGATGCCGCGGGTGACAGCAGCCACAAGACGGCCTCGGCTACTTCGTGCGGCAGTCCTGCTCTGCTCATTGGAATTGTTCCCATTAATCTCCGCAGCCGGCCCGGTTCGCCATTGGCGGCATGCAGGTCGGTTTCAATCAAGCCGGGAGCTACGGCGTTGACGCGAATGCCTTCGGTCGCTACTTCCCTGGCCAGACCAACCGTAAAGCTGTCGATCGCGCCTTTGGAAGCGGCGTAGTGGACCCATTCGCCAGCTGCACCGGTGTGCGCTGCACGTGAGGAGAGATTCACGATCGCGCCGCCCAAACCTCCGCGCCGAGTCGACATGCGCCGGACGGCCTCTCGCGCACATAGCATGGATCCGGTAACGTTGACCGCAAACACTTTTTCGATGGCCTTGGCGGTTACCTCCTCGACCCGCGCAAAGCCGCCGGTGACCCCTGCATTGTTCACTAATCCACGGATCGGACCCAACTCACGTTCCGCTGACTGAAACATCTGCATGACTTCCTGCTCATCGGAAACGTCGGCGCGCACAGCGAAGGCGCGACCGCCTTGGATCGTGATCTCTTCGACCATCTTGTTCGCCTCCGGCTCGCTCCTGGAGAAGTTAACAGCGACGGCATAACCTCGCTGAGCCGCAAGTCTGGCGATCGCCGCCCCAATTCCTCGGCTTGCTCCGGTGACGATAAGCGTCCCCAAATCAGTTTGGTGATGAGATGACAGGATTCCCTCCGGTCCTACGGTGCTGGGGTGAAAGCCCGAAGTGTCAGGCTTACACCTTTACGGCATCCCGCTTTCCATGCATCAGTCCGACTACCGCTTCGTAGATACGCTTTCGAGCTTCATGACGCTCGTAGGCCCGGGTGATGTAGCGCACGCGCACTTCGATGCCGGCCGCGGTCGGAAGAACGCTGATCCCCGGTCCCGCGGAAAGAGTTTTGGCGCGATAGCGGGTTGTGGTTGCATTCCACTCGGCTTCGGCCTTGCCGGCGTTGGCCGCGGTCTCCTGCTCCACCAACTTCTGAATGCCGTCGATTACCGAATACGGGTCCTGGCTCGGAGGAATCAGCACTTGCAATTCGTCCCACATCCATTGACCCGACGTGGTGAAGTTGAAGAAGTGTCCTTCAATCGCAAAGCTGTTCACGAAAGAGACCCGGCGTCCCGTGGGATGGCTGGAGTCGGTCCAGTTGCCGGTTTCGAGCAGCACCGTCTTTAGAAGTCCGACCTCGACGACCTCCCCACCCACGCCATTAATCTCCACCCAATCTCCGACGCGGATTCCATTGCGACCCATGAGAATGAACCACCCGAAGAAGGCGACGATGAAATCTTTCATGGCGACGGTGAGCCCGGCACCGGCGAGGCCGAGAACGGTGGTGGTTTGGGTGGGCATGCCAATAACGATGAAGAGGATAACGAGCGCGCCCACGGCTTGCGCGGCAAATTTCGCAACCGAGCGCAACGTATCGATCCTCTTGTTCTCCGCAGTTACGCCGGTGAACAAGCGATCAATAACCCGGCCGGCAAGGTACACCACGAACAGGATCAGCAAGATCCAGAGCAGGCATTCGATGATATGGTGCAGAGCCGAGCGCAGCCGGACCTCGACCAGTTCAATCCAGTTGGCATAGATTTCGCTGAGGTCTTGCTCGTCCTGGAGACGGCGTCCCAGGTCGGCCAGATTCTTCTGATCGCGGGTGTACTGCTTGAGCGAAACCAGTGCGGCTGCAGCCGCTGACTTGGACTCTTCGCGGTTCGACGTTTTGCTCGTGCGAGCAAATCCCTTGGCCTGCTGTTTGGCGGCGTCGCGGTTTTCTTTGTCCGTTTCCACCTGCGCTGCCAGCTTTGTGTGACGCTGGTCAAGATGCTTTTGTTTATCCACGGTTTCGTCGCGCGCCAGGCCTAATTGGGCTCTCTTCTCGCGCAGGGCCTGCCAGGCTCGAAACACGTTCCACAGGGTATGCGTCTGGTAGTCCCGCTCATGAGGATTTACGGCCGAGCCCGCGGGGCTGGCGTTGTGGTCGCCCGCTTCATGGTCGGCTTGCAGACGCTTGATCTTCGACTCAGGATCTCCTCCGGCCTGCTCGAGATCTTCGCTGGCATCGTCCAATTCATCCTGATCGAGTTCCATCTGCGCTTTGGCAACGTCGATCTGGTCTTGAATATTGTCCTTCTGCGATTCCGGCGCGGCTGCCAGCTTCCGCGTCAGTTGCGTGATATTCTCCTGATCTTCTTTGAGGGTTTGCTGTGCTTTTTCCTTGCGGGCGAGGATCTGCTTGGCTTCCGCAGACAGCGCTGGAGGATTTTCTTGCGCCGTCCGGATGGCGTCGAAGAACGCCAGATCGACTTCGTGATCACCGGTCTTTTCGGCCTCGTGCGCCAAGGCCAGTTCTTCGGGCGTGCTGGCCACGGCAGCCATACTGCGGGCCGTCTGCAATGGACGCACGTCCACCAATCTCCGCTGCTTCACTGGGGCTTTTGGTCCGAATAACTTCTTGGTCGACGTCGCTGATGCGTCCTCGTTCTGGGCAGGCAGTTCCCTGGTCCACAGCAGGCCAAAGATGGCGGCCGCCACCAGAAGAAGCAGGATGATCCCCGTAATCCAATGTCGAAGCTTCATTCAAAAACCATGTTTAGAGATGTAGCTTGCTACGACTCTCCTAGTCCACCAGCAAAGTTACGAAGGAGCGTCAGAACACTGTAACAAGAAACAAAGGCTGAGGCGATGCTCACCTGTTTTTGGACCATGTCGCCGGGCCCGCCAGCAGATTCCTGCTGCATGGGAGACCTCCTGATCCTCGAGGCGAGGAACGCGAGCGGGCGGCGGCTCGGTGCCAGTATGCGGGTTTACATCTCAGTAACTCACTGCTCCGTGGAGAGTGGGAAGAGTTGGATTGCCGCGAACGGTATTTCATCCAAACCATACGCCCACTGAGCGCTAATCCAGTGACGCAGGTCACAGGTTTTATGAGTCGATACGATGAGACTGGTTTGTCGGGCAGGGCCTTGCTCCTGTGCTAACCTTGGCCTTACGCTTCGTCTGCTGTTCCTACCATGGAATCTCCGCTACAAGTCGGCTCGGTTCGTCCCGGCGCGCATAAGGTTCGCATCGGCACGGCAGGCTGGTCATATAAAGATTGGGAAGGAATGTTTTATCCGCCGGGAATGCAGCGACGGAAGGTACATCCGCTGGAGTACTATGCGCGATTCTTCGATACCGCCGAAATCAATACTTCTTTCTATGGGCCGCTAAGGCCGGAACTGGTCAAGCTGTGGTGTAAGAAAGTGGCCGCAGTCAATCCTGCGTTTCTATTCACCGCCAAGCTATATCGAGCGTTTACCCACTCGCCATTGGCAGTGACGGAGCCGACCTCGGCGGCCAGCATTCGTCCGACCGATGAAGACGAGATCAAGACTCGTGAAGGACTCGACGCGTTGGCTGGTGAAGGGCGCATGGGAGCGCTACTGATCCAGTTTCCCGTATCGTTCAAGAACACTTCTCTGAATCGCGAATACATTGATCGACTGGTGCGGCAATTCATTGAGTATCCCTGCGTGGTCGAAGTGCGCGATTCGAGCTGGAACAATCCTGAAATGCTGGAGACCTTCACGCGGAAGAATGTTGCTTTCTGCAATATCGATCAGCCGGTGATTGGCAAATCGCTCGGGCCTACTCAGTACGTAACTGCAGGGATCGCCTACGTGCGGCTGCATGGCCGCAATTACGACCAGTGGTTCGATTCCGATAATCGCAACGATCGTTACAACTACCTGTACAGCGAGAAGGAACTGGCCATTTGGAAGGAACGCATCGAGAACGTTTCTGCAAAAGCTCAAACCACATTCGTCATCACCAACAACCATTTCGAAAGTAAGGCCGGCGTGAATGCTCTGGAACTGAAGGCGATGGTAGGCCGTCAGCGAGTACAAGCCCCTCCCACCTTGATTCAGAAATATCCGGAGCTACGAAGGTTCGCTGATCCCGCAGACGAGGCCGGCGAGGATTCGGGACCGCAACTTTCGATGCTGGCGTAGTCTGGTCAACTTTTGCGTTCCACTCTCTTCTTTTGCGTTTCCCTCGACTAAGTTCGACTTTGCCAGTCAAGAGGCGCCAGCTCCGCGATTTCTCACCGCAAACATCCTGCAACCCGAGCCAGAGAATGTGTGCGATACTTCCTTCGTAAAAAAGTGGTGGTGCGTAATGTCCCGGCTGTGTTCCTACGTTGTGGCACTGTTGGTCCTTGCTCTCGCGGCGGTTATGGGCGGTTGTTCGAGTTCGTCGCCTCCGGTTTCGGTCAGCCTGTCCCCGTCTTCTCCGCAGGCAATTGATCAGGGCCAGACGGTTGCGATCACGGCGACTGTAACGAATGACTCGTCCCAGAGAGGGGTTTCGTGGACCCTGACTGGCCCCGGTTCAATCAGCAGTTCAAGCGGGCCATCTGTCACCTATATGCCGCCCTCGACCAATATCACCAGCGCACAACAGGCGACCATCAGGGTCACGTCCGCAGCGGACCAGACGAAGAGCGCTGTTTTGCAAATTACCGTGAACCCGTACCTGCAGATTCCATTTCAGACGCTCGCCGGCGGATCCGTGGGCACGCCGTACAGCCAGATGGTCGCGCTCGCCGGAGGTACTCCTCCGTTTCAGTGGAGTGTGTACAACGGCCCCATTCTGACGGGGTCGAACGTGGGTGGCTCGGTACCCGACGGCCTCAAACTCGATTCCGTTACCGGGACGATCAGCGGCACCCCGACCGGTGGGGGAACCTGGTATTTCGAAGCCACGGTGACGGATGCGACTGGCGTGACTGCAGACAACGGCTTCATGAGTATCGAAATTAGTCCAACTGCTGCACCGGGGAATCCGGTTCCGTTCCTGAACCAGCCGCTGGTGCCGACGGCGGTTTCACCGGGCGCTTCAGGGTTCACCCTTAGCCTAACCGGAGCGGGATTCGTTCCCGGTGCGACCGTTGATTTCAATCATGTCTCGCTCGCGACAACATTCGTCGACCATGAGCATCTGACGGCGACAGTTCCCGCGGCGGAGGTTGCGAACGCAGGGACGGCGGCTGTGAACGTGGTGAACCCGGGGCCGGGCGGCGGGCCGTCCAACGTGGTCTCCTTCCAGGTCGCCGCGCCAGAGGCCGCGGTCAACTTCGCAAATGCGGCGAATTCGCCGCTGCAGGTTCCTGAGCCGTTTGGGATTACTGCAGCCGATTTCAATGAGGATGGCAAGCCCGACCTCGCTATTTCGGCGAACGTGCGCCTGTACGTCTTTCTCGGGAACGGCGACGGCACCTTTGCCCAGACGTCGGCTTCTCCGATGAGCGTGCCGAGCCCGCCCTATGATGACTTCGCGTCACCCTATATCGGGCCGATCGCCGTCGGAGATTTCAACCGCAGCGGCCATCTGGGCTTGGCGGTGGGGGAATTCCAGAATGAGGCTGCAGTTATCCTTTCGGGGATTGGAAATGGCAGCTTCGCCCCTTCATCGGCATCCTTTGCCAACGCCCTTGGCATGCCGATAACCGCGCTCAATGCGGCGGATTTTAACGCGGATGGGAACCTCGACCTTGCGATTGCGAACGAAATCTCTGGTCAGTCGCCCGTTGTTCTCGGATACGGTAACGGTGCGTTCAACGCGGCGGGAGATCTCAATACCGGAGGTTTCTCGGTCGGCGCTGTGGTGGGGGATTTCAATACGGACGGAAAGCTGGATGCGATCGTGGCCAGCAGCGGCACGACCGCGAACCCTTCTCAGGGGTCGGCTGTCACCGTATCGCTGGGGAATGGCGACGGGACATTCACGCTGGCGAGTGGCTCGCCAATTCCGCTCGGGAAGGATCTCTCTGCGATCGTGACCGCCGATTTTAACGGCGATGGGAAGCTGGACCTCGCGGTGACGGATTCCGACGCCAACGCGGTGCTAATCCTGCTGGGCAATGGAAATGGAACGTTTGGGTTGCCGGCCACAATCGCCGTAGGAAATCAGCCGGACGCGATCCTGGCGGCGGATTTCAATAACGATGGCAAACTGGACCTCGCGGTCGCCAATTACGCGGACGGCACGATCACTCTTCTCTTTGGCAATGGCGATGGGACGTTCACCCAGGCTGCGAACTCGCCTTATGCGGTAGGAAAGGGTCCGTACCAACTCGTGGCGGAGGATTTCAACGGCGATGGAGAGGTCGATCTCGCCGTGGCGAACCTAATAGATGGGACGGTATCGATCCTGCTGCAACAGTAATTCCGCTGAAACCCCACAGAGAAAATCAGCCACCGTGCGGGGTGTCGCATCGAAACCGATTCGCGGCTAAACCTTTCATCTCTGTTTCTCCGCAACCTTGTGCCGCGTTTGGCTCAAAACCGCCTCTCGGGGCCAGGGCTCGTCGACACGGTCAATCGTCCACAACTAAGGCACTGTTCCGAGGTGTCCGCTGGGCTGATAACATCCGTTCCATACTCGCAATAGTAGTTCAGGATTTCCATCACGAGTTTACCCCCGCACGCGGCGCATGTTCTTCCCTCAATCGGCGTCGTTTGGGGGGCCTTGCCCCATTTCTGTCGCTCTAGTCGGTCCTGGTGCCGATCAAACCTCACCTTGTCGGACGGGGCAACAATCTGCTGTTTGACCCATTCATTACGGCAGACAGTAACGGTTGCGGGTATGCCGTCCACCATGAAACCACCCGAGAAGTACTGGACCGACGATATATCTGCGGAGAGCATCGCCCCGAGGTTGCGTTCTGTGCGCTGAGTCTTCCATGCAGCTTCCGCCTCCTCTCGCGTCCACACAAATGTCCCCAATGGTCTCGGCTGCAATTCAGGAAATGATCCCAGTTCCTGAGGCGGAAGAACATACTGGTTCTTCCAAATCCGACTGCAGAGTCTCATCAGCCAGAGACGCACCGATTCTTCTTTCTGGATCAAGTTGAGACGACCGTCGATCCGTGAGACGAGAAGAACTTTGAACCCCCGACGTCAGGAAATCTAGTCGATACCCCAGAAGTACATGACCAAGGTAACCGGCATAAAGAAGTCCCGAGCGCGGGATTGCCTGAGTTTCGATGCGAGCCTTTTGATTTGTTTCCAAGTTTGAAGCTGACCCTTGCCGCTTGCGACTTCGATGCTTGTTAACAAGTTTCAGTGATGCCGCCGGTTGATCAATCACAGGAAATGGATCAGGCGCTCCGTCAACTTGAACTTTGCTGCAGGCGGCGGGTGATATCCCAAGCCGTTTTCTTTACTTCTTTCGCATCCAGACGCTCCACGTGACTGGCCCGGCTTTGTCGTCACTGATGGGGCAGCCCGCCAGCTTGAGGGCCAGCTTTATCTGACCGTGATGGTAGCCCTCGTGCCAGATCATGTGCTGCAGCAGCAGGATTGGGTGATCATAATGTAGGTTCATCTCTCGGCCGGATTCCACCCTATTCTTCACCGCGTCACGCACGGCCTTGGCGCTGTCGTTCAGCATCTGTGCCATGCGATGACAGCCACGTTCCACCCACCACTCTTTCTCGGGCACCGGTCGGGCAAATTCCGGTGCGTCCTCGAAGACAAATACGAGTCGCACGTAATGGATATGGGTGAACAGCTCTGCGACGGATGGACTGCTCTCCATCGTCCTGACGTCCAGTCCGCCCTCTGGGAGGGCCTGAAGCAGGTTGACCAGGATGGTGTTGTTCCGGTCCCATGAGTCCAGTAGCGCCTCAAGCAGGCGTTGGTCCGGTGCGTCCGGCATGTAGGTACTCCATTTGTGGAGATCGAAATAGTGACGATCGTTTTTATGCTGACGCGATATAGGCCAGTTGGTCAAGCCTTGTCGGGCGGATGATCGGAGTGATTCGAAGAAAGTGGCGCGGGTCGAGTAGGTTTGCCGAGGTGCGCGATCGAACACCGCCCTGCATCCCTTCGGTCTCGAACTGCGTGCGCGATTGCTGGCAGGTGAGTTTACGCGCCCACAGCCGCGTGATCGGCCATCCTTTTCTTGTTGTAGCGCAAGGCGACGTTCATGAAGACACTGCCCAGGGAGGTCTCGAAACAGATCATGAGCGCTTCAGTGTCTTCGCTGGTCTTGTCGCCTTCCTGCGCAGTGAGAAGGAGCGGGGGATGTACGCGGAAGTGGAAGCCCTGATCATTCAGGGCTGAGATGGCGTTGCCCACGACCTGGTTGGCCAGTTCGAAGATGGTTTCCTTGATCAGCGCGTCCGACTCGGGGAGATCCGTACCGGCGTAGTGACTGGCGACGCGCACTGCCGTTTGCGGTTCGAGATCGAGAATGATCCGGCCTTCAATATCTCCGGTCAGCGCGACCATGCCTGCCACGCCTTTGCGGCGATAGGCGTCCTCTTCCATGGTGAGATTGCCCACCTTGGTCGTGCCCTGCAGGCCTTGCGACAACACGGCGTCGGCCGCGTTGATGAAAGGCTGGATCAATTCCATCTTCATGGACTACACTCCCGCTCCTGCCGCGTTGGCAACACATCCATCTTCGCCCAGCACGTACTTGATTACTTCGTAAAGCACTTCCGGCTTCACTGGCTTCTGCACGAAATGGCGAGCGCCCCGCTGCAACGCCGCGACGATGTTCTCCTGGTATCCGACCGAGGAGACCATGACGATGCGCGCTTCGGGATGCTGTTGCACAATCCGTTCGGCCGCTTCGATGCCCTCCATCTGCGGCATGGTGATATCCATGAGCACGATGTCAGGATGGGTGCGGTCGAACTCGCTGATGGCAGTCAAGCCGTCGCCGGCTTCGGCCGCCACCTGCCCGCCGAATGTTTCGATCATGCGGGCCAGATTTTTACGGGCAAATACCGAATCGTCCACAATCAAGTAGCGGACGGCCTGCCCGTCTTTGCTGCGCTTCACTGCTGCAAACTGCTCCATACGGACCTCCCCTTTCACTGCAATATCATGGCCAGTTGGCCCCCAACCAGATCACCGTGGTCACGGACTCCCTGTGCCCGATGTCTTAATTTCCGGCACGCACTGCTCGCCCGGCGGATCCCATCTCGGATCCTATGTTCCGGCCGCAAATTGTCTGCAGTGTTGCGCCCATCAAATCCAAACCCACGACTCGGATGGCGTATCCGCGTTCGATCGCCGCCTTGGGCATGCCAAATACCACGCAGGACTCCTCGCTCTGCGCTATGGTCATGCCGCCTTCTCTCTTGATCTCTCCTAATCCTTCGGCTCCGTCGTCGCCCATTCCGGTCATCAGCACGCCGACGGCATTGGTCTTGAACTCTTCCGCAACGCTGCGCAACAGAACGTCGGCACTGGGCCGGTGTCCGTTTACCCGGGGATCGTCGGTGAGCACCACAACGTCTCCCAGAGGAAGTCGCTTCACTCTCATGTGGCGGCTGCCGGGGCAGATCAGCACGCGGCCGGGCTGTAACACGTCTCCCGATTGTGCTTCCTTTACCCGTAACGGACATACCTCGTCCAGGCGCCGGGCAAACATGTCGGTGAATCCCTCCGGCATGTGCTGTACCACAGTGATCGCCGACGGAAAATCTCCGGGCAGTTGCGAGAGCACGTATTCCAGTGCCTGCGGGCCTCCCGTAGAGACGCCGATAGCGACAATCTTGTTCGGCGCGCCCGCCAGGGCCGGAGTTTTCACCGGCTTTGGCGCTAACCCAGACAGAATGCGCGGTTTCAACCGGCAGTCTGCCGCAGCTTTCACTTTCGCGATCAGCTCGCGTGCCGTTTCCGCCATATGCGCGGTGGCGTCCTTCGGCTTGGTGACGAAATCAAAGGCACCCAGTCCCAAGGCCTTCATGGTGACGGTCGCGCCTTCTGTGCTGTGAGAGCTGAATACGATCACCGGCACCGGCTGGCGGCGCATGATTTCTTTCAAGGTGTCGATGCCATTCATGCCGGGCATCTCAATGTCCAGGGTAACGACGTTGGGTTTCAGTTCCTCAATCTTCTTCAGGCAAAAGGAGCCGTCCATCGCAGTTCCTACCACGTCGATGGATTCATCCGCAGCCAGCATCTGTGGGATCAGTTTCCGCATCAGCGCGGAATCGTCGACTACCAGCACACGCACCAGTTTGCCCTTCATGCCTGACCTCCTACTGCGGGCGTCAGCGCCAGCCGCATACGGTCGGTGTGCGTGAGCAACAATCCTGAGTTTGCCAGTCCGCTTTCCTGCGGTCGGGAGCGGGCTACATGCTCGACCACCGCAGGCAGGTTGAGGATTAATACAACTCGCCCATCTCCCAGGATGGAAGCACCCGAGACCAGGTCGGTCGAGAACGTTTGGTCGTCTAGTGCCTTGATTACCAGTTCTTCCTCGCCTTCCAGCGCGTCGACTATCAATCCGTACTTCCTCTCTGCCACACTGATTACGAGCACAAACACCTTGGACTTCCGATCTTCTTTGGCGGCAGGACGCCCCAGTCGCAGCACGGGCAATACCTGGTTTCGCAATTGCAGAACTTCGTAGTTATCGACTTGGTGAACTTCTGCTTCGACCGTGCGGGCAATTTCGAGCACGGCGTTCAACGGAATGGAGTACAAACGTTGCTCCACCCAGAACAACAGAGCTTTGATAATGGCCAGAGTGAGCGGCAGCTTCAAGCGGAAGGTTGTGCCCTGTCCGAGCTTCGTTTCCAGGCTGATAGAGGCTTTCAGGCGATGCAGAACACTCTGCACCACATCCATTCCAACGCCCCGTCCAGACACCTCCGTCACCTGGTCGGCAGTGCTGAAGCCCGGACGGAAGATCAAATTTAGAGCTTCGGCCTCGCTCATCTGGGAAGCTTCTTCCGTGGAGACAAAACCAAGCTCCACGCCCTTGCTGCGAATCTTCCGGACGTCGATGCCGCGGCCATCGTCGCTGATTTCAACAATCACCTGGTTGCCTTGGTGATAGGCGTTTAGACGGACGGTTCCTTGCTCATGCTTGCCCAGTTTGCTGCGCTCTTCCGGCGATTCAATGCCGTGACTGATGGCATTGCGCACCAGATGCGTCAGAGGCTCGGCGATGGCGTCGAGAATCCCTTTGTCCAGATCGGTTTCCAGGCCGCAGACCACCAACTCCACATTGCGCCCGCATTGCAGGGATACATCGCGCACCATGCGAGGAAAGCGGCGGAAAAGCTGCTCGACTGGCACCATGCGGATTTTCATCACCGAGCGCTGCAGATCGTTCAGCACACGCGATTGGAAAGCCATCGCGTCGGCGAACTTGCCCCGTAGCAATTCCTTGGGATAGCGCTTCGACAGTTCGTTCAGCGCTTGTTGGAACATCGACTTGCCGATGATCAGTTCGCCAACCAGATTGAGGACGTTGTCAATGCGACTTGCCTCAACCCGCAATATGTTTTCGACGGTATGAATTGCAGCTTCAGCCGGGGTCAGGCCGGGGGGTACAGCCTCCGGTTCTTCCTCGGCTGCGCCGGCGGTTTGCGCTTCGGCAATACCCGTCGCCACGGGAGTGCTTTGGGGCTGCGCCGCGCCAGTTGCGCCGGCATACAACAAGTCCACGGTCACTTCTTCCGTTATGGTCGGGATCTTGCACTTGGCGGCAATCTGCGCGGCTGTCTGCACGCTGGCTAGAACGAATTCCACCTGCCTGACAGCGGCGGGCGATTTCCCCTCGGGCCGCACGGCCAGCACAGGCCCCATGCTCGAAACCGCATTCTGAATGAGTTGCCGTCCAGCAATCGGCATGGCGCAATGAGGGTCGATTTTTACTACCACATGCATTACGTCCTGACCGCTGGCCTGCGCCTGGGTCATGGCAAGCTTCTCGTACTCGGTCCAGTCTGCGATGGATTGCACTGAGGCCTTGCTCTTCTTCTTCCGCGACTTCCGGGCTGCGGGTGTCGATGTCAGTTCGTTGATCTTCTTGCTCAGTTGCCTGGTGGAGGGCAGCCTGCTGCCACTTTGATAAGCCGCGATCATTTCAGAAAAGAGGTCCGCCGCGGCAAAAGCGATTTCGGCAACTGCAGCCTGGGCGGGCGCGCCGTCCATCGATAACGCATCCTCGAACTGGTGCGCCAGTTCGCTTAACTCCCGCAGGCCACAGGCTGCGGAGTCCCCCTTCAAGGTATGCGCCGTGCGGCGGATGCCGCGCACGATCTCCTCGTCGCCGGGGTTCTTCTCCAGCTTCAAGGCTGCGTCATTGAGCGCCTGCAGCAATTCCTGCGAAGTCTCGAAAAAGAGCTCCCGCATTTCGGCGCCGCGCTCGTCAGGGGAATTCGTCACTCTCGCACCTCAAGCCGCTGATAGGCCGTGCCGCTGTCCTTGTGCACCATCTGGAACTTCTTGGTCAGGCCAAGCAGGCTTTCGGCGTGGCCTACAAAGAGATAGCCGCCGGCATTCAAGCAGCGGTAGAACTTTTCGATCAGCCGCTTCTGCTCCGCTTCGTCGAAGTACATCATGACGTTGCGACAGAAGATCACATCATTGCGCTGGGGAAGGTATTCGGTCTTGAGATTGTGAAAATCGAAGTGCACCATCTCCTTGAGCGCTTTCTTGATGGCGTATCGATCGGACACTTTGTCGAAGTAGCGCAGCCGAAAACCGTAATCCACCATCGACATCTGGTGCTCGTTGTACGTGCCTTCCTGCCCAGCCCGTAACACCGAATAGCTGATGTCGCTGGCCAGAATCTCCACCCGCCACGGGGGCGGTATGAGGGGCTTCGGAAGGGGCAACTCCAGCGGCAGCGGATTGCGCAAGTAGTAGTAGGCCAAAGCATCGGTAACCAGCATGGCCAGGGTGTAAGCCTCTTGCCCGGTCGAGCAGCCAGCGCTCCAGATACGAATCGAAAAATCCCGCCGGGCGCTCTTGTACCTGAGTAGGTCTTCCAGCACGGTTTTCTGGAACAGATCAAGTTGCGCCTTATGGCGGAAGAAGCTGGTCTCATTGACCGTTAGGTTCTCGAGCAGCTTGGCTAATTCCTCTTTGCCCTGATGGCTGATCAGCAGACGGTAGTAGGCATAAAACGAGTCGGCACGACACTCCTTCAGCCGGCGTAGCAGCCGGTCCTGGAGGAAGTGCGTGCGGCGTTCGTCGAAGTGCATGCCGCACTCCTGGTAGACGAGCGCCTGCAGCAACTTCAGTTCCGCCTCGGTCAGTATGGGAGCCGGTGCTGCTCCGGATGTGCTCATGTATCGTTCTCGTTGAATGCCGGGACTGAATCTATAGGTTTCAAAGTCTCAAAGTTGCAAAAGTTTCAAAGATCAGAGCTTCCCATTTCAATGGACTTGCCGATTTCTAAACCTTCCCAACCTTGAAACCTTGGAACCTTGAAACATTGAAAATCCTTCATTTTCCTGCACCCCGGGCCTCAGCCTTGGGCGCTACTTTTTTCTCCGCGGACTCGCTTTTGGCCAGCAGGCTCTCCGGCGCCAGCAACTTGCTCATGTCCAGCAACACCACCAGACGTCCTGCGACCTTGCCCAGCCCGGTCACGCAGTTCAGCCCGCCATCCTGGAACATGGCAGGAGGAGCCTCCACGGCATCCGCTGGAATCTTCAGCACTTCCGAGGCTGAATCGACGATGAGCCCGGCCAACCTTCCCGCGTGCTCGACCACCAGAATGCGATTGTGCCTGTGGAGAGCGGCGGTCTTTTCTCCGAAGCGTTTGCGCAGGTCCATGACCGAGACGATCTTGCCGCGCAGGTTGATGACGCCCTCCAGATAGTCTGGTGCGTCGGGCACGACCGTGATTTCAGGTACCCGCACAATCTCATGCAGGGAAGTGATGGGTACCCCATAGGTCTCGCGTCCGACCTTAAAACCCACGATGTGGAGTTCGCGGCTCATGATTGGGCTCCGGAGCGGGCCTATAGCGCTCCTGCGGTGGCGCGGCGCACGTTGCGTTTCGGGGAGTCTGCGTTGGACTCAGAACGTCCCGTCTCGGCCAGAGCAAAGCGATCGATAAAGTCGAGCAAGCTGCGCGACATCTTCGACATCTGTTCCGAGGAAGCGGCCAGTTCGGTCGAACTTGAGGTGGATTGCTGCACCAGTTCGCGCATCCGTTCCATTGCCTTGACTACGGCTTGCGCTCCGGAGGCTTGTTCTTCCACTGCCGAGTTGATTTCGTGGGTGATCTCGTTCAGACGCGTCGTGGCCCGCGCGATTTGCGATGAGCCGTGCGACTGCTCGTTGGTTGCCGCCCCGATCTCCTGGGCGAACTTGTAGACTTCGGTGACCACGTTCGAGATCTTGCGCAAAGCGGCATTCAGCTCTCCGCCCAGTTCCAGGCCCTCGTTGACGATCGAGGTCGAGCGGTCCATGTTCTCGACCGCCTTACGAGCTTCCTTCTGAATGCTTTGGATCAACTCCGAGATTTCCTTGGTGGACTGGGCGGACTTCTCCGCCAGCTTGCGGACTTCGTCGGCGACTACCGCAAACCCGAGTCCATGTTCTCCGGCGCGCGCCGCTTCAATGGCGGCGTTGAGCGCCAGCAAGTTGGTCTGCTCGGCCAGATCGTCAATCACCTCAATGATTTTGCCGATGTCGTCGGCGCGCTGGCCGAGCGCACCAATGATTTCCCCGGATGAGTTGATCGTGGTGTTGATGCGGTTCAGGCCGTCGGTGGCCTTTTCCATGGTGCCGATGCCGTTGTGGACTTCCTCGCGCGACCGGTTCGAGATATCCAGCAACACTTTAGCGGTGTCGGCTACGCGCTGGATGGAAGCCACCATCTGATCGATGGAGGCGGAAGTCTCGCTTACGCTCGAAGCTTGCACCTGCGTGCTCTTCACCATGTTCTGCACGTTGACGCTCATCTCGTGCATCGTGCTGGTGACTTCGTCGATCGCAGACGACGCCTGCAACCCAATCTTGGCGGAATCATCGGATGCTCCCGCCACCTGATTGGAAGCGCTGGCTACTTGCGATGAGGCATCCCTTACGCTCCGCACCAATCCGGACAATCCTTCGACCATGCGGGTAAATCCGTTGCCCAAAGTATCGTGCGAAGAGCGGGGCTTCACTTCAAGGGTTAGATCACCCCCCGCAATAGCTTCGGATACTCCGGCCATTTCTTTGAGGTAGGTGACCATCTTGTGGAAGGTGCGAGCCAGTTCGCCGATCTCGTCGTCGCGGCCGAGATCGATGTTGTGCTCCAGGTCGCCAGTGTTGCCAATCGCGCGCGCTACGTTCATAAGGTTCGTAAGCGGCTCAGTGATGGACTTGGCGGTCCGGTAGGCGATGATGACGCCCAGGGAGAGGGCCAGGAGGGTGCTAAGCAATGACACAATGATGGTCGCCTTGGCCGCAGTCTCGTCCGAGTTACGGCGGTCGTCGACCAGTTTGTGGTTCTCGCCATCAGCCACATCGAGCGAGTCCGTAGAATTCTTTACCCAGGATGATGCGTCCTTCTGCAAGTAATAGATTTGCAGTTCAGCCACGGTGGCATTGCCGGAGTCGACATCCTTCCGCTTTTCGACCAGGGGCTGGGCGAATTCCTTGCCCCAGGACTGTTCCAGTTGCTGCACTTTGGCCAGGGACGTCTTGACCTGATCGGAGGTGGCCATTTTCTCGCCCTGTTCGAGCTTCTCGTGCAGGATGCGCAGGCCATCGTTCATGTGCTCCACTTCGCGGGTGTCGCCGCTTAGCAGGTAGTTGCTCAGGTAGAGGCGGTTCTGCATCATCTGGGAGCGCACAGCATTGGTCGTGTCGGCAAGGTCCAGCGACTGTTGCGCCGCCTTCTTGGTGTCGTGTTCGCGTTGTACGGCAGACCAGTTCACCAGGAACAACACCACGACTGTGGAGAGGATGATGCCGAAATTCATGTATAACTTTTTGCCGATTGTCATGCCTGTCTCCTATGCCACCCGGCCCACTACCGCGGCTCAAACTTGAAATCGATGACTCCTGAAGTCTCGGCTGCGGCCGGTTCGAAACGCCACTTCTTGGCCGCCTCCAGCGCGGCCGTTGCCAGAACCGGGTGCCCGCCCACCACACGCGCTTCCTTCACTGTGCCATTGCTCGACACCGTCACCTCGATCTTCACAGTTCCGGTAATGTTCATCTTGCGCGCCAATTCGGGATACACGGGCTGCACCTTGCTCTTGGCGCGCCGCACGATCTCATCGCTCTGCGCCGTTTGCGCTCCAGTGAAGCTTGTTCCCACGGTCATGCCCAACGCCAGGGCGAGTACTACGCCCACAATTCTCTGAGACACAGTTCCTCCTGCTGCATACAAGAAGCCGGCTAGCGGAAGAGTGCACGGTCCGGGCCACCTGCCCGTTCCTGAGAAAACCAAAGTAACGGAGCCTATCTCGCTGATTACGAATGTTTTCAGGAGTATCACCGAGGGAACTTCAAGCGAACTTTGAATATAAGGCGTGTCTCATTGCTTGAATCGCGCCTATACTTCTCACTGTGAGACAGAGTCTCAATCGAAATCTCGGGATTTCACACAAAGGCACCTCCACCCCCATTTCCCTTGACTCAAATTGAGATGGCAGATACTTTCCCAAATAGATTCAAGCACTTGTGAATCAGGAAAACTACTCATCCGCGATCAGTACAGCATTCGGAGTTTCTGGTGGCCGTCCTGTCGTTCCCCAGGAAAACAGTTTTGCTCCCGGGTCCGATGAGAGCTTTCAGAAGCTTCTGCTTTGCATTGGCAGCCGAGCGGCCGAACGTTTGGACGCCGACGCCCTGATTGAGTTCTTCTGCCGGACCACCCGCGAATTTTTCCAAGTTTCCGGCGTTTACTTCTGGCGCTGCTACTCGGCAGACGAATTGGTGGGCGAGCAAGCGAGTGGGAAAATGGCCGAGCGTTTCGTGGGCATCCGCATACAGCCGGACGATAGCGCAGTGACCGCCGAGGCTGTCCGCCAAAGACGGACCGTCTTCGCGAATCACTTGAACTCCGTCGACTATCCCGCCGCGATGGAGTTCGAAGCGCGATCGATCCTCGCCGCGCCCCTCGTTGTGTTGGACGATGTAATCGGAGCAGTCACCTTCCTGCACGACTCGATTGACGATTTCTTCAACGATGACTTGGCGGCCAAGGCAACCATCCTGGCCGGGCAGTTGGGCAGCCTGATGGAAGCGGCGCGTTGGGGCGAGGCTTCCCGGGAAGAGCACCGTCGTGCCGAAATCCTGGCCGACGTCGCCCTCGCGCTGCACGGCACTCCGGACGTCGCCGCCGTCATTGAGGCTTTGGCCGATCGGCTGCGCTTGCTGTTATCCACCCGGCTGGTTTGCGTTCTCTTGCGACGGGAGGGTCCTTTTGAGCTGAAAGCCGTTTCGGCAGAAACTCCGCAATTGGCGGCCTCCGCACGGGCCCGGCACGACCGGCAGACGTCGCGCTTCGCGGCCGATCTGGCGCAACGCGCGGTGACGGCGGGCGAACCCATTACGCTGTCGATCGGCGCCGAGGTGCACTCGCTGGGTAATCTCGTCTCCCCCGGAATGTTAATAGCAGCTCCCTTCCGCACCGCGCGCACGCAGGGCGCAATCCTCATTTATCCCCGGCAAAATGGAGTATTTACTGCGGATGAGCGAGCGCTGGTGGCCGCAATCGCGGGTTTCGGAGCGGTCGCGGTGGCTCATGCCGAACTGCACGCTACTTCCCATGCGCAAGCGCACGAGTTGCACCAGTTATTAGAAATTGCTTCGGAGCTGGGTTCGAGCCGCGACCTCGATAACTTTCTGCAAGCCTTTGTCATCCGTGCGTCCGATTTTCTAGGTTTCGGTCGATGTTTCATCGCCCTGCTTGAAGAGGACCAGTTCCGGGTGCGTTACGGCGTCGAACGCGGTGAACCGCGGCGCATGGAAGTTCTGTTTCCTGAGGGAGTTGCGACCAAAGCCTTGCGCGACAAAGAAGTTTTTTGGACCGATGAAGCCAGCCGTATTCCCGGCGCCAACCTGGACGTCATCACGAACTACAAGGTCCGACAAGTTTTGGCCGTGCCGCTCCTGGGAACTAGAGGGAAGCTTCTAGGCATGTTTGGCGTGCTGGATCGCCTCGACGGAAGCGGGATTTCGCAAGAGGACATCCGGCGGGCGCGTGCCTTGTCGAATCAGGCTGCAGTCATGTTGGAAGTAGCCAGTAACCTCCACTTGTCCGAACAGCACCGCCGGCGCGCCGAAGCCCTGATCGAACTCGCGCGTGAAATCGATGGCGCCTTGCGCCTGCCGGAGTTTGCCCGGCGGTTCGTCTGTCGCGCGGCCGAACTTACGGCATCTACTTCTGCCATGTTGCTGGTTCCGCACGACGAACGCTTGCAGGTCGTGGCCCTGCATCAACCAGGCCAGGCATTGCAGAAGGTTTCCTCTGGCCTCTCGCCTTCCGGGCAGAAAGTTACTGAGACTCAAGAACATGGGCCTCGCAAAGCGGATATTGCTGAGGCCCTCGCGCTTAAGAGCCATCCGGATCCGCTTATGGATCAGGAGATCGAACGTGCTCTGGGAGCGGCTGTTAGTAAGTTTGTCTCGAATCACGCCGGGAACGTCGTTTCGCGGGACGCGCAACTGATTTTGGGTCCCGAAGCGGCTAAGAGCCTGGGTTGGACCGATTGCACTCTGGTGCGCCTGTCGGGCACGAACGCAGAGCTATGCGGGTTGCTCTGCCTCTCCGGGCGCTCCTCTCCTCTGAACCAGGAAGATCGTGTTTTCCTGGAGACGATAGCCGGGCACGCGGCGATGGCCTTGGAAAACTCGCGCCTCTTCACGCGGGTGGAGCAGGCTAATCGTCACTGGATCGAGATCTTTGACGCGATCACGGACTTCATCGTAGTACACGATCAATCCGACAAAGTGCTACGGGTGAACCGTTCTTTGGCGGCCATGATTGGCGTGCCTCCCGCCGAACTGGTGGGTGTGAATATGCGTGCGCTCATGGCCCTGACCAGCGACAACGCCTCCTATTCCTGCCCGTTCTGCCGATCGATGGCCGAGGAAACTGACGAGTTCGCTCATCCCGTTTTCGACCGGACTTATCTCGTTTCTACCTCGCGTGTTCATAGCGCCGCGGGTGAAGGACTACAAACCATCCATGTTCTGAAGGACATCTCGGACCGGCGCGAGGCTGAGCGCCGCTACCGCGAACTCTTCGACAACATTCAGGAAGGCCTGTTTTTTAGCACACCTGTGGGGCGGTTCGTCGAAGTCAATGATGCCATGGTGCGAATGCTCGGTTACAGCAACCGCGAAGAATTATTGCAAATCGATATTCCGACACAGCTGTATTTCTCTGGTGAGCAACGGGAGCGCCACGCCCAAATCATGGAGGAACATGGCGGCTTGCGAAATTTCGAAGCCACCTTGCGCCGCAAAGACGGATCTCCCATCCACGTCCTGATTAACGCCTTCGGCCTGTACGACAATGTGGGACGTCTGCTGCAGATTCGCGGGTTAATGCTCGACGTCACGGGCCTGCGTACGTACCAGTCCGAACTACACCGCGAGCGCGATTTTTCCAGCAAGATTCTCAGCA
Organism: uncultured Acidobacteriota bacterium; assembly: GCA_963725565.1. Lineage (GTDB taxonomy): Bacteria > Acidobacteriota > Terriglobia > Terriglobales > Acidobacteriaceae > Sulfotelmatobacter. The sequence goes on from CAVRZL010000022.1 coordinate 30,879, forward strand.
ACACGCAGAGCCTGATTCTGGTGGCCGACACCGCCGGCCTGATCAGCTACGCGAACCGGCGCTGGTTTGACGCCGGCTTTGAACAGCGCGAGTTGCTGGGACGGCCATTGCTCGAGTTGGCGGCTCCCGGCTTTGTGCGGCCGCTCGCCAATGCCTTGCAAAGCACCCTCGATAGCCAGCAGATCGATAACCTGGAACTGGAAATTGCGCGGCCCAGCGGCACCGTGGGGAAGTTCTCGGCCAATCTCAGCCCCATGCGCGATGAACAGGGAACAGTTACCAGCATCATCCTGGTGCTGACAGATATCACCGATTCCGCAGTCTTGCGGGACAAGCTGGTGCATGCCGAAAAGATGGCGGCCGTCGGACAGTTAGTCTCCGGCGTGGCGCATGAGGTCAACAATCCGCTGACCGCAATTCTGGGTTTTGCAGACCTGCTGATGGACAGTCCCGACCTTCCCGAGACGGCTCGCAAAGACTTGAGGGTGATTCTTCAGGAGGCGCAGCGCACCAAGCAAATCGTGCAGAATCTGCTCAGCTTCGCGCGCCAGATGCCGCCTCAGCGCAATCCGCTGCAACTGAATGCGATCCTGCGCCGAACCATTCAATTGCGTTCTTATGACTTCAATAGCCACGGAGTGGACGTGGTGGAACATCTCGACGAGGGTTTACCGGATGTAGTTGGCGACGCCCACCAGTTGCAACAGGTTTTTCTCAACATTCTGAACAACGCCTACGATGCGGTTCATGAAGTCGGACGGCCCGCGCGCATCGAAATCACATCAACCAAATCCGGTGATGCCGTGGAAGTCTCGTTTGCCGACAATGGTAAAGGGATCTCCCATCCGGACAAGATTTTCGACCCGTTCTTCACCACCAAAGAGGTGGGAAAGGGTACCGGGCTGGGCCTGAGTATTTGCTACGGGATCGTGAAAGAGCACGGCGGCGAGATTCTTTGTCACAACAACATCGCGGGGCAAGGCGCGACGTTCATCGTGCGCCTGCCCGCTGCATCCCACACCGCTTCGGTCGGTGTGGCCGCAGGAGTTACACAACCATGAGTCTACCAGCGCTGCAACCTCAATCTCTTCCTGTGTTGCTCATTGAAGATGAACCCGCCGTGATGGCCTATGTGCAAGCCGCCCTGGAGCGTAGCGGATATCCCGTCGTCTGCTGTGAGTCGGGCGTGGATGCCCTTCGCCTGCTGGAGAACGGATCGTTCCTGGGAATTGTTTCCGACATGCGCACTCCCGGCGGAGTCGATGGCGGGCAGGTGCACGCCTGGATTGTCCGGCACCGGCCCGATCTGGCTTCGCGCATCGTGTTTATTACCGGCGACATCGCCAATGAAGAGACTGTTGCGACCTTGCGCCAAACCGGTGCCCCTTGTGTCGAGAAGCCGTTTCGCGTGGCCCAGTTCATCGATGTGATTTCGAGAACTTTCGGGAAGGCTCAGTGAACAACGCAACTAAAGAGGATTTCCGCATTTGCCTGCTGATCGTCGACGACGAGCAGAGCATCCGCAAGCTCTGCGCCACGGTCGGCGAGGCTTTGGGATTTACCTGCCTGGAAGCGGAAAGTGGCGAGTCGGCGCTGTCCCTGCTGGAAGAGCAATCCGTGCACATGATTTTGAGCGACATGGTCATGCCACAGATGTCGGGCCTGGAATTTCTGGAAAAGGTCAAGAAGCTTTTGCCGCGGACTGAGGTTGCGCTCATGACCGGGCACGGCTCGATCGAAACTGCGGTTCAGGCCATGAAACTGGGCGCGTACGACTACATCACCAAGCCGTTCTCTCCGCTCGAAGAACTGCGACTCTTTTTGCGCCGGATGGCGGAGAAAATTCGACTGGTGGAAGAAAATGAATTTCTGCGGCAGCGGACGGACTCGGAAACTGCGGTGCACGGCATCGTCGGCTCTTCGACCCGCATCCAGGAAGTGCTGCGCATGGTCGCGCGCCTGAAGGATACCCGCACGCCCGTCTTAATCTACGGCGAGAGCGGTACGGGAAAGGAATTAGTAGCGCGTGCCATGCACTTCCGCGGCGCCTTCGGCGCACGCCCGTTTGTCGCGGTGGATTGCGGATCGCTGGTCCCCACGCTGATCGAAAGCGAACTCTTCGGCTACGAAAAGGGCGCTTTCACCGGAGCCCTGAAATCGAAGCAGGGACTCTTCCAGGCCGCGGATGGGGGGACAATCTTCCTGGATGAAGTCGGCGAACTGCCGCTGGAGTTGCAGGCCAAGCTGCTGCGCGTTCTGCAGGAAAAGGAAGTTCGTCCCGTGGGCAGCAACCAGCGGGTCAAGGTGGATGTGCGCGTCATTGCCGCCACCAACCGCGATCTGGAGGCCGCTTACAAGAACGGGACCTTCCGCAAAGATCTGTACTTCCGCTTGAATGTGGTGACGCTGTACGTGCCCGCATTGCGCGAGCGCCGTAGCGATATTCCCATGCTGGTGCACTGGTTCCTCGATCGCTATGCCCCGAATTCCGAGATGCATGTGGCCAGCGCCGCCATGAAGGCGCTGATTCAGTACGAGTGGCCAGGGAATGTCCGCGAACTGGAAAACTGTGTAGAGCGCGCCGTGGCTCTGGGCAACGGACAGATCATCGATTTAGGCGACTTGCCCCCGTCGATTGCATCGGGCGCTGCTGTGCCGACGGGCCCCACCGTTCCCACAGACGGAAGAAGCTCGATACTCGATCCCGATCTGGCAGTCCCGATGCCAGAATCGCCCCGATCGGCTACCTCCACGACCGATCTTGAAGACATTGAACGCGCCACGATCCAGCGGGTCTTCGAGCAAGTCAAAGGTGACAAAGCCCTGGCTGGGCGAATGCTGGGAATCAGCCGCGCCACCCTCTACCGCAAACTGAAGCGATACAACATCGGTGCGGGTTCAGCCGGTGCGGGATCGTCTAGCCATACATTGCAGTGATGCCTGAGTGGATTCGTTGTTCTGCTAGAGATAGTGAAGGATCCACGACTTCTTTTTCGCCTTTAACTCAGCAAACCATCGGCATCCAAAATAGAGCAGCACAATGGCGATTCCCCACACCAGGTAGAGAAGGGGAAGGCTCCAGACATAGCCGTCCGGCGGTTCTGGATTGCCCATCGGATGATTGGTGAACAGCCACGGACTAACGTATCCGAGCCGGATCTTTGACACGACCAGTGCGAGCGCGTGGATCAGGAGAATATGAAGCATGTAGAAGAAGAACGGCACACGCCCAAAGAGCGTGATAGAACGGGCTACAGCGCCACTGAGACCTTCCATGATTGGGATTAGCGTGATGATGGGGCCGAGAGTCATCAATAGAAAGCATAGCGATGCAGGGTACTTGGTCGTATTCAGAAACGAAAGTACTCCGGCCATTGGAAGCGAGCCGTTTGGCGTCGAACCAGAAGGGTGCCAAGGCCGAGGATCTCCGTACAGATTGAATCCACGCAGAACTAGAAACAGTGCGATGGCCGAGAGTCCGAGCGTTAGGCAGAGTTGTCTGCGTCGCGCAGGCTCGAAGCTCATGACTTTTCCGAAGGCATAGCCGGCTGCCATGACGCCAATCCACGGAATCACCGAATACAGGACGATCAAGTTGGGACCATGCGAGCCGAACTGGATCGGACCGGGATAGAAGCCCACGTACATGATTTTCCATAGGCCCGAGAGCCTGTTCTGATCAAGTCCATCCAGCAGCTTACCCATATGACAATCCATCAAGTTATGGGCTGCGATGAGCAAAACACCAATCGTTCCGATCATCGCCAGCGGCAGTTTGATCAACGCCGCCATCAAGATCATGCAGATTCCGATGACCCAGATCACACCCGCCATCTCGTAGTCACGAAAATCGAAATTGAAGGTCCAGGCAACCCGCAAGAATGTGAATTCCAGGAAGATCAGCCAGATACCCCGGGTCAGCAGGAACCGTGATGTATCGGAGTGTTTCCTCCCGTAGAGAAAAATGCTGGTCCCCGCTAGAAAGATAAAGGCGGGCGCGCAGAAGTGAGTGATCCAGCGGGTGAAGAATACTGCTGGGGTTGGACCACCAGCCGCTACTCCAGAAAAGACTCGTACGTGATCGATGGCCATCAGCACCATGGCGGTGCCGCGGATGAGATCGATAGAACCGATTCGGGCCCTCGTTTGTGTCGCAACCTTGAGGGGACTAGCACTGGCAATAGAACTCATGATTCTGCTCCTGGCGGCGAGAGTGGACTCGCGCACGAGAATCGATGACTTGGACGCTTCAGTCCCAAAATCGTATTTTCCCTGATGAGTTTATCTCTACTGCCCCGGCAATGTGTGAGACATGCATCTCAGCTTGAGACGCGAGTCCGGCGTGGCAAGCCCAGAGAGTTGAATCTGCACTCCTAACCCGCTGAAAACTCATTCACCTGAGTGCTAGTACCTCCGTTCCGCGAGATGGTTGCCGCGTTGCTCCAATCTAATGCGAAACTGCGGAAGCTGGCTCCCCACAGCTCTTCCAAACCAGGAAGAGGGGGAGCCCGACCGCATTTCGACGGGGCAGTGAATTTACTTGAGGGGATTCTAAGCTTGGCGTTACAAGCCACAGCACGAGGACGGGTACCCTGCGATGCTTACGGCGTCGCAGATCTGGCCCGCTTTTTTCCCGAGGCCGCGCCCGTACGGCTTCCCGTTCAACTGGCCCGCGTTCTCGAGGAGAGCCAAGCCTCCGACTTCAGTGAGAGCACGGTGATCGAGTTCGGAACTCCTCGGGAAGTACTGTTCGCTTGTAAGACTCCGCTGGAATTCGCCGATGAGGTGCACCTGCGGAACTCGGATGGCTCGTTCGATGTGAAGGCTTCTGTTGTTGCCGTGCAATATCATCCCGGCAAGACTCTCGTGGCCGCCCGCTTTCGCGGCGACGTGCCCAATTGGATCGTGAAATCATGACTCCTTCTACACCCACTCAGGATTTGGCAGCGCAATGGACGTCCGCCCGCCGGTTGTATCCCATTTATTTCGAGCTCGCTCGCGAGTTCGCTATTGAGATCAAAGCTTGTCCTGATCTTGAGGCGGGTATCGATACGCCGGGTAAAGAGGCCGTGGAGCAGGCCAATCAGTGGCTCGAGCAACTGGACAACTCCATCCAGGTGCACCAGCTCCGCCAGTTCCTGCAAACTAATTCGCTGGTGACGCAGGAAGGCTTAGTGACTCTGCTGCAGCATTTTCTGGCTAAATCCTCCAGAAATATTGTTGTTCGCGATAAGGTCGATTTCCTTCTGGTGCAATATTTCAGCCAGGTCACGCCGACTGGCACTAACGATGCCGAGGTTGATCTGGCCTTCGTGGCGCAGACGATGGAACCGATTGTGGGCCATGTCGAGCCGAAGCCCCCGGTATGGCTGAATGCCCTGGACCGGGTCATCGAGTCGGCCCGCAAGTGCCGCTCGCTGGACGAATTGCTGCACGGTGGAATCCTCGAACAGGGCAGAAAAGCCAAGGGCCTGGCCGGCGAGTTGTTCTATTTACCGGTCGCACTGGTGGCCTTTACACGGTTTGGTTATCTGATGCGCCGCGCATTTTTCCGCCTTATGCTGGGCGATCTCAACACCATTCTCGATGGCCTCAACGAGCTTGAGGACAAGGGCGTTGAGACGATCGACTGCCGTCGTGCCCAGTTCTCGGCACAGGAGCCGATCAGCCGCCTGCGCATGATTTGCCAATCATGGAAGGTGATGTTTCAGGCCGAATATTCCTCCGGATCTCCCTTGCGCATGCTGGTGGATTTGAAGGCTTCGGTAGAACATGCGCTGGGGCGTGGCAAAAGTTCTGAACCGGTGAAACCTGCGGGCAAGATGGCAGCGACCCAGCCGGCAGGCGCGGGAAAGACTGCGCTTGGGACGAGACCACAGGCACCGAAAGCTGCCGCAGCGTCTGCGTCTGGTTCCGCCGGGCAGAAGGTTCCCGGAAAATCGGTGTCCCCGTTGCCGGCGGCCGCGCCTCATCTTAAAACCGCCGTGCCCGCGTCAGACGCGCCGGAGTTTGAGGTATCGGGTGCGCCGGATTGGGATCCGGACTCCCATTCGAAGAAGTAAGTGCTTAGTTGAAAAGTTTGAGAGACGCAAGTTAAACCGGTTCGCGCATCGCAGGAAGGGAAGTCGTCCGCAGAAATGCCCACTGTACTCATCATCTCCGATGAAGTTGATTTCTCGCGGCGCATCACAGCCCGCTGGCAAATGGAGCGCAACGTCCCCACGTTCACGCTGTTGAGCGGGGAGTTGTGGCCGCGCTTTGCGGTGGACGTGTTTGATGTTGCGATCGTGGGCCAATTGCGGCGCGACCTGCTTTCGGTTGTGTTGGAGCCGCTGCACTCCACTGGACAGCCGGTGTTTTGTGTTTGCCAGGACTCCGCCACAGCGCAGTTGATTCGGGATCGCTGGCCGCGTGTTTCCATCCTGCGTCCCAGCGAACACTGGTTGGAGACCCTCGTTCTGGCTGCCGCCGAAGCCGTGTACCGCTCGCGGGCCGAAGGCCGGGCGCGGGCGGCGGAGCTTTCCTGCTCCTCGTTGGAGCGGCAGGCAACCCTGGGTCGCTACATGCTGGAAATGCGCCACAACTTGAATAACGCGCTGACATCCGTGCTGGGAAATTCGGATCTTCTTTTGCTGGAACCGGGAAGTTTCTCGGCCCAGTCGCGCGCCCAGATCGAGACGATTCGCAATATGGCGCTGCGCATTCACGAGATTCTGCAACGCTTCTCCTCGCTGGAGAAGGAAATGAATGTAGTGGCACAACAAGCAGTACAAGATTCCGGCAAGACGTATGCGGTCACGGCCGCAGGCGACTGATATATGAAACTCGGTCCTCCCCCATCGCACTACGCCGATTCCTCAATACGAGGCGGCGCCAAAATTTCGACTGAGCCCTTCTGGGAAGGACTATGCATAGATTGATGGCAGGCGTCACCATACTGGAGCACGAACTCTCGGAACTCCGCCTGCTGATCGAACGGCAGATGGGCGTCTTGCTCGACTGTCCCAACAGCGCGTTGGCGGCTCACGTGGCGGACTATGTTGAGCGCCAGGAACTGGAATCGCCGGCAGCGCTGCTCAGCCGCTTGCGTTCGTCCGAACTTGATGCCTCCGATCTTGCGATTTTTCTGGACGGCATTCTGAACGCCAATACCGGCTTCTTCCGCCATCCCGGAGCGATGAATGCGCTAGCGCGCCAGGTGGTACCCCAGCTTTATTCCCGCAAGTCCGGAGACGGTTCGTCCACTCTTCGGATATGGAGTGCGGGTTGCTCCACGGGTGAGGAGGCCTACTCGATTGCCATGGCGCTGTGCGAATCCATGCCGAGTGGCAATGGGAACGGCATGGGTAACGGCTCTTCCAATGGAAATGGGACGAAAGATGCCAAGGCTGCAAATCGCAACGGCGGCGTTTGCGAAAGCTCGGCCCCGGGCTCTAATGGCCAGGCGGTGAAAGACTGGTCCATCCACATCGTGGGCAGCGACCTGCTGCGTTCTTCGATTGACGTTGCCGAGCGCGGACTTTATCCGCAATCGGCACTCGCGGGACTGCCACCTGCCGCGATTCGCGCCTGCTTCTCAAAAATCGGAAGCTCCAACGGCGGAGCGAACGCAGCTCCCGATACGCCGCTGAACGGCTCAGGCAATGGTGCGACTAATGGTTCCAGCAATGGCGCAAATGGCGCCGGGTATCTGCTGGTGAAGCCGCGCCTGCGCAGTCTGGTCACGTTCAACACCATGAATCTGACCAAGCCGGTTTACATCGGTCGCTTCGACTGCATCTTCTGCATGGACGTGCTGCCGCATCTTTCGCGCGCCCAGCGCATCGCGCTCATGGAGCGCCTGCATCTCTACCTCGAGCCCGGCGGATATCTATTCCTGAGCCAGACCGAAAAGCTGTGCGCCCCCAACCTGAACTTCCGCTCGGAAACCTACGACGGCTATACCTTCCACCGGAAACCGTTGGCCGCCAGCGCGGCCTACGGAAGGTAGGGAGCGTGCAAGCCCATGTGGGGACAGCCGCCCTCGGCTGTCCAGCCGGGCAAAGCCCGGCGGTAACCGCAGTGGTAATCGTGACGGTGCTACCCCGCGAGCGTGGACTTCAGTGTTTCTCCCTGCGGTCGATAGTAAGCGCATGAAGACGATCACCTTCACCGATGCGCGGAAACGCTTCGGCGCCTTACTCAAAGCGGTTCAGCAGGAACCGAGTCGGGCTGGAGGGCTTTAAGTGATATGGCGATTTTTCGTCAATCAACACAAAAGCCGGGTGTACTCAATCGGTAGCACCTTCACTCGGGCGCTGGAAGCGAAGCACGTTGCCCGCGTCCAAAAGTGCGCCGAACGCATACGACAGGGTCGTGTAAAACGGTATAGTGAAATTCCCTTCGGGATAGCGCGGAGGCGTTCCTACGAAGAAGTGCGCCAATGTTGTGTGCCAGTTGTGGTCTACGAGAACAGTGGTTTGGGTCCACAGGATTATCTTCATCGCTAGATACAGAGTCGGCGGAACCCACACCCAAAAGCGATGATTGCCCCTGAGTAAACCATAGCCGAAATAACCTGCAATACCAGCCAAAACTATCTCCAGCGCATAGTAAGGTCCGGTCGCAATCGAGATTATCCCTCGCCCTAAGAGTGGCTTCAGGATCGCTTCCAACAAGGTCGCAGTCGCCAATCCTACGCCGAGTGTCGCGATCAAGAGATGCAACAGGTATAGGCCGACCCACCGCACAGAAGTTTTCATCGGTGTAAATGTACAACTTTCCGTGCCGATGCGGGCATTGTTGTCGCTTCCAGGCGATAGCGCGTTTTGACCGCGAAGAGATGAGCGCTAGCGGACGCTGTCAGGCCCTAAGCCCAGTCCTGGTTCTAAGCGAACAGAAATTCCTTCGTCCGTAACTCCTTGATCGTATCCCGCAGCTTGGCCGCCTTCTCGAATTCAGCAATACGTACTCGGCGCCCAGTAGATGTACATAACAC
>CAVRZL010000023.1:0-90559 GCA_963725565.1 uncultured Acidobacteriota bacterium
GTCGCGGAGTTGAAACGGTTGATGCGGGCCCGGGTTGAGGATCCAGAGTCGAAGTATGCGGAAACGTTGGTGGAGCTGGTGATCCGACGGCTCAAGGATCAGGGATATCTGAACGATTCGCAGTATGCGGCGTACTACAGCTCGATGCGCCGCGACAATCAGAAGATGGGACGGATGCGGGTCGTCACGGAATTGAAGACGCGTGGAGTGCACGGGTCAGTCATCGAGAAGGCCGTCGGCGACGCCTATGACGGGGTGAGCGAGGAGAAGCAGGCGCGGGAATATTTGCGTAAGAAGCGACTGGAGAAGCCGAAGGATCAGAAGCAGACGGCGCGCATCTTCCGGCAACTAGCGCGGGCGGGATTGGCACCAAGACCATCTTCACTATTCTAAAAAAGTGGGATGTGGATGATGAGACTTTGAGCGCGTTGGAAGACGAGACCGCGTGAATATGGACAGGACCGAAGGTGCATTGCGCTGCCGGGTCAAATAAGGCATACTGCGAAACCGAATCCCGTTACAACTCAAGGAGGAATCCCATGAAAAGGAAGTGGGCAGGGATCGCAGCGATAGCGTTGCTGTGTGCGGCGCCCTTTGCTTTTGGGCAGGATGACACTACTAAGAAGTCAACCGGCGCGGAGATGAAGTCCGCAGCCAAGACGACCAAGAAGGATACCGAGAAGGGCGCGAAGACCGCCGGCAAAGATACAGAGATGGCGGCCAAGAAGACTGGGCACGCCACCAAGACGGCTGCGAAGGACACGGAAAAGGGCGCCAAGACCGCGACGAAAGACACTGAAAAAGGCGCGAAAACCGCCGGAAAAGATACGGAGAAGGCCGCGAGTAAGACGGGCAGCGGCATCAAAAAGGGCGTGAAGGGCGTGGGCCACGGCGTAAAGAAAGGTACCGACAAGACCGTTGATGCGGTGAAGTAGGCGAGAAACATAATCAACCACAGAGGACACGGAGGACACAGAGGATGCAGGTGTTCTCCCTGGGCTCTGTGGTTTTGTGTTTTTGGCGGTCATGGCCGCCGATCGTTATCATTTAGAATTACTTTTCCATGCTGACAGGGTCTGAAATCCGCAGAAAATTCCTGGACTTCTTTGTGCAGAAGGGGCACAAGGAGGTGCACTCGTCGTCGCTGGTGCCGGCGAACGATCCCACGCTGTTGTTTACCAACGCGGGGATGAACCAGTTTAAGGACGTGTTTCTTGGTGCGGAGAAGCGCGATTACTCGCGGGCCACAACGTCGCAGAAGTGCGTGCGCGCGGGTGGCAAGCACAACGATCTCGAGAATGTCGGCTTCACCAAGCGGCATCACACGTTCTTTGAGATGTTGGGGAATTTCTCGTTTGGGGATTACTTCAAGAAGGATGCGATTGCTTACGCGTGGGAGTTGATCACGTCGCCGGACTGGTACGGGATTGCAAAGGACAAGCTGTACGTGACGATTTTCGAGGGCGAGAACGGAGTAGATCGCGACAGCGAAGCGTATGACTTGTGGGCCGGACAGGGCGTGCCGAAGGATCGCATCTTCGAGATGGGGATGAAGGACAACTTCTGGCAGATGGGCGATACCGGGCCGTGCGGGCCGTGCAGCGAGATTCATTACGACATGGGCGTGGCGGCGTCGGATCAGGGGCATACGGATTGCGCGTTTGGATGCGATTGCGGGCGGTATGTGGAGATCTGGAACCTGGTGTTCATGCAGTTTGACCGGGATGCATCGGGGAAGCTGACGCCGTTGCCGAAGCCGTCGATTGATACGGGGATGGGGCTGGAGCGGGTAGCGTCGGTGCTGCAGGGAGTGATTTCGAATTACGAGACGGATTTGTTTACGCCGCTGATCAAGCGGGCGGCGGAGCTGACCGGAGCGGGAAGAGCCGAGCTTCGCTCGGCCGGACAGCCGGGGGCGGCTGTCCCCACAAAAAACCGGACGGACGAAGGCGTCCGTCGCTACACGGGCAGTGGCGATTCTACGCATAAGTCTGCGGCTTCGCTGCGCGTGATTGCGGATCATTCGCGAGCGGCTACTTTTCTGATTTCTGATGGCGTGCTGCCTTCGAATGAAGGACGCGGATATGTGCTGCGGAAGATCATCCGACGGGCGATCACACATGGTCGGCTGCTGGGGCAGACGAAGCCGTTCCTTTACCAGATGGTGTTTGCGGTGCGGGATCTGATGCGGGATGCGTATCCGGAGTTGAACGAAACGGCGGATCGAGTGTCGAAGGCTGTGCAGGTGGAGGAAACGCGATTCGCTCACACCATGGATGTCGGGCTGGAGAAGCTCGAGGCGCTTCTGAAGAACTCCCCAGAAAAACTGGCTGGCGAAGACGCTTTCAAACTTTACGACACCTTCGGAATGCCTCTGGATTTTATGCAGGATGCGGCGCGGGATCAAGGCATTGAGTTTGATCGTGCCGGCTTCGACCATGCGATGGAGGAGCAGAAGGCGCGGGCTCGTGCATCCTGGAAGGGGGCGGCGAAGCAGACGGCGAATCCTGCTTATCAGAATTTGCCGAAGTCGGAGTTTGAGGGGTACCGGCAAACACGGTCGGATGGGTGCGAAGTGCTGGCAATCATTCACAAAGGGCAGGGTGTACAGGAGCTCAAGCCGGGCGAAGAAGGCGAGGTCATTCTCGATCACACGCCGTTTTACGCGGAGTCTGGCGGGCAGGTTGGCGATCGCGGGTGGTTTTATTCGGACGATCACAACACAGTCGTCGCTGACGTGAAGGGATGTTATTACCCGATTCAGGGAGTGCGGGCGCATCAGGTTCTGGTGAAGGGGTTGAGTTCAAAAACCGCACCCTCTTTCGCACAAAACGCGAAAGAAGGGTGGGGCACCCTCAGGGTTGGGGATCGCGTTGACGCGGTGGTCGATACGGAGATTCGCCTGGCTACCATGCGGAATCACACGGGTACGCATTTGTTGCATGCGGGACTGCGGGAGGTCTTGGGGAAGCATGTGAAGCAGGCCGGATCGCTGGTGGCACCGGGACATCTGCGGTTTGATTTTTCGCACTTCACGGCTGTGGCGGATGAGGAGTTGCAGGATATCGAGGACATCATCAACAAGGAAGTGCTGCGCAACCGGAAGGTGGAGACGATTGCCGATGTGCCGATCGATGTGGCAGTCAACGAGTATCACGCGATGGCGCTGTTTGGGGAAAAGTATGGCGATCGCGTGCGCGTGGTCAAGATCGGCGATTTCTCTACCGAGCTTTGCGGAGGGACTCACACTGGCGCGACCGGCGAGATCGGGCTGATCAAGATATTGAAGGAAGGCAGCGTGTCGTCGGGAGTGCGCCGCGTTGAGGCGATTACCGGAGAAGGGTCGCTTCGTCACTTCCGTAGGGATCATCAGTTGGAAAACGTGGTGTCATCGTTCGTCTCTCCCACCCTTGCGCAAAAACCGCGCAAGGATGGGCCACCCATTTCCGAGTTAGCTCCCGACAGCGACAAATCCTTCTCTCCGGCTGAAGCATTGAAAGCTGAGCTCGAAAAGAAAGATTCTGAGATCAAGCGGCTCACGCGCGAACTGGATCAAGTTCGGATGAAGTCGGCGTCGTCTTCGACGGCGAATGTTGGCGAGAAGATCAAAGAAGTGAAGGGCGTGAAAGTGCTGGCGCATCGGGTGGACAATCTGGAGCGGGCGCAGTTGCGAACGCTGGTCGACCAATTGCGAGACAAGATCGGATCTGGCGTCGTGGTATTGGGATCGGCTTCAGATGGGAATGTCGCTTTGATTGTGGGCGTCACTAAGGATTTGACTTCGCGCGTGCAAGCGGGAAAAGTGATTGGGCCGGTGGCGCAAAAGGTGGGCGGAAAGGGTGGAGGACGTCCGGACTTGGCGGAGGCTGGCGGGAACGATGCATCCGCGCTGGATGCCGCGCTGGACGGAGCTTATGGCGTGGTGGAGGGATTGCTGGCGTGAACCCAGACGACACCGTGAGCAGTGTGAGTGAGGATCGGCTGCGCTTCGTCAAGCATAAGGGGCAGGCTATCTTCATCATTGATTTCAGCCATTGCTCAGAAAAAGAAATTCTGCTGTTGCTGGAGCAGGTGCGTTCGATCATCGCCCGGCATGAACGTGGCACAATGCTGACCCTGGGCGACTTCACCGGAGCCCATGTCGACAAGAAAGTCGCCACGCGAATGAAGGAAGTGCTGACGCTGGATCGTCCTTATGTGAAGCGTTCGGCGTTTGTGGGCGTCGAGAGCGTGCCGCACGTGTTCTACGAAAACGCGAAGGTCTTTTCGCAACGCGATATCCCCGCTTTTAAGACTCGGGAAGCGGCTATGGATTGGCTGGTGGGGGAATAAGGTTCTTGGGTCTTGGGTCAGTTTCGCTCTCTTCGGCTTCGCGGGCGGGGGCGCCCGCGCCACACTAACTTCTCCATTTTAATGTTACTGGGCCTGGCATCGGGTGCTTCATCTCTCCGCCTGTGAGCTTGGATTGCAGATGGGCGGCTTTCAGCTGGAAATACCACTTGGCAGGGCGGTCGGCGTCGTCGATCAGCATCAGGTGGGGGTTGTGTTTCAGGCCTTCGGCTTGCAATTCCATGGTGCGGCGGTCTTGTTCTACGAATTTCGCGAAGACGAATTTCATGAGATCGGGAACAAACGGGACCCAGCGGAATAGATTCCAGGCGGCGACTACGTCAATGCGGCACTGGCTGCGCGTGATGGGGGTGACCGTGGTGAGGCTGGAGAACCAGTATTTTCCGGCGCGAATGGTTTCGGTGCGCTGGTTGGGCAAGATGAAATCGATGGTGGTGGTAATGGAATCGGCGTCGGCGTAGAGACGCAGAAGCTTGTAGGGCGCGGAGTTTGAGCTGGGCGTGTGCGCGCTCATGCGGAAGCCGTTGGGAATCGGTTCGAAATTCTTCTGCTTTTCGTGAATGCTGTGACGCGTGCGCCACCACCATGCCTGGTGAACGAAGGGGCCATGCGCGGGATCCATGAGGCCGATGATGCCGTGATCGATGCTGACCGGCATTTCGGCTTGCAGGTAAGCGAGTTTGTACTGGCTGGAGAATTTTTCGATTTGCGGGGCGTCCTCGGGAGCTTCGGCTGGCGGAGTAAATCCGGCGCTGGGCGGTCCGGGATCGGGGATGTAGACCCAGATGAAATGGTCCTGCTCCTCGCAAGGAAAACTGCCAGCATAAATACGATCGACCTTGAGTTTTTGATCAGCGGTCAGCGAGGGGATCAGTTGGCACTGACCGTTGTGAACGTCGAACTGCCAGCCGTGATATCCGCACTCCAAGTTTTCACCATCGAAGCGGCCACAGTTGAGCGGCATGCCGCGGTGCGGGCAGGCGTCGCGGAGAGCGAAGGGTTTGCCTTGGCGGTCGCGGCCGATGACCAGCGGAATCTCCAACAAGGTGGCCTTGCAGAGCTGATTGCGGTGGACACGGTCCGCGGGAAGAGCGCGGTACCAGAAACCGGTCAGCATCAGGGTGTCGGTGGCCTGGCGTTGCGGGAGGTCTAGTTCGGGCATGGGAAATTCTGGCTTGTCGAATGAAAGCATATGCTAGCATCCGCAGGACGTTTGCGGAGAGCAAGTCCCTCAGGGGCTGAAGCTCCGAATCTTATGGGAACGCTTGCGGCACGACTGGAAGTCGTGCCCTTCCCGCCTTACGCGAAACAAAAATCATGGAATTTCTTGGACACTTTCGCAGGTTAACCCGAGGACAGCGGACTACATTTATTGCCTGCTTCCTGGGGTGGTCGCTGGATGCGTTTGATTTCTTCATCCTCGTGTTCTGCATCAATGCCCTGGCCGCGCACTTTCAGCAGAAGGTATCAACGATTGGGGAGGCGGTCTTCTGGACGTTGGCCATGCGTCCGGTAGGGGCGTTTCTGTTCGGGTCGATGGCGAACCGCTTTGGGCGCCGGCCTACGCTGATGTTTAACATCATCGCCTATTCGGCATTCGAACTCGCTTCGGCGTTTGCTCCAACTCTCAGGATTTTCCTGATCATGCGGGCATTGTTCGGAATTGCCATGGGCGGGGAGTGGGGCGTGGGCGCGGCCCTGGCGTTCGAAACTCTTCCCTCCCGGGATCGGGGATTTTTTTCCGGCGTGCTGCAGGTGGGGTATGTGGTCGGATATCTGATGGCTGCGCTGGTGTACGGAAGACTCTTTTCACTGGTCGGCTGGCGGGGAATGTTCGTGATCGGAGCGCTGCCTGCGTTTCTGGCCATCTACATTTTCAAGAAGGTGGAAGAGTCGCCGGCGTGGGTACAGGGTCACCAGTCGAGGCAGGCGGAGCAACGGCCGGGGCGAGATGTTCTGTCGCACATTGGAATTTTCGCGTTCCTGGCGCTGTTGATGTTCAGCTTCAATTCCTTCAGTCACGGGACGCAGGATTTGTATCCGACATTTCTGGAGAGAAATGTGCAACTGGGGCCCAAAGTGGTGGGCATCATTGCAACGATTTACAGCCTGGGTGCGATCTCGGGAGGGATTTGCTTTGGGGCGTGGTCGGAAAAGATCGGGCGGCGGCGGGCAATAGTCATCGCGGCGATGCTGTCAGTTCCGATGATTCCTCTGTGGCTGTATTCGCATAACCTACCGATGCTGGCGATCGGCGGATTCCTGATGCAGTTCATGGTGCAAGGGGCATGGGGAGTGATCCCGGCGCATTTGAACGAACTTTCGCCGCCGCAGGTAAGAAGCACGCTACCGGGATTTGCGTATCAGTTGGGAAACCTGCTGGCGTCGAAGAATCTTGTGATCCAGGCGCGGCTGACGGAAACCCGCTATGGAGGGAATTTCCGGCCCGTCCTCGCATGGACGGTGTTGCTGGGAGCGGGTTTGGTGGCGCTGGTGACGATGAGCGGCCGGGAGCAACGCGGGGCGGATATGTCCACTACGAGCAAAGAAGAAACGATTTTGTAGGGCCCGCGAGGAATTGGCGCTCGCCGATATGGCACAAAGGAGTGATTGTCAGGGCAGGATTCCTGTGGTACGTTAGGTTAAATTTCACCCTTCGTTCATTTGCACTCATAGGGTCCCAGTGCGTAGGAGTTTGCGCGAAGTGTGTGTATCTGAGGTTGCGCCACGATGAAAGAAATCATAATGGATTCCGCTCCGGCCAGTGCCACGGCCGAAAGAGAAAGTTTCGCCAACCGAAAACTGATCCGGCCAACGTTGCCTCGCGAAGGGAATCACGGAAATCATAACCCCGCGCCAGCGCAGGTACAGGAGAGACGCGAGCGACCTGAGAGGCACGAGCGCGGAGAGCGCATGGAGCATCGAGGCGACCGAGGCGATCGTGGTGAGCGGAGCGATCGCGGAATGAGCGGGGGCGGCAAGAAGCCGGCACCGGCCGAACAGACCAATGCAGAAAATTTTTATTATCAGAAGCAGATGCAGTCGCGCACACCCATGGTGATTGTCTTGCGGGACGGCGAAGAAGTGCACGGCATCATCGAATGGTACGACCGGAATTGCATCAAGGTGAACCGCGAGAACGGGGAGCCGAACTTGATGATCTACAAGCCTGCCATCAAGTACATGTTCAAAGAAGGCGAGAACCTGAAGTAGGAAGGTTTCAAAGTTTCAGAGTTTCAAAGTTGCAAAGCGGCTTCGGCGCTCGCCGAACACCGGTCACGGTTTTGCTCCCTCGGTTCCTCAATTTCGTATTACGCTTGGCGTAGACTATTCTGGCTTGGCTCCCAATCACTTTGTAAGAACTGGCAGGTTTATGTCTTCCATTTCGTCACTGTCCCGCAGGAAATTTTTGCAATCGGCGGCCGTGGCTTCGGCTGCGAGCGCTTTCCCCATCATGCGAAATTCACTTGCGATGGCTGCGGCTAACGACGCCCGGTCAGACGTGTTGCAAGAGTTCGGATATGGGGATGTGTCGCTCGACAGCCCCATTCACGAAGAACAATTGCGGCAGACTCATGCCGTGCTGATGGGACTGAGCGACGACAGCCTGATGAAACCGTTTCGCGCGATGATTGGGAAGGCGGCTCCCGGCGAGGATTTGGGCGGATGGTACCGGTACGATCCGAATTATGACTGGCATACATTCGATGCGGGATTCGCACCGTCGGCATCGTTCGGGCAGTGGGTATCGGCGATCGCGCGCGTGTATGCGATTACGGGATCAGAGGCGGCACGGGAGAGAGTTCTGCGATTGAACCGGCTCTATGCACAGGAAATTGCGGGAGAGTTCTATGAGAACAACCGCTTCCCGGCTTATTGCTATGACAAGCTGGTGTGCGGCCTGATCGATTCGCAGAAGTTCGTGGGCGATCCGTTGGCGTGGGAAATATTGGCGAAGACGACCGACACGGCCTTGCCGCATTTGCCAGGACACGCCGTGGAGCACGGCAAGAGCTGGCGGCCCGGGAAGGACGAATCGTGGACCTGGGACGAGTCTTACACAATGCCGGAGAATCTTTTTCTGGCTTACCAGCGGGGCGCGGGTGAAAGGTATCGAGCGCTGGGACAACAGTATCTGTATGAGCAATTCTATGATCGCCTGGCGAAGGGTGAGAACGACCTCAAAGGACGGCATGCGTATAGCCATGTGAACTGCTTGTGTTCGGCGATGCAAGCGTATTTGACTCTAGGCAGCGAGAAGCATTTGCGGGCGGCGAAAAATGGGTTCGACATGGTGACGGCGCAAAGTTTTGCCACGGGAGGCTGGGGTCCGGATGAACAGCTCCGGCCGACCGGGAGCAACGACGTTTACGAAAGCCTGACGAAGACACACAGCAGCTTTGAAACGCCGTGCGGTTCATACGCGCATTTTAAATTGACCCGCTATCTGCTGCGGGTGACGCGGGAAGCACGCTACGGCGACAGTATGGAACGGGTGATGTACAACACCATTCTCGGCGCAAAGGCGCTCGAAAGCGACGGGCGGACGTTTTACTATTCCGATTACAATTTCGCCGGGAGGAAGGTTTACTCGAATCATGGCTGGCCTTGCTGCTCCGGGACGATGCCTCAGATCGCAGCAGATTACAGGATCAGCGCGTATTTCCGGAATGCGAAGGATGTGTGGGTGAACTTGTACATCCCATCGACGGTGCGCTGGATGCAGGATGGGGCACAGGCTTCGCTTACACAGATGGCGGCGTATCCCTACGATTCGCACGTGCAGTTTGAACTGAAGGTAGCGGCGCCACGGGAATTTGCGGTGAATCTGAGGATTCCGGCCTGGGCGGAAAAGGCTTCAATCCGGGTGAATGGTAAGGCGGAGGCGGCACCAGCCGGGGCATTCGCGCGGGTGAACCGCACGTGGAAGAGCGGGGACCGGATCGATCTTGAACTCCCCATGACGACCCGATTAGAGGCGGTCGACGCGCAACATCCTAATGTCGTCGCGGTGATGAGCGGGCCTCTAGTGCTGTTTGCCCTGACAGATACAGCTCCGCAGGTGACACGAGCACAGTTGCTTGCGGTCAAGAAGACGGGCGCTCAGAGCTGGCAAGTGGAAACAGCGGCTGGAGGAATGAAAATGCTGCCGTTCACGGCAATCTGGGAAGAACCGTACACCACTTACCTGCAGGTCAGTGAAAGAAGTTAGCGAGGTTTTGCGAGCGAGTCTTCCAGAGGCAGTTCCACGGAGACCAACATTCCCGAAGAGCTTGAGGTAAAGTGGACGCTGCCTCCGCGCTCCATCACGCGCTCGTGAATTCCAGTAAATCTAGTCTCCGGGCGAGGAGGCCCGTCAGAAGCTCCCTTTGCAGGATAGCGATTTTCAATCTCCAGCATCAGGGTCGAAGTGGATCGGCTGAGGCGAACCGTGGCGAAGGAATTTTTTGAGCGGGGAACGCTGGCCAGAGCTTCCTCGATGACGCGAAAGACCATAATCTCCAGATTGTGGTTGAATCGGCCCAGGTCTTTTGAAATATCGAGGTGAATGCTCACGCCGCTGGAAATGGCGAACTGATCGACGTACTCCTGCAGCGCAGACGCCAAGCCCATATCATCGAGAGTCGGCGGATGGAGCAGATAGGACAGCTTCCGGATCTCGCGGAGCAGGCTGTCGGATACTGAGCGACTGTTGGCGACGACGCCAGCCAATCTGGGATTCAGAGAGGCTTTCTCCTGGTACATCACTCCAAAATAAAGGGAGAGAGCGGCCACGAGTTGCGCGGTATTTTCGTGAAGTTCGGCAGCGATGCGACGCTGTTCTTCGTCGCGAGCAGTGAGGAGGCGGCGAGTAAACTTGCGCAGCTCGGCCTCGATTGCCTCATGCTTGCGAATTTCCTTCAGCAACTTCTGGTTGTAGGTTTGAATCTCCCGTTTTTCGTCTTCCGCAAGGCGGCGTTCGGTAGCCTCGATCTTCAATGCTTGTTCGGTTTGCTGAAGAAGGGCAATAGTGTGCAAGCGATCGTTGTCATTGCCGGCCTCGGAATAGCCTTCAGCGGGGATTATGGATTCATGCTGATCACAAATGCGATGAAAAAGCTCTCGGTGCGCATTTTGATTGAAACAGGCGATCGGGTACGCGCAGCGCATCTGGAAGGGACAATGCTCAGAGAGTTGGTTCCACAGGTGCTCGAGGTCGAGAGCGGATTGCACTTTGCCGCGCTGTCCAAGCAAGCCGACCATCTCGCTAAAGATGACGACCTTGTCATCGTCGGGGGGAGCAAGGCCCAGCGAGCACGAGATAACATCGCCGAGTATTCTTTCGAAGCGTTTTTCATCGGGAATACCGTCGACCATGAATTGGTCGAGAGTCTCGGCGGCATCCATGGAAACGTACCGGCCCGAATCAATCGCGGCCGATAGCGCAAAGCCATGCGAACGCAGATGTTCGGCGAGGGTGACGCGGTGCGCCCGGGTGGCGATTACGATCGCCGAACTGCCCGTATCGAGGGCTCTCTGCACAAAGTCCAACAAAGAGCGGATCAGGAAGCGATCATCGAAATAGAACTGAACGTCGTGTTTGCAGAGACGCGCTGAGGGGGCATGGAGACAGGGCGATTCGGAGGATGCGGGCGTGATTTCCCAAGTTTGTCCCGACTTCATACACTGATTCGACCCGTCCTTAACGGCCGCTCCTTCTATTGACCATACGAGTCAGAGGAGAAGGCACCAATCGGGCAAAGCCTGTACTGGTCAGGGATTTAGCGGAGGATCACCCTTGTGTGAGTACGGTGCTCCGAAATACGTATTCAGCTAGATGGTGCAGGGCGAAAGCGCATAAGAATCTTGCGCAAATTATTGCACCTTGACAACCACCTCGTTTCGGGGCACTGTTGCGGGCACGTTTGTGGGGTAGCTTCGTCCCAGCCGGACCACGGGTATCAGTCAAAAGCTCCACTGCCGTGCGCGGGCAACTCGACTTGCAGATGCAACCTGCTTTTCGCCCTTGCACTGCTGATGGTGCCGACGGCGGATATTCCGCAGACAGCCTTCGACAAAGACCCCCCAAACGAATGAGATGACAGGTGTGGAGGCTGTGGCTTCGCTATTGGAGCATCGACCGTCGTCATACACCCCTGTTCCAATGACATTTTGCGCAGCCAGGGAAGATGAACGTCCGCAAAATCTCACGAGTGTCAATACCGGGCCCGAACTCACTTCCGCGAAGTCTTGCTGACCTAAAAGGAGGTCTGGATGCGAAGAAAATCAGTTTCGAGAAAGTTGATCGCCGCCGTTCGCCCTGGCATGAAGACTTTTAAATTAGTAGTTCTAGGGATGGTTTTGCTCGTTTCGTTGGCTGCGGGTCGCACAAATGTCCTCCAACGTGTCGGTTTTCGCCACGGGCTTCAACAATCCCCGTGGTCTGAAGTTCGGTCCGGACGGCAATCTCTATGTTGCGGAGGGCGGCGCGGGGGAACGTTGTCCACCGCCGGAGTGTGCACACAGGTCGTTGCTCCCATCGGTCCCTACACCGGCGGGTTTACTGCACGGATTTCGAAGGTCACACCCGACGGAACCGTCTACCACCGTCGCCGATAATCTGCCCTCGGACCAGACCTCGGCCGACCAGGGCAATCTGGTAAGCGGCGTTGCCGACGTGGCGTTCATGGGCAACACGCTGTACGCGATCTTGGCCGGGGCGGGCTGTTCCCATGGACTTGCCGGCACGCACAATGGTGTGATTCGCGTGAACCCAGATGGCAGCACGACGCATGGTGGCCAATCTGTCGGCATTCCAGAAGAACCACCCGGTCGCCAATCCCGAACTCGACGACTTCGAACCCGATGGCACGTGGTACAGCATGATCGCGGTCGATGGGGTTTTCTACGCGATCGAGCCGAATCACGGGGAACTTGATGCCATCTCACGCAAGTGGACGAGTCAGCAGGGTGTTGGATATTTCGAGCATCCAGGGCCACATCGTGCCGACCGCCCTTGCTTTCGACGGCCAGGATTTCTTCGTCGGGAACCTGGACACCTTCCCCATCAAGGATGGCTCGTCGAAGATCATGAAGATTACGCCTGACGGGCAGCTCACCACCGTCTATATCAATTTGAGCGACATTCTGGGTCTTGCCTTCGACGGGAAAGGCCGACTTTATGTGCTCGAGAACACGACCGGAAATCCGTTTCCGACGCCGGGCACGGGAAAGATCCTGCGACTCGACTGGCAAGAACAAATACAAGGAGATTGCGACCGGATTGTCGCTGCCCACCGCCATGACCTTCGGTCCGGACGGAAACCTGTACGTCTCCAATCTTGGGTTCGGTCCGCCTCCGGTCGGGGCGGGACAAGTGTTAAAGGTCGTTGTGCCGAAAAACTGAGCGGTTGGCTTAATTAAAGCCCTTGGGGGATTCGACAGCTCATCAATCAATGTGGCGGGGAACGGGAGTTCCCCGCCCTTCGTTTTTTGCTGAGGGCAATTTTTTTCGCCCGTTGGGCTTGCGCATTTCAGATCGCAGACCCACGGCTTGCGAGATTGCGACAGAACACCCCCAACCGCCGCTGATTGCGCGCATTACCCCGAGGAAGATGCTTCTTATAGTTTGGGCAGCACAATTCCCTTCTGGGCCTGGTATTTGCCTTTACGGTCGGCGTAACTGGTCTCGCAGACTTCGTCGGACTCGAAGAAGATGATCTGGCAGAGGCCTTCGTTGGCGTAAATACGCGCTGGGAGAGGAGTCGTATTCGAGATTTCGAGGGTGACGAAGCCCTCCCACTCGGGCTCGAACGGAGTGACGTTGACGATGATGCCGCAGCGGGCGTAGGTGCTCTTGCCGACACAAATGGTCAGCACGCTACGGGGAATCTTGAAGTATTCGACGGAGCGGGCCAGAGCGAAGGAGTTAGGCGGGACGATGCAGATGTCGGTCTGCATGGTCACGAACGAGCGCTCATCAAAATGCTTGGGGTCGACGATGGACGAGTTCACGTTGGTGAAGATTTTGAACTCGTCGGCCACGCGCAGGTCATATCCGTAGGAAGAAAGGCCGTAGGAGATCACTCCCTCACGCACCTGCTTCTCCGAGAAGGGATTGATCATGTCGTGTTCTTTGGACATCTTGCGGATCCAGCGATCGCTCTTCAGCATGGAACTCCTTGGAGAGATTTAGTAATTGAGTAATTTTGTAATTGGGTAATTTGGGCGCGCCCGGGACGGAATTCCGCTTCTCGAATTGACGAGAAATTACACGAATACCCAATTTCCCAATTACGCGATCCAGTTGGCTGGTTGCCTGCCAGTTTACGGGATAGATGCTCCGGTTGACAATCTCCCATATCTCCCTTAGCATCAATCACTTGAAGCACCAACCAGATCCTGCACGCGGGAGCGCTTTGTGATCAAGCTCGACATCATCAATGAAGTGGTGGCCAAGACCGGCATTACCAAGACCAAGGCGGAGTTGGCCGTGGAGACCGTTTTTGAGAGCATGAAGAAGGCGCTTGCATCGGGCAATCGCATTGAGCTGCGGGGATTTGGTGTGTTCAACGTGCGGCCGCGCAAGACCGGCATCGGGCGCAACCCGCGGACGGGGGCGGAAGTATCGATTCCGCCGGGACGCGCCGTGCGATTCAAGCCGGGAAAAGAACTGCAGTCGATCGACTGAAGCGGGATAATTTTCTTCCGATCGTGATCTTCTCCGACTATCTGCCAGACAGATTCCTCTGAGACGCGACTCTCCAGAGTTGTTGGAACGAATTCGGGGATCCACGGCACCGTTTCTCCACTCGTAGTAGCATCAGAGAACAAACGAGAGCGAGTCGCGCACCGAAGAATTGCATGTCGGAACCTAACTTCCCGCTTCCCACTTCCACCCTCGAATATTACCGGCCGCTCCCTCCGCCGGAATGGGCTCCACGACAGCGGTATTGGCTGCACATCCTCCTGCTGGTTGCGACCTGCTTTACGACGCTCGTGGTTGGGGCGCGAATGGCAGTTCAACTTCCTGCACAATTTGCCTCCGTTCGCGGTCGGCGACGAGTATCTTCCGTTTTTCCGGCTGGGATGGATTCTGCAGCAGCCCTCACGACTTCTGCTGGGGATTCCGTTTTCGGCAACGCTGCTGACGATCCTGTTGGCGCACGAGATGGGCCACTATTTTTTTTGCCGCTATTACCGGGTGCGGGCCACGCTTCCCTTCTTCATTCCGGCACCGACTCTGATCGGAACTTTGGGGGCGGTGATTCGAATCAAAGCGCCCATACGATCACGGACGTCGTTGTTTGATATCGGAATTGCGGGGCCAATCGCAGGATTCGTAGTCGCAGTGGCAACTTTGGCGGTGGCATTGACGCTTTCGAAGCCGATGGGAGCGGGGACTGGGCCGTCGGATTTACGTTTGGGATTTCCTGCGATCTTTTACTTAGTGCAGCGCACGCTAAGCGCAGTTGATCCGGGCGCTGCAATTGCAGGACTGCCGTTGAGCCGAGTGTATCTGCATCCGACCGCGGTGGCGGCTTGGGTTGGTATGTATGCCACGGCGTTGAACCTTTTGCCGAGTGGGCAATTGGATGGTGGCCACATTGTCTACGCACTTGCGCCGGCGCGCGCATCGCGTCGTTTCGTGGCTCACGGTGATCGCCCTTATTGGCTGGGGCGATTCAATTATGGATGGTGGTTTTGGGCGGCACTGGTCACGGTGATGAACATCCTGACGCTATCGGCAACGACAAGCGCCCCAGTTCCCGGAGCCGTCTGCCGGGCGGTGGCTGCTGGGATTCCTGGCAATCGATGATGCTGGCTTTGACATTCACCATCTCGCCTTTTCAGACGAATCTTTGAAGCACTGCGTGCACCTGCTTCTACATCAACCATAGAGCGTCGACATCGACGATCACCTGCGTGCGGGGAATTTTTTGTTGCGCGGCGTGGGCGAGCATCGCGCGCAGTGTTGCGTTCAGCTTCTCGCGGCTGGGCGATTTTAGAACGAAGTGATAACGGTAATCTTGCTTCAGACGCATGATGGGGGCGGCGGCGGGGCCGAGGACTCGACACCCTCATGGCGAGTCTGATCGAACCATTTGCCCAGCGTTCCAGACCACTTCAAGGCGTCGTCGAGATTGTCGCTGCGAATTAGCACGTTGGCCAGCGCGGAGTACGGAGGATAGTGCATCCAACTGCGGAAGCGGAGTTCCTTCTCGTAGAAGCCGATGAAGTCGTGGCGCGCGGCATATTGAACCGCGTAGTGATCCTGAAAATAGGTTTGCAGAATCACCTTGCCGGGAGACTGTCCGCGACCAGCGCGGCCGGCGACCTGCGTGAGGAACTGAAAGGTGCGTTCGGCGGCGCGGAAGTCGGGAAGGCCCAGTGCGACGTCGGCTCCGACCACGCCGACCAAGCGTGACGCCGTGGATGTCGTGGCCCTTGGCGATCATCTGAGTGCCTACGATCAGGTCGAGTTCTCCTTCATTGAGTGCGTTGAGCGTACGCTCGAAATCTTCGTGGCCGCGGACCGTGTCGCGATCGAGGCGGGCGATGCGGGCCTGCGGGAAACATTCCGTGCAGCAACTCTTCCAGCTTCTCTGACCCGGTGCCGAGAAAATAGACGTACTCGCTGCCGCAGTGCACGCAGGCATTTCGGAACCGGGGCGGTGTATCCGCAGTAGTGACAGACCATCTTGTGCTCGCGCTTGTGATGGGTCAGCGCGATGGCGCAGTTCTTGCATTCGAGCTTCTTGCCGCAAGTGCGGCAGAGCACGACGGGAGAGTATCCGCGCCGGTTCAGCAGGACCATGACCTGCTCTCTTCCGCTCGAGGCGCTGCTGGATCTCGGCGGCAAGTTTGCGCGAGATCACCTGTTCGTGTCCCGTCTCCTGAAATTCGATGCGCATGTCGACGATCTCGACTTCGGGTAAAGGGCGCTGCTCAACGCGATCGGGCAGTTCGATCAGCGCGTACTTACTCTTCTTGGCATTGAAGTAGGACTCGAGCGAGGGTGTGGCTGAACCGAGAACGACGACGTCGCGTTCGACATTTTGGCGCGCATGACGGCTACATCGCGGGCGTGATAGCGAGGCGTTTCCTCCTGCTTGTACGAGGCGTCGTGCTCTTCGTCGACGATGATGAGCGCAAGATCGGCGACAGGAGCGAACACTGCCGAACGCGTGCCCACCACCATGCGAGCCTCGCCGCGCTTAATGCGATGCCACTGCTCGGCGCGTTCGCGGTCGGAGAGCGCCGAGTGCAGGATCGCTACTTCGTCGCCGAAGATCTGATGCAGGTCGGCGGCGACGGCTGGAGTAAGGCCGATTTCCGGAACCAGCAGAATGGCCGAGCGTCCGGCTTCGAGGACGGAGCGCATGCCGGCGAGATATACCGCGGTTTTTCCCGAACCTGTCACGCCGTGCAGCAACATGCCGGAAAACTTCGTGCTTTCAACTTTCTGCCGCAGACGCGTGCAGCGCAGCTTTTTGCGCGCTGTTGAAATCGAACTCGAAGGGAGTCGGCCTCGGCTTGGCTCCGGGAGACGGTGAAGTCGGCTGGTTCTTCGATGAGTTCGACCAGCCCGCGGCGAACTAGACGTGCCGAGGGTCGTTCGTGGAACTTCGAGCGACTGAAGAGCGTCGACGGGAACTCTCCCGCCTGCAGCGGCGAGGGTATCGACGATGGTTTGCTGATTCGTCGTTCAGCTTGCCGTCGACGGATTTCAGCAGAGCGATCCTGATGGTGCGGGCGGCATCTTGCTGCGCCGAGAGGTCTTCGCGAGTAAGCCATTTCTTGCGGACCATTCCATCGAGGATTTCGCGCGACGCACGAGTGGCCTGAGCGCAGAGACCTGCTCGCGGACGAACTCGCCATCGGAGCCGGCAAGATAGTCAAGCACGCGAAATTCTACGGCCTGCTCCTCGGGAGTTCGTTGCGAGCGTGCAGACGATCCGGACATGCCCGCCAGATGCAACGCCATGTGTCCCTGCTCGGTGATTCGGTATGCCGACGACACGTTTGAACTCGGCCAGTGAGCGGAAGCATGGAGCGGAAGACTTCGCCGACTGGAGCCAGGTAGTAGTCGGCGATCCAGCGGCCGAGGCGCAGTAGAAGATCGTCGAGGACGGGAGCGGTGTCGACCACTTTGAGAATATTCTTGGTGGTGATCTGATGGCTTGCGGTCGTGGAGATCGACGACGATGCCCATCATCCGCTGCTGGCGAAAGGGAACGAGGACGCGTCCTCCAATTACCGGCGCTGCACCTTCCGGGACACGATAGGTAAACGCCATGTCGAGCGGCACGGGGACGGCAACGTCGCAGAAGTCGGGCATTGGTTGGAAGGATAAACTACGCCACGTGTGGAGTGGATCATTCGACGTAGCAAAGCGGCCTCACGCGGGCGTCGCCCGCAGCGACGGACGAAGGAGCAGGTCCGTCCCTACATGTTCTGTTTCGGGAGCTCAAGCCCAGGTACTTCATCACCATCTGCAAGTCTTTCCAGGCTTCGCCCTTCTGGCGCGGATCGCGCAGAAGAAATGCAGGATGGTAGGTAACCGCCAGTTTTGCTCCCTGCCACGACGGGTCGCTGCTGCGCGCGCCCGGCGGGCATGAAGTCGTAGAAGCGGCCGCGCAGTTCTGACATCGGTGCGTTGATGGCGAGAAGGTTCTTCGCAGCCACGGCGCCCAGTGCGACGATCACCTTTGGGCTTTGATCACTGCGATCTGGCGCATGAGAAACGGAGAGCAGGTGTCGCACTCATCGCGTTCGGGCGTGCGATTGCCGGGCGGACGGCATTTCACGACGTTCGCGATGTAGACCTCTTCCCGGCGCAGTGCCCATGGCCTTGATCATGTTGTTGAGCAGTTGTCCGGCGCGGCCGACGAAAGGCTCTCCTTGCGCATCTTCGTCGGCACCGGGGCCTTCGCCGACGAACATCAAGTCCGCATGAGGATTGCCGACGCCGAAGACGATCTGCTTGCGTCCTTGCTGGTGGAGCTTGCAGCGGGTGCAATCGCCCAGATCTTCGCGGATGAACTTGAGGGCGGCGATCGGATCACGTGACGCTTTGCTCAGGCTTCGGAGTCAGGACTTCGAAAATATTGTCGATCGGCGGGCTTTGCAGCTACGGCGGATTTTCTGGGAGACATTTCCTCTCGCGGTTCCGGCTGGGAACTCGATGTGGCTTCAGGTTCAACTTCAGCAGCGGATTCGGACAATTCCTCGCTACGTTCGCGACGGTAAAAATCGTAGATACCGAGTTCGTTGTAGTAACGGATGCGCTCGGCTAGAGCTCGACGGAGGTCGGGACTTTGGATGGTGGGCACGCGGATAAGGGAATTATACTTGGGCTAGAATTCAGAACGGTAGGGATCCTTCGACTGCGGATGACGTCATTCGCTTCGCTCGGGACGCACTTCGCTCAGGATGACAATACTATTGCAGGACTACGCTTTCACGGGAGACTTGCGATGCTGGCGCAGACGGTCACGACCTGGTCGAGAACTCGCTGGGCTACTTCCCACTTTGTGGTCTCGGGAACTTCGACCACGTCGTCGCGGGTGATGATCGTGACGGCGTTGCGGTCGGAGTCGAAGCCGACACCTTCGCGCGAGACATCGTTGACGACGATCGCGTCGAGGTTCTTGGCGACCAGTTTCTGGCGGGCATTTTCGAGGACGTTTTCGGTTTCGGCGGCGAAGCCCACGACGATCTGTGATCGTCTTCTTCGACGAGATCTCTTTCAGAATGTCGGGAGTGGCTTCGAATTCCAGCGTCATCGGACCTTTGCGCTTGAGCTTCTGCCCTGCCGCGGACTTTGGACGATAGTCGGAGACGGCCGCGGTCTTGATCACGATGCTGGATTGAGGAAGGAGGCTTAGGACGGCATTGCGCATCTCCTCCGGCGGATTCGACTCGCGTGAGTTCGGCGGCGCCGGGCGGCGTCAGCGAAGTCGGACCGCTCACCAACAGCACGCGGGCACCACGGCGCAGTGCAGCTTCGGCGAGCGCGTATCCCATGCGACCGCTGGATCGGTTGGTGAGATAGCGCACGGGATCGATCTTTTCGCGCGTGGGGCCGGCAGTGATCAGATACGGTTTCACCAGCCAGATCCTGCGATGCTCCCAAAGCTTGCAGACAGCGGCGACGATCGCTTCATTCTCGGCGAGGCGTCCCTGCACCGGTCATGCCGCAGGCAAGATATCCTGCAGCCGGGTTCCACGATCTTCACGCCACGCTTGCGCAGGATCTCCAGGTTGGCCTGCGTTGCCGGATGATTCCACATGTTGACGTTCATCGCGGGCGCGACAACGACTGGAGCGGTCGTCGCAAGATAAAGCGTCGTCAGAAAATCAGTGGCGATGCCCTGCGCGAAGTGAGCCAGAACGTCGGCAGTGGCGGGCGCGACGACCAGAGCGTCGATCGATTGCGCGACGGCAATGTGCTCGATGGCCGAGTCGATGTTCGGTTCATGTTCTTCGCCCGGCGAGAACATGCAGGTGATGACTTTCTCTCCGGAAAGGGCAGCGAAGGTGAGAGGCCTGACAAATTCCTGGGCGGCGCGGGTCATGATGACTTGCACGCGGATGCCGCGGTCCTGCAGCAGTCGAACGATCTCAGCGGCTTTGTACGCTGCGATTCCGCCGGTGACGCCAAGAGCAATCTTCATGGGTTTTTGATTGTTGATTTCAGATTGACGATTCAAAACCGGCCGATCGGGATTCGTCGCACGAAAACAACAACGTCTAATCTTGCCCGAGCGCCTTGTCGAGATTCTCAGCGGCCTGCTCGGCGGCGCTGCGGGTTTCAGGCATCTCCCATTTCACTTTGCCGGCGCGGATTTCGTCCTGCGCGATGCGGCAAGGCTTGCGGGAGTTGGTATCGACCACCGGAGGCGCACCGGACTGCAAGCTGGCGGGCGCGCCGCGCCGCCACCAGAATGTACCGGTAATTGCTGTCGAAGCCTTCGATCAACTTCATTGGGACGTCCCCCTTGAAAACTGATTTGGAGATGTAATCAATGCCGAGCGACCAACATTAGTTCTCAAAACAAATATGGCCAGCTATTCGGGCTGATCCAGCTTATGAATGACTTTCCGGTGCTGCCTTCGGTTCCGGGCTCAATAATGATACCGCGAAACCTAAGGTCGTGCAGGCGCACTAAAGGACAACAGGATGGGCTGAACTTTTTCGCGGGCGTTAGCCAGCCGACAACAGTCAGCTAGCTGCGCCATTCTCTTTTCTTGTTCGGACAGCTGGACGATCGGTGCGCTGCAGCCGTTCCGACAAGACGATCGCCCGCAAGTTCTCGCATGACTCCTCGAGCTTGTCGTTGATCAGAATGTAGTCGTACTTATCGTACTGCTCAATTTCGCGGCCAGCTGTCTCCAGCCTTCGTGAATGACTTCTTGGAGCATCTTCCCCGCGATTGCTCAGACGCCATTCCAACGTCTTGCGATCCGGGGGAAAAACAAAGATGCTGACGGCATCCGGGAGCCTGCGCTTGATTTGCGCGGCGCCTTGCACATCAATATCGAGCAAGAGGTCATTTCCCTTTTGTTCCGCCTCGCGCAGAAAACGGCGAGCCGTGCCATAGCAGTTGCCGTGGACATTCGCATGTTCCAGGAATTCGTCATCGTGCAATCATCTGATCAAACTCGTCACGATTGACGAAAAAATACTGCTTGCCGTTCTGTTCACTGCCCCGGGGAGCGCGCGTCGTGTAGGAAATGGAAAACTCGAGATCGGAAACAAGTTTCAACAGCTCATTCACCAGAGTTGACTTCCCCGAACCGGACGGCGCGGAGATGATGTATACGAGCGGCTTGTGGGATGGACTCATTCGAGGTTTTGCACCTGCTCGCGCGATTTTTCGATTTCCGCTTTCATGGCCAGTCCTGCTTCGGTGATCTTAAGCGCTTCGCCGGCGAGGCCGGATGTCTTCGAAAGCAGAGTGTTGGCTTCGCGGTTCATCTCCTGCAGCAGGAAGTCCAGTTTCTTGCCGATCTCTCCGCCTTCGTCGAGCAAGCCGAGGAAATGTTGGACGTGAGTTTCCAGGCGGACGATTTCTTCCTGGATGTCGCTGCGATCGACCAGCAGCGCGGCTTCCTGGAGCACGCGCTCCTTGATCGACGGTGGAACCGAGTAGCTCCTGAAGACGCGACTGCAGCCTTTCGGTGTAATTCTGTAGCACGGCACGGCGATGCTGCTGCACGCTCTTGGCGGCTTCCGCCAGGTGCATCATCCGGTCGCGTAGCTCGCGAACGATGCCGCGGCCCTCTTCCTCGCGCATTTGATTGAGGCGATCCATAGCCTCTCCAACTTTCGCCATCACGGCCGGCTCGATCTCTCGGTCGTTCACGTTGTTGGCTGAGTCGAGCGCGCCGGGCATGCGCAGGACCGCGTTCAGGTCGGGAACAGTAGCGAGGGAGAATTCGGCCGCGGCGGCGCGAAAGGCGGCGATGTATCCGCCCACCAGTTCGCGGTTCAGGTTAAAGGTCTCGCTGCTGGTGCGCTCCAGACTGAGGGAGACTTCGATGTGGCCGCGAGCAATCTTTTCCTTAAGCACACGGCGCAGCTGCATCTCCAGCGAGTCGGTGCCGGAGGGAAGACGGAAATGCAGATCGAGAAAGCGATGATTCACGGACTTCAAGGACAGTGAAAACGCGAGCCGCCCATTGGAGGCAGCGGCGGTTGCTGCCGCATTGGATTGGACTTCACCTCTGACTTGCGCAAAGCCTGTCATGGAACGTATGGGCATATGGGGCCGGTTTTTCAACTTTCTGCCACCGCCTTCGGCATGTCTGAATTGGCGAACTGCAGTTCGTAAAGCCGGCGATACGTGCCGAGCTTCTTCATTAACTCATCATGCGCACCGATTTCAGCGATCGTACCGTTCTCGATTACAACGATGCGGTCGGCACGCCGGACCGTCGACAACCGGTGTGCGATCACGAATACGGTGCGTCCGCTCATCAGATTGTGCAGAGCCGATTGGACCAGCGCTTCGGATTCACTGTCAAGCGCCGAAGTGGCCTCATCGAGAACTAACACCGGAGCGTTCTTTAACAGTGCCCGAGCAATCGCGAGGCGCTGGCGCTCGCCACCGGAGAGCCGCACTCCGCGCTCTCCGATGACAGTATCGTAACCCGCGGGCAGGCCTGGATGAAATCGTGCGCCAAGGCCGCGCGGGCGGCGGCTTCTACCTCTTTCATCGGGACGTGGGGCTGCCCGTAGGCAATGTTGTTGCGCACCGTGTCGTTGAACAGGATCGTGTCCTGGGTGACGATACCGACTTGCTCCCGCAGCGAGGCCAGAGTCACATCGCGGACATCGATGCCGTCGATGAGAAGTGATCCGCCGGTCACATCGAAGAAGCGAGGGATCAGGTGAACCAGGGTGCTCTTACCTGCTCCGCTGGAACCGACGATGGCGACGAATCTCTCCGCGTTTCACTTCGAGGTTGATGTCGCGTAAGGCATCGCGATGGCCGTCGCCGTTCTCCTCGTGGGATATGCGAAGTGGACATTTTCGAAGCGAACACTTGAGCGTGAAGCTTGGAAGGATCTTGGCTCGCGGCTTCTCCTTCACGTCGTCTTCCAGATCCATGAACTTGAAGATTTCGGACGACGCGCCCAGCGCCTGCTGAAAATTGTTGTTGAACAGAGCAAACTTGCGAACCGGATTGTACAGACTGAAGACGGCGGTGATGAAAGCGACAAAGATGCCAGGCGTCATGCGTCCGTCTTTGATTTGCTCGCGGCCAAACAGGAGCAGAAGGGCGACGCCGATCATGCCGAAGATGTCCATCAGTGGCGAACTGATGGCGTCGGCCGCAACGGAACGCAGATTGGCGCGGAACAAGCGGCGGGCAGCATTGCGGAAACGGGAGATCTCCCAGTTCTCCGTGTTGAACGCCTTCACGATGCGGTTGCCGGTGATGGTCTCGTGCAGAATGTTCTGAATTTCGGCCAACTTGTCCTGGCCGTGTCGCGTGGTGTGGCGCACGCGGGAACCGATTTTGCGCGATGAATAGATGATGATCGGCACAAACAGCAAAAGTATCCAGGAGAGACTTCCGCCCAGAACGATCACGACGCCAGCCACAAAGACGAAAGTGAAGAACTGCTGCAGGGCTTCGGACAACACGGTAGACATGGCGTACTGCACACGCTCAATGTCGTTGATGATCGTCGATAGCAACGTGCCGGTCGTGTGCCGGGAAAAGAATGCCGCGGAGCGCCGCAGGATCGCGTTGTAGAGATCATCGCGCAGATCGGTGATCATGCCGAACCCAGCGTGATTCACGAGGTAGGTTCCGGCGTAGTCGCAGATGCCCTTGAGGACCGTGGAGGCAACCAGTGCAAAGGCCACGATTTTCCACGCATCGGTGAAATGAGAAGGCACCAACTGCTGCAGATAAAGGGAATAGTGCGTGTGCGGAATGCTGAAGAGCTGAATCTCTTTGGAGCCGCTGGAGGGATTTAGAACGCGGTCAAAAATCGGACGAACCAGCAGATACTTGAAAGCATCGAGAGCTCCGACAGCAGCCATCAACAGGACGGACGACAGGATCTGCCACCAGTGGGGCAGGGCGTAGCGGACGAGCCGCATCAGTTGCCGCATGGGGCTCCTGGCGAGGCCAGGCCGCAATCGCTTGCTGGCAGTGTAAGAGATACGGAGTGCAAGTTCCTATTTTACTTGAGTTCGGCGGCGAGGAATGGCGTTTCAGGTACCCGAGGTTGCCAACCGATGCGCATCCAGGCCAGTTAGAAATCACGCTCTGCTGGAGGCTGAATCGACAGCAGATCGATTTGTTCCGGCTGTCCAGCAATGTCGACCTGCGAGATAGGTGAATCTCCAGATCCCGCCGTTCTTGCGGGCGACTGCATGGATACGTCCTCTCCCGCGCGGGCCCGAGATTGGAATGGACAGATTCGCATTGCCGGTGCTGCCGCTTACATTGAGCTGACCCCTGAAATGAACCATGTCGGCTTTGATCGGCTCTCCGATCGGCTACGAACTTGAGTTTCGCGTGTCTTGGCCCATGCCTGTTGATAGACATCGCTGCTGCGGAAAGAAGTAACATGACCGTTATAAGGATTGATGCCGAAGCCGCAAGCAGCACAAAGAGCGTGAGGCAGCCGAGGGGAATCTTCCAGAGCGGATTGCGCTCCAGCCAGCTCTTCTTCATGGCTCGGGATGGAGCGGATAGGGAGGCGTCGGCATACTGGCTTGCTGGCTACTTAGGGCTGTCCCGATGCACGATTTTGACGCGGTATCGAGCAGCGGCGAAGGTGCTTGCCTACTTCCTCGGCGATCATGACCGAGCGGTGCTGCCCGCCGGTGCAGCCAAAAGCAATCGTCAGATAGCTCTTGCCTTCGTGAAT
This sequence comes from uncultured Acidobacteriota bacterium, assembly GCA_963725565.1. Classification (GTDB taxonomy): domain Bacteria; phylum Acidobacteriota; class Terriglobia; order Terriglobales; family Acidobacteriaceae; genus Sulfotelmatobacter. The sequence continues at coordinate 24,730 of CAVRZL010000023.1, forward strand.
GTAGTGCGGCAGCAGGTAGATCAGTAGACTCCGAGATGCGCGAAATGAATTCCTGCGTCTGAGGAAATGAGCGGATGTATTTGGCGACGCGCGGAGTCGCGTCCAGTTAGCGGGCGAAATTCCGGGACGAAAGTGCGGATTGGGGAGGAAGCGAACGTCGAACACCAGGTCGGCATCTTCGGGCACTCCCTGACGAAAACCAAAGCTGACGCGAGGAAACCAGGATGCTCTTTTCGGACGACTGTTCTTGAAAGCGCTCGTTGATGTGCGCGCGCAGTTCGTGAACGTTGAACTTTGAAGTGTCGATGACAAGATCGGCAAGGCGACGGATGACGCTCAGATGACGACGTTCTTCCTTCAGTGCCGATTTGACCGGAGCATCGTCGCCCAAGGGATGAGGCCGGCGTGTCTCGCTGAAGCGGCGCAGCAGCACGTCGTCCGACGCTTCCAGGAAAACGACTTTGGTCGGGATCATGCGGCGGACAGACTTCAAAATGTCCGGCAGGTGTCGAGCTTGGCGCCTTCGCGAACGTCAATCACTAAGGCGGTGCGGCGAGTGTCGCTGCGATTGAACCGCCAGTTCGGCAAACTGCGGAATCAGTTGGACCGGCAGGTTGTCGACGCAGTAGTAGCCGAGGTCCTCGAAGGCCTTAAAGACCGAAGCCTTCCCGGAACCACTCATGCCGGTGATGATGACCAGTTCCGCCGAGCGTCTTCGCGTCGCGCTTCTTCCCTGACCCTTCTTCCGACCGGAGAATCGCCTTCGCCTCCATGAAGTGGATAGTAGCATCGAAGCGCCGCCCCTCGCTGGGGCAAGTGCCAACTGAGATACCGCCGGGCTGGGGAATCGCTGAAAAGAACCCGAAATCCGGATTGTGTCAGCCGTGTCTGGGCCTGTAAGCTATGGCGTCATGAAAAAGTTCGAAGAACTCACGGAACGGGAAGTGCTGGCCCTGGCCATCGCTCTAGAGGAAGAAGATGAACGGGTCTATGCCGATTTTGCCGAGGGATTGCGGCAGGATTATCCCGCGACGGCATCGATGTTTGAAGGGATGCGCGAAGAGGAGTCGGGGCATCGGCGCCGGCTGCTCGAGCTTTATCCGAAAGAAATTCGGAGACCATATTCCGCTGATCCGGCGGCAGGATGTGCGCGGGTTTGTGGAGCGTCCGGCGTTGTGGCTGGTGCGTCCGCTGCGGATTGAGGCGGTGCGCAAAGAGGCGTCGACGATGGAGGTGGAGACGCGACGGTTCTACGAGAAAGCGGCGGCGCGGACGCAGGACGCAAGCATCCGGCAATTGCTCGACGATCTGGCGAACGGAAGAGCGCGAGCACGAAGAACGCGCCCAGGAACTCGACAAGCAGAAGCTGCCGGACAATGTGAAGGCCGACGAAGAGGTGGCGCAGCGGCGGCTGTTCGTGCTGCAGATTGTGCAGCCGGGCCTGGCGGGATTGATGGACGGATCGGTATCGACTTTGGCGCCCGTGTTTGCGGCCGCGTTCGCGACGCAAAAAAGCTGGGACGCGTTTCTGGTCGGGCTTCGCCGCCTCTGCGGGCGCAGGCATCAGCATGGGGTTTGCCGAGGCGTCTGTCGGACGACGGAAGTCTGACCGGCCGCGGACATCCATGGGTGCGCGGACTGATTTGCGGGGCGATGACCGCTGTGGGCGGGATCGGACACACGCTGCCGTTTCTCTGATCCGCGATTTTCGGGCGGCGCTGTGGGCCGCGGGCAGTGGTGCTGGCCGAACTCGCGGTGATCACATGGATCCGGCAAGCGCTACATGGATACGCCATGGATGACTCGCGGCATTGCAGGTGGGGTTGGGCGGCGTGCTGGTGTTTCTCACCGGCGTGCTGATTGGAAAGTACGGAGGCTAACTTCGTCTCGTGGCAAGCAGACGCAGCAAGCTGCGTCTCTACGGTTGAGTATCCAGCGGATGCGTGCTCTTCTCGTAAGAACTCCTTTTGCATTTTGAGGCTGACGTCGTCGGCTTTTACGGCTTTGATCGCCTTCACGACTGAATCGATCCACCATTTCATCTGAAACTCGCCCAGCTCTTTATTGGCCGGCGAGCCGTCGCCGGAGTAGTGGAACGGGAAGCGCGTGTACCACCAGATTCCGGTGTAGATGTTCTCGGGAAGTTTCTGGCGGGCCTGGTCGGCGCCTGATTCGCTGGTGGCGCGATCCAGGTGTACGAGATCAGGGCGCGAGATCATCATCTTCGACGTCTCGCTTCACCGGCATGCATGTCCATGCTGGTCTTCTTCGGGAGGACCGCCTTTGTCCGGCTCAAGTTCGTTGAACACGTAGACCACGTAGTCGTGCGGCTTATCGAGCTGGGTCTGAGCGAAGTAAGGCAGCAGGCTGTTATTGCCGCCGTGTCCGTTGACGATCAGAACTTTCTTGCAGCCATTGCGCGCCATCTCGTCGGTGGTCTCCTGCAGAAGCGTAAGTTGCAGGCTGCGACTGTAGGCCATGGTGCCGGGTTCGTGCTTCGCCTCAGAGATCTGGCCGAAATAATATTCCGGAAAAACTACAGCGTATTCTTCCTCCGCGGCGTGCAGCGCGGCATAGCGCACGTCGAGCAGATCGGTACCAAGTGGGAGATGCGGACCATGCTTCTCAAGAATCCCGAAGGGTAGCAGGCAAGTTCCCTGCGAGCGGCGGACGCCTTCGCGAAAATCAGAGGCCGTCAGTTCCTCCCAATGGACCGAAAGCTTGTTGGCAGAGCTTGTCTGAGCGTGGGCGGATCGCGAAGGTAGAACGGTCAAGAACAGGGCGAAAGCAAGGAGGAAGCAAAGCTGAGAGTTGCGGGGCATGGAAGAATCTCTCCCGCGGCGAATTCTAGCACGGCGAACCCACTATTAAAACGTATGAATAGCTGCGTTCAACGGACGGGCGAGGCGAACATGATGCGATGACCGTCGGCCGTCACTAGTCCGAACTCACGCATGCCCCAGGGCTCATCCCGAATGGTCTTGCTAATCTTCGCGCCCTTGGCGCGAACAGAGTCATAGAAAGGATTGATGTCGTTGATTTCGAGGTAGGCGAAATACGAATGGTCGCCGAGTTCGGCAGGCGGCAAAGCATCGGGACATCGTCCAGCCCAGATCGTGCATTCGCCGCAGGTGTAGAAAAGAAATCCGGGATCAGGAATGGTATGCACCGAGAATCCGAGCACGTCGCGATAGAACGCGGCCGACTTTTGCAAATCGTGGACGGCAATGACGAAGCGGGTTTTGAGAACCTTCGGCATAGGGGACACTTACCAGAATTCATCCTAAAGTCAAAATCTCCACCCTGTCGCAAAAACGCGACAAGGGTGGGGCACCCTCTTCTCGGATTCTCTACGGGACTTCGATCAACTGCATTTTGCCGTCTCGGGCACGGTGCAGGACCATCACTTTGCCTTTGGGATCGCGGAAGACGAAGACGTCGCGGTCTTTGAAGTGGGCTTCTTTGATTGCTTCTTCGAGCGTCATGGGGCGCATGGCAACGGCGTCGTTGGAGCGGACCAGATGGACTTCGGTAGTCTTCGCAACCGCAGGATACTTGTGGACCATGACCGGAACTGCGGTCTTTTCGGAGAGGCCGACCACGGTCTGAAGGTCTTCCTCGATCTGAGTGGCCGTTCCACTTCTTGACTTCTTCGCTCTTGCGGGCGGAGCGCTTCTTCGACTGCCAGTTCGTCTTGTACTTGATGGCCTGCTTTTCGAGGTGATCGAGAGCCTCGTTGACCGCGATGGTCATGTCCTTGGCTTGAGCCAGGCCGACCAGCGGGCCGTTGCGCGGGCTGATGGTGATTTCGGCTTTGTGGCGGTGCTTTTCGACGGCGAGGATCACCTTGGTTTCAAATCTATCGCCCAGAATTTTGCGGATCTTGGTGAGGCCGGTTTCAACTTCTTTGCGGATAGCGTTGGTGACTTCGTACTGTCTTCCGGTGTATTCCACATTCATGAGCGCCCCCTTCGAAGAATTCTTTTTCAGGTAAATCGGGCACCGCATTGTAGTCGATTTGGTAATTGAGTAATTTGGTAATTTCAAATCTCGGGCCGAGAGCCATTTTCAATTACCCGGTTACACAATTACCAAATCTATTTCTTCACCCGACGCTGGTGCGTGCTCGGGATGCGCATGTCTTCGCGGTATTTGGCCACCGTGCGGCGGGTCACCTGGATGCCCTGCGATTGCAGGATGCGGGTGATCTGTTCGTCGGTCAACGGACGGCTGGGATCTTCTTCTTCGATGAGCTTTTTCACGCGCCGCTTGAGGATGAGCAGCGAAGTGCTGCCGCCCTCCGGGCCCTGCACGCTCTCGCTGAAGAAATACCGCAACTCGAATACGCCCTGTGGTGTGTGGGCGTATTTGTTGGCGACCGCACGGCTTACCGTGGAAGGATGCACGCCGATTTCTTCGGCCACCTCCTTGATCATCATGGGTTTGAGTTGATCGATGCCTCTTTCGAGGAAATCCTGCTGGCGGGCGACGATGCAGTAGCAGACCTTGGTGATGGTCTGCTTGCGCTGCTCGATATTCTTGATGAGCTGAATGGCGCTCTTGTAGCGCTCTTTGACGTAGTCGCGCGTGTTCTTGTCGTTAGTTCCGTCGCGCGTGACCAGCTTCTTGTAGGCCGGATTCAGACGGAGTTGCGGCAGGTCCTCGTCGTTCATGATGACCAGCCACTCGTCGCCATGCTTGACGAATGCAACGTCGGGCTCGATCAGGCGAGCTTGAACGACTGTTGTAGCGCAGGCCGGGACGGGGATCGAGGGTACGGATATAGTCGAGAGCCTGTTGCACGGCTTCGAGCGGGCGTCCGATGGCCTTGGCGATTTCTTTGTACTGCTTGTTCTGCAGACCGCGAAGATGCTGATCAACCACGGCCATGGCGTCCTGCAGAACCTGGGCCGTGCCGTTCCCGTTCTTGTGCTGAGCCAGTTGCACCTGATGAAAGCGAAGTTGGGTGAGCAGGCACTCGCGCAGATCGCGGCAGCCGACTCCCGGCGGATCGAGTTGCTGGACCACTTGCAAAGCTTCGTGCAAGTCAGCAGGCGTGAATCTGGGCTTAAATTCGGGCACTGCGACAGCTCTCGGTTCCTGCGCGGGAGCCACGGCAGCGGCTCCGTTGCCTGAGTTTGAGAGGAAAGAAGCTTCAGCCGGATTGTCGGAAGGTTGCGTAAGCCCAGCGCCGGTATATAAGGAATCGTCCGGAATTTCGGGCTCGACTTCCGAATCGGGTTCGATGCCAAGCGAATCAACGATTTCTTCGGGGGCCGGTAGCCCTTCTCGGGCTTCTGCCTCTTCTGCGGCAAGGCCTAAGGCCTGCGCTTCGCTGACGATATTCTTGGCAGTTTCGGCGTCCGCCTCAGGACTCGCGGGGGGCGCAACTCCGAGAAATTCTTCGTCGCTAGCGATCAGATAGCCGTCTTCGTTCAGGTTGCCGACGATGAGGTCGGCCGCCTCTCGCACTTCGCGACGCAGGCTGAGCGCACCCAACTGCCAGGCGAGGTGATCGGTGAGATTCGACGGCTTGGACAGGAAATTCTCGAATGAAGGACGTTCGATATCCTCCATCTCGCTGTGCGTGCGATAACCGGGGTCGAGATAATCCTGGAAGAACGAGCCGAAGTCGATTTCTTCGAAAGGATCTTTCTTCTCGACGGCTGTAATGGGGTTTTCTTCGGTAGTGGCAGCGGCAGCACGCTCGCGGTCTTCTTCTTTTTTGCCGACTTCGTCGAGCAGAGGAACGGAATCTTCGAGTTCTTCGAGAACCGGGTTCTCGACCATCTCGGTATTGATCATGTCCTTGAGCTCAAGCTTGTTGAGCGCGAGGACAGAGACCATCTGCACCAGGCCAGGAGTGAGGATCTGGCGCTGCGAGAGTTTGACGCTGAGTTTGTGCTGTAGTAAAACCATGTTTCAAGGTTTCAAAGTTTCAATGATTCCAAGGCTTGCGGCTTCACGTTGAAACCTTGCAACCTTGAAACCTTGAAACTTGCTTCATCACACCAGGGAGAAACTTTCTCCCAGATACACCCTTCTCACTTCCGGATCACTGGCCAACTGCCCGGGCTGTCCGTGACGGAAGATTCTGCCGTCATCGATGATGTAGGCCCGGTCGGTGACCGAAAGCGTTTCGCGCACGTTGTGATCGGTGATCAGGACTCCGATGCCGCTGGCGCGCAGACTGCTGATGATTTTCTGCAAGTCCAGTACGGCAATCGGGTCAATCCCCGAAAACGGTTCGTCCAGCAAAATAAACGTGGGGTTGATGCACAGGCAGCGGGCAATTTCCACGCGCCGGCGCTCTCCCCCGGATAGTGCATATCCGCGGTTCAGGCGGATGTGCTCCAGTCCTAGTTCGTCGATGAACTTCTCCATCTTCTCGCGGCGCTCGTGCCAGGAAATTGGCTGCGCCTCCAAGACCGCGAGGATGTTTTCTTCGACGGTTAACTTGCGAAAAACCGAAGCTTCTTGCGGGAGATAGCTGATGCCATACTGACGGGCCCGAAGGTACATGGGAACGTCGGTGATGTCCTGACCGTCATACAGCACGCGGCCAGTGTCTGGGGGGATCAGGCCGACGATGGCATAAAACGTGGTCGTCTTGCCTGCGCCGTTAGGGCCTAATAAGCCAACAACTTCGCCCTGATCGACGCGCAGGCTGACACCGTTTACGACGCTCCGGCCACGATACGACTTGCCGATTTCTTCGGTGGCCAGAGTACGCATTTATCGTGCCACTCGCGTCTGCGTTACCACAGGAGTACTTGCTTCGCCTTCTACGAGCACCCTATCATCGCGTCTAAAGAAAGTCAACGAAACCCCGGTAATCTTGCCCTGTTCGGCATCAAAAATGCTAGGCGGACCTCCAGTCAGGACAAACTTGTCCTCAGCGGCGGTGTAGACCAGCCTCTGGCCCTCGGCCCGGCGATTGGGTTGCTGGATTATTACGTTGCCCTCGGCGACCATGTGGTCGAGCTGCCCTGGACCAGTAACCTCTTTATTTATAGATGTTTGGCTGCGAGGTAGCAGATAAGCATCGGCTGTTTTAGAGGATGCCGTAAACTCACTTGCCTTCGCGACCACCCCACCCTCATAGTGCACTTTCCGTTCGGAATCCGCGTAGGTGAGCTTGGTCGCGGTGACGGAGATCGGAGTCGATACGCCCAGACCAGACCCCTTCCTGGACCCTGCCACGCCCAGTGAGGGGGCTTGCAATGGCTTTTCCGGCTGCATCAGAGTGGTCTGCACCAACAGCGCGGGCGTTCCTTGAGCGACTACCGATCGCTTGTCACGCTCGAATTGGATCGATGGGGCCTCGATGATATTGGCGTCTTGCCACAGGCGAGCATTGCCGGTGTAAAGAGCGATCCCCGCATTGCTGTGGGCCGTCATGCTGTGGGCGGTGACGTGAATGGGAGAAGAGGAAGCGAGGAGGGCACCGTTTGGCTGCTCCTTCAGTTCGCTGTAGGTGCTTTTTACATCACCGTCGGCCAGAGCGTCTCCAGTTGCGCGATTGATCCGCATACTGTTGGCGGTGGTCGCCATACCGCCGTTAGCGACGCGCGGGGCGCCACTGAGTACCAGCATCTGGTCAACGGGTGTGTAGCGCGCCGAGTTTGCCCACGCTTGCATCAACTTGTCGCGCGGCTGGCCATCGGTGTAATGGAGAGTTCCGGTTTGCGTAAGGGAGTCGAACCCGCCCTGCGGAAGGAACGTCGCATCCACCGAGTCGCTGGTGCTAACCCTATCCGGCTGCCCGAGGACCGAGTTCACGATGCGGGCACTGGGCGCTCCGTGAACGGTGCTTAAGTGGTTGCGCCCGTCCTGCGATCGGCCAAAATCGGCGTCGAATCTGCCCGCCGTTACGACGGTTTGTTGCGTAGAGGGAGCTACGGCGCGTCCTGGAGTGTCGGCCTCTGGCTGGAGAATGGTGATCTGTGCCGCACCGGAGGTGGAAGCATGTTTGAGAACATGACCACCGGCGACTGTGAAATCGATGACTGGAGCAGTTAATTCAAAGTCCTGAGCCGTTGTGCTTTTGGCCGTGCCTGCCTTCGGCTGCGCTGCAAGAGTGGACTTCTGCTGCAGGCGGGCGCCATCGACGGCGTGGACCTTCTGCAACTGATTTTCGCCCGCGAAGTCCAGGATCACGCGTCCGGCGTCACCCTGCATTACCTGAGAGCCTGCTTGTTCGAAGTGAACCTTGCCACTCAAGATTGCGGTGCGTAAGAGATCTTCGCCGGATGCGAGGAGGAACTCCGCTTGATCGGCGCGCCCGTGTATTTCAGCAGGAGGCTCGGCCGATTTTTTCTTCGCAGCGGAGACCTCTTTATTTCCCCACGTTTCGGTGGTGACGTCTCCTGTAGCTAGAACTCGCTGCACGTGATTATCCGAGCTCAAGAAGAAGGTTGCTTGATCTGCCCTCAGAGTACCGCCTTCACGGGCTACATGGGGATGCTCCAGGATAATTTCTCTTGGCTCGTTGGTGATGATGGCATGCTCGGCCTCAATCTCGGCGGCGTCTGGGCCGCTGAGAGTCACGTGAATCTGCGAAGAGAGCGTCAGAATATTGTTCTTGCCGGCATATTTCACGCCCACGGCCCAACCGGTGGCCTGCGGTGTGCGGAATTCAACCCGCGCATCCGTGGTGGCGTTCCCTGTTTCCCTGTTGAAGACCAGATCGCGGGTCTTCAGGTGGATGGGATTCTTCAGTTCCTTGGGCGTAGTCTGGTCCGGGGTCGCAAGGCCAGCCGGGTTGGCGACCAGATCGATCTGCACGTCGCCCTTCGCGATGACATCGCCCGTCTTCTGGTTATAGGCAAAGTCGTCGCCATAAATTTGATCGAAGCGCGAGGAGTCGCGACCGTAGAGCACGATGCTGACGTTGTGCAACTCGGCGTTGCCGTTGAGCTTGAACTGTTTGAGGTCAGTCGCTTGCACGGTGAATAAAGTGCGCTTGCCATCGGACTTGGAGAACTGGAAGCCGCTGGCGGTTTGCTTGATGTCATAACCGATCTTGCCGGGGAGGGATTTCAAGACATTCGTGGCCTTCGAGCGCGCGTAGAAATACATGCCCGCGACCACCAACGTGAGCAGTACGGCGGTCGCTACCAGCAAACGGCGAAGACGGTAGACCGGGAGCGTCATCTGGGTTCAGTGTACTAAAACAGTAGTCAGTACTCAGTACTCAGTTGCCAGTTGTCAGCCTCAGTTTTGTTACCTTTGAGTGGTCTACACTTTTGGATGCCATGAACGTCAAGACCACACCACCGCCTCTATTTGATTTTTGCAACCTACGGGTCATACGGGGACAGAAAATTGCGCTGGATGAGTTCAGCCTACGCATCGGGGCGGACGAACATGTGGCCATCCTGGGGCCCAATGGCTGCGGCAAGTCGACGCTCATCAAGACGATCACGCGGGAGTGCTACCCGGTGGCGCGTGCGGAATCATCCATGTCGATCCTGGGACAGGACACCTGGGATGTATTCAAGCTACGAGCTGGGCTGGGGATCGTTTCGAACGATCTGATGCTTTCCTGCACCGGCGACGCCTCTGGGCGCGACGTTGTGCTGTCGGGATTCTTCAGCAGCACTGCGATCTGGCCGAACCACACAGTGGATCCTAAACACCTTGCCCTGGCCGATGCTGCGTTGGCGGAATTGAAAATCTCTCATCTGGCGGAGCGTCCGGTCTGTGAGATGTCGTCGGGAGAGGCGCGGCGTGTCCTGATCGCCCGGGCTTTGGTTCACAAGCCGCGTGCGCTGCTGTTCGATGAGCCCTGTAACTCGCTGGATCTGTCAGCCCAGCAGACCGTGCGGCATACCATGAGCGCACTCGCTCAGGCAGGAACAGCGATCATTCTGGTGACGCATGAACTGCCCGACATCGTGCCTGAAATTCAAAGGGTCGTGTTGATGAGTCGCGGACGGATCGTCGCGGACGGGCCGAAGGAAGAAATTCTTCAGGTTAAGAAACTGGCCGAACTATTTGGTGTCAGCGTGGAGATGGCACGACGCGATGGACACTACCACTTGTGGTGAGCCGGCGGTATTTTCAGATTCAGTGTTCCTTCGATCCCACCTCGATTAACCGCTTCGTCATCAGCACCAGGCCGAGAATCTGCGTCCATTCGGACACGATGTTGCCGACGACTTGTCCCCACTTGCTGTTAGTGTCCATCTCGCGAAATGCCAGCACCCAACCGATACCGGTAATCACAAGGAAGATCGTGAGCGAGTGTTCGCGCAGGACTTCGAGAACCGCGGACGGCAAGGTTCCCTTGGGCTGTTTGCTTTCGGCAGAACCCTTCTCGTAAAGAAATTTCGTCATCACGATAGTGACGAAGACTCCGGTCCAATCGGCGATGGCGTTTCCAAAGAACGATCCTAGATGGGTGGAAGGGTTGGACTTGCTGTAAAGGGCGATCAAGAAGAGTACGACGCCGAGAGCAGCGAGGCTAAGGGAGTGTTTACGCAGGAAGGGCTTTGATTTCCGGCTTTGCTTCATTGGGCTACTTTACCTTGAATCGACGACGAATTTAGATGGCCACGGTCTAAGTTGGGGCACAATCTCAGTAACCGCTAGATCCTGTTAACGACAGTTGAATCAGAAAAGGCCCTCCGGAGCAAGGAGAGCCGTTATACAATTCCCGCAGTTTCGGATCTAATGCGGTGAATGGCGTATCCACATGACGATATGCCGGAGGAAACATGCGGCGTGTAGCGGTTTGGATTTTCTTACTGACTGTTGCGAGTTTGTCGGCAGTTGCCAAGGATCAGCCCTTCCAAGTCGTTTCCTGGCCCGATTCCGGGCAGACCGTTCTTCGTTTTACCTTTTCGAAGTTCAAGGACGTAGGAGGTGGAATGGGGAGGGAGCGCACATACATCAGTGACGTAGAGGCTCTCAACCTTTCAGACAAGACCATTAGTGGTGCGAGTTTTTCGTTCTATGTGTTTGACAAAGGTAAGGCAAGAATCGGCGAGGGCTACATCAATCTGACGAACATCTCCGCTGGCGAAACAGTCAAGTTTCAAGTAACGATTGCCGCATCCGGTTCCCCGAACTCCGTAGCCGTATTAACATCAACCAGTGCGCCGCGGACGGTATCTATTACGGTAAACTCCGTTCCACAAGGGGCGGTTCTAACAGTGGATGGTAAAGCGGCGGGGACCACACCCAAACTTGTAGACGTCGGCATCGGGAAACATATGCTTGGGTTTGAGAAGGAGGGGTTCAATCCAGGGAAATTCCCGCTCGAAATCACTTCCCACGATGCTTCCGGAGGCAGCGTAAGTTATGAACTGGGCAGTGCGGCACACGACACAATCGAGTTAAGGGATGGGTCGGTTCTGACGGGCGATTTGGTTTCCGTTAGCGGCATGCAAGTGGAAGTACGAATTGGAGGGAATGCACAGACTTTCGACCGCAACCAAGTTAAACGCATTCTGCTTACGGAGCGCGCTCCGGCATCGAACTGAAGACTTTGCACCGTAGTACATAATATCGCGTCAACACTCACTGGCCGCGATTTGGAACGATCACAACTCAGCCGCTACCTGCTCTGCTAATCGCTTGGGCGCAATCAAGGTGTAGCTGCCGAGCAGAAGTTCCTTCACTTCGCTCCAATCGATCTTGCCCACATCTAACCGCAGCGCGACCCAGCCGCGCGATGCCAGGTACGCAGGAAGATAGAAGCGGCGGGGCTGCGCCTCGACCAGCATCTTGTTGTCGCCGGGCAGGACCTTTCCGGTCACCGCGACTATGCCGTCACCGTGATGGTTGTCGAGAAAGTAGGCGAACGTCTTCTTGCCGATGAGAAATTGCGCGTGCGATCCATAGACCTTACGACTCGTCTCCGGCAGCGCGAGTGCCAGTTCGGTCACACGGACGAGGCGTTGATCTTCAGAAGTCTTTCTTGTGCGCGCCATAAACCCAACCTCATCGTGTCGGCTGGCCGCTTATTCTCCGTGTCCGGAGTACCCGGGCAACTGAAAGTCCCGCAATGAGAGTTCCAGGCCGCCGTATTCAGGGTGATCATTGTTGCCGACGGTGAAAGCGATGTCCACAGAATCGCCGGCCAGGAGCGGCGATTTCTGGATGCGTTCCGCCATGTGCCAACCCAAAGCGTCGAATGTGATCCTGCTGCGGAAGTCGTCCTTCGGTGAATCTCCGCCCAAGTAGGCCTCGGCTGCGGCTGCAGCCTTTTCTTCACGGCCGATCGTGGACGCGTCGGGATGACAGCGCGGGGTAGCGAGAATGGCCGCCGAGGATAATTCTGATGATTCCAGAGAGGCAGCGATGGGCAACATTTCCGATGCTGCCTGCGCAGCCGACCCTTCGGGTCGGCCTGGACGGCCGAGGGCGGCCGTCCCCACATGCCCCCCTACATGACCTTGGCGGACTTTCAGCTTTACGTGCTTGTCTTTCAGAATGCGCGGAGGCGCCGTCAACTGCACCGCTCGCGCCGCGAACACGGGTTCGGGATTTCCCATGCCGTATGGTTCCAGCAATTGCAGAGCTTGAAACAACTCAGGCGTGACCGCTGTGAGACTCAGCTCCGCATCCAGGTCGAGGACAGGATCGAAATCTGCCGACGTGAGTTTGGTGCGGGCGAATTGATCGAGCCGCGCGCGCAATTCGGCGATATTCGCAGCGGGCATGGCGAACCCACACGCGTGCGAATGCCCGCCATAGCGGGTGAATAGCTCACCGCAAGATTCGACAGCATTGAGCAAGTGAAATGCACGGATCGAGCGGCCTGATCCAAAAGCCTCCTCTCCTTCGCGCGAGATAACCAGGGTGGGACGGTTGTAGCGTTCAACAATCCGCGTAGCGGTAATGCCGATGACACCCCGATGCCAGCCCTCGCCGTCGATCACGATGCAATAGGAGTCGGACAAAGTCGGGTCAGCCGAGAAGCGCTCTTCCACAGCTTTTAGAATGCGGCGTTCCTCTTCCTGGCGGTCGGTGTTCAGTTGATCGAGTTTTGCGGCTAATTCCCGGGCGCGCGTAGGATCTTTCACACTGAACAGCTCGATCACATCGCGGGCAACGTCCATGCGCCCCGCAGCGTTGATGCGGGGAGCGATGCGGAATCCAACTTCTCCTGAGGTGGGAGGCCGGTTCGCTGAAATCTGGGCGGCTTCGAGCAATGCCTTCAGGCCGGGATTCACGGCGCGGCGCAGGGCATCAAGCCCTAACGATGCGAAGACACGATTTTCCGCGGTGAGAGGCACGGCGTCTGCAATGGTCGCAATGGCCACGACTTTCATAAAAGATCGCAGCAGCTTGTTGTGCTCTTTCGGATCGAGTCGGCGCTGCATCAGTGCTTGCGCCACCTTAAAGGCGACGCCTGCGCCACACAGTTGTTTGCAGGGATACTCACAGCCTTTCTGATTCGGATTGACCACCGCCAGCGCCCGGGGAACTCCATCCGCACCCGGCAGATGATGATCGGTCACAATCAGATCCACGCCCAGGCGGTGTGCCGTTTCTGCCGGTGCAAAGGCGCGAATGCCCATGTCGACGCTGATGATCAGGCGGATTCCCGCGGCAGCAGCGCGTTCGATGACGTCGTCGCGCATGTCGTAGCCTTCGCGAATCCGATGAGGAACGTGGAAGTCGGCAGTGCCTCCGCAGAGCTCGATAGCAGTCTTCAGAATGATGACGGCCATGGTGCCGTCGACGTCGTAGTCCCCGTAGATCAGGATCTGCTCCTTGCGCTCGATAGCGGCGTCGAGACGGTCGACGGCGGCTTGCAGGCCGGTCATCAACTCAGGGGCGTGCAGATGAGAAATCGATGGTGCGAGAAAACGTTGCGCAGCCTCGGCATCGGTAATGCCGCGTCGCACTAATAACGGCGCGAGGATGGTAGCGGTGCGCGCGCTCGCCGTGCCGCGAAAGGCAGGATCGTTACGCAGGGACGCGATCAGGGGCGCAACTAAGGCTTGTTCAGTTTGTTTTTGAATCCACTGCATGGGAATGTAGCAGTTTACTACTCGGTCGAGAGATCCATCGTGGCTGGTTCAGTTGAAGCCGAGCTTCGCTCGGCGGACGGCCGAGGGCGGCCGTCCCTACACAGACATTTGCTGCAGGGGTCGGCCATCCCCAAATAAGTGACTGTTAGTTTTCGTCGTCTTGATCGGGCTCGTCCATGGTGAGACCGCCGAATTCATCGGAGACTTCTAGCAGTCGCTGGTAGCGCTCGTACCATTCGGTGCTCACCTCGCATACAAACATCGAGCCCTGATACGCCCATCCGAGCTGCAGGTATCCAACTTTGCCGTCATGAGCGCGGAGCCAGCGGGCATCTTCGACGTCGTCGCCGTCGGTAAACTCGGAATTGGTCAAGCGCTGCACCATCTCATCAAGTTCTTCGCGGTTGAGCGTCCACGAATGCATGGTCAGAAAAGGAGCGCCCGACGCCTTCGCCAGTTCGACGAAATCCTTCCACCCGTCGGGGTTGTCGCCCATCTCCCACATCACGCACTGGACCTCTTCGAAATCCACGAAGCCGTGGAAGCGGCGCATGCCATGGCCTTCAATGAAGGCCACCATGTCGTCTTTTACCGTGGTGAGATCGTCAGGAATGGGGGACATATTCGGAAAATCTACGAGCTAATATTGTATTCCGTTCCGAAGCTGACTGCCAATGCAAGGGCCTCTTAATGCGGAGAAGGCGCCGTCATCAGAGCCACAAACATATGGTAGAACTTTTGCGTATCGAGGTCGAACTGAATCTCGACTGGCTGGGTGGCGGCATGCTCATGCTCCTGCAGGCTCCAGGTTAGGGTGTTGCCGTATCCGGCGCCGCGGTCCAGATCCACGCTCATGAAGCGAGTCTCCTTTCGCGTGATGATGCTGGGATCGATCCAGGCAGCAGCTGCAATTTCGTCCCACATGATGTCGGCGCCGGGGGTCAGCATCGCGAATCGGGCGATGTAGCGCGCCAGCGGAGTTCCTGCGGCTTCGATCTGCTTCACCAGGGCTGCGGTCAACTGAGTTTTTACAGACACATCGGTTGGCGTGCAGACGATCTTCTTCCACGGCGCTCGCAGCACGATCGCGGCTGCTTCCGGGTCGAACCAGAAATTGAACTCATGCCGGGGATTGTTCAAGAACTCAGGATTGTCACTCTGCGGGCTGACGCCACCGCCCATGAATATGAGCTCCCGCGCGAGTTCCGGAAAATGGGGATCGATGGAGATGGCGAGAGCGAGATTCGTCATTGGTCCGCCCTCGTAGATTGTTACCTCATGCGGATATTTGTGAACCATGCGGATGAGAAAATGCGGAGCGTCTTCGTCAGCGGGCTTGATGGTTGGCTGGCCCTCCGGCATTGGCGGCACAGCGGAAGGTTCGTGCCACCAGCGATCGTCCCACGCCCCGGCGTAGGCAACTTTTCCGTAACGCTGCTCCCAGTACTTTGATTCCCCGCGAGTGCGGACCAGGGGGAACTCAGCCCCCGGCACAACGGGAATGTCGGTACGGCCGAGGATTTCAAGCAGCCGGAGAGTGTGCGCGACTTCTTCGTCGCGCCATTGGTCTCCGCTGACGACCGTGATACCCAGGACTTCTACCTGAGGAGATTGGACCAGCATCGCCACGGTCTGCATGTTGCTGCCGCCGGGGCCGGAACAGTCTTCGTTGATGATGACTTTGCGGCGCGGCTGGGCAAGGCAAAGATTGGCCGCCAGAAAAAAGAGTAGGTGCGGGAAGAGCTTTGCTTTTCGCATTGATGCGCTTGGCTTCAATCAAAAATTACGGGCAGAGCGGGCGAAGCCCGTCTGCCCGATGAGAAGTAACAGTTTCTACGATCGTCAGAACCTCAGCTTTAGAGCAAACTGAATCAGGCGCGCGTTGTTTACCGTGTTGTTGATGACTCCGAAGGTGGCCGGAGCATTGATGTCTTGCTCGCCAGAGCCTCCCGAGCCTCCCATGTAGAACTGGGGATGGTTGAACAGATTGAAGAACTCGGCGCGGAACTGCAGGCCCATGCCTTCACGGAAAGAAAGCGGGATGTCCTTGATGATGGAGAAGTCGGTGTTCACAAAACGCGGGCCGTAGACCGGAGCACGGGCAGCGGTGCCAAGCTCTCCTACGGTAAATTCTTGTGGCGTACCTGCATTAAAGGTAACAACCGGAGCCTGCTGGAAGGCGCAAGGATTGAACCAGTTCTGAATAGTATGGATTTGAGCAGGAGCGCTGCAACCCGGATTTCCCGCCACTGGACCGGCCTTGTTCGGATCCCCCACCTGATTGGGACGCTGGAAGGTATTTCCGTTATAGGAGAAGAACACTCCGGATCCATCGCCGCTATCTACGACGAACAGAGGGAATCCGGACGTGACCCTTTCAATCAGATCCAATTGCCAGTCGCCGAAGATTGCGTTGGTTGCACCACTCCAATTGCTGCCGAAGTGTTTGCCTTTGCCAAATGGCAAGTCATACAAGATGCTGGCCGTAAAGCTGTCGTTAAGATTCAACTGAGACAAGCCCCAATCCAGCTTCGCACTCCCGGGAAGCGGATAATAGATCGCGCCAGGATTCGTACCCAGCCCATCCGGCATACCAGAGTCGAAGGTGCGAGACCAGGTGTAGCCCAGCAGGGCGTACAGCCCGTGACGGGTGCTCTTGGTCTCCGCTTTTATCAGGAGAGAGTCGTAGCGTGCGGTTCCGACGCTGTTGTTGCTGCTTACACTTTGGAATGGTGCCGCATAGGGCCAAGACGGGAACCCGCATCCAACCGTATATACACCGTACAGGGGGTTGGGTTGTTGGTTTCCAGAAACGTCCGTAACAGTTTGTTGACATGCAGAAGGCGAGGTCAGATTCTCATTCGCCTGTCCCACCAGAATGTGAGTGCTGCGGGTGCCGGCATATCCGGCGGTCAGAACAACGTTTCCCGGCAGTTGACGCTCAACGTTCAAGTTGAACTGCTGAACCATGCCCTGCCGGAAATTGCGGTTCATCGACTGAATCGTCCCGGTGTAGTTGGCGGGATTAACGGGCGCCGACAAAACCGAGCCGGGCGTGAAGGGGTCAGTCAGGAAGCCTCCAGAGAGCGAACCGAACGGGCTGTTGTATCCAAGACAGAAGTCGCTCGGGCAGGGATCAACCTCAGCATAGTAGGGCGGGTTCTGCCACAATCCTTGCCCGCCTTGGTTCCACGAGGAATCGTGGAGGATGCCGTATCCGGCGCGGATCACCGTCTTATCACTTCCCATGACCTTCCAGGAAAGGCCGATGCGAGGTTCGATCGCAGTCTTGTCGAATTGAATTCCGGCGCGTCCGTCAGTCGGGATGCAGATGCTGCAATCCGCCAATGTCGGACTACCCTTCGGCACGTACCACTTCAGGGTCTGGATATCGAAGTTCGCCTGGCGGTTCTGGACCTCGGTTGTGGGCGTCACGAAAGCCCAAGCGACGCCGAGGTTTAGGGTTAAGCTGCTGGTGACACGCCAATCGTCTTGTACGAACGGGCGAAACAATTTCCAACGGCGCCCTGTCGTTCCACCGAGGAACGTTTGATCGTGGGCGGCGAAGATGCCGGTGCTGCCCAGCAATAAGTCAGCAGCGTCATCCCCCGTCAGCGCTGCATTCTCGACGACGAACCCGTCTTGAAACGCGTTGTTTCTCACGTTCATCTGGCTGGCGCGGAAGGTGGCGCCGAAGCGGATATTGTGCTTCCCTCGAATCAGGTCCAGGGTGTCAGATACCGAATAGATGTTGGTGCCACCCTGATAAGGCGCGTACCCGCGGTCGCCAATGGAGAAATAGTTTGCCATCAGGAACGAGGTCATGCCGCAGCTGATGCAGTCCTTGTTCGACTGGTTCAGGCTTGCGGGATATCCAGTAATCGGGTCGCACTTCGCTCCGAGATCCGCACCTGGGATTCCAATCTGTGCCGCCTCACAACTCCCCGTTCCGAACGAGAGGATGTGATTAAAAATCCGATTGAAGCCCAGAGTAACCTGGTTGATCGTGTTGGCGGAGAAAACGTGCGTTTCCGACACGGCCGCGTTGCGCCCGTGGTTGTCGATGTACTGATTGCTGCCGAAAGCGTTTTGCTCAGTCCACGTAGGCGAACCACCGGGAACAAAGTTCGTGGCCTGATCGTAACTAAACCGGGCGAAGATTGAGTCATCCGAGGAA
Source organism: uncultured Acidobacteriota bacterium (assembly GCA_963725565.1). Classification (GTDB taxonomy): domain Bacteria; phylum Acidobacteriota; class Terriglobia; order Terriglobales; family Acidobacteriaceae; genus Sulfotelmatobacter. Next base: position 42,895 of record CAVRZL010000023.1, read on the forward strand.
AAGTTGTGATCAACGCGGATATCAGCCGTGCCCTGGTTCAGCTTGCGCACGGGCTCGTTGACGTAGTTGTATCCTATTGCACTCGCGGGCGCATTGGGAGTGGGATAAAGCTGAAGTACCTTTGCACCAACGGGATTGACTACAGCAGCGGGAATAATGGGACAAGCTTGAGTAACGCCAAGCACAAAGGGTTGGCTACCGCTCACAGGTGTTTCGGGGGCTCCGTTTGCAATATTGCATTGGAACGGAACAGAGACCGGATCGGGCCCCTGACCAGGAAGCACTTGTTTTGGAGTATAGGGATTGATAAGTTGTGCCCCACTCGGGGCACCGGTGAAATCATAGTTTCCATTCGCGTCCGGCGTCGTCATCCCGGTAGTCGGAACAAAACCGGTGAATGGAACCCCGAGGCGTTGCATCTTCGCCTGATAATCCGCAAAGAAAAATGTCTTGTCTTTCTTGATTGGGCCACCAAGCGCCCCCCCGAATTGATTGAGATTGAATTTTTCGGTTGAAGTTGCGAAGTAGCTGCGAGCGTCCAGCTTAGAGTTGCGAAAGAACTCAAACAAAGAACCGTGATACTGATTCGATCCTGATTTGGTCGTCACCAGAACCGTCGGTCCGGCACGCTCGCCGTATTCCGCCGAGTAGTTGTAAGTCAGTACCTTGAATTCCTGGATACCGTCGATATCTGGGAAAATTGCAATCCCGCCTTCATCCAGCTGGTTGTTGTCGTTTCCATCCAGCAGCCAATCCGCACTCTGTTCGCGAGACCCACCGACCGAAAGCGAAAACGCTCCCCGGGTTGCAGCTTCGCTGCTCGCGCTGCGCGTAAAGAAGCTGTTGGGATTGGTTGACTGGGTCGTGCCGGGAGTAAGGGTTGCCAGCTGGACGAAGTTACGTCCGTTCAAAGGGAGCTGGGAAACTTCCTCGGCGGTGATCACCTGTCCGAGCGATGGATTCGAGGTCTCTACCGCGACTTCCGTAGCGTTCACCTCAACACTGGTGCTGACCGATGCGGGCTGGAGGGAAAAATTCAGCTCGCGCTGCTCGTCCACTTGCAGGCGAACATCCTTTTGTTCCACTGGACCGAAACCTTGCGCTTCGACGTGAAGGGTGTAGACCGCAACGGGGAGCAGGGGGATCAGGTAGTGTCCGGAATCGTCCGTCTTGGCTTCGCGCGTCAGGCCAGTTCCTTGCGACGTAACCTTCACGCCCGCTCCGGAAATGACCGCGCCGGCCTTGTCCGAAATCGTGCCTGAAAAGCTTCCGGTTGCCTGGCCATACAGCAGCGAACTCAACAGGCTCACCAGCGCACAACAATACACCGCAAAGAGTATCCTCTTGCTCGGCATTGCGTTTAAACCCCTTTCGACGGTCTACCCCACACAAAAGAAAAGCCCTCCCCGTACCCAGGAAAGCCGGGAGGTCTAAAAAACTGCAGACTGGGCTTATAAATTGCCGCTTACCGGTAAGTCAAGAATTTTCGCCGCGAGCGTACGCTCTGGGCGAGCATTCTTTGGCATGGAATCATCGAGAAAACCGCTATCAGGCCCAATCGCCAGGTCAACTGGAGCAATTGGCGGAACCGCGGTAACGCAGCATTCACATTCGGGCGGACCACTCGGCATCGAAGCGCGCCCGGTCGTAAAACGACTTTTGCGTCCCGATTCCGGTGGTTGACAGGCCGGCATAAAGATTGGCGCGGCGAACGGCCTCTTTCTCCGGAAGTCCTTCGCCGAGAAATACTGCAAAACTTCCGATGAAGGCATCGCCCGCTCCGGTGCTGTCGATACTCTTCACGGCAAAGGCCGCAACGTGCTCGCTGCCTTCGCGGCTGGTAAGAAGAGACCCGTTCGCTCCGAGCGTGATGATCACGCGGCGGATACCTCCGGCGACCAGTTTTCCGGCGCACGCCTTAGCATCGTCAACCGTCTTCACCGGGGATCCGGTAATCGTCTCGGCCTCACTCTCGTTGGGAACGAAGTAATCGAGATCCTTCAGTGCAGTCATTTCGACAGCATGAGCGGGCGCAGGATTCAGAATGCAACGAATGCCGTGCTTACGCGCAAAGGCGACCGTGTAGTACACCGTCTCGACCGGGATCTCAAATTGCAGGACGATACAGTCGACGGACTTCAACATGTCCGCGGCGGCATCAACGTCAGCGGGCTTGATCGTATCGTTCGCGCCTTTCACCACCAGAATGCGATTCTGCCCGCTGGGTTCGACGAAGATCGGAGCCACACCCGTCGATACTCCCTCGACTTGCTTCACGTGGGTAGGATCGATGCCGAGTTTGCGAAAGTTCTCGATCGTGGCCGGACCGAACAAATCACTGCCCACCCGCGCCACCATGAACACTTCGGCACCGCAGAGACGCGCGGCTACGGCCTGATTGGCGCCCTTACCGCCGAACCCGAGATCGAACCGGTCGCCGAAGATGGTTTCGCCAGGTTTGGGAAAATGTTCTGCGAAGGTAGTGAGATCAATGTTTGCGCTGCCGATCACTGCTATCCGAGGGCGCTTTGCCATAATGGTCGCTTCGTCTCCGTAAGTTCGGGAAGGCCGAGTCTAGTCAGCGTCCGGGATCGTGTCAACGGATTGGGCGACGCCGGCAGAGGGTCATTTTCGAACCCAGACATCACAAGCATCATCCGAAGAACCCGCGTTGTTACCAGCAGACCGACGAATCTCCCATGGCACACGGCGTCGTAGCGGAGGTCCTTCGCTCCGCCTGAAAAACGGCTACGCTCAGAGCTTGCCCTGAGCTTGTCGAAGGGATGACACCGTGCAATGAGCGAAAACGCCATCAGAAATTTAACTGAGCCACTACAGGCGAAGCCGGAGCGGGTGAGGAGACGGCGCTGCTTCTGCTATAGTTCGTCCCCAGCAGTTGCGGTTGAAGTTGGAGGGAACCATGCCTCGCATTGTCCGCTGCGCCCTGATTCAAGCCAGCAACGCGCTCAGCACCGAGCGTCCTCTCGCGCAAATCCGGAAAGCGATGCTCGACAAGCATATGAAGCTGATCGAGCAAGCCGCACGAAAGAAGACGCAAGTCCTCTGCCTGCAGGAACTCTTTTACGGACCGTATTTTTGCGCCGAACAGAATGCCCGCTGGTACGAACTCACTGAGCGTGTTCCCGATGGTCCCACGATACAACTCATGCAGAAGGTCGCGGCCAAGCACAGGATGGTGATCGTCGTTCCGGTCTACGAAGAACACATGCCGGGCGTGTACTTCAACACGGCCGCCGTGATCGACGCCGATGGACGCTATCTGGGCAAGTACCGCAAGCATCACATCCCGCACTGCCATCCGGGATTCTGGGAGAAGTTCTATTTCACGCCGGGAGATCTCGGCTATCCGGTGTTTCAAACAAAGTATGCGCGGGTTGGAGTCTACATCTGCTACGACCGGCACTTTCCCGAGGGAGCGCGGGTCCTCGGATTGAACGGGGCTGAAATCGTGTTCAATCCCTCGGCGACAGTTGCGGGTCTCTCGGAATATTTGTGGGAACTGGAACAACCGGCACACGCCGTTGCCAACGGCTATTTTGTCGGCGCGATCAATCGCGTGGGCAAGGAAAAGCCATGGAACATTGGCGAGTTCTATGGGAAAAGTTACTTCTGCAATCCGCGCGGCAAAATTATTGCCCAGGCGAGCCGCAACAAAGACGAAGTTGTCGTCGCCGACCTTGATCTGGACATGATTGCGGAAGTTCGCAAAGTATGGCAGTTTTTCCGCGACCGCAGACCCGAAAGCTACGGTCCCCTGACAGCGCAAAGTACAACGTCGGCCGCCGCGGACTGATCCATGTCTGTTTAGCTGTCCGCCGAAAACCATGACTACCCCAGACGTCTCTTCACCCCGCTCTCGAATCGAGGCTAGCCCTCTCTACAACCACGATCTGGCGCCCGCCAGCGCAGGGCAACGGCATTGGGGAACGTATAACTTCGCCGCGCTCTGGATTTCGATGTCGGTGAACATTCTCACCTACATGCTGGCCGCGAGTTTGATTCAGGGAGGAATGGATTGGAAGCAGGCAGTCGCCACGATTTTCATCGGCAATGTGATTGTGCTGGGTCCGATGCTGCTGAATTCTCATCCCGGCGCGAAGTACGGCATCCCCTTCCCGGTTCTGGCTCGCGCCTCGTTCGGCGTCCTGGGGGCAAACATCGCGGCTGTGTTACGCGCACTCGTAGCGTGCGGATGGTTCGGGATTCAGGCCTGGATTGGCGGCGAGGCCATCAGCACTCTACTGGCGACACTCGCTCCCGGTTGGAAGAATTTTCCTCATGGCACCGCGATCTGCTTCTTTGTGTTCTGGATCATCAATCTTGCGGTCGTTCTGAAAGGGATCGAATACATCCGAATCCTGCAGGGCATAAGCGCACCTGTACTTCTGGGAGTGGGCTTGCTTTTGCTGGGCTGGGCGTATCACGCCGCTGGCGGATTCGGTCCGATGTTATCTGTGAAGTCGCAGTTCAAGAGCTTTCCGGAGTTTCTCAAATTTCTGATTCCGGCTCTGAACGGTACGGTTGGCTTCTGGGCAACGGTTTCGCTGAACATTCCTGACTTCACGCGTTTCGCGCGCAACCAGCGCGAGCAGGTGATCGGACAGGCGCTCGCGTTGCCCACAACCATGACGCTGTATGCCTTCGTGGGGATCGCGGTAACTTCGGCGACGGTGGTGATTTACGGCGCGGCCATCTGGGATCCGGTACAACTCTTGAGCCGTTTCCACTCGCCAGTCGCCGTGGTGATTTCCCTGGTTGCGATTGTTCTGGCCACCCTTAACGTAAATATCGGCGCCAATGTGGTTTCGCCCGCCAACGACTTTTCCAATTTGTGGCCGCGAGGAATCAGCTTTCGTACCGGCGGCATCATCACGTGCTTCATGGGCATCGCGCTCATGCCGTGGAAACTGCTCTCCAACTACAAGACATTCATCCTGGGATGGCTGGGCGGTTACGCGGCGTTCCTCGGACCGGTGGCGGGCATTATGATCTGCGACTACTTTGTGATTCGGAGGCGCGTCCTTCACGTCGATGACTTATATCTTCGACGCGGGCTTTACGAGTACTCGCATGGATTCAACTGGCGCGCGGTGATTGCGCTGGCGCTCGGAGCCGGGATAGCATTGGCGGGATTAGGTATTCCGTCAGTCCGCGCGCTCTACGACTATTCGTGGTTCGTGGGGTTCGCGGTTTCGTTTGTTGCCTATTACGCCATGATGCGTTTCCAGCGGCAACCAGCGCTGGCGGTCGAAGCGGCGTGATTTCTGCCGGCGATTACTTCTTTTCTTGCAAGAATCCGGGCAGCACTCCTTTCTGATAAATCTCCAATGTCTGCTCTTCATCCCCGCACATCAGGTAGATATTGAACTGCGTTACACCAGCGTCGGCCAACTCGTCCAACTTGCGGCGGTGCGCCTCTACCGTCCCTACCAGTGTGAACCGGTCCACCACCTCATCGGAAACAAAATTCGCGTTGTCGCTCTCGACTTCGCAGTGGTGCTGATAGTCGTAGTGGCCGCGCTCCTGCACAAACGAGGTCAGCGCGGGAGGGAGATCTTCCGGCTTGTATTGCCGGATCAGATCCATTACATGGTTGGACACCAGCGCGGGGAACCAGCGCACGCGCTCGCGGGCAAGGTTCAGATCGTCAGAGACCCAGACTGGGGCGGCTGCCATCACCTCGATCGTGTTGGGATCTCGCCCTACGGCACGCGCTCCCTCTTTCACGAATCCCATGCACCATTCAATCAACGCCGGATCGGCAAATTGCAGAATGATGCCGTCCGCCACCCGACCCGCCATGTGCAGCACCTTGGGTCCATATCCAGCGATCCACACGCGGGGAGAATCCTTAGCCCAGGTCAAGCGAGTGGGTTGTCCATCATGCTGCACTTCCCTTCCCGAGGTCAGATCGCGAAATTCCTTTACTGCCGATTCCAGTTGCGACCAACTCACGGGCTTCTTTCCCATGACGCGGCGAGAACTATCACCCCGGCCGATGCCGAGCTCCATCCTCCCGCCGGAAATCAGGTTGAGCGTCGCAAAAAGGCTAGCTGTCACCGTGAGGTCACGAGTCGCAGGATTCGTCACGCACGTGCCCAGCCTCATCCGCTGGGTGTTCGCTGCCATCAACGTGAGCAGGGGATACGGCTCCTTCCATAGCACGTGAGAGTCGAAGATCCAGCCGTAATCGAATCCGGCATTCTCTGCTTGGCGCGTTAAGCCCACGATGCGTTCGATTGAAAGGTCAGGTTTCAGCGTGATGCCGAATTGCATGGCGATCCCTCGAGGAGCACTACGAGACGGAGGGTGAAGTACTAAAGGGCGGCAGTGTAGCATAAAGTTCTTCGGATTCTGGAGGGCGCTGGAGGACCGATGAGCTTCGACACAATCATTCGCAATAGTTCAGTGGTGACGGCTACGGACACCTACGTGGCAGACGTCGCGATCTCGAACGGAAAGATCAGCGCCATAGGGAAGGATCTGCCCATAGAGAACGCGTCGAAGATATTGGATGGTACGGGCAAACTTCTGCTGCCCGGCGGAATCGATGTTCACACCCATCTCGACATGCCATTTGGGGGCACTACGAGTGCGGACGATTTTGAAACTGGTACGCGCGCCGCGGCTTTCGGCGGAACTACCACGCTCATCGATTTCGCGATTCAGTACAAAGGCCAGCGCCTGCGCCAGGCTTTCGATACGTGGATGAGTAAAGCTGCGAACAAGGCGGTATGCGATTACGCATTTCACTGCATTGTGACCGACGTTTCAAGCGGGCAGCTTTCCGAGATGAATGATCTCGTTCATGAGGGAGTGACCAGTTTCAAACTTTTCATGGCATACCCCGGCGTTTTCATGCTCGATGACGGAAGCATTTTCAGGGCACTGCAGACGACCTCGAAGAATGGCGGCATGGTCTGCATGCACGCGGAAAACGGTAGCGCCATCGACGTAATCGTGCAGCAAGCTCTTGCGGAGGGAAAGAAGGCGCCCAAGTACCACGCTCTGACGCGGCCCACAACGGCCGAGGCCGAGGCCACAGCGCGTGCAATCGCACTTGCCGAGATGGCTGGGGCTCCGATCTATATCGTGCACATGAGTTGCAACGATGCTCTTGAAAAAGTCCGCGAAGCACGGGATCGCGGACTGCCGGTTTACGCGGAAACTTGCCCGCAATACCTCTATCTCTCGATCGAGAATTTCGACGCGCCCGGTTTCGAAGGAGCGAAATACGTCTTCACGCCGCCGTTGCGGGAGAAGTGGCATCAGGAGAAACTTTGGAACGGCCTGAAATGCGATCACCTGCAGGTGGTGTCCACTGACCATTGCCCGTTTTGTTTCAAGGAACAAAAAGAATTGGGCCGCGACGATTTCACAAAAATTCCCAACGGAGGTCCTGGCGTGGAACACCGCATGAGCCTGATCTATTCTGGAGGCGTCGCCGGTGGCCGGTTCAGCGCGAACCGGTTTGTTGAACTTGTCGCCACTACGCCGGCCAAGCTATTTGGACTGTACCCGCGCAAGGGAACCATCGCGGTTGGGAGCGACGCCGACCTCGTGATCTTTGATCCCAATCGCAAACACACTATCAGCGCGAAGACGCACCACATGCGCGTGGATTACTCGATGTTCGAAGGAATCCAGGTGACAGGAATGCCTGATGCGGTTTTGTCACGAGGAAAGGTCGTAGTGGAAGGCGACAAATTCTTTGGTCGTGCCGGTCAGGGGGAGTTTCTGCGGCGCTCTACCTACGCGCAAGTAAACGGGTAGCTCGTTTCATCGCAACGCGCGAAAGAGAGCTTCTTTCCAGCGACGGTTATCGATCTCCCAACACACCTTCGCTTTGTGCCCGACGCTGACGGCTGCACCCCAGACAACCCTATTACGCTCGTCGTCAGCGACATTCAGCCGGTCCACAACCGTCATGCCGCGCGTCAACTCACTTTGAGTTTCTACGTCAATGTAGTGCCCGGTCCAATTGGTTCCGACGGATGGATCCAAGGCAAGGCACATCGCAACGGGATCGGGGAGGCAAATTCCGTCTTCCCCAGTTTGCCTCTTATAGGCCGATCGGGCATGGCTGTTGCATTCGATGGCGAAATGAGCCAGTTTCGTGCCGAACTTCGCGACGCGTTCGATGTCATCTGCCCCGAGCACGGCTTCTCCGCGACACAATTGCCAGCCGATTAACTCGACCGGCAATCCGCTGCGCATCACGATGCTCGCCGCCTCCGGATCGACCCAGATGTTGTATTCCGCCGCTGGAGTTACGTTTCCTTCGCAGCACGGCGCGCCGCCCATCACCACGCAGCGACTGACCTTCGGAACGATACCCGGATTTCTCGAGACTGCCAGAGCGACGTTGGTTAGCGGGCCCAGAGTCACTAGAACCAGTCCAGGATTCGTTTCTATTGTTTCGATGATCGCGTCGACCGCATGGCCGGATTCCGGAGTCTGCTTCGCTGCTGGATAATTGTGATCGCCGAGGCCATCGCGTCCATGAAACCAGGTTGCGTTTTCATACGCGCGCACCAGCGGCCGGTCAGCTCCCGAATAAACCGGGGTGTTGGCTCCGCAAAGTTCGACCGTATATAAGGCGTTGCGCGTAGCCTGCCGAACGTCGACATTCCCGGCAACCACGGTGATGGCCGCAACCCGCACATCCGTTGAGCGCAGAGCCATAATCAACGCGACGGCGTCGTCGGAGGCCGTATCGGTATCAATTAAGAACGTCTGCGGCACGCGCGTAAGAATAGCAGAGCGATCTGGCTTGTGGCTCACGGCAAAGCAGTGTAGAGTTACACGTTTTCCGAGGGAACACTCATGTTCATGCCGCCAAGTTTAGCCGTTGCGCTGTTGATGATGATCACCGCCGCAGTGTGTTGGGGGTCTTGGGCAAATACTTTTAAGGGGGTGAAGAACTATCGATTCGAATTGTTTTATTGGGATTACGCCATTGGCATTTTCCTTATATCGCTGATCCTCGCTTTGACCATGGGAAGTTCGGGCCACGATTCTTCCAGTTTCTTAAATAACGTACAGTCTGCGGGCCGATCGAATATTGTCTCGACACTTATCGGCGGCGCGATCTTCAACCTTGCTAACTTGCTGCTGGTAGCGGCCATCGACATGGCGGGACTGGCTATCGCATTCCCTGTCTCGATTGGAATCGCTCTGGTCGTCGGAGTGATATTGAGCTACTCGTTGGAGCAAAAGGGAAATCCGATCTTTCTGGCGATTGGCGTGGCATGTGCACTGGTTGCCGTCATTCTCGATGGAAAAGCTTACGGAAGTCTGGCCAGCACCGGCCGCACTTTTTCCAAGAAGAGCATTGTTACGTGCGTCGTGTCTGGAGTTCTGATGGGATTGTGGAACCCCTTCATGACCTATGCCATGACCCGCGGAAACTCACTCACGCCGTACAGCGCCGCCGTCTTCTTGACGTTGGGCGCTTTGCTTTCATGCTTCATCTGGAATCTCTACTTCATGAAGCATCCATTGGTCGGAGAACCGGTGAGTCTGGGAGGATTTTTTCGCGGCACACCGTCCGGCCATTTGCTGGGGCTTTTGGGCGGAGCGATCTGGGGTCTGGGCACTGTGTTCAGTCTTACTGCCGGGAAACTGTCCGGTCAGGCTATCTCGTACGCGATTGGACAGTCCGCGCCGATGGTGGCCGCCCTGTGGGGACTGCTGGCATGGAAAGAATTCGCGGGGGCGGGATCCCGCGCCAAGTTGTACCTTGTTCTGATGTTCGTTTTCTACGGGCTGGCCATTCTGCTCGTTGCCCGCGCCAATGGTTGATGAAATTATTTTCCCTTGATTCTACTGATGAATAGTTTCAGGAACCGGTCTGCATCCGAGGCCACGCACACTCGCGCATTCGGCTTTAGCGAAATCGATCCCTCAATCTCGTAATGGTCGCCATGCAACACGTTGTTTTCATCCGAGCCCATACGGTTGGCTACGGTCTCACCGCGCGTGAACTCCCCCTTCGTTTCGACATCGACGTGCATATCCTTCAGCGTGACCAGGGTCGGATCGATCACCGTAGCCACGGCAAGTGGGTCATACATCGCAGCACCCTGGTATCCGCTCTTTTCCGAGCGTGTGAGATAGAAATCCGCGAGCTTGGAGATGAAGTCGCTTTCCGGTCCATGTGACGCCTGCAGGTCAGCAAGGTACTTGCGCGTAATGAGCGTTCGCTCTCCGACGTCTGAACCGATCATCGTAACCATCCATCCGGCGTTGAACACGATGGCAGCAGCTTCTGGATCGCCGTAAATATTGGCTTCGGCGGCGCCATTCACATTTCCCCCTGTAATCGAGCCGCCCATGATCACGACACTTTTCACCAACGGAACGATGGAGGGATCTTTGGAGACAGCCAAGGCAATATTGGTCAGCGGTCCCACAGGAATCAGCGCGATCTCGTGGGGATATTTGTGCACGAGTTCGATGATGAGATCGGGACCGAAGCGCGGATCGGCTTTACACTTCGATGCCGGCAGTTCCACGCCAGCGAGACCATTGGGGCCGTGCCAGAACTGAGCCGTGATCAACTTTTGGTTTAGAGGATGCTGCGCGCCGCCCGCGACTGGCAAATCGCATCGTCCGGCGAGAGAAACCAACTTCAGTGCATTTTCCAGGCCCTGGCGCCCGTCCACGTTTCCCGGCACAACTGTCAGCGCTTCCACTTTCAGTTCGGGCGAATTCAACGCCAGAAGGATTGCCATCGCGTCATCCACGCCCGGATCCGTGTCGATGATGACGCGCTGTGCCGATTGCGCAACGGTAGTCACCGGCAAAGACTGCACAACAAATCCTAGGACCAGGGCACACAAGATCAGGTATCGCTTCACGAGCACAATCCTTTCTGGATTTTCGAGAGTAACGGATTCTAGAGCAGCATACCGGCGATTGACGCCGACATCAGATTCGCCATGGTACCGGCCAACATGGCACGCACGCCCAATCTCGCCAGTTCACCCCTTTTGTTTGGGGCCAGCGCGCCGATGCCACCGATCTGAATCCCGATCGAACTGAGATTGGCGAATCCGCACAGCGCGAAGGTCGCGATCGTAACGGAACGCGGATCGAGCGCCGCTTTGTGCTGCCCCAAGACGGAAAACGCAACCAGTTCGTTGAGAACCATGCGTGTGCCCAACAGGTTTCCAACCATCATGCAGTCGTGCCATGGAATGCCAATTACCCACGCGACTGGAGCAAGTACGTAACCAAACACTTCTTCCAAACTTTTTGGAAACCAGCCAATGTGATTGTGAATGCCGCCGAATATGCCATTGGTCAGCGCAATCAGCGCGAGAAACGAGATCAGCATGGCAGCGATGTTGAGCGCGAGGTGAAGGCCATCGGTGGTGCCGCGGGCAATGGCACCCAGGAGATTCTCTTCCTTCTCGGCCTTTTCTTCTTCGGCGCTCATCACGACCTTGCCGGCAGTTTTGGCCTGCTCGGTTTCGGGCACCAGCATTTTTGCCATCAGCAGGGTTCCGGGAGCGGTCATGATGACGGCGCTCAACAGGTGCTTGGGATCTATGCCGAATGCGATGTACGCTGCCATGATCCCGCCGGAGACATGCGCCATGCCGCTCGTCATTACCGTCATCAGTTCGGATCGAGTCAGGTCGGGAAGAAAAGGCCGAATGGTTAATGGTGCTTCCGTCTGACCCATAAAAATGCTGGCTGCGACATTCAGGGATTCCGCGCCGCTGGCTCCCATCACGCGGGTCATCACCCACGCGAAGATGCGGATGATGATCTGCATGATGCCGAAGTGGTAGAGCACGGCAAAAAAGGCGGCGATAAAGATGACCGTCGGCAGCACTCCGAATGCGAAGTACCCCAACTGCGATCCCGGATTCGCGAGGTCGCCAAAGACGAAATGCGATCCCTCGTGGGCGTAACTCAAGAGCCTGGTCACGGCATCGCCGGCTTTCTGAAAGGCGATGCGCCCGGCATCGATGCGAAGAACGAAAATCGCAAATACGAACTGCAGACCCAATCCCCATGCCACGGTTTTCAGCCGGATCGCGCGACGATTGGTGGAGAAAATGTAGGCCAGTCCGATTATCGAGATGAGGCCGAGAATGCCTGTGAACCTTCCCATTTAGTGCCTCTCCCCAGATCCGTGAATGGCTCGGTGGATCAGCGGCCGTTTTGTTGACGGCGGAACGGCGGCGATTTCACAGCTTTCTACAATCAACTGCCGGGCGCGGGAGGCGCGGGTTTCGACATTGTAGTAAATCGTTGCCAAGGACTCACCAGCCTCTATTCGATCTCCAACTTTTTTGTGCAGAACGATCCCAACCGCAGGATCTACCGAATCTTCCTTACGCTCGCGCCCGCCGCCGAGAATCACGCACGCGGTTCCAATGTGCTCGCATTGCATCGAGGTAAGGTAACCCGCCTTGTCGCTGACGACCTGCGTCGTCTGCTGAGCCTGCGGAAGCCTCTTCGGGTCATCGATCACGCGCGCGTCTCCACCCTGCAACTCCACCATCTGACAGAATTTCTCCAGGGCCTTGCCAGAAGAAATTAATTGTTCACTCTGCTGTTTTCCGCCCGCGATGGTTTTGGAGACTCCGCCCAGATACAGCATCCATCCTGCGAGTTCCAGGCAAAGTTCTCGCAAGTCTTCCGGCCCTCCGCCCCGCAAAACCTCAATCACCTCGATCACTTCGAGAGCATTGCCGATCATTTTCCCCAGCGGCTGATCCATGTCGGTGATCAGGGCCACAACCTTCTTTCCCATCCGCTCGCCGGTCTCCACCATGAGTTCGGCAAGGAACACGGCGTCCTTCTCGCTCTTCATAAAAGCGCCCGATCCGGTTTTGACGTCCAGCACGAGTGCATCGATGCCTTCCGCCAGTTTCTTGCTCATGATGGACGCACAGATCAGGTATGGACTCTCGACCGTCCCCGTTACATCACGCAGTGCGTAGAGCTTGCGATCGGCGGGAGCGATTTCGGGAGTCTGCCCGATCATGGCGCATCCGCAAACTTCGAGCACGCGGCGGAAATCAGCGACCGGCAGGTTCACGTTGAAGCCGGGAATGGCTTCGAGCTTATCCAGCGTCCCGCCCGTGTGCCCGAGACCTCGTCCGCTGATCATCGGTACCGAGACCCCGGCAGCGGCGGCCAGAGGGGCCAGCACCAGCGATGTCTTATCTCCCACTCCGCCGGTAGAATGCTTATCGACTTTTCTCGCCGGCAGCGCGGAGAGGTCCAGCACTTCACCGGAGTGCAGCATCGCATCAGTCAGCGCCGCAGTCTCGGGGCGAGTCATGCCGCGTATTACGACCGCCATCAGCCACGCAGATACCTGGTAATCAGGAATGTCGCCACGAGTGTATGCATTGACCATGCCCTCGACTTCGGCCTGCGATAGTTCAATGCCGTCCCGCTTTTTGCGGATGACGTCGATCGCTCGGAACGGGGCAGTTGCCGGTATCGAGTGGCTCACTTTAGACGGAATCCTTCCGGAAGAAGTTCGGTGATGTGAGCCTGCTTCGGGCCGTTCGCGCCCTGAAAAAAAATAATCGCGTCCGGACCGAACTCGTAGATCACCTGGCGGCACGCCCCACAGGGGGAGCAGGCAACGCCATGATCGTTGGTGACGGCCACCGCTAGAATTTCAATCTTAGGACCCAACTCCGCGACTGCCGAGAAAATCGCGGTCCGCTCCGCGCAGTTTGTCATGCCATACGAGGCATTCTCCACGTTGCAGCCGGAGAAAATCTTACCGTTGGTGAGCAGGATCGCCGACCCGACCCTGAAATTTGAATACGGAGCGTGAGCGTGTTTCATCACCTTGGCCGCTTGTTGCTCAAGCTTCTTTCGCACGGCGGGCGAAATGATGGCGTTACGCATAGAGGTAGCTGCCTGGGACTAGCGAATCGTGCGCCATTGTAAACCCTCGCCGCCTATTTCCGATTCCATCGTGCCGAGTCCATCATCTAAAGGAGTAGTGAGGCCGCAAGTTCGCGTGGTCTGCAGGGCCTGCCGTACAATTGCAACTCCAAGCTCTGGCTCAGCCTGAACCGTAGATTAGAGGGGAACCGAGGACAATCGTATGTCGGGCGATCGCGAGCGCTCCAGCATCGCTGGTAAGTCAGAAGGCCGAGCTGCACCCCACGAAGATGGCTCCGGGAGCTCAATCGCAACGCTCAATGGGCAGCCGCTTCTGCGCAACATCGGCATTCCGCTTGATTTGAATTGGGTTCAGGACGTGCGCGTCAACACTAGCGCGGTGGAGCGTCGAACCCAGTCCCAGGTGGCCCGCCGCACGGTGAAAAAGGAGTGGCAAGCTGCGTGGCTCCTGCGCGCTATCTCATGCATGGATCTGACGACCTTGTCTGGCGACGATACAGACGAGCGAGTACGGCGTTTGTGCGCCAAGGGCCGGCACCCGATTCAGCAGGAGGTCGTCGCGAAACTAGGCATCGAGAAGATTGGGATTCAGGTTGCGGCGATTTGTGTCTACCACACATTCATTGAAACCGCGCTACACGCCCTGCAAGGCAGCGGGATTCATGTTGCTGCAGTGTCGACTGGATTTCCTGCCGGATTGTCGCCGCTGGCGGAACGTGTCGCCGAAATTCGGCGCTCAGTGGAGGCTGGCGCGGATGAGATTGATGTCGTCATCACGCGTGCCCATGTCTTCGGTGGACGATGGCAGGCTCTCTACGATGAGGTCGCGACGTTCAAGCAAGCCTGCGGAAGTTCCCATATGAAGGTGATCCTGGGGACCGGCGATCTTCTCACTCTGCGCAACGTCGCGCGTGCCAGCGTCGTGGCCATGATGGCCGGAGCAGACTTCATCAAGACTTCCACCGGCAAGGAGCCGACCAACGCCACACTCCCGGTCAGCCTTGTCATGGTTCGTGCGATTCGCGAATATGTGCAAGCTACCGGGATGGCAGTCGGATTCAAACCGGCCGGCGGCATCCGTACCGCCAAGCAATCCCTGGACTGGCTTGGACTGATGAAAGAAGAATTAGGCCATTCGTGGCTGCGAGCGGAGATGTTTCGCTTCGGCGCGAGTGGAATGTTGGGGGATATCGAACGACAACTGGAACATCACGCTACTGGACGATACTCTGCTGAGTACCGCCATCCGATTGCGTAGTCGCAGTCGCCCGCATTTGAGCAAGCAAGCCGAGGCCGAATGAGCATCGCCGAAAAATTTGTCGCCATGGAGTACGGACCTGCCCCCGAAGACCCGAAAGAAGCGGGCGCCTGGTTGGAAAAGCACCAACAGCGTTTTGGATTCTTTATTGGTGGAACCTGGCAAGCGCCAACTGACGGACAGTACTTCGATACCGTCGATCCTTCAAACGGCGAGAAGTTGGCCAGCGTGGGACAAGGCAACGCAAATGATATTGATGCGGCAGTGAAAGCCGCGCGTGCGGCCCTGCCTAAGTGGCGGGCTCTTACCCCACACGCTCGTGCACGTTACCTCTACGCTCTCGCCCGGCTTGTCCAGAAGCATTCGCGTCTGCTGGCAGTCCTCGAAACAATGGACAATGGAAAGCCTATTCGCGAGAGCCGCGACATCGACATTCCTCTGGTCGCGCGCCATTTCTACTATCACGCGGGCTGGGCACAATTGCTGGAACAGGAATTCCCGGATCACGAACCCTGCGGTGTAGTCGGCCAGATCATTCCCTGGAATTTCCCGCTTCTGATGCTGGCCTGGAAGATCGCGCCTGCACTTGCGACCGGCAACACAGTTGTGTTGAAGCCGGCGGAGTTTACTCCGCTCACGGCGCTCGCTTTCGCCGAGCTTTGCGTGGAAGCGGGGCTCCCGGATGGAGTCGTTAACATCGTTACCGGAGACGGCTCAACCGGTGAGGCGCTAGTCAAGCATCCCAACGTCGATAAGATTGCTTTCACCGGTTCGACCGAAGTCGGGCGCGCGATCCGCGGCGCCACTGCCGCCAGCCACAAGCGCTTGTCGCTGGAACTCGGTGGCAAATCGCCATTCATAATTTTTGACGATGCCGATCTCGACAGCGCAGTCGAAGGTCTGGTGGATGGAATCTGGTTCAACCAGGGCCAGGTTTGCTGCGCGGGTTCGCGACTGCTCATGCAGGAAAGCATTGCGGAGACTCTGCTCTCCAAGATTCGCGAGCGGATGAGCACGCTGCGCATCGGGCCGCCACTCGATAAGGCCATTGATATCGGCGCGATCGTGGCGAAGGTTCAACTGGAAAGAATCCAAAGCCTGGTGGCACAGGGTATAGCGGAAGGCGCGACCTGCTGGCAACCGCAAACGGCGCTGCCAGACCATGGCTTCTACTATCCTCCAACGCTCCTCAGCAACGTGCATCCCACGTCGATTGTCGCGCAGCAGGAAATCTTCGGACCTGTTTTGGCTGCTATGACCTTCCGCACTCCGAAAGAGGCTGTGGAACTGGCGAACAACACGGTGTACGGACTGGCATCTTGTGTTTGGAGCGAGAACGTCAACGTGGCACTGCATGTGGCTGCCCAGTTGAAAGCGGGAGTGGTCTGGGTGAACTGCACGAACATGTTCGATGCGGCCTGCGGTTTTGGTGGATACCGCGAGAGCGGCTACGGCCGTGAGGGAGGACGCGAGGGGTTGCTCGAGTACATGGAACCGAAATGGTTCAAGCACTCGCCCAAACTGCCGGCTGCGAGCGCAGTGCCGGTCTCTCAGAAAGCGGGATCGATTGAAGCCAGCACGCCTGCGATCGATCGCACCGTGAAGCTTTACATTGGCGGCAAGCAGGCGCGACCGGACTCGGGCTACAACATGGAAGTGCGCGCGTCCGACGGGACCTTGCTGGGAGAAGCTCCTCTCGGAAATCGTAAAGATATCCGGAATGCCGTAGAAGCGGCGCGCAAGGCTGAAGGATGGGCAAAAGCCACGGCGCACAACCGGGCTCAGGTGCTTTACTACTGCGCGGAAAACCTAGCACTGCGCCGAGCTGAGATTGTTCAGCGTCTCGCAGCGATCGTCGGTAAGAAACAAGCCGCGGCAGAAGTCGATCTCGGCATCGAACGTATCTTCTCGTACGCGGCCTGGGCAGACAAGTTCGACGGTGCCGTGCACAACCCACCGTTTCGCAATATCGCTATCGCGATGAACGAGCCGCTTGGAACTGTCGGAGTAATCTGCCCCGCGGAGGCACCATTGCTGGGGTTTTTGTCGCTGGTCATGCCGCTACTCGCCGTCGGCAACCGAGTGGTTGCCGTTCCATCAGAGAAATACCCGCTGATCACGGGGGATCTCTACCAGCTTTTCGATACCAGTGATCTTCCCGCCGGTGCCGTGAACATCGTGACCGGCTACGTCTCACAACTTCTCAAAACACTGGCTGAGCACGACGACCTCGATGCCATCTGGTGTTACGGAGACGAAGCGACTGTTTCGTCGGCCAAAGCATTGTCGACGGGAAACCTGAAACAGGTCTGGACCAACGAAGGGCGCGCCATCGATTGGTTCGATTCTGAAGTTGCCGAAGGCCGTTGGTTCCTGGAACACGCCACGCAGGTCAAGAATATCTGGGTGCCCTACGGGGAATAGGTTCTAAGACCCACCGTTCCTTTGCACCAATTCTGCTGCAAGACTTTTTCTGCTGTCTGGCATTTACTTTGCCCCCGGCGCAGGTCTACGATAGCCCCAATCTTCATATTGTCCGGCTTTATTCTGCCTCGCATTTGCCTTTGATCAAGGAGGACCTATGGGCATCGCAGTTTCCCCGCAAATTCATCCGCGCGTAGCGGAATTCATTGACAAACCACGAACGATGTTAATCAACGGACAGTGGGTGAAAGCCGCGTCCGGCAAGACATTCCCTACTTACAACCCGGCGACTGGCGAGATTCTCGCTCAAGTCGCAGAAGGCGGCCACGCCGATATCGATCAAGCCGTGAAAGCCGCCCGCAAGGCATTTGACAACGGGCCTTGGCGCCGCATGACTGCGTCCGAGCGTGGACGCCTGATCTGGAAACTCGCCGACCTGCTCGAGCAACACACCGAAGAGTTCGGCTACATCGAAAGCCTCGACAATGGCAAGCCGCTGAACATCGCGAAAGCCGCAGACGTCCCGCTTGCCGTCGATATGTTCCGATACATGGCGGGTTGGACCACCAAGATCGAAGGCAACACCATTCCGCTGTCTGTCCCTTACACTCCGGGCGCGAAGTATCTCGCCTACACGCTGCGGGAACCTGTCGGCGTGGTCGGACAGATCATCCCCTGGAACTTCCCGCTCCTGATGGCCGCGTGGAAACTTGGCCCCGCTCTCGCGACAGGTTGTACGGTCGTGCTGAAACCCGCAGAACAAACGCCGCTATCGGCGCTGCGCCTCGGCGAGTTGATCATGGAAGCCGGCTTCCCTGAAGGCGTGGTCAACGTTGTCCCTGGATATGGCGAGACGGCAGGAGCCGCGCTGGCCGCTCACCCCCACGTCGACAAGGTTGCCTTTACAGGATCGACCGAGGTTGGCAAGTTGATCGTCCACGCAGCGGCTGGCAACTTGAAAAAGGTATCGCTGGAGTTGGGCGGCAAGTCTCCGAACGTAGTCTTTAAGGACGCCGATCTCGAAACTGCCATTCCGGGTTCCGCCAGCGCCATCTTCTTCAATCACGGCCAGTGCTGTTGCGCCGGTTCGCGCCTGTATGTGGAGAAGCCGGTCTACGATCAGGTCGTCGAGGGAATCGCAGCACATGCCAAGAAGATTAAAGTCGGATCAGGACTCGAACCTGATACGCAGATGGGCCCGCTAGTATCGGAAGAGCAACTGAACCGCGTTTGTGGATATCTTGAGTCTGGTTTCTCTGAAGGCGCGAAAGCGGTTGCCGGCGGCCGTAAGGCGGGCGAGCGCGGATATTTTGTCGAGCCTACCGTGCTGGTCGATACCAAAGAAGATATGAAGGTAGTGCAGGAAGAAATCTTCGGGCCGGTAGTGGCGGCCATGCCGTTCACGGATCCTGAAGAAATCATCACGCGCGCCAACGACAGTGAGTATGGCCTGGCAGCCGCGGTTTGGACCCGCGACATCGGCAAGGCCCATCGCATGGCGGAACAACTTCGCGCCGGAACGGTGTGGATTAATTGTTACAACATCTTCGATGCTGCGCTACCTTTCGGCGGCTACAAGCAATCGGGATGGGGACGTGAAATGGGACACGACGTTCTCAACCTCTACACCCAGACCAAGGCAGTTTGCACCAGGATCGCTTAGCGGCCTGGAACTCGCGGACAGAAAAGGACGGTGGTACTGGCCACCGTCCTTTTTCTTGCTCTCAGAGATCTCTAGCGTTCCATCAGCAAAACTTTTTCCGCGTCATCGACTTCAGTCAACTTGACCTCGATCACCTCATTCATCGTGGTCTGCACATTGCGGCCTACGAAGGTCGCCTCGACGGGAATCTCGCGATGGCCACGGTCAATCAAGACGCACAGCTGCACGCGCTTCGGCCGGCCATGGGAGAAGAGCGCATCCAGAGCGGCGCGGGTAGTGCGTCCGGTAAAAAGGACGTCATCCACCAGGACGATGTTTTTGTCCTCAATCTCAAACCCAATTTCTTTTTCCTGCACGACCGGTTTCGGTCCCAGCGTCGACAGATCATCGCGATAAAACGTGATGTCCAATGTTCCCACTGGAACCTTCGCATTCTCGATCCGGGTGATGATCTTGCCCAAACGCTCGGCAATGGGCACGCCGCGGCGGCGGATTCCCACCAGTCCCAGGGTGCTCACACCGTCATTCTTTTCCACGATTTCATATGCTAGTCGGACGAGCGTACGCTCAATTTCTGACGCAGACATTAACTGGGCTTTCTGACGAAGTCCGGTTTTCTTCGCAGGATTTTTTGCACTCATTAGGATTTATGCCTCAGCCGGGATAGAGCCGGCTACTCAATGTAGTCAACGCGCACGCACAGGTCAAGGCTGGGACTCAGTTGAGGATTCGCTTCAGGGACGACTTGCGAAAGGAATTAGTTTTCGCTTTGACCGGCGGTCTTGGTCGATCCAACGGCGGCCGCCATGCGCTCCTCAGGCCCGGGGCACTGTGTCTTCACCAGGCAAGAGAACGCGGATTTCCCTTCTTTCACCGTCATGAGTGTAACGTTTTCCGGATTCAACTTGGCTTCATCGGTGGGTACGATTCCCACTCCCTGATTTCTTCCCATGCCCTTGGCGAGATACAGAGCGGCATCCGCCAATGCGATCGACTCTTCGGCGCAGAGGGCCTCGAATGCGCTACGACTCCACGGATAGGCGGCCCATCCTACCGAACAAGTCTTGCGCACTGAAATTCCATGACCAAGATCAAATGGCTCCGACGACATGACCTCCAAAACACGGCTACAGAAAGCCGGCGTTCCCGACGGGTCCGTCGAGCGGCTCATGATCAAGAATTCTTCACCTCCCCAGCGCACCAGCACGTCGGACTTGCGCACGACTGTGGATAAGCGCTGCGCTACCAACTGAAGCAAACGATCCCCCGCAGGATGGCCGTGCAAATCGTTTACCTGCTTGAAGAAATCAACGTCGACCATGATGAACACCAGATCGCGATGATCCATCTTTCGGATGTCCGCCCCCCGGGCACGTTGATAGTTTCGCAGTACCTGCCCGGCCTCGGCTGTCAGAATCTCTTCCAGATACCGGCGATTCCAAACTCCTGTCAGCGAGTCGGTAAAGGAGATTTCCTGCAGCTCGAGATTTTTCCGTTGCAACTCCAGGCCGTGCCAACGCAAAGATTGTTCTTTGTTTTCCAGTTCGTCTTTCAGACGGCACATTTCGTCGAGGTTATGCCGAGACAAGCGAAGCAGGCTGAGCAGTTCCTGGTCGAGCAGATGTTGTTTCAGGAATACGAGCAAGCCCATGACCAGCATCACCGCCACCGTCAGTAACAAGCGATAGGTACGAACGCTTTGCGGCGCGCGGCCTCCAAACTGCGCCCAGGCGATCATGAGCGGAGTCACAAACACGGCCACCATCGCCAGACGCGCCTTCCAGATTCCGAATCCGCGTGTGGGGGCTTCCTCCAAAAGAACCTCCGCATCGATCTCGCGGGCCAGAAGGCCGATGCGAACGAACCATGCCATCGACGCCACCAGCGGAACGTCAAATAAGCTTCCGGTGTAGTAGAGATGGAGGTCGATGGCCTCACTGGCCATGACCGAGGCGACGCAGTAGGTAAGCGTCGCTGCGAACAATTGAAAATAAATCGTCCTCCATCCTCCGCGACTACGTCGCCAAACCAGAAGTAGGGCGGATGCCAGAGCAAGCTCTTCGCAGACGTAGAGCAGATCAAAACTGCGGCCATATGTGGTCACTGCCGGGTGCACGTATTGCCAGGGGATGACGACGAATAGGTAAAGAAACAGCCACCATGTGAGTAACAGTGAAAAATCGAGCGTATCTACCCGGATCGCATGATCGTCCTGTTGCACGTGCGGTTGCATCGCCACGGCGGCCATCATGGGCACGATATGCAGGAATAAAATGACGTCCCCTGTAAAAGGGTTGGGGGCTTCATGGCGCAGGTAAACCTCGAAGTACGTCCACATGACTTGCGAGGCGAACCACATTCCCACGCCCAGACTCATCAGAGCCCAGAAAAGACGCCGTTTGGGTGACGCGGTTTTGAAGTTCGCGAGGAAGGCAGCTGTCGCTGCGAACAGAATCAGACTCTGGACAACATCCCCGAAGGCAGTAAGGCCGAAGCCGCGCGACACCGAGAGCGCCGTGACGATCTCGAGACACACGAGGGCGCCGATCCCAATCGCCCACACGCGACCGCTCTTGAACCCGTAACCCCCCACGTTACAAATTGTATGGTTGGCTAGCGTCACCTCGCCTATTACTGAGGTAACCGGAAGCGGGTAAACAGAAGTGGAATATGAAGGTTACTGAAGCGCCGAGCAAAAGCGTTGCACGAAGCGGTAAACATCGAGATACGAGTTGTAAAGCGGAATTGCGGCGACACGGAATGTATCCGGCTCGCGCCAGTCACCAATAGCTCCTTCGGCCACTAGCCTATCGCAGAGAGTGCGACTCTGATGCGGCACTCGAATGGATAGTTGCGCGCCCCTCCGGTTTTCCCCGCCAGGCGTGATGATGGAAAACTTTGGTGACGCTTTTTCGTGCAACATGAATTCCATATAGGCGGTGAGAGTCACGCTCTTGGCTCTTAATCGCTCGATCTCGGCTTCGGAAAAGATTTCCATGGATGCGCGCAGAGGAGCCAGCGCCAGAATCGGTGGGTTGCTCAGCTGCCATCCTTCCGCGCCTGCCATGGGACGGAATTCCGGTCCCATCTGAAAACGCGTCTTCTCGTCATGGCCCCACCATCCCGCAAAGCGTGGAAGATTCCAGGCGCGCTCGTGCCGCTCGTGCACGAAACATCCGGCCACGCAGCCGGGGCCACCATTCAAGTACTTATAGCTGCACCACACGGCAAAGTCCGGACCCCAATCATGCAAGCGCAAGGGAATATTTCCAACCGCATGCGCAAGATCAAACCCGACCGTGCATCCCTTGCGGTGTCCTGCCGCGGCAATGGCTGGCATATCGAACACTTGCCCCGTGGCATAGTTCACGCCCCCAAGCAAGATAAGTGCGATGGAATCGCCCTCGCGCTCGATCGTTTCCTCGATATCTTCATCGCGCAGGCAAGACTCGCCTTCGCGCGGCGTGAGCTCAATCAGCGAAGATGCTGGAGTGAAACCATGAAAACGAACTTGCGACTGCACGGCATACTGATCTGAGGGAAACGCGCCGCGCTCGATCAGAATTTTGTGCCTTGTTGTGGTTGGCCGGTAGAACGACGCCATCATGAGGTGCAAATTCACAGTGAGCGAATTCATGACGACAACTTCCGCTGCTCCTGCACCGACCAATGCAGCCGTCTGCTCCGTCAGCAGCCGGTGATAGGGCATCCATGGATTCTTGCCATGAAAGTGGCCTTCAACGCCCAACTCGGCCCAGTCTCGGAGTTCGTCGTCCAGATAGGAGCGCACGCTCTTCGGTTGCAGTCCCAGCGAGTGCCCGCACAAGTAGATGCACTCCTCGCCGCTTTTTGTTTTCGGCAGATGAAAGCGCTGACGAAAGTGCGCCAGGGGATCGCTGGCATCCATCCCCATGGCGAACTCTTCAGTGGGTCGAAAGGAAGGAAGGCTCACGATAGCTCCAGCGGCGAGAGTTCGCTACAGATCAGAGCGTCGGCCTGGCTCCAGTTCAAGTCTTCAATCCTTTCAACCCGTTCGCAAAGCTGCGTCAACATACGATCTTGAATCTGGCCACGTTTCATCGCCGTAGCGTAAGGAATCCGATGGAATGTGACCATAGAGTATTTGGGAACAAAGCGCTGCGGATATTTTGCCTCCAGCGCTAATTCCACTTTTTTTCTGAAAAGGAATCGGGGATCCGCCACGCGATCTCGCATTTCGACGAAATTCTCGACCGCGAGATCGGCGATCGCGTCTGTGTTCTTTTTTCGTGACTCTTCGAATTCCGAGAACACTCGCTCCCACTCCGCACCGTGGCGGTCAAGCAGATCCAGCAGGACGGTACAGTCCTCGAATCCGCAATTAATCCCCTGGCCAAAAAATGGAACGATCGCGTGCGCGGCATCTCCCAGGAGAAGCGCCTTCCCTTGTACATGCCACGGCGAGCATTTGACCGTCACCATAGCCCCTGTAGGATTGGTAAAGAAATTGTCGGTCAATTCCGGCATAAATGGAACAGCATCTGGAAAACGGGATTGGAAAACGTCGAGCACGGCCTTGCGCGCCGTGAGTTGCGCGAAACTATCTTGCCCTTCAAATGGTAAAAACAGGATGCAGGCAAAAGTACCATCCACGTTGGGCAGCGCAATCAGCATGTGGTTCCCACGCGGCCAAATGTGCAATGCATGCGTCTCGAGAACATGCCTTCCACCCGGCCCGGATGGAATCGTGAGCTCCTTGTAGCCGTAATCGAGATATTCCTGCGAGAAATTGAACCGGCTGCGCTTTAACATCTCGCCTCGAATTGCCGATGCGGATCCGTCGCATCCGATTACCACTCCGGCTTCTACAGTTCGGGACCCACCCGTCGACTCGTCACGAAGCGCAAGCGCACCCGTTCTTAAATCGATCCCGGTGCAGCGCTGTTGAAAACGGATTTGGACTCCCTGGGCTTCTGCCGCATTCATCAGCGCGATATTCAATTCCGCGCGCGAGATCGAATAGATCACTTCAGTGTCGTTCTTCCCATACGGCTGAAACGTGAGCTCGGACGAGATCGAATGCATCATTCTGCCCTTCATGGGAATAACGATGTTCTGCATCGGCTGCCAAAGACCAGCTTGGTTCAGGGCATGAATCCCCCGCACTGATAAAGCCAAGTTGATGGAACGCCCGGCGCTCATGCGAACGCGCCGCATGTCCTCGCGACTCTCGTAAATGACGGCCCGAAAGCCGCGCTTCACCAGGCCAAGAGCCAGCAATGAGCCGTTCAGCCCAGCGCCAATCAAAGTAATGGTCTCGGCTTTACCAGTCATGGGATCAAGACAGCAATTGAGAATTGTGCGCAGCGCGCATCACTCGGTCAGAAGCGTTCGCGCCTCCCAGAGCTCAGGGAAAAACTTCTTATCAAGGGTCAGCTTAAGATACGACGAACCCGCGGTTCCGCCCGTTCCCATGCGAACGCCGATCACGCGCTCCACCAGTTGGATATGGCGAAGTCTCCAACTCACGACCAGCTCATCGAATTCGGTGAGCCGCTCGCAGACATCAATCCAGTCCCGGTTGCTGTGCTCGTCGCGGTACAAAGAGAGCACCGCACGGGCCCGTGCATCAAAACGTTCGCGCTCACTGGTGCTGTCGTCAATCTTCAGCTTGCCCATGGCGCGCAACGCGGCAAAAAGAACGTCGTGCAGAGAAGGCTCGCGCAGCCGCCGTTCCAGCTGCGCATAGGCTTCCGGCGTTGGCCGGTGATAGCGGAGCATCTTCTCGTCTTTCAGGCCGCACAGAAATTCCAATTCCCTGAATTGTTCCGACTGAAATCCGCTGGCGGGCTCAAGCTTGCCGCGGAACGCCAGAAAGTGCGTCGGCAGCATGGTTTCAAGGATCGTGAACTGCTCGACCAGCACCCGAGTGATCTCGGTGCAGCGACGCAACAAGCGCGCCGCTTCGTACACTTCATCACGTGACTGCGGATTCTCCCCGGCTCCTCGGAGGTTCGCGACGACCGCATCCAAATCATGCAACAGTTCCTTGAACCACAATTCATAGGTCTGATGCACGATGATGAACAGCATCTCGTCGTGATGTTGTGGAGTGGACTGCGGATGTTGTAGTTCCAGCAGTTCCGGAATTTTAAGATACGAACTGTAGCTGAGTTGCTCTCCGTGAGGAACTCCGGCCGTTTGCGCTTTCGATGCGGTGTCGGCGGCCTCCTTTGCCACCGGTTCCAAGCCCAGGAATCGCAGCGCGTTTCCGCCCAACAGTTGAGTCTTGGTTCGCGCAGTGAAATGACTGGATCGAATCAGCGATCCGATCCGATGCTCTCCCAATGGAAACGGATAATCCGAACCCAGCATCACGCGCTCGGCTCCCATCGTGTCGACCAGGAACTCCAGTGCGCGCTCATCAAACACCGCGGAATCGACATAGAAGCGATTCACATAGATTCGAGGAGACATTGCACACTCCCCATGGGCCACGGGGTGATATTGCCAGGCATTTTCCAGCCGGCCCAAGAGGAACGCGAAGCTCCCTCCGCCATGCGCGAAGCAGATTCGCAATTTTGCAGGCAGCTTATCGAAAGCTCCGCTCAGGATCATCGCCACGATGCCCAGCTGAGTTTCGGCAGGCATGCCAACCGTCCACGGCAGCATGTATTTCGGCATGCGAGGCTGCCCCAGAATGTCCCAGGGATGGACAAGCACCGCTGCGCCCTCATCCGCGCAGTGCTGCAGAAACGTCACAATGCCGGCGTCGTCGAGATTCTTCTCGCCTACATGATTGCCGATCTGCACGCCAAGATGCCCGGCGCGCATGCAGCGGCTCAACTCTTTGCAGGCAGCATCGATATCCTGCAATGGGACTTGGCACAGCGACTTCAGTCTACCCTTGCCTTGGGCGCACAATTCCAGAGCGGCGTCGTTGAACAAACGCGCACAGTCAAGAGCCTGTTCCGGCCGACGCTCGTACGCGAAAAGCACTGGTGTCGCCGATAACACCTGCATCTCGACGCCATCGCGATCCATCTCCTGTAGCCGCACGTCCGCATCCCAGCAGGCAGAATCGATGTGGCGAAAGAAACGATCGCCAATCATGATGTCCGCCTTCCCGGCTTCAGTGTGCTTGATCCACGGCCAGTTCGGAGTACCGTAGCGCGCAGCCAGGTCGGGCCACGCGCGCGGGAAAAAATGATTATGGATGTCGATGACGGCCATTTATTGTTTGCCGGGATGTACCGCGCCGCAGTGTTTACACTTGCGCAGGTTCTCGTTGCCATAAAACTGTTCGAATAATGGAGGCAGGTCGCGCACAATGCTCTTCAGTTTCACTTCCGCTCGGTGCAGGAGCTGATGACAGTTCTGGCAATACCACTCAAAGCCATCCAGAGCGCCCTCCGGACGCGGCATCTCGACCACTACGCCGATGCTTCCTGCGACCCGTTGAGGCGAATGCCGCATGTGTTTGGGCAGCAGAAAAATCTCGCCTTCCTTGATGGGAACCTCGATCGGCGGCTTGCCTGGAGTTTCCATTAGGCGAAGAAAGATATTGCCCTTTAATTGATAGAAAAACTCTTCAGTCGGGTCGTCGTGATAATCGCGGCGCTGGTTCGGCCCTCCCACTACCGTCACCATCATCTCGCCGTCCTCCCACACTTGCGCATTGCCCACAGGAGGTTTGAACTTCTCCTTGTTCTCGTCGATCCAGTGCTGAAAATTAAATGCCTTCAGTTCCCTGATGGACGGCATAGCGGCTCCTATCTTTGCGGCTTGTACGCCACCGCGCGGATTTCGATTAAGAGATGCGGATGCGGCAACTGGTGCACCGCTACCGTGGTTCGCGCCGGGCCATCATAGCCGAAGTATTCGCCATAAACCTCGTTGTATCCCGCAAAATCGTTCATGCTTACGAGATAAGACGTCACTTCGACTACATCGTTAAGATCCGCATTCTGAGATCGCAGGATGTCGCGCACATTTTCGATTACCGCCCGCGTCTGCGTTCGGATATCGAGGTGAGTCGTTCCCATGCCATCGATCTCGGCCCCGGCAATGGTATTGTCGGCGCGGCGCGCGCTCGTTCCGGAAACGATAAGGAAGTCGCCAGCGCGTTTCACGTGCGGATACTTGCCCCGCGGTGCCGCTTTCCCCTCAACGATCTTGCTTTCAATGTTCCCCATGTGTGGTCCCGGCCCGGCAGTAAGACTCACAGTCGGATACAGATATTATTCAGCTCGGAGTAGAAATTCAGCGAGTGTAATCCGCCTTCTCGCCCAATACCCGAGAGACCCATACCCCCAAACGGCGTTCGCAGATCTCGCAAGAACCAGCAGTTCACCCAGGTGATGCCTACGTTCATTTGTTGCGCAATGCGATGTCCGCGCTTCAGGTTGCTGGTCCAGATTGAAGCCGCGAGACCGTATTTACTGTCGTTCGCCATGGCCACCGCTTCCTCTTCTGTGTCAAAAGGGGCGATGTGACACACGGGGCCGAAGATTTCTTCCTTTACGCACCGCGCGGACTCCGCGAGCCCAGTATAGATGGTGGGTTGCACAAAGAAGCCGTTGTCGAAAGCGTTGCCGAACTCTGGCACCCCTCCACCCGTAACCGTGGTCGCGCCCTCGTCGCGCGCGAGTTGATAGTACGACAACACTTTCTCCCGGTGGTGTGCCGAAATCAGCGGTCCCAAGTCTGTCGTGCTCTCCAGCGGAGAACCCAATCGCAGACTTTCCGCTTTCCTCTTCAGTACTTCCACGAATTGGTCGAGGATCGCCCGCTGCACGTAGACCCGTTCGGCGCAGAGGCAGACCTGACCGGTATTCAAGAACACTGCGTCGCTGATTCCCTTGATCGTATCTTCAAAGTCGCAATCGGCAAATACGATCGCCGCATTCTTGCCTCCGAGTTCAAACGATACCGGCTTCACCGAAGCCGCCACCGTCTTCATGATCGCCGCTCCGGTCTGCGATTCTCCGGTGAAGGTCACGGCATTTACGTCCGGATGCTGCGTAAGAAACTCGCCGGCGGAATTCGCACCGAATCCGTGGACCACGTTGTAGACGCCATCCGGAATTCCAGCGGATTGCATCACCTCAGCCAGCAGCGTTGCCGTCGCCGGCGTCTCCTCCGATGGCTTCACTACGACCGTGTTTCCGCACGCCAGGGCCGGAGCCACTTTCCACGTAAGTAGCAGAAGTGGAAGATTCCAGGGAGTAATAATTCCTACGACCCCGAGTGGTTTGCGCACTGCGTAGTTCAGCGCGTCTTTCCCGTCGGGAGTCTCCGTTTGAAATGATTCCAGACCCGCGCTTTTGATCAAGTCAGCGAACACCCGGAAGTTGGCTGCTGCGCGCGGAACATCCAGGCGCGAGGCCAGCGCTATCGGCTTACCCGTGTCAGCGACCTCGGCCGCCACGAAACAATCGAACCGCGCCTCGATTCCGTCCGCAACTTTGTGCAGCCGTGCGGCCCGTTCGCGAATCCCCAGCCGGCCCCATTCTCCTCGCACCGCGCTTCGGGCCGCGTGCACCGCAGCGCCAACCAGATCTCCATCCGCTTCCATAACCTGGGCAATCACACTGCCGTCCGCCGGGTTCACGTCGGCGAACTGAGCCTTACCGGGCACAAACTTGCCGCCGATGTAGTTGTGAATTAGCTTCACTTGGCGTGAACCCCGCGGCATCCTAACAGCCATACGCCGGACGAATCAATCCCGATGTGCCCGTCAACTTCGCCGCTCTTCCAGATAGCGTAGCAGCGCATTCTGCCACGTCGGCATTTCGATGCCATAGGACCTCAGACTCGTTGCCGACAGAACCGAATAACCGGGACGCGGCGCCGGACGCGCCATCTGCGCGCTGCTCACCGGCCTTACCTCGGTGTTGAGACCGGATCGCTTCACTATCTCTTGGGCAAATTCAAACCAGGAACAGACCCCGGCGTTGGTGACATGCACAATGCCGCGAGCATTACCGCGGCATAGCCTGATGAGGGCCCTCGCCAGATCCACGGTATAGGTAGGGCATCCCCGCTGGTCATTGACAACATCGAGTGCCGGGCGGCTGGAAGCCAATCGGAGAATCGTGTTGGGAAAACATTTACCACCTGCTCCAAACAGCCAGGATGTCCGCGCGATGCAGCACTGGGGAAGCTTCTCCAACACGCCCACTTCCGCCTCAGCCTTGGAATGCCCATATACACTCTGCGGATTGCGCGCATCGTGTGTTTCATACGGCGAAGTCTTCCGGCCGTCGAACACATAATCTGTACTGAGAAAAAGAAGCTTGGCGCCGGCGGTCTTTGCAGCCTCAGCCACGTTCACCGCTCCATCGCGGTTCACTTTAAATGCGAGTTCTGGATTGCTCTCGCACCCATCTACATCGGTATAGGCTGCCGCCAGCACAATCCAGTCGGGACGCTCCTTCTGAACCTCTTTGGCGACACGTGCCGCGTCGCGAATGTCTAGATCGCTTGATCCGAGTCCAACGATCTCGTCGGCGCTCCACTCACGCAATAGAGCCTTGCCCAGCAGGCCGGTCGCGCCAATGATCATCACTTTCATGGAGTTGATTTCCGGAGATTATTCAAAGGACTCGGCATCGCGCAGAGCAATCCCGTGCTGGTCTTTCGCAGACACAGTTGGATCGGCTTCCAGCCCCCAGTTGATCTTCAAGTCAGGATCATTCCACGCCAAAGTGCGTTCGAACTGCGGAGCATAGTAGTCGGTGGCCTTGTACAGCACATGCGCCGTATCGGAGATCACGAGAAATCCATGCGCAAATCCTGGCGGAATCCACATCATGCGCTTGTTGTCTCCCGAGAGTCGTACCGCCTCCCATTTTCCAAACGACGAAGAGCTTCGCCGCAGATCCACGGCCACATCCAGGATTTCCCCCTGCGCCACTCGCACCAGCTTTCCTTGCACTTGGTGAATCTGATAATGCAGTCCGCGCAGAACATTGCGACTCGAATATGAATGGTTGTCCTGCACGAATCTTGCTCTGATTCCCAACTCGGCAAACACTTTCTCGTTGTAACTCTCCAGGAAGAATCCGCGTTCGTCTCCGAAGACCCGCGGCTCCAACACGAAAACGTCGGGCAGAGAAGTCGGGATTTTCTTAGTGGCGTCCATGGGATTTTGCAGGGATCAAACCGCGCTGAGTCAAAATACCTTCTCCCGCAGCAACTGCAGCAAGTAGTCGCCGTAGCTGCTGTTTTTCATAGTGGCGCCAATCTTCTCCACCTCTTCGGCTGTGATGTACCCCGATCGGTAAGCGATCTCTTCCGGGCAGGCGATCATCAGTCCCTGACGCTTTTCGATGGCTTGTATATATAGAGCCGCGTCCATCAGGGATTCATGCGTCCCCGTGTCCAGCCACGCCATGCCGCGTCCCATGACCACCACTTCAAGTTGCCCGTTCTTCAAGTACGCCTGATTGACGTCGGTGATTTCGAGTTCGCCGCGCGCACTCGGCTTCAGAGCCTTCGCGACTTCCACGATGTGGCTGTCATAAAAATAAAGTCCCGTGACCGCATATCTCGATTTCGGCTGCTTGGGCTTCTCCTCGATGCTCAGCGCACGACCTTGCTTATCGAAATCGACCACACCATAGCGCTCCGGATCGTGCACGCGGTAAGCAAACACTCGCGCCCCATGAACTTTCTGGGCGGACTCGCGCAAATCCTTCGCCAGATCGTGCCCATAAAAGATGTTGTCACCCAGAACCAGCGCGCACGGACTCTTATCGATAAATTCCGCACCCAACAGGAATGCCTGTGCGATGCCCTCGGGCCGGGGCTGCACCTTGTATCGCAGGTGAATCCCGAACTGCTTCCCATCGCGCAGAAGCATCTCGAACTTGGGAAGATCCTCGGGCGTCGAGATCACCAGAATTTCGCGGATTCCCGCCAGCATCAACGTGCACAGCGGGTAGTAGATCATCGGCTTGTTGTAAACCGGAAGCAGGCTCTTACCCATCGCCTGCGTCACCGGATACAGACGCGTACCCGATCCTCCCGCGAGAATGATTCCCTTGTACGGAGTGCTTTCTTTCATAATTTGGTCGATAGCTTTTACGCCGCGCCCTTGATTCGACTAACCGGAATAGTGCGTGGCAATCCACTGCCGGTAGCTTCCGCTGGTTACGTCCCGAACCCACTCCTCATTCTCAAGATACCAGCGAACCGTTTTGCGAAGGCCACTAGCAAACGTCTCCTGCGGCTTCCACCCTAGCTCGCGCTCAATCTTGCGGGCATCAATGGCATACCTCCGGTCGTGCCCCGGCCGATCCTTCACAAAGGTGATCAGTTCCCGCCGCGATTTTCCGTTCCGCGGCGCCGACATCTCGTCAACCAGATCGCAGATCGCCTGCACAATTTCAATATTGGGTTTCTCGTTCCAGCCCCCGATGTTGTAGGTCTCTCCCGGCTTTCCCCCGCGTAGCACGGTCGCCATTGCCTCACAATGATCTTCCACGTAAACCCAGTCGCGAACATTCTTCCCGTCTCCATAGACCGGGAGAGGCTTGCCGTCGCGAGCGTTGAGAATCACCAGCGGAATCAACTTTTCGGGAAACTGAAAGCGACCGTAATTATTGGAACAGTTGGTCGTCAGAGTAGGCAGGCCGTAGGTGTGATGATAGGCCCGCACCAGATGATCCGATCCCGCTTTCGAGGCGGCATAGGGACTATTAGGCGCGTAGCAAGTGGTTTCAGAAAACGGTGGATCGTCCGGCCCCAACGAGCCGTAGACTTCGTCCGTGGAAACGTGCAGGAATCGAAAGCCCGCGCGGTCGTCGCCCGCCAGTCCTGCCCAGTATTCCCGCGCTCTCTTCCAGCAGCGCAAACGTTCCGTTGATATTTGTGTTTATAAAATCTTCGGGCCCGCGAATGGACCGGTCCACGTGGCTTTCCGCGGCGAAATGCACGATGGCCTGAGGCCGATACTTTTCCAGCGCCTGTCGCACTGCGCCGCGATCGGTTACATCTCCCTGTACAAACTGGTAGCGCGCATCGGAGGCAATACTCTCGAGATTGTGCAGGTTTCCGGCGTAGGTGAGCTTATCGAAATTAACGACCGACGCGGACCCATCTTGCATTTGCTGCAGGATGAAGTTCGACCCGATGAATCCGGCTCCGCCCGTGACGAGAATGCGATCGTGCATGCCAAGTCTTCGCGGCTGCGGCGGCGTCAACCTGACGTCGTGCCGCGGCCACTCAGGTCTTTGATTGTAATAAAAAAGGACCGGCTTGGCCCGTCCCTTAGCGGACTCCCACACTTTCGTTGATTTGCTCAAGCCACAGTCTGAACCGAAGCCATGGCAGAACCGGCAAAGTGAACCACTGTTCAGCCCGCCCTGAGTTTTCTCTCACCGCTGCGATCGATCAGTTTTGCAGAAACACTGGGTTTTTTCCCGGGGGATTCAGATGCTCTCCATCCCAGCGCCTCGAAATAAGCGTCCTCGATACCTTCCGCAACCTTCTGCCACTGATATTGATCTTCGATCCGCCTCCTGGCCGCTTTTCCGGCCGCCGCTCGCACAGTGGGATTCGCCATCAAGAATCGAAGGCGGTCCGCCAGATCCACAGCGCTGCCGCATCGAAATGTGAAACCGGCGCCCTCGGTAGCCTCACGATTCTCAGGAACATCGCTCGTCAGCACGCACAGGCCTGCCCCCATTGCGTCGAGTAAGGCCAGTGACAGACCCTCCATGTCAGACGGCAGCACAAAAATCATGGCGTTGGTTAACAGCTCGTCAAGCGCTTCGCCGGATACCCATCCCAGTATCCGAATCCGTTCGCTGGCATGAGTGCGCAGTTCGCTACAGTAGTCGTCGCAATAACTCACCGCCCCGGCCATCACCAGTTTCACGTCGGTCCGTATTTGTTCGAATGCTTCCACCAGTAGATGGCAGCCTTTCTCCGGCGAAAACCTCCCCAGGAACAAGACGTACCGGCCCGGCTGCAACCCCCACTCCAGAATATGGCGCGGTGGGACCCGGTCTCGAAGCACGCCACCATTCGGAATGTAGATGGCTTTGACCCCGTGGAGATCGTGATAACGTTGCCGCAGAGCCTGCGATACAACCATGGTGGTATTGGGAAGACGCACGGACGCTCGCTCCCCAAGTTGCAGTATCGCCGACGCGATGCGTCCCCACTTTTTGCGCTGCCAATCCAGCCCTTGCACGGTCACAGCCGTCTTCGTTCCCCGAAGGCGCGGGAAAAGCGAAAATAGTGCCGGGCCCAGCGCATGATAGTGCACCACGTCGTAGGGCTGAGTCACGGCGTGGACCGTGCTAAGTAGAGTATGAATCAAGGTTTCCAGATGTTTCGATCGAATCGTCGGCAGCCGAACTAACCGCATGCCGTTGTGCTCCGTGATCGCCGGGGTGAAGTAGTTCCTGCAGTACACCGTGACTTCATGTCCCATCCCCGCCAGCCGCCTGCCGACTTCCTCGTAATATGACTCGATTCCGCTGTACTTCGAAATCACTCCCCGGCCGCCGATGAAGGCAATGCGCAACCTGGGTCTTGCCGGCAGTGCCGCCGCGCTCGATTTTTCCGTCGGACGCTTTCGAATCGCGGCAGCCTTTCGTGCAGATTCCGCCGCTTTCTTGGCAACCAGTGCTTCATACAGCGCAAACAGCTTCGAGTAATGTCCCTCCGGCGTATGGCGTTCCCGGACCAACTCCCATCCGGCACGTCCCATGTTCTCGGCCAACTCAGGATGGGAAGCCAGCATGCGGACGGACCGCGCCAGTTGGCTGCAGTCCCCGCAACGGTACAGAATGCCGGTCTCCCCATGCCGAACCAACTCGCGCCGTGAACCCAAATCTGTGGCGACGACGGCGCGTCCAGCTGCATAGGACTCCAGAATCGCCTTCCCAAACGTTTCGTATGCATGGGATGGAAGCACAGTAAATCTGGAGTGCTGGATCAAACGATCACGCTCGCTCGCGTCGACATGTCCCACAAACTCGACGTTGGCTAATTCAAGCAAGGCCGCTAACGCTTGCAATTCGTCGCGCTGCGGCCCGTCTCCAGCAATCACCAAGTGCAGGTCGGGAAGTTGCTGCATGGCTCGCAACAGGTCGTCCACGCCCTTTTCTGCAGACAGCCGGCCGCAGTACAGCAATGGCGCGCCGTTTGTATCCGGCTTCGTGAACTCATGGACCTGCTGAAAGTGCGGCAATTCTGCAATTTTGCTGTTATCCCACCCATGTTCCACAAATTTGTCTCGCACAAACCGGCTGGGCGCGAGGAAACGGTCCACGCATTTCTGATAAGTTCCCATCCAACGGTGGGCGTAGGCCTCTGCAGTTAGCGTGCACCTCGCCCCCAAGCCCGAATAACATTTCGACGGAATCGCATGCCAGAATGCGCCGCCTTTGCATCTCTCGCAGGCTTCTCCCCGCGAGACCAGGTTGTAACTGGGACACAGGAGCTTGAAATCGTTCACGTGATGAAGGACGGGAATGTTCTGCCCCTTCAGTTCCCACAAAATCGACGGGGTCAAATGATGGTAGATGTTCCGCACATGCGCCACGTCGGGCCGGAACTCCTGAATCATAGCCCGGATTCTGCGCCGTGCCTCCCGGGAATAGATCGCGCGCGCTGCCTGTTGCGGCCATCGGTACCACGCCGAATGCGCTTTGAAGTCAACGTGGGGAACAAAATGCTGGTCGTACGGCGTCTCCTCTCCCATCGGGTCGGCCATCGAAAACAGCGCCACTTCGTGACCGTGGTCTCGCATCAATTCCATTAGCTCAAACAGGTACACTTCGGTCCCGCTGAACGGGTAGTTATATTTGTTGCAGTACAAGACTCTCATCGGGAGCGCTTTCCGTTCGTGTGGAGATCCGGTCTAGGAACTCATTGCCGAAGATCTCCAGGTTCTTGCTGCGATTAAAATTTTGACGCACGTGCATGTAAGCTGCAGTCTTTATGTTTCCCACCTTCGTGATCGCCCAATCGACGTAAGGAGGGCGTTCCTGTTCTGAGCCGTGCCCCTGCGCTAGCCTCAACCAGTTGATCAACAGCAGGTGCGCGACCAGATCGCGTTCGGACCCAGGTTTGTACAAGAATCCGGTTTTGCCTGCGATCACGAGCTCTGGAATGCCCGTAATCGCAGGTGCCAGCACGATTTTTCCCCTTGCCATCGCCTCCATGAGAACCAGCGGAATCCCCTCACTCCGACTGGTCAGCACGACGATGTCGGCCCGTTTGTAGAAAGAATCCAAACGCTGGCGCGAGACATGTCCCAGCAAAGTCACCTGCCCCTGTACCTCGCAATGATGGATCAACGCTTCCAGCCTGCTGCGCTCATCTCCATCGCCTGCGATGAAACACTGAAACGGCACTCCTCGCCGCCGCATTTCAGCGCAAGCCCGCACCAGAAACGCATGGTCTTTCACTGCATGCAACCGCCCTACGGAGAGGAGAGTCAGAGCATCCCCTGCCCTCCTGGAAGACACCGGAGGTGGCGGTGCATTGTCAGAAACTGCTACTCCTAATCGTGCTGTGACGATTTTTCGGCGATCAATTTCGGGATACTGTTGCAGAATGTAATTCCGGTTGTACTCCGAGACCGTGAAACAAAAAGCGCAGTCCGCGAGCTTAAGAGAGAGATAGGCTCCTTTTTGCAGGAGCAAGTCCGAGCCATGAAGCGTCATGCTGAAACCAACATTCAGCAGCCGGGCCGCCGTCATCGCAATCCAGGAGCCGAAATATCCGTGATGGACATGGATGTGATCCACTTCACGACCATCGAGCATCACCGCGTAACAGGCGCCGAGAAACGTATGTGTTAAGGCCTTCAGACGCCGCCAGGGACGCTCCCTTCCCTCGCACCCCGCACGAACGAGCAGCGGCGCGATGACCTTCCACTTCCAGAGACACAACCGCACTGCCCGCGCAAGAACACGCAATCCGGCCGACTGCAGCACGATCTCCGGCGCATTATTGCTGACGGAGGATGTTCCAATTTGCGACCTTCGCACGCTCCCGGCGATGACTCGAATTCCCCGTCTTTGCAGTTCCTCGATCTCCTCCGCCACGTACGGTTCAACTGCGGAAGGAAACATGTTGGCCAGATAAGCGACAGTGTTCACGGATGCGCCGTCTCCGCGCGCCGCTGTTGTGCGGCCAGCATCCCGGCTATCATGAATAACAACCCGTTCACGAATTGATAGCTCATCACTACCACTGTTGCGTTGACCCAATAAACCGCCAGCAAGATGGGCCATAACTGATGAAAATGCTCGTTGAGGAATCCGTTCCTCTCTCGCTGGGGAACTGCGCCGCGCCCGAGGCGCCACATCTCCCACATCAGCCAGACGTACAAGGCCAGCCCGAGGACTCCGTGCTCCACCAGGAGTTCAAGGTAGGTATTGTGGGGGTACAAGACCTTTTCCAGATATCCACTGACGTGGCGCGGCAGTTCGGCGGGCATCTGATGGAAACCCCACCCCAGGAAGGGACGCTGCAGAAACATCTCCCACCCTCCCGAGTACACAGCCTGGCGATATTCCACCGGCCCGCTCTCCTGCAGCCGTTCACTGAGGGCGCACCCGAGTTCGGTCGAACTTAGTCCCAGCATCAGACACAACGCCGCGACAGCAAGCAGCGCGAAGTAGACGCGACGCAAGCGCCGGCTCTTAGAAACAAGAATTACGGCTACGAGCGTTCCGGCAAACGACAACCAGACAGCTCGCGTCATCGTTGCGATAATGGCGATTGGCACCGAGGCCAAAAGCACCCACATCTTCACTCCCCGAACGCTTCGGCGGCGGTACGCATGGAGAGCCAAGAGAGCCAGCAGATTCAGCGACACCCCATTGGCTACCGCCTGCAGCAGCGGTCCGCGGGCCCGATCTGCATGAAAACCCAAAGTTGGATCGAGGATGAACTTAGGGAAAATCAGCGAATGCAGTCCGCACAAGCGACGCGCTCTGGACGCCCCTCGTCCCAACGCAGAAAATGAAACCAGTCGCGACCCCCGACACCCGTCTTCTCGACCACTTTGCGCATAATTTCCTGATCACGCAGCAGTTCCACCTCGGAATTCAGTTCTTCCTCGGTAATCGCAACCCGCGTCACGTCCAAGGGAGCATTGATACCCGCGCTCACTGGAGCGTCGGCGCGTCCGCGCCGCACGAGAACCCTCATATTGGCTTGGTACTTAGTTCCAGCAATCGCATATAGAAGAGAGGCAGCAAGGATCAGACTGGAAATGCAGACGAAGACCCTGCGACGCCGGAACAACACCATCGCCAACTCACGCGTAGTTGGAATCGTCTCGTTTCGGCCGCGGATTGAGTCTTCGTCTGACACGCGAGTGGGGAAGATGCTTTCTAGAATTGACTCGAATTCATGTACATACCCATCGAGGGCCGGCTCATGAATCTGGCGATCTTCGAAATCGCATTCTGCGGAACGAACACCAGATCTCCTGGCTGGAGATGCGCATCTTCATTCAGCCGGCCCGCTTTCAACATTTTTTTGAGATTAAGCAGCCGCGTCTCCACCAGATCGTCATTGACGCGGCGGAACAGCACCACCTGCGAGTGTTTCGACTGTCCGGTTAGTCCCCCGGCGATCTGCACGGCTTCCGTCACTGTCACGTCCGATCGCAATTCATACTTGCCCGGCTTTCCGACTTCGCCCCCGACAATGTAGTAAGGCCGCTCGAATTCCTTGAGTGCCACTGCCACCTGGGGATCGTGCAAATATCCGGTATAGGCCTTGCGCACGGCTTCGCTGAACTCCTGCACATTCAGTCCCTGGGCCTGTACCAGTCCAGCATCTTTCAACATCACGTAACCATCCGGCTGCACGGTCACCGATTGGTTAAACTCCGGAGCTACCGTGAAGGTCACCTCCACCACGTCGCTGGACCGTAACCGGTAGAGCGGATGGCGCTCCCCTCCGAGTAAAGGGTTTCCCAGGCCATCCGCTCCTCCGGGGTTTGCGGCCGTTGAACCACTGCTTCCCGCTCGTGCTCCGGTTAAGCTCGAACGGGACGCTTGCTTTGCTTCGCCCAGGTCTGACCTCTCACCCTGCGCGAACGCGGCCGAACCACTCCCAATTCCAATCCACGCGACTGCCAGCAATCCGAATATGGAGAGGCGCTTCATCTTTTCCTGCCGTATGTCCCGCTGATCTTCAATGTCCTGCGGCTCTCTCTCATGCAACTTAAGCTCGTTCCTCTTAGGTAACAAGACATGGGAAGTGGTGCCCACGAAGGTAGAGGGCATTCCGCTTTCGGGAGTCATCGGACGTGAATCCAATCATCGACTGGAGTGAGCTAACTAGTGTGGTCGCAACGACGACCTTAGTGCGAGGTAGGGGCGGACGCCTTCGTCCGCGTGGTCCGCCGGTAGTGCTTTCACCGCGACAGTCCACTCGTTACGTGCCAAGCGGGAGCGTGGTGCCGCTACGTCTATTGGAGGAGTACCCACGAAAGTGGACTTGCGTGTTTGCCACATCACACAAATGGCCGTGATCGAGCATTCGTCACAGATTGGGAATCTGACGCGACTATACAGTCAGGCAGGCAAGCAGGCCCGCAGAATCCGTCACGTGGAACGGAAGGAGCATCCGGTCAGTTGCAGAGGGCGGCACGAATTGGTTTCCACAGACTTAATGCTCCTTTGCGTCGGCGTTTTTTCACGAAGATAGTGATTCCCGTTTTGAAAAGGTGCCAGTATTTTGTGATGGATGTCCTTGTGGAACACAAATCGTCCTACCTACAATCACGGCGATGCTTAAGTTCAGGCCAGCGGAGAGTTTTCAATGGGCTTGTCCCCAGCCGTTTCCAAGGAGATTCATGTACTCATCGCAGACTCCAATCGAATGCAGTCCCAACTACTCACCAGCGCCTTGCGCCGTCATGCGGAGTTCCATGTCGCCGCTTGTGAGATGAATTACGCCTCCATCCTGCATGCGGTCTCTCACAACCTGCCTCGGGTCGCCTTGCTCTCATGGAATGTATCCACAGACGCCGGGGAAGTCATCGGAACCCTGCGCCGTTTTCACCTGACCCATCCCGAAATTCCGAAGGTCGTCCTCGCCGAGTCTTGCCGCCGCGATCTCGTCATTAGCACTTTCCGTTCGGGCGCGCGCGGAATCCTCTCGCTCACGGACGCCAATCTTCGCTTGCTTTGCAAATGCATTCTTCGGGTGGCCGCCGGACAGGTCTGGGCCAATCATGAGCAACTGAACTACCTCATCGATCTGGTCTCAGAAGTACCCTCGCTTCGCGTGCTCAATTCCTCGGGAAATTCTCTGTTGACCCCACGCGAGGAACAAGTTGTTGCGCTTGTAGCCGAAGGTCTCGGCAACCGCCAGATCGCCATCGAACTCAATCTCAGTGAGCACACCATCAAGAAATACCTGTTCCGCATTTTCGAAAAGCTCGGCATCTCCACCCGGGTCGAACTCGTGCTCTATGCGGTCAATAATGGAGATCCGCGCCGCGCCGAGTGGCTGGCGGGCGCCTGAGCTTCGGGCTGAATGTGGTGGGCTATGCCTGAAATCGGAAAGAGTCTGAGGTTTAATCTGACGGCTATTGAATGGAGGGGATTTGTAAACCCGTGACACTGCCCTGTATAACTTGGACGAACTTCATGTCCGACGCCGCGCACAACTCTTCGCCGCAACCCAAACCTCGCGGGTGGGGCATTGTCGCTGCCGGACTGCTCCTGCTGGCGCTTGCGCTGGTCGTGCTTTACACCAATCGCACGGCGTTCTCCAGCCCGCTCGCCATCGTCGTAGTGGCCGCCATTGGACTCGCCGCGCTTCTCCTGCAACTCCGCTTGCGCAAGGATCTGAGCGCTCCCGTACACTCGCCCTTATGGCTGAACGTTCTGGGTCTTGTCTTCGCGGGCGGGGCGGCTTTTGCTGACGTCTTGCATCTGAGTCCGAACCTGATGCTGGTTGCCGCTCTTGGAGCCGTCGTCTGCTTCGCTATCAGCGGAATGACCGTGCTGCACGCGCTGCGAAAACGCAACTGACGCGGTTGCGATTCGCAAAGAATTTGTCTCTACCTCTTGAACTCCACCGCCATCGTAGTCTCTACGATGGCAGGTTCCCCATTGACGCGATAGGGCTCAAACCTCCACCAGCGCAGCGCGTCAATGGCGGCCTGCGCCAATATATCTGGGCCGTTCAGGGCCCGCATGGTCAGCACCGATCCGTCTCGCCCGACCACGATATCCACCGCGATAATTCCCTGCAGATTTTGCTTGCGTCCCTCTGCCGGATACACCGGCTCGACGCGATGCACCAGCAACTTCTGCATAACTTCGGCGGGAACCTGGGCCTGTGGTTTCTGCGCCGCTATCCTCTCCGGAGCCTTTAGTCCTGATTCCAGATCTTCCCACGACCGGTTCCATTTCCACCAGAAAGCGGCGGCTCCAACGATGATCAGCACACAGGCGACGAGAAATCCCTTCCAGGATCTCTTCTTCCGACGTCGGCCAGGACCTCCACCGCCAGGTGTTCCGCCTTTCTCTCTCTGACTTTCGCTCGGACTCCCATGCGCGAGTTCGAGTGACAAAACCGAACCCGCTGCATCGGCCTGTGCCTTGGTCTCTTTCGCCCAATCCCGGATGGTGCTCCGTTGCTCGCCCGACAATGCCACGAATTCGAGACCGCACTGCAATTTATCCTGATACCGGACCATAGCCCGCGTGCGGAGTGGCTCGGTGGCGGCCGATAGTTGTACCTCCACGCCTACGGACTCGCCGGGCGCTAATTCCCCCGCCAGCACTGCGGCCAGCCCTCGCTCGCAAACATTCAACGAGCGTCCCGGGAGAGTATCCGGAATCCCCGATCGCAGCACCGTCACATCCAAGGGAGCCTGCATGCGAAACCGGGGCACGCGCCGCCGCGACGGTCCCGACCAGCTATGAACTTTTGCTCCCGCTGCCATGCAATCCCTTGAGGTCCTAATGCTATGAGCTATGAGCTATGAGCTTTTTGTGGAAGCGGCGCTTCAGCGCCGCGTCAAGCGGCCAAAGACCGGGGGCTTTAGCCCCCGCCTTATCGGTCCACCTTCACAATCTCTGTCCCCCGTGCAAACAGAACCACGCTCGCCATTCCGATAAACAGTCCGTGCTCCACCACGCCCGGCATCCCACTTAATTCCCGCGCCAACGCGTCCGCGTCGCGAATCTCGCCAAAGCGGCAATCGAGGATGTGATTGTTCTCGTCCGTGACGAAAGGCTTTCCCTCCGGATTCGTGCGAATGCTTACCTTCGCGCCCATTGCCGCGATTCGCTTCGCCACCAGCGCTTGCGCGAACTTAATCACTTCGACGGGCAGAGGAAACCTTCCCAGCCGCTGGACCTGCTTCGACGCATCCGCCACAACCACCATCTTTTTCGTAGCCGACGCGACGATCTTCTCGCGCAACAGCGCGCCGCCGCCACCTTTGATAAGCCTCAGTTGCGGATCAACCTCGTCCGCACCATCAACGGTGACGGCGATCTCCTGACAATCGTCGAGGGTGATGAGGGGAATCCCCAGACTCAAGGCCAGCTCGCGCGAGCGATCGGAAGTCGGGATCCCGCGGATGCGCAACCCCTGCTTTACTTGCTCGCCAAGCAACTTGATGAAGTAAGAGGCAGTCGATCCTGTTCCCAGGCCGACCACTTGTCCGTCTTTCACAAACTGCAAACTAGCCCGCGCCGCCGCTTCTTTCTCTTGATCGTTCGCCATTGGAGCTAACAATATACTCCGGTCGTTTGCGGATTCCGAGAGGACAGGGCTGGATTGTGATTTACCGGAAGGCGGGCTGGCTCCCCGTTAGGTGTTTATTTTCTCGATCTCCCTATAACTGAGGCTGCCCAGCCTTCGCGGTTTTCGAAGGCTGGGCATTCCTGCTGCCGGCATTCGCGGGCGGGGGCGCCCGCGCCACACTTCGGACTCAACCCAGCACCTTCTGGGTGTAGATTAGATATCCTGCCAGCGCCAAGCCAATCAGCACCATGGGCACCTCGCCCAGGAAGGGGATCTTGAGGTCCTCGGCCATGCGCGCGCCGCCGCCGTGGCCGAAGATGTCGGTGCGCTCCTGGCAGTGGCCGCAGACGAAGTAGCTCATGTTCTCGACGATGCCGAGGATCGGGGATGTTGAGCTTCCGGTACATCGCCGACGGCCTTGCGCACGTCGGCGAGCGACACCTGCTGCGGCGTCGTCACGACGATCGCGCCGGCGACCGGCACGGTCTGGGTCAGGCTGAGCGAGACGTCGCCGGTGCCCGGCGGCAGGTCGACGACCAGGTAGTCGAGCTCGCCCCAGTCCACGTCGCGGAAGAACTGCTGGAGCGCGCCGTGGAGCATCGGGCCGCGCCAGATGATCGGCTCGTCGGCGGGCACCAGCAAGCCCATCGAGATGACCTTGAGGCCGTAGGCCTCGGGCGGGATCATCTTCTTGTCGTCGGTACGTGGGCTGCGTCTTCGATGCCGAGCATGATCGGCACGTTCGGACCGTAGATGTCGGCGTCGATGAGGCCGACGCGGCCGCCCTTCGCGCGCAGCGCGATGGCCAGGTTCACCGACGGTCGTGCTTGCCGACGCCGCCCTTGCCCGCGCCGACCGCGATGATGTTGCGGATGCCGGGCACGGCCTGGCGGCCGAAGCCGCCGCGCGCGCGCACGTCGGCGGTCATCGTCGCGCGCGCGGCCGTCACGCCCGGGCAGCGCCGCGCACCTTGCTGCGCGGCCTCCGCCTCATCTGGTCCTTCACCGGACAGGCCGGCGTGGTCAGCTCGATGGTGAAGTCGACTCGCCGCCGTCGATCTTCAGGTCCTTGACGAAGCCGAGGGTCACGATGTCCTTGTGGAGGTCGGGATCCTCGATGGTGCGAAGGACGCGACGAGGACCTGTTCCTGGGTGAGGCTCACGTGGCTCGCCTTCCTTGGCGGGCTCGGCGCTCAGCCCGAGGAGGGCCGCGTCGACGGCGGTCTGCAGGCTCTCGAACTTGTCTGGGTGGCGCCGACCACCGTCATGCGGATGAGGCCCTCGGCGTCGATCGACGAAGGTCGTCGGGAACCCCTGGTTCGCTGCGTAGGCGTCCTGCGATGCTCGTCGTTGCCGAGGAGCTGGCGGTAGGGCATGCGGTGCTCGCGGACGAAGTCCTGGATCTCCTGGGGCTCGCCCGAGTCGAAGACGACGCCGATCACCTCGACCCCCCGCGGCTGGTTCTTCTTCGAGAACTCGACGTAGTCGGGGATCTCCTGCGATGCAGGGCCCGCACCAGGTGGCCCAGAAGTCCAGGACCACCACCTTGCCCTTCAGCGAGGCCAGGCTCAGCGTGCCCCCGGTCAGGTCGCGAAGCTCGAAGGCGGGGGCGGCGCCCACGGGCGCGGGCGGCGCCTTGGCGCAGCCCGCACCCCAGTGCACGCCAGCGGCGACCAGGGTT
The DNA here is from genome assembly GCA_963725565.1 of uncultured Acidobacteriota bacterium. Taxonomy (GTDB): domain Bacteria; phylum Acidobacteriota; class Terriglobia; order Terriglobales; family Acidobacteriaceae; genus Sulfotelmatobacter. The sequence continues at coordinate 86,568 of CAVRZL010000023.1, forward strand.
AGTGCGCTGCTCAGCGACCTCACCTCCGGCATTATAGTCGAGCCGTCACTCCGTGACTAGCTTCCGGTGCGCAGCCGCCCGAATCCCCGAGCCTCGGCTCCTGGCGCTCGCGGGGCGCGGAGACCGCCGTCTTGCGCCTTCTTCTGCGCCCTCGCGGCCCTTCGCCGACCCGGCCCTCTGCGCGCGACCTTCGGCCAGACGCCTCGCGGGGCCCGATCCCCTCATCGACCTGTGGACCGTGCACTGGATCTCGGGCCACGTGCTCTCTCCGGCGCAGCTCTTCGGCGGCAACATCTTCCATCCCGCTTCCCACGCGGCCGTCTCGACTCGGACCTGTCGCTGGGCACGGCCGTGCTCGTGGTCGCCGCTGCGGCCGCTCGTGTCGCGATCCCGTTCCCGCTCTACAACGTCGGCCGTGCTCGTCGCTCTGGCCTTCGGGGGATGGGCGTTCTACGCTCCTGGGCGCGCCTCACGGGCAGCCCGACCGCGCGGCCTCCTGGCGGGCGTCCTGGCCGCCTTCGGCTCGCACCAGATGGTACACGTCTACCACCTGAACCTGCTCAGCGACGGGCTGGCTCGCGCTGCTCGCTGCTCGGCCTGCATCGGCATCGTCGACCGCCCCGGCGCCGGCTCGGCCGTGCTCGCCGGAGCGAGCTTCGCCCTGGCCGCGCAGTCGACGCGGGTACTACGCGGTGGCGGCGCGCGCTCATCGCCCTCGTCTTCGCCGTGGTCCACGGCGCGCTCCTGCGCGACCGCCGCGCGCTGCTCGCGGCGCTCGGCGCCGGGCTCCTGGCCGTCGCCCTGCACGCTTCCGTACCTGCGCGGCCTTCGCGGAGGTTCGGGCAGCAGGGAGGGCGCTCGAAGCGGCCGCTCCGGCTGTCGGAGCGCATGGCGTTCCAGCCCGGGCGCGCGACCTCACGAGCCACGGGCTACCTCTACCGCGCGCGTCCTGGGCCGCAGGGCGAGCGTCTGTTCCCCGGGCCGTGCTGCGCCTCGTCCTGGCGGCCGTCGCCTGGCGCTGCGGCGCCGTGCCCCGCATGCGCGCTTCTGTGCCATCCGGCCGCGGTGCTCCTGGTCTGGTCTCCCTGGGACCGCCGCCTGGAGTTCCTCGGGCGCGTCGGTCCCGCTTCCCTATCGGCCGCTCTTCGCGCTGCCGCCGCTCGACAGCATGCGCCACCCCTACACGCTTCGCCGCCGTGGCCACGTTTCTGCTCGCGGTCCTGGCCGGCATCGGCTGGGCTTCGCTGCGCTGCGTCGCGCGGCCCTGGGCGGGGGCCGCGTGGTGGCCGCTCGCCGCTCCTGGAGACGCTGGCGCCGCCACGTGGCGGCCGCTGACGCCCCCGGCGCTGCCCGCCGGCGTACAGCCGCCTCGACGCCTTCCGCCGGGGCCGATCCTGGAGCTGCCGGTGCTCGACGCCCGAGACCCTGCTCTGGGCCGCGCGACACGGGCGGCCGGTGCTGAACGGCGCTCGGCGCCTTCGCGCCGCGTGCAGACCCAGCGCCCTGCGACCGGCGATCGTCGCCATTGGCTGCGCCGCGTGCCCGGCGACGTCGACGACTCGAAGCCGACCGAGCTGCTGCGCGGGGCCTCGGTGCGCGCTACCTGATCGTGCCCGTCGGCCGCGTGGTCCGACTCGGCCGCTCGCCGCGGCCTTCGACCGCTCGCATGCGTTCCGCCGGTCGCCGAGGTCGAGCGACGGCGATCGGATCTACGAGCTTCAGACGCTGACCGATAGCGGCCCGCTATCCGATCCTCGTCAAGCCCCGGGAACATCTTCGAGAAGGAGCTGCGCGAGCACGGTGAGCCGTCCGGTCACGAGCAGCACGCCCACGCGCGACCAGCAGCACGCCCGGCCAGTCCTCCACCGCCTGCATGTGGCGCCGGAGCCGCCCGACGCCGCGAAGAAGCGGTTGATGGCGAGCCCGGAGAGGATGAACGGGATCCCGAGGCCCAGCGGAGTAGGCGCGAGAGCAGGACCACGCCCTGCGTCACGGTCTCCTGCTGCGACGCGTAGAGCAGGATCGCGCCCAGGATCGGGCCGATGCAGGGCGTCCAGCCGAAGGCGAAGGCGAGCCCGACGACGTACGCGCCGAGCAGCCCGAGCGGGCGCGTCTTCACCTCGGCCCGCTTCTCGTAGAGCAGCCACTTGATCTGGATGATGCCCGCCGTGTGCAGCCCCAGCACGATGATGATCGACGCCGCCGACCATCGCCCAGCTCGCGCTTGTACTGCTGCAGGTAGTAGCCGACGCAGGTCGCCGCGGCCCCCAGGGCGCACGAACACGGTGGAGAAGCCGAGCACGAAGACGAGGCTCGTGATGGCCACGCGCCGCGCCAGCTCCGGCGGGCGCCTCGTCGCCCTTGAGCTGCGGCCACGTTGACCCCGCTGATGAACGAGAGGTAGCCGGGGACGATGGGCAGCACGCAGGGGGAGATGAAGGAGACGAGCCCCGCGACGAACGCGGTGAAGAGCGAGATCGAGAGGCAGTCTCAGCAGCGACGCCCGCGCGCTGCGCACTCAAGCTACTGCACCCGCTCCAGCATCAGGTTGTCGCAGGCCTGCGGCCCGTCTTCGCCAGGTCGTACCAGCGTCCCGTCGATCCGGACGCGCACCACGTCGGCCGTGAAGTCGTTGTTGGTGCCGTGCTCGTCGCAGCGAGGAGAGCAGCCAGGAGCCGACGCCGTAGATGTCGGCCGGCACGCCCAGGTCCTCGAACTGCCGGATCTTGGCCGGGCGTGAAGCCGCCGGTCACCGCGATCTTCACGTCCTGGCAGTACTCCTCGGCGAGCGCGCGCTCCTCGCCCGCGAGGTCCCACGACTCGCCACTCGCGGTCGATGGCCTCGCGCATGGCGAAGACGAGCCGCGGGTTCACGCCGCAGTCCAGGCGCTTGTCGCCCAGGGGCGGCACCGACACGTCGCGCATGTTCGGCGGACGTGTCCGGGCGCACGCCGAAGAGCTTGTACTTGCGCGCCTCTTCGGCCTGGCCGGCCTTCAGTGAGCTCGAGGTAGCGCGCGGAACATGGTGCGGATCACGTGCAGCGACGTGCCCACGCAGTCGTTGCGGAAGTCCACCAGGGCGATGCGCGGGATGTCGGCCGGGCGCGTGGCCGCGAAGGCCATCATGGCCTCGGCGGTGTCGCCCAGGAAGCAGGCGATGGCGGCGTGGGCCACCGTGCCGCCGCCGGCGCCGCCCCACCAGTCGCCCTGGGCGTCGGTGGAGACGTAGGCGGAGAGGCTCTTGCCGAAGTTCTGGTTGAAGAGCTGCACCGCGATCTGGTACGCGTAGCCGTCGGCGGCCTGCACCTCGTGCGCGTCGAAGCGGGCCGGGAAGAACAGCACCTGCTTGCCGCGCGCCGCCTTCAGCACCTCGTAGACGTTGGTGGCCACGCGGCTGCCGCGGGTGAGCGCGCCCAGGGTGGGCGTCTCCAGGATGGCGAAGTCGCGGTAGCGCCCGCGCACCCGCATCACCGGGGTGACGTTGCAGCGACGTCGCCGTCGTAGGGCGCCTCGCTGCCGTCGTGGACGGCCCACACCTCCATGCTGGTCGAAGGTGTTGACGAACCGGCCCGCCGTCGTCGAAGTAGCCGGTGCACTCGCGCAGCATGGCCAGCGCCTTGTCCACGCCCACCACCACCGTGGAGGGCTGGCGGCGCGGGAACCACTGCATCTCGACCTCGATGGAGCCCACGTCCACGTTGCCGCAGGTCCACGTCGAGGTCGGAGAGGTCGGGGGCGGTGCCGCCGAAGCGGTAGCCCGCGCGCGGCCAGCTCGGCCAGGGTGCGGGCGATGTTGATGAAGTACTTGTCGGAGTACCAGCCCTGGCGCATGCGCTCGACGTCGAGCTTGAAGACGGAGGCGGGCAGGCGGCGCCGGTCGAAGACGGTCATGGAGCTGCGGATTATAGCGACCTCCGGCGCTTGCCGGGCCTTGAGTCGGCCCCGCCACTGGTCTACTGTGGGGCGTCCTATGGACACAGCCGTTCCGGGCT
>CAVRZL010000024.1:0-36080 GCA_963725565.1 uncultured Acidobacteriota bacterium
GGATGTGACGAGTGTGCAAAGGATTTGCAGACCCTTCAGGGAAGAGCAAAACGCAACACCTCTCCGGCTAACTGGACCGGTGAACCCTGGTTTGCGGGCAGACACCCATCCCACGACTTCCAACCGGCCGGTACTAATCGCGTCTGGGGTGCCGAATGTTGTACCCACCCCCCGACCGTTTCTTCCCGCAAGAACATGCTATAAGCGGACTCGCTACGGGGTTCCAGCTTCCACTCGTACAGACTCGCCGCCAACGCCTCCGACAGCGACTCCCGCGCATCCAGGCAAAGAATCCAGTCCGCCCCTCTCAAACATTGATCAAGTCTCCCGTTGCCATCAACGGGAATCACCTTGGCGGCGTATTCATGCGCCACGCGCGCCGTCCCGTCCTGCGATCCATGATCGACGATCAAAATATCATCGCAAGGATAGAGCGTCTCCAGGCAACGCCCGATCCGCAGCCTGTCGTTAAGCGTGTGTACCAGAGCAGTGATCCGGGGCATGAAAGAAGCAGTGTAATTGAAAACAAACAATTCGTAGAGAGGCAGCTTGCTGCGTCTCTGCCGGCAGAGTCACCCGAGTGGTGCTGAATCCTTGCCGTCGCTGGGGGGGCAAGGATGGCGGTTTTCCCGATCTTCACCACCCCTATTGCGAGTCCGAAAGCTTCGGCCGGTTCGCGTCCTCGGTTGCCTGCACCACCGTAACGGGGGCCTGCAGCGTAAAGTTCAGTACCGTCTCAGAGGGCAGTTTAATCTGTTGACTCTTGGTCGCAGCCTGTACCCCACCGCCCACACCGGCTCCCGCCGCTGCTCCAATGGCGGCTCCTTTGCCGCCGCCCGCAATGGCTCCGATGATGCTGCCAATCACCGCTCCGCCGCCTACCTTTTCAGCGGTGTTCTTGCCGCGAGAGCTGGCGTTTTTCTTGTACTGGTCGGTTTGCAGGGTATAGGTCTTTCCGCCAGACTTCAGGCTATCGAGTTGCATCACAACCGCGGATTGTCCGGCAAATTTTCCCGCGCTCTTCACTTCCACCAGATGTCCCGTCAATTCCACTCCCGCGGGCACTGCCTCTTCTCCATCCGATGTGAGCGGAGCATTGAGCGTGGCGCGAAATGTGTCCCCCGTCTGATTCTTCTCGCTATCGATCGGGTCAATCAGGCGCACCGTCAACTGCGTCCCCTGATCGATGATTAAGCGTTTCGGCGCGGGCGGCGGAGGGGGAGTCGCCGGTGCCGCGGCCGGGTTGTCGGCAGGCGAAGGCGGCGCAGAAGTGTCCGCGGGCGGCGGATTGTTGTCCGCCATCTCCTGCTGGTTCGGGTCCTGTTCAACCTTCCGCGGGGCACGCGAATGCCGATCTTTTGCCTTCGATGCTTTGCTGGGCTTTTCCGGCTGAGTTTTTTCCGCGGGTACATTGGTGGCTTCGATCGATGGCGCTGGCTTAGACGACGGCGTCGCATCAGCCATAATGCTTCCCACCTGCAGATTGTTGATGACCGTTCGGACCCCCGGAATCGCCGCCGCTTGTTGTCCGGCTGCATCCCGTTGGGCGACATTGTCCACGGACCCCGACAACGTGACCACCCCGTTATTGGCCTGCACCGTGAGTTGCTTCGACGCCAGCCCCGAATCCTGCGAGAACTTACTCTGGATCTCGCTGGACATCTTCGCGTCGTCCAGTTTTTTCGCACAGCTCACGCCCAAAATTAAAATCAATCCAAGAATGCATGAAGACAACAACTGCCTGGAAGTTTTCATACTCGACTCCTTACACGACAGGGACGCCTATGTCAGATACAGTTTAGATGCTTTGAGGATTCGTTGCAGATGTAAATGAGGGGTTGGATCTGGTAGCGCCGATGTCCCCGAAGCGTGCATTGCGCGAAGTCGTAGGGCTGTGCCAGCGGCGTAAAGTGAGACCATCGCAGAAGGGAACTATCCGAAGTTCGCGTCTAGTGGATGAACTTGTAATCCACGATCGAAGCCGCCAGCGCCGGAGTGTCATCCGCCCGGGTCGGATCCTTCGCTCGCATCACCCGCCCCTGGCACACCACGTTGCTGTTCTTCTGTCCGGAAATTTCTTCCGGCATCTCAAATACCATCTCGATGAGTGCATTCACCGGGAGTTCCTGCGGTCCTTCGAACAGCACTCCACTCTGGCTGATGTTGGCGATGATGCCTTCATACCACGTACTTGTCTTGTTCACGCGATAGCGCAGCGGAATGTCGAGTTTTAAGCGGCGCGCACGGGGTACCCATGAGGGGCGTTTCTCGCGCGTGTGGCTGCGCTTGATTCCCGTCTCGGGCTTGGCGTGCTCCACGCGCTCGATGCGGCGCATGGTCGTCCAATCGTACTTGTACTCCGCCGCGCACAGCAGGCAAACCTGGTAATAGTTGCCATCCGCACCACGGCGCGGCCAGGAGAACTCGTGGGAGCAGCGCCCAAGCATAAGCACATCCATGATTTTTTGCGGCATGTTGATTACTTCCGGGTGAATCCGGACCCCTCAGACGCAACGCCATCATCCCGCGAATGCCTCAGTTTGAATAGGTTACTTTCGTGCACTAGCGATCATGGCAGCTGCGATAAGACCCATAGATAGAAGCGCTTAAGAAGAGCGCAGGGCGGGACTTGTAAGAAAGGGAATCGTTGGAAACGGGTGCCTCATCCTTGCTCCTGCAGATTGCAACAGGATGGGGATTTTGAAGTGGAGATTTTCGATATTCAGCCTGCTGAATCTCGCCATGTATGATCGCCCCATGGACGTCGCCGCGAGCCCCACCGCCTTCATTCTCGCCGGCGGCAGGAGCACGCGCATGGGCGCGGACAAGGCCTTTGTCCCCCTGCATGGCCGCACCCTGTTGGAGCGCGCTCTCGAGACCGCGCGGACCATCACGTCGAACGTCCACATCGTCGGAGAGCGCACGAAGTTCGCGCCCTTCGGCCCAGTCATCGAAGATATCTTTCCCGGCCGCGGGCCCCTTGGCGCCATTCACGCTGCTCTCCGAAAGTCCACGGTCGACGTGAATCTGATGCTTGCCGTCGACCTCCCATTCGTATCTCCGGCACTCTTGAAATACGTAGTCATGAAAGCACGCCAATCTCCGAGTTTGCTCGTTACGGTTCCCAGCACGGCGCAGGGTCTGCAGCCACTGTGCGCAGTCTATCGACGAGAGTTCGCAGAACGAGCCGAGAAGGCTCTGACCTCAGGCAAATACAAAATCGATGCGCTCTTCGAACCATCTCAAACCCAGGTGATCACAGAAGAAGAAATGAGCGCTGCGGGGTTTTCTGCCGACACTTTTCGCAATCTCAATACGCCGGAAGAACTAGAAGAGGCGACGCGGAAATTAAGGCAAAGAATATGAGGGGAAGGATGTTAGTTCGCTGCCATCCGCGAGGTTAGCCGGATATCAATCCTGAATCGGGCGATCTGCAAATATCCGGAGCTCTCGCTTTTGCCCGCCTGCACGACAACTTGATCCAAATACCGCACATGTTCTTGCGCATGATCCTCCGCACAAATGCGGGGCACTGCCCACACCGACCCCGCCAGTATCGCCGCCCACGCGACCAGCGTCACGGCCTTGGTGGCGATGCCGAAATCTTCTTCAACGACAGCCGTGCCCGCCCACAGATCTCCGAGCCGCTGGCGTCGCGGAGAACATGTGGCCACCATTGCTCCCAGCAGGTAAAAGCCGAATCCGTCGACGATCCGCAGCAGGTTGCGAATCGCGGACGCCACGAGGGCGCTTCTTCGCTGGGTGCGAACCACCCGGATCCCGACCAGAAACTTTCCGAGGGTCGCCCCAAAACTGGCCTCCAGCAGCCAACCGTAGCCAAACAGGATCACAGCATTCAGGATCGCGGCCAGCAGAACGGCGGCGAGACTGAGGTCCAATTCTGCACCCACAACCGTACCCCAGCGCATGAAAATCCAGGCGTCCACCACCGCAAACAATCCAAAGAGGACGATCGTGTCCAAGACAAATGCGGCGAGTCGGTCTCCCAGGGTCGCGGTGCGCGGTAAGGGAACATTGCGCGCAGCGACCGGCCCCGAGGCAGATACGGCAGCGGCAGTCTTGTCGATACCAGCTTCTTCCAGCAGATATTGTCCAGCCGGAATGTGCCCACCGCAGGACGAGCAATTTTTGTCGCGTGCGCGAACTTGCCTGTGACAATGCGGACATTCCATAAGTTTGTGTCGGAGTGTGAGGACCTCTAATTGACTCGAGGATATCGCCAATTGGAATCGAATGCCGCATCACCGAAGGCTAGTGAAGGGAATGTTTTCGCCGGGTAACTCCGCCGCTTCTGCACAGCGGCTCAGGACTGAACCTTCGTAATCTTAGTCGACGTCTTTCCCTGCGCTAGTTTGGGTGAACCGTCTACCCATGCAACTCAGCCGCACCTTCAAACCAGAAAGGCGCCGCCGCCAGCGCCAATTGCTGAACACCTCCGTGCGGGTATTCATCGGCTCCGAACCCATGGAAGCGATGGGCATCAACATCAGCGATGTCGGGATGTGCCTGTTCACGATGGCAAATCTGCCCATCGGTTCCCCTATCGAGGTTGAATTTGTACCTGCCCACGCGACGAATCCGACGCGAATCTCCGCCACCGTGTGCCATCGCGCACTGTACCTCTACGGAATCGAATTCCACGCAGATTCGCAGGAAACTCCCGCCAATCAAGCGGACGGACAGGCAACCGGATCGTCGCTCCGTTCCAATCCTTAACGAAGCACTGAGGGCAATCTCCGGTCTTAGCGGTTTGAGGTACTTTCTTCGCGGACTTTGCGGCCGTTCCTTGGAGATCTTCGCGGTTAAGAGCTTTTGAACGCAAAGGCTGCTAAGGATACGCAAAGTACGCAAAGATGCGGCTCGTAGAGCGAAGCAAGTTAGCAGACTACAGCGTGCGATAACCTTAATGCTGTTATACTAATAAACAGGGGTGGTTCCTTCTTCTCCTCTTTCAGATCCGCTGACCTAAGCCAGTCCATCTGAAGTCTTTTCCTCTTAGGGCTTTTCAGCGAGCAAGCAATTTAACTTACCATCTGGCGCGAAGTGGAAATACGTCCGCCGCGCGGCTCCAGGGATGGTTCGGGTCGATGGCGGGCTCGCCAGGAAGGGTCGCTTGTATGAACGTAGCCAGCATATCTTTCGGTCTGCTGATTCTGCTGCTCTCGATCCTGCTGCTTCGCTCGATGCGCACGATGAAACCATTGCTTGCAGCATCTGGTTCTCAAAGGATGTGTCCGCATTGCGGATTAATCACATCGCGATCGAAGAAATGCTGCTTGGAGTGCGGCAAGCCCTTTACAGCAGTCGAGTACTCGGCTTCGCACAAATAAGCGATTGCCAGTCCCGCTCCTTAACCGATTCTCACGGAGGACCTAAAGCATGAAGAACATAAAATTTGTTGTGAAAGTAACCCGAGGCGGAGCCCGCGCACCTCAATACGTTCAACGTGTCGATAAGACGCCCATTCACATGACCACCGACCGCAAACTCGCCCTCCTGATGGGCAGATTTACCGCAGAAGACGCCGCTAAGTCGCTGCAAACCTCGCAGTGCAATCCGGAGCTGGTTCCCGTACAGGTCAGCGCCTAGTTTTCGCAGTCTGCTCCGGCGCACCGGGTGCCCCCATTTCTCGCGAGGTTGCGAGAAGTGGGAAGTCCCTTTACCGACAATTCCTCGCTCAGCGGCCATCCTGCGGGATGAGTGGCGATGGGCTTTCCCGTCCTTCGCGCAGCTTGTCCAGTTTCGCGACATGCTTTACGAAACGTCTTGGGACATCTGCGGGAGCGCTTCCTACCGCCAACCACTCGTTGAGCGGTACCCTGCCCATTGCGCTCAAAACTACGATCCAAAACGTTGTAACCGCCCGATTACAATGGTTGCGCATCAATCCAAACTCTATTGTCGTGACAACCCCCGCCCCATATGCCTTATTGCGTTACGCCCTAGCCCTGGTCTTCATTCCTTACGTACTGCTACAGGCCCGTAAGCCCGACAAATGGTTCGGCAGGATATTTGCCCGCGCGATGAATCGAGGTCACGACAGCATGACCGATTGGGGCCTCGGCCACGTCACTATCGAGAGTCGGTTCACAATTCTGGATGTCGGCTGTGGTGGCGGGAGAACCATCGAGAAGTTGGCTGCAAACGCCGCCGACGGGATGATATACGGCATTGATTATGCCGATGGCAGCGTCGCAGTCTCGCGTGAGCTCAATGCAAATCTGATCAAAGCGGGGCGCGTTGTAGTACAGAAGGCTTCGGTGTCTCGCTTACCCTTCCCTGACCACACCTTCGATCTGGCGACCGCAATAGAGACTCAATACTACTGGCCTGACCTTGCGGGAGACATGCGGGAGATTCTGCGTGTGCTGAAACCTGCCGGTAGGCTGGTCATCATCGCCGAGATGTATAGAGGCGGCAAGTATGACTGGCTGAAATGGCCGGTGATGTGGTTGTTGCGCTCCTCGCACCTGAGTGTGAGCGAGCATCGGGAGCTATTTGCATCCGCCGGATATGTGAATATCGAAATCTTCGAGGAACGCCGCCGAGGCTGGATCTGCGCAACGGCGACCAAGCCCCCGCAGAAAAGTTGAATATTCTTTCTGCCTTGAATTGTTAATGAATCGGTGGGTGTCTCAGGCTTGTGACTTTGCCAGCACAAGCAAACCATGGGGTGCCCCGTCCTTCGCGGATTTTGCGAAGGGCGGGAATCCCGAACGCATACACGGCGCGGATTTGTGCGTAAGGAACCAGAAGTTGGCCCGACAGAATCCCTCTTCCGCTTCTCCGATAAGCTCCAGGCAGGCTCTTCCAAAGAACGCAAAAACGGGGCATCCTCGGCAGAGACGGCGCAAACGAACATCTACAAAAAGCTGGACCAGGCGTCCATAGCTTGCCCAAAGTCAGTCTGGCCGCGTGCGCTCAATAGCATGCAGAACGGACGCCGGTGCTTTCCCCGACTCGGAGAGGATACTTAAGGCGCGGTCTCCTTCGTTGGGGAAAAGATCGTCCGGAGGACGCACTCCGCTTGAGATGAGCCAAAGTCGAGCGCAGCCTCGGTTGTCTCCATGGCAATAGGTCGTGGCCAACTGCGCTGCCGTTTTAGGCAGGTCCCTGATTTTCGTAAAGAAGGGACATCTTTCCAGTCGCTCGCAATGTGCCATAGGCCCTCCGACTCCGTAGCCTTTACGTATGGAATCATCGGCCTAATGGCAGGATTTCTTTAAGGGAATACCGAGGGGGACGATTTCCGCTGAACAAATTGGCCACCCCCCACAGCGCTCATTGATTCCGTTCAACTCGGTCTTGAGCCGAGCATTTGACGAAAGTTGTGATCCATCAAGTCGTGAGTTTCAGCTCCCGAATCGCATCTCCTGCGCCGCTGAGGTCCGCGAGACGCATCTCGGAATACTTGCGAGATAGAATCACTCCCGGCGCGCCCGCGCGGAACGCCGCCAGGACTGCTTGCTTCACGCTTTGCGGAGTGCACTTGCTGTTCTTCGGTTCGGTCGGGATATCGATATCGATCCCCGGCCAGATCTGAGTCTTCGTGCCCGCCACGCCCTCCAGCGCACGTTTCGTCTCGCGGTAGACGTAATCTGCGGACAGCCCGGTGTGCGGAATCTGATCGTAGCTGCCCTCCTTGAATCCCATCACCGCGTAGTTGAAGTCGAGCAGACCCTGTTTTGAGAGATCGCCATAAAGTGTCGAGCCAGCATTGTCGACGTAGAGCGCCATCCGTTCGCCGCCGCAGTTGTTGTACATCACGACCTTGATGAAGTCCGAATAATTCGAGAGCTCATGCAGGTCCTGTTCCGCGCGGTAGATCGGATTGAAGGAATTGTTGTGCCAGATGTGCCAGCCTACCGGCACGGTGGGCTTCGCCGTCTTTACCGTTTTGTAGATCGCGGCGTAGGTCTCGCGCAGGCTGTCCGTCCAGAGCATCTCCCAGGCGGCCAGCTCCGGATACCGCAACAACAGCCGCCAGAATTGAACGTAATAGCCGTCCACCGGGCGTTTGCCGCTGCGCGCCGAGCGCACGAACTTTTCCAACTCCAGGAAACCCTGCCGTGCGCGCTCCACACTTGATGCCGCGTTCCTTCGCTTTGCTCTGACAAAACTGGCAGAAGCAAGTCACCGTTCCCGGATCGACTGGCGGCGTGTCATGGGTGGCTCCCAGGCTGTCGCAAAGCGCGCCCTGCCGCTCCGATCCCCACATGATTCCGTCGATGTCGTAGGAACGGGCGTAGTCCTCGACCAGGCCAGTCAGAAAATTCCGGTAGTCGGGATTGTTGACGCACAGCGTCTCGGCATTCCGTCCGTAGAGATCGCGCTCCTGCACTTTTTCGATATTCGGCAAGTCCGTGCGAAATACATCCTCCAGCCAGCAGATTACTTTCATGCCGCGCTTCTTAGCCGCAGGAAGCACTTCGGCCAGAATGTCGAGTTTGCCATGGTCGGGTGCGCGAGTGTCCTTGAGGACCGTGTTCTTGTAGTACTGGGGATGCGGGTTGGCAAAGTTGCCGCCGTGAAAATTGAGATCGTATTCCTGCTTCCCGTGATCGGGCAGCGGCTGCCCCGGGATCTGCCTTCCGGCAATCCCTCGGCCGTAGGTGAATACCGCAAGAAACAAGGTGTTCACGCCACCCCGTTCCTGGAGCACATCCAGGACTTTCTCGGTTCCTTCATCCACGAAGGAAATGGCTCCCACCTGGATGCCGATCATTTTTGAGGAGACCGCAGTCTGTCCTAACGTGGGCATTGCCAGGACCGCGCTGGCAGTAGCGCTCATCTTCAGGAATTCGCGGCGATTTACGTCCCATCTCAACATGGAGAGCTCCTATTTTGTTTTTGTGACAGCCACTGGCTGATGCTGTACCGCATACTCCGACGATACCCTTCCGGAGCGGAAGGTCTTGCTGTTGAGCAGACGCAGCTTGGCTGGACTGTAAGGCGGCGGGAGTAACGGAACGCCGCCGCCCAACAACACCGGGATAACGCTCACCTCGACCGTGTCCACGCAGGCGGCATCGAGAAACGAGCGAAATAAAGCGCTCCCGCCGAATAACCAAATGTCTTTCCCGCTATGATTTTTCAGCGTATGCACCCAATCCCTATTCAACTGCGAGACGATAGTCACTTGGGGGTGATCTTGCGGCTGCATCGTCCGCGAGAAAACGATGTTCGTGCCTCCGGCGAATGCCTTTTCGCCTAGCCTCTTGCGGGCAGCCTCGTACGTTCTCCTGCCCATGAGAAAAGTATCGAATTGCGCCCAAATTGCTGGGAAATCAACTTCCGGGTCGGGGGTAATCCAGTCGGATTCTCCATTTGGGCCCGCAATATAGCCATCCACACTCATTGCCACCAGATAGCGAATTTTTCGCATGAGCCAGACTCCGTCGGCATGATTGACGCTTTATCGCGCTCCAGTGTTTCACAACGTAGGTAACGGTTGGCAAGTCCTGGGTAAGTAGGGGGAAACGGCTCCCGGGTGGCTGGCGCTAGTACGGGAAAGTAGGGGCGGACGCCTTCGTCCGTCCCCGGCGAGCGCAGCGAGGCGTAACCTCGCTCATCACCGTGTCCCATGAAGTCGCTTCTTCTTTGGTGAGCGTGAAACCGATTGAGATAGTGTCGTTCCAGGGCCGCCAGGCGCTCCGCACTCTTTCCATAGCTTTTCCCAATCCCACATCCCGTAAGCCACCTTGTTCGGCAAGGGAAATCCGAGTTGATGCGCGAGCATGCACACCTGCCCTCGATGATGGGCTTCGTGAGCAAGCATATAGCACAGCATTTCCACGCCCACCGGCCAGGGGCGAGCCCACCCATCTCTGGAAAAGTGCTGGATGCGTCCTGCACCGCCCAGCGCTTCGGCGAGCATCTCCGCGCAGCGAGCTGCACTCTCGGCTAAACCCTCTCGAGCCTGCTGGGGCGTGCAGTGTGCGCGGTGGAGCTGTGCGGGTACTTTCAGATGCGGAGCGGTAAGCCTGATCCACTTGCAGCGGACATTGTGCGTGTGGGTAAAGATCGCCACAATGGGGCGGGTTTTGCCGGGCGGTTGTGCTCTCCAGACGGCAGGGTCAAGATGTTCGATGAGAATCTGATTGATCCGGTCATTGGCGACAAAGACTTGTACCGCCGACTGCCCGTGTTGAGCATGAACCCTGGCTTGAAGCTTGGTCACCGCTCCTTGCTCCTTAGATCTTTCATCCAATCATACTTCAGGTTGCCAGCACCCCTGCCGGGCACTAGAATGCTCCGACACAACATCACCCTTTTGTTTGTTTCTCAACTCAGGAGGAAATATGAAGGCAAGAACGATAGCTCTGACGCTCGGGGTGTGCCTGGCGGCACTGTCAGTGGGATTCGCCAGCGACTCCAATATGGGCACCTGGAAGCTGAACGAAGCCAAATCGAAGATGCCGCCCAACGCTCCTAAAAACAACACCGTCGCCTATGAGGCTGCGGGCGACAGCATCAAAGTCACCGTAGATGGCGTCGATGCCGCGGGGAAGGCAACGCACAGTGAGTGGACGGGAAAGTTCGACGGGAAAGATTATCCTCTCACCGGCGATCCGTCAGCCAACACGCGGTCGTACAAGAAAATTGATGACCGCACCATGGAGTTGACCAATAAGAAAGATGGCAAGGCTACATTGACCGGTCGCATCGTCATTTCAGCAGACGGCAAGAGCCGTACCGTGACGGTTAGTGGAACGGCTTCCGACGGGAAGAAGGTCAAATACAGCGCGGCTTATGACAAGCAGTAGCGGGAACTTTCCCAAGCTCTGACCTGCAACAATAAATGCCCTCCCACCCATTCTCGAACGGGAGGGCATTCGATTTTCTGAAATCTTTCGCCTCATTCCATCATCTATGCTTATGCCGGTCTCCCGGCCCATTAAGACTATGAGTGTGTCCCAGAACGAAAAAGCCGCTGCCTTCCGCGCGCTTCACGAAGCCCGTGGCATCTTTGTAATCCCCAACCCGTGGGATGTTAGCTCGGCTCGTCTTCTCGCCGGCCTTGGTTTCCGGGCGTTGGCCACCTCGAGCGCAGCCTCCGCTGCCGTTATTGGTCGAAAGGATGGCGGACTTACGCGCGATCAGGCGCTGGCGCACGCTCGCATGATTGTCGATGCCACGGACTTGCCGGTCTCTGCCGACCTGGAGAAGGGATTCGGCGACGCGCCCGAAGCTGTCGCCGAAACGATACGGCTTGCAGCCCAGACCGGACTGGTCGGGTGCACCATCGAAGATACAACGGGTGACCCTGCCGCGCCTCTGTACGATATTTCGTTGGCGGTCGAACGAATCGCTGCCGGCGCAGAGGCGGCGCGCGCTCTCCAAGTTCCGTTCATGCTGACAGCGCGAGCCCACAATCTGCTATTTGCCAACCCCAGCCTCGACGAGACTATCCGTCGTCTGCAAGCCTTCGAAAAGGCTGGAGCCGATGTGCTCTTTGCTCCCGGCCTGCCTGATCTTGCCGCGGTACACACGGTCTGCGCGTCAATTTCGAAGCCCTTCAATTTCATGGTGGGGATCAAAGGCAAATCATTTTCCCTGGATGAATTGGCCGCGGCCGGAGTCAAGCGCGTCAGCCTTGCGACCTCCCTCTACCGCGCCGCCATGACCGGTCTCCTGGAGGCAGCGCGCGAGGTAAAAGATCAAGGTAAGTTCACTTTTCTTGACCGGTCCGCAACCACGGGGGAGTTGAACACAATTATGCGAATCTGATCGCGCTCCACTTCGGATCCGGTCCGTTACTTCGGGCCCAGAAAGCTTAGAATCTCGCGCATCACGCGTTCTCCCTGGTCGGTCTGAAAGAGATACTGTGCATGAGCCGACCCCTCGAGCACGATCAGTTTTTTAGGCTCAGGAGCTTTCTCGTATTGCGCCTTAATTCCCGGGAGGCGTGGTCCATCCTCGTTGGCGTCGTCACGGGCCACAATGAATAAAGTCGGCGATTTCAATTTTTCTGCTGGCCCATCCGGCGCCGCCCCCAGGAATACGATGCGATCAATCTCACCCGGCTTGGAAATGATCGAGGCGTCGCCGGCGGCTGATCCTCCCATGCTCCCTCCCACGACGGATACGCTCTTCGCTCCGGCGCGGTGCAGGTAACGAACAGCCGCCAGTACATCCAGTTGCAAGGGTGCGCTCATGATGTCGGAATCGCCTGGACCCCGCGACTTGCCGATCCCGCGGAAATCGAAAGCCAGAACTCGAAACCCTGCCGCCGAGAGTCTTTCGGCCTGCGGCTTCCAGCTTTCCTTGTTAAAACGCCCGCCGTGCGCCAGCACAACCCCGCGGCTGCCAGCTCCGTACAGGTCTGCAGAGATCACGCCGCCATCTTCGGTCGGAAAGGAGACCGTCGTTTGGGCCGCGGCCGTTCCTGCCATCAATAGAAGGAAAAGCGCCGAACGATGGAGTCGCAAGCGATTCATAACCAAGTCCTCAACCTATTGTTTGCTGAAACAGTCTCGCTAAATCGGAAGTGACAACCCCCGAAGACGACCGTTAGTTTAAGCTAGAAAGCGACAAACTCGTAGCTCAAAGCTCACTGCTCCATGCCCGACGATCCTAAACTCGCGCCCTATATCGAATTCCGCGATGTCTCCAAGGCCTTCGGCGACAATGTCGTGCTCGATCACGTCAGCTTCGATGTTCTTCCGGCAGAAACCGTCTGCATCCTTGGACGCAGCGGCGTGGGCAAGTCCGTCTCCTTGCACCACATTATGGGATTTCTCAAGCCCGACTCCGGCCGTGTCATCGTTGCGGGCCAGGACATCACCGACTACACCGAGGAGCAACTGGAGGGGATCCGCAAGAAAGTCACCATGGTCTTTCAGAATGGGGCCCTGTTCGACTCGCTCACCGTCGGCGAAAACGTGGCTTTTCCGTTGCGCGAAACGCGAGAATTAAACGAAGAGCAGATCTACCAGATTGTCGACGGCTTGCTGCAGATGGTCGGAGTCCAGCAGATGCGCGATCTGCTACCCTCGGATCTTTCGACGGGGATGAAGCGCTCGGTGGCCATCGCGCGTGCGCTCGCCGCCCGACCAGAATGCGTGCTCTATGACGAGCCCACCACCATGGTCGATCCTTTGATGGCGCAACTTCTCGGAGACCTGATCAAGCGCCTCAAGATCCAGTTAAACCTGACCAGCATCGTAGTGACCCACGACATGCGCCTGGCAAAAAAATTGGCGGAGCGAGTGGTATTCCTGCACGAGGGCCGCGCCATCTTTTTCGGCCCCTACTCCGAAATGGAAAAGAGCCCAGAGCCGATCATCCACGAGTTTCTGGAGTTAGATGAGTTGAAACTGGAAGCCTGAGTAACTCCTTCGTAGAGACGTAGCTTGCTACGTCTCTGCTGACAGCATTTCAAATCGTGGTGGGAAGACGTTGCCAGCAACGTCTCTACGACTAGAACCCTTGCTCCACCAACTGCTCGATCGTCAGTGAACTCTCCGCCAGTCTCGCCCTTCATCATCTTCTCGACGTATTTCGCAATCAGATCTGCTTCCAGGTTCACCGGATCTCCCGGCTTCAGCGAATGCAGGTTGGTCATTTCTACGGTGTGGGGAATGATGGCGATGGTGCACCAATTCTTCTTCAGTTTGGCCACCGTCAAGCTGATCCCTTCAATCGAAATGGATCCCTTGTAAACGGTGTACTTCTCGACTTCATCCGGCAATTCAATGTGCAGCCACCAATTCTCGGACTCGGCGATGCGTTCGAACTCAATCAGTTTGCCGACGCCGTCGACGTGCCCTTGCACGATATGTCCGCCAAATCGCCCGTCCGCCTTCATGGGCAGTTCGAGATTGACTAGCGCGCCTTCGTGAATGCGCGAAAACGAAGTGCGCTCCCAGGTTTCCGGCGCAAGATCTGCGCAGAAGGATCCCGGCTTGATATCCAGCGCTGTGAGGCAAACTCCGCTGACGGCGACGCTGTTTCCTGTGCCCAGCTCTTTTGGCGCACGTTCCGCCGCAACCGTAATCCGCCGGTTCTCCCCGCGCTGCTCAATCCGACTCACGCGTCCCACTTCTTCTACGATGCCGGTAAACATAAAAACCTCCATGATGAACGGTCTATTCTATGCCTTTCACCGTGACCAGGAAGCGGATCACGATCCTGGCCCCTGACCTCGGACGCAGACCACTGACCACTGACCCCTGACCCCTAACTACTGACTCCTCCACGCCGACCGCTCCGGCCAGCGCCGCATCGTCTCCGCCGCCCAGGCCGTCGACTTGTCTGCATGGCATGACGTGCAGGGATTCGGAATCTTGTACTTGTCCGTCATTGCCGGTGAGATGAACTGAAACGTATGGGCATGAACTTTTACATCAGCAATGGTCGTCTGAATCGCGGGCATGTGGCACGACACGCACTGGCTCGCGACGCTGTCTTTTTTATGATGGGTATGTTCTTCGATGGTCGCGGTGCGCGGGCCGTTCGGGGAGAGTGGGCCGTGGCAATCGAGGCAGATCTGGTTCACGGGCTTTCGCAACTGGGCATATTGTTCCGTTCCATGCACATCGTGGCAATCGAAGCAGGTCACGCCTCTGCGGTACATCACGCTCTGCACGAAATCATTTCCCTGCATGCGATTCTTGTGAGCGGTTCCGTCGGGAAAGTGCGTGAACGTAGTTTCTCCCAACGTATGTTCTTCGAGCTTCCAGAAATCTGCCAGGTTCAATCCGACCTGGTAGCCCACGGGCCAGTCGTAATACTTTCCCTCGATCGGATTCGCCGGCGGTCTCCCCTGAGAATGACACTGAATGCAAGAATCGTTGGCGCTCACATAGTCCATGTGCGCCGGATTGAGAACGTTGTCATTAGTCGGATGCTCTACGTGCTCGCTGCCCGGCCCATGGCACCGCTCGCAGCCCACATTCCATTCCGCGACTGTGTGGCTATGAATGTCGTAGTTCACCGAATGGCATCCATCGCATAGGGGTCCGGTCGGCCGCTGCATGTTATCGGGCGGATAGAGCGCAGCCCACCAGTCCGTACCATTCGCAACAAAGTACGGACGCCACTGCTTATGAGAGACATCCCACTGCACTGGCAGCGGGTAATAATCATCGCCCTGCTTGGTGAAGTAGCGTTGCTTCCACAAACTGCCATAGACAAACGCAACCTTGTCTCTGGTAAATTTCGTCAGGTTGTTGGTGGCAAGGTCCGGGATGATCGCCTCCGGATGCTCCCGCGGATCGCGCACCACGTTCGCCATCGGCGTCTTTTTCCAATGTTCGTAAATGTCGGAGTGACATTTCGCACAAGCTTGTGATCCTACATAGTGTGCAGAACCTGCCGCGCGATTCTGCGCCTCGCGCTCGCGAGTCGAGGGTTGACGCAGTTTGCGTATGAACAGCACCAGCTTCCAGCTTTCATCATCCGGCTGCCCGTGGGATGCGCTCCATGCCGGCATACCCGTCAGCCTCACACCATTTTGAATGAAGTAGTGAATCTCTCCATCAGTAAGTTCCTGGGTTGGAGCCTGTCGAAGATCCGGCGGCTTGGGATAGAGCCCGCGGCCCATCTGCGTCACTCCGCTGCCATCGAAGCCATGACATCCGGCGCAGCGTGCCAGAAAAGTCTCGCGGGCCTGCTGCAGAGTTTCCGCCGTTGCCTTCCATGGATTCGTCTGCCTGCGCGCGCTGCGGGGAACGGAAAGGTTACGCAGGCGCCGGGCAATGACTTTCTCGAACTTCGAAGGTTCGTCGACGGCGCTGAACCCGTGGCGAAGCCACATCATTCCCGCGATCACAACGATGGCTAGAACAACAAGAATTGCGACAACCGCCCGCCGGGGATTCATAAATAGGATTCAAGCCTCATGCCCGCAAGGTTGACGACGATTCCGACCGATTGCAAATTCATTCTCCGTACGGATCGCGCAGGTATCCTTCCACCGCAAAGTCCTCCCCGAAGCGGTGAAGATGTATATGGCTAACCTGTGCAGCTTGGCTCAGGTGGCTGAAGCCCGCGCCTGCCGCAAACGGAATGGAACCCGTCCCCGCCAGAATCTTCGGTGCGTAGTAAAGAAATACTTTATCTACCACGTGCGCCGCCAGCGCCGCCCAGTTCACGGTGGCGCCACCTTCGATCATCACGCTGATAATTTCCAGTTGTCCCAGGCGACGCAGGATCGCGGCCAGATCGGGTCTGCCACTCTCTCCGAAGGCCGAGATTTCTTCGACGCGAACTCCGCGTTCTTCAAGGGCCCTTTTGTTGTGCGCATCCGCCGAACCACAGAATACGAGGACGTCGCCGTTCCGCTGGGCGGCCGCGTCCTGCACCAGTCGCGATTCCAGAGGCAGCCGAAGGCGCGAGTCCAGAATTACCCGCAGCAGTGGACGCCGCCGTGCTCGCCCGCTGCGATCGGTCAGCAGAGGATTGTCTGCCAGAATCGTTCCTGCACCGACCAGCAACGCATCATGCTGATGCCGCAACTCCTGCACGTGTGCCCGCGCCAATTCGCTGGTAATCCATCCGCCCGCGGGAATTCCGGTCGACTTCGACAGTTCGTCAGTGGGGGGTGGAGCGATCTTCCCGTCCAGCGTCATCGCGGCTTTCAGGGTTACCAGCGGAGTTCCGTGGCGGATGTAGCGCGCGAATCCCTCGTTCAGCTGACGGGCTTGTTCCTCCAGTCGTCCGACTTCAACGTGCACGCCGGCAGCGCGCAGCTTTTCAAAGCCGCGGCCGCTGACCTTGGGATTGGGATCGGGCATCGACACGACCACGCGATGAATGCCCGCGGCAATGAGTGCGTCGGTGCAGGGAAGAGTTCTCCCTTGATGCGCATGCGGTTCCAGATTGATGTACAGGGTTCCGCCGCGAGCCTTCGATCCCGCCGCTTCCAGCGCAAGAATCTCCGCATGCTTCATGCCGGCGTAGGTGTATGTTCCGCAACCAACGACGTTGCCCTGGGAGTCCGCAATCACCGCGCCGACATGAGGATTCGGCGAAGCGAGTCCGATCCCTTGGCGAGCCAGTTCGAGCGCTTGATGAAGATGTTGATCGTCAGGAGAGTGAGGGGTCATGCCGCCAAGAATTCTACACAGGAAAAGTAGCGCCGGCGTCCCGCCGGCGTCCCCGCCTGCCGCGTGTGGAGCAAATCGGCCGTGAAGCCCTCTCGTAGGGTGGTCTCAACCCCGTGGTGGAAAGCCCTCAAACGCGTCGTCCTCAATTTCCGCGACAGCCGTGCCGGTGCGGCCTTTCGGCCTGCGCCGTACCGGAGCCATCACATATGCGTGCGGATCGCCGAGTTCGGCTAGCTTCCTGCCCAGCAGCCGCTTGATGAAATCCAAAACAATTCGGACTCGAGAACGCTCTTCGTTAACATCGGCCATGGTGAAACTCCGGCGCGACCGATTATTCGAACAACGAATCCACAAACTCCTTCGGGTCGAACGGCAGCAGATCCCCAGCCTTCTCTCCCACTCCGACGTAACGGACCGGCAACCCGAGTTCGCGACAAATGGCGACAACAACGCCGCCTTTCGCTGTGCCATCGAGCTTGGTCAGCACGATCCCGGTCACGCCAGCCGACTCGGTAAACATGCGTGCTTGCTGCAGCCCGTTCTGGCCAGTGGTCGCGTCCATTACCAGCAACGTTTCATGCGGAGCCCCGGGGATGATCCTCTGCGCCGTGCGGCGCATTTTGTCCAACTCCGACATCAGGCTGCTCTTGGTGTGCAGCCTGCCGGCGGTGTCGACGACCACATAATCGGTCTTGCGCGCCAGGGCCGCCTGCAGGGCGTCAAACAATACCGCCGCAGGATCGCCTCCTGCTTTTGTCTTGATCACTTCGGTTCCCGTGCGTTGTCCCCAAATTTCCAGTTGCTCGATGGCGGCCGCGCGGAAGGTGTCCGCCGCGCAGAGTAGGACGTTCTTTCCCTGCGAGCGAAAGACCTGCGACAGCTTTCCGATCGTCGTGGTCTTGCCCGTGCCATTGACACCCACGACCAGAATTACTTCCGGAGAGCCATCGACTTTGTTGACCGGACGCGAATTCGCCGTGTTCAAGATGGCCAGCAGTTCGTCCTTCAGCAGCCGTTTTAGTTCTTCGACATTCTTGATCTGCTTGCGATCGGCTTTGTCGCGCAGCTTGCCCAGGACTTCCTGCGTCGTCGTCGACCCCAAATCCGCGCTGATAAGCGTAGCTTCGAGATCGTCGAGGGTGTTGCGGTCGATCTCCTTGCCGAAGGAAACGACCTCTTCGATGCGCTCCGCGAGATTCTCCCGCGTCCGCGTGACCGCCTGCTTCATGCGGTCTAAGAAGCCAGTTTTCTTCTCTTCCTCAAGACTGCCAAACAGTGTCTGAATCATAAGAGGCCTAGAGTTCGATTATACGGGCCCTATCGCCGTTCCATCGGAAGGAGCCATCCGAAGACAGCCATGTGCAGACAAGATGTGGGGACGGCCGCCCTCGGCTGTCCAGCCGCACAGCGGCGAAGTCGGTCGTCCCCGCGTTGGTTTTGTACATTCTCAGAAATGAAATCCCAGTTCGGCGGTATAGGTTCGCGGCGTGACAAAATGGGTTCCACTGAAGGTGGACAGAAAATTGTAGAGCGCCACCTTATTGGTGACGTTGATGGCCGTCAGCCGCAGGCTCCATTTGTACTTGTCGCCGCCGAATAGGTTGTCGTCACCCAAGGCGATATCAAAAAGATGGCGAGGCGAAATGCGCGGGGAATTTTTATCGTCATTCTCCGTTCCCGGCGCCGGAATGGAGACGAGAGTCGAACCATATTGCGATGGCGCGCAACTGGTCAGTGGTGACTTCAACGTGGGTCGGACGCTTCCGCAGAATAATCCTGCCTGCATCTGCTGGTCGGCGCTCAATCCTGTCAAGTCCACCGGCGTGTTCGGATCGGTGGCGAAGGGAACTGCGCCCGCTACCAGACCACTGTCGTAGCGCCAGTTGAAGCCGATCCATGGGCGGTTCTTCCAGGGCTGATATTGCAGATGGGTAGTCTGATTGAATTTCTCGTCATGGTCGATACGGAAGACGCCGCCTGGCGCCGAAGGCGTGGCTCCCGCTCCACTGACTTGCGGAAGAAAGAAGCGTGCCGCGACACTGGAAAATACGGTGAGAGCGGAGAAGCCATGAAATTCCGGTACGCTGATCCTTCCAGCAAATCCCGGAATCTTCGACCGGTCCCACGCAATTGGGAAGAAGATCGGCGTGTTCCCCAGGATGCTGAAATCGTATGCATTGTGCGTGTACTTCCACACATACTCGCCCGAGAACACGAGGTATTTTCCGAAAGCCTGCTCCACGCCCGCATGGAATTCGTTGCGCCATCCCGGACTCAGCGGGTCCGCGCCCGATCCAGTGCATCCCAGTAATGGATTCAACACCGCGTTGCTGCAGCCCACGCTGGCTACGATCAAATTTTCGTTGAAGGGAGTTTCCAGCAGGCGAGCATACGAGGCCCGCAGAATGGTGCTACTTCGCTTGATGTTATAGGCAACACCAAGGCGCGGTTCAGCTTCGTTGTGAGTGGTCAACCCGTTATAAAAATCTCCGCGCAATCCGACGTTGAACGACCAGTTTCCCTTGGTAATCTGATCCTGCAAATACAGCGCGAGCTGCTTTACGTCGGTGTGTCCGTGGAAGCCGAAGAGTCCGCCTGCGCGCGTCAAGTCGTAGGGAAGTAAGTCGGAGCACGGCGACGTCAGCGCAACTCCGCCCACGAAGCACGGACTCCCGTTGGCATCGGTCAGCGAAGGGAGCAGCCCGCCATCTACAATCCCTAGATTGTCATTCTCGTTTAGCAGGGTCTGCTGGTAAGTCGCTCCGACTTTGATGTTGTGAATGCCTTTTACATACGAAAGCGAAGTCCGCAATCCCGCATTGGTCAGAGTGCGATCCTGCGCCACCGTCTCCTGCTGGATGGGGGATAGGTCATCAAAGAGATTGCCACTCGGATAGTAGTTGTACTGATCGTGGCGCACGAACCCGCCCAGCGTAAATACCGCGTGCGTGCTCAGCACACGAGTCCACGAGGGTGCGATGTTGAATGTCTTGATCTGCGATCTCTGGTCGGTAGCGCCCAGGGGATTTCCCGAGGGATCGGTCTCGCCAGTATGAAGAACGTTGTCGAAACTGTTGGGATTCTGAAACCACGAGCGCGTAAAGCCTAGATTCAGCTGCACGGAATCCACCTTCGACACCTGGAAATCGACCCGGTCGAAAAGGTTTTCCTCATTGCCCTTGGCGTGAATCACAGAAAATTCCGGGGGATCCAGGAAGCGCCCAGTATTCAGCCCGCCAACCGAAATGAAGTTGCCCCACTTCTGCCCGCCATAGCCAAGGTTGAACTCCTCGTTCGACGTTCCAAAACTTCCGTAGCTAGCGGTAAGACTGCCAGTTGGAGTGGTCAGGCCTTGACCCGATCGTGTCGTGGCGTTGATGACGACACTCGTCTTTTCTCCAAATTCCGCTGGCGGTGCGCCCGCAATCACTTCCATTGAGGCGATCGCATCCAGCGGAATCTGGTTCGAAAACACTTTGCTCTGCTGGTCGGTGATCGGTTGTCCATCGACGGAGAAGGAGTTCTCCGCGTGATCGCCCATGCCGTGGAACAGCCCATTCGAATCCGCTGCAATCCCCGGGGAGGACAATGTGACTAGCGAACTTAAGGACGACGACTGGCTCTCTAGCGGGAGTTTGTCGAAGAGACCACGATCGACATCCGTATGAAAAGTGGACGTGTTCTCGATCAAGTCCCCGCCAGTGGCTTCAACCGTGACGCTTTCTCCCGAGGTGGCGACTTTCATGCTGATGCTCAGGTTTACGGGCACGGTCGAGCGCACATCTATGTCGCCTGCATAGGCGGCGAATCCCTGGACGGTCACAGTGATGTGGTAGGGATTGAAGGGCACGTTGGGGACGACGAATCTACCCGCCGCATCGGTCGCAACCGTTCTGGAAAATCCGCTCACCGGGTTGCGCACTTCCACCGTCGCCTTGGGCACAACCGCGCCCGACGGATCAACCACGGTGCCTGTGATCGACGTAGAAGTTCCCGCCTGCCCGTAGGCATGGAAAGCGAGCAGCAGAAAAAGCGTGATGAAAAGGGCCAAACGAAACTTCGTGTAAGAAGCCAGCATGAATTCCTCCCGAGAATGAAGAAATAGAAGAGTGGATTAAGTACGACGGTCAGTCTTCTGGGAAGAGCTAAACAGCGGGAGGCGGGCGAATGCTCAGCGCGAACGTTGCCACGCGGGTTTTCAGAGAAATGGGTTCAGTGCGGAGAGTGAGTACTGGAGCGAAGTTCGCTGGGAGCGGATTCGCAATGGCCCGGGGCGTGGCTGAGTGGGCCGCGACGCAAACACTGCATGTGGAGGATTCAATGCCGTTCGCATGATGGTGCGCAACCACTGCCACGGCAGACCATAAGGTCAGCGTCAGGCAAAGCACCACGACGTACTTCACAATCGAACGCACTGTTTGTTACCCCACAAAGCTTGCTTTACTCTACAACGACCATGGAATCGGATGCAACGAAGTGCCGAAATCGCTGCCTGCAAAATTCCATTCTTAAGTGCGAGCACTTGCGTAACGAAGAGCTCGGGTCCGGACAAGGGAAAGGTTTCAAGGTTCGGTGCGCACGAATGGCAATGTGCGCATAGGAGGCTGGAGGCAAGGCCGCTTGCGTTTCTTGCGCCCCTCTCCGGGGCTTCGTCGACCTAAACGCGTCTTACCCACGACTTGCGTCGTGGGCTATGTTCTGTCGCCGCTTCGCGGCTGGACAGCCGAGGGCGGCTATCCCCACATTAATGCACCACTCGGAATCCCGTGGAACTCGAGTGGCCCCAGCCTTTTGCGGTCTGGGTATCAACGGGTCACAGCCAGCTCGGGCTCCGGGCTGGCTGAGGGATATGCGCTGGCGTTTGCTTGCGTGGAGAGCAAGACCTTTTGGCCGGCCAAGTGAGCGGCGAGCATCCCGATCTCGTCGGTGGTGTCCCGGAGCGGCAGAGCGACCTGCCCTCCATCTACCGCGGAGCGGCATAGGGCCATCATGATTTCAAAGCCGGCATAGGCACTCGCAAAGTTACAGGGGTGGATCTGGCGATCGTCGTCGAGCCACGCGGCGATGTCCGCGATATGGGGAGGCATATCGAGGTCATAGTTCATGCAGCCTCCGCCAGAGGATGAGCCTGCTTTGGTAACGGCACGCCACCCGCCGCCGGTCAGGACTTCGGCAAAGCCCTCGGTGCCTTGCGCTCCCACACGGCATTTCCGCCACCAGTAGTCGACCTCGGGAACGTCGGGAGCGCCTGCCCCACACTCAACGATTCCGCGCACTCCGTTGGCGAACTGGATGAACCCGCCGATGTAGTCGGGCGATGGATGAGGATCGGTAAGCTTGCCGCACCCCGCAGCCTGTCCCATCACCCACTCGGCTTTCGCGTCGGCGTTGTACCAGCGCATGTAGTCGATCAGATGCGTCAGCATGTGCATCATCCAGCCGGAGGCCGTTCCATACACCGTGTGCACCCGACCTAACTCTCCGCTGGCAATGATCTCCTTCACCTTGCGGTAGTGCTCTCCATAGCGGTGCTGATGGCTTACCACGGCCTTGACGCCGCTGGCCGCCAACAGGCTCTTCACTTCCGCACCCTCGCGGCTGTTCAGCGCCACTGGTTTTTCGAACGCGACCAGGCGTGCTCCACTCTCGACGGCGATGCGGATCATTTGGCTGCGCAGGTTGGGCAGAGTGCAAAAGCAGAAGACGTCGGGCTTGACGCTCAGGGCGACCTGCAGCGCATCTTTGCCTTTTACCGCGCCGAACTTGGCGGCCGCTGCATCAAGACGAGCAGCGTCGACGTCGCAAACTCCCACGACTTCGAAGCGGTTGTTGGCCTGGAACGCAAGGGCATGGTGCATTCCGCGCTTCCCCATGCCCACGACCACCACACGGTATTTTTCTGGCATCACGCCCTCCTCATCGAGCTTTGCGATCCCACTCCAGGACCCGGTCAACCGTGTAGTCCACTTCCTCTTCGGTCAATTCGGGGAACATCGGAAGTGAAATGCAGCAGGCTGCGTTACGTTCTGAATTCGCGATAGAGCCGACGATGCGCGCCTCGTGGCCCCAGGGGTATCCCTCCTGTTGATGGATCGCAATCGGATAGTGGCACTTCGCGTCAATGCCTTCGTCATTCAGGAATGTGAGGAATGGATCGCGCTGCGCTGCTTGCCTGGTTTCGATCACATACAGGTGGTAGACGTGGCGGTAGCCCGGAGTTTCGTAGGGCAGCGTGAGGTTTTTTGCACCAGCCAAGCCCTTGCTGTAGCGCGCCGCCCACTTTCTGCGGAGATCGCTCCATTCGTCGATGTGGTGCAGCTTGGCGCTGAGAATCCCGGCGTGCAGGTCGTCCAGCCGGCTGTTGTATCCCGGACTGTGGCAGGAGCGCTTGTCGGAGCCGTGATTGCGGAACTTGCGCACCAGGCGGTCAACCTCGGAGTTATTGGTGACGATCGCGCCGCCGTCGCCGAAGGTGCCCAGATTCTTTTGGATGATGAAGCTGACCGTGGCAGCGTCGCTGAGCTCGGCGATCTTGAAGCCGTTGCCGGACGCGCCGATGGCCTGCGCGTTGTCTTCAATCACCAGCAGGTGGTGGCGGTCGGCAATCTTGCGGATCGCCTTCATGTCGGCGCACTGTCCGTATAAATGAACCGGAATCAGAGCTTTGGTGCGGGGAGTGATGGCCGTCTCGATGCTGGCGGGATCGATGCAGTTGGTTCGAGGATCGGAGTCAACAAAGACGGCGGTGGCGCCGGCGATCCAAATCGCTTCCGCGGTGGCAAAGAACGTGTTCGTGGTGGTAATGCACTCGTCGCCGGGGCCAATGCCCAAAGCCTTGAATGTGAGCCAAAGCGCATCAGTACCATTGCCCACGCCGATCGCATGCCGGGTTCCGTGGAACGCGGCCAGTTCCTGCTCAAACCGTTTCAACATGGGGCCGAGGACATACTGTCCGCTTTCGAGCACTTCGGCGACCTTGGCGTCGATCTCCGCTTTGAGGTTGTGGTACTGACGCACATGTCCATAGAAAGCCACGCTCATCTTGGTTGCCAGCATAGATAAATCCTCCTTGGTGTCAGGCGAGGGGCGATAGAGGCCGCTACCGCACCCTGGAATCGGAAATCTCAGAGGGCCATGTCACACTCTGTGCGGCTAAAACGGTCGAGAAAATTCCCGGCGCCATGTTAGGAAACGGGGAAGGAAGACGCCATGATCGAGATCACCTCGGATTGTGATTCTGACCGGAATGCAGGCCGAAGAGCTCAGACCTGAACCAGCGGAGTCTCGGAATCTTGCGTTCTTACGGGAAGGCCGAAGCCGTTAACCAGGTTGCGGCGGTGTTCGAGGATCTGCTGCATCTCTTCGGGCGTTCCGCGAACTGGGGGAACGTTGGCGATGGCGTCGTTGAGCATCGCCCAGCTGACTTCGGAGGCGATCACGCTATCGCGGGCCTGGGGGAATCCGAGGTTCTTTCCGGTCAGGATGGAGCGCGCGAAGACGTCGACCATCACGTCGAGTTTTTTGTCGTTGAATGCACCCGTTTTTTGCAGCGTGTTGTGGACGCCGTAGAGTTCCACCGTGGCTTCAGTAAAGTTGTGGCGCATGCGCGCGACGCCTTTGGTACCGATGGCATCGACGTAGCAGTTGTGCGGGTGTTCTTTGGCGAGATGGCCGTAGATGAATCCCTGCGTGATATCGAAGACCACGCCGTTGTTGAAGGTGCCGTGCGCCTGTACCCACCAGGGATCTTTGTAGTCCCAGATGCGGAGGCCTTGGGCGTGCCAAGTGTCGTATTCGCTTTGGGCGTACCAGCGGGCCACGTCTACGTAATGCATGCCGCAATCATGGAAGGGCGGGCCTTCCGGATCGTGACCTTCCCGAGGCATGTGTCCGGGCGTCATATGGCAGATGCGGATCACGGCCAAGTCGCCAATCTCACCGTCGGCGATGAAGCGCTGGATATCTTTGTGATACCAGGCATTGCGATTGAAAAGGTTTACGGCGACGAAACGGTCGCTGCCTTCAATCTCGCGGACTAGTTGCCATTCGGTGGCGACGTCGGCAGCGATGGGCTTTTCCGCCAGCACGTGCTTGTTGTGGGCGAGGGCCAGGCGAATCTGCTGGGGACGGGCGTCGGCCAGAGTAAACAATCCGAGAGCGTCAATCGACGGATCGGCAAAGATGGCATCGGGATTGTCGTAGATCTGGGCGCCGGGCACTTGCTGGCGAGCCAGTAGGCGGGTAGGCGGGCAGATGTCGTAGACGGCCGCGACATCCCAAAGTCCGCTGTCCTGCATGGCAGCCACAAAGCCGCGCCCCATGCGGCCATACCCGAGGATTCCCACCCTAAGCTTCTTTGGCATGCTGTCCACTTCATGGTAGGAGGAAGTGTGACGCCGCTCTGTGATTGTCATCACAGAGCGGCGTGCGGAGCAGTCTTTGCGGAGGGGGTTGGAGGCATTGAAGATACAAATGGCTAACTGTGTCCGTCGAGTCAGTGAAGAAAAGAGGTCTTGGATGGATGGGACAAGTGTCGCGGATTTGGCAACGCTCCGCGGCGAACTGATCGATATTGTTCTGGGAACGTTTTTTGTCTCGATAGGTACGACCGCCTGCGCGATTGCGGCGATTCGTTGGCGCAAGGGCGTCAGCATCCTGGCTTGGTGGGGAATCTGGAGCGCAATGTACGGCCTGCAGGACTTACTGCAAACACCTTCCTTGGTGGCTGGTCTGCCGCAAATCCTGAGATCTGCAACCCCCTATGCGCAAACTGCGATCATGTACCTGTTGCTGGTTTCCGCCTTGTTCGCTTGGCGGGAGTTGAGCCTGGGAAGACTCAGGCAGTTTATTCAGTTGGAGATCTTTACGGGTATGGCGATCGCCGTAGTCGGCATTGGGACCTTTGTAGCTGGGGGCCGCGAGAATAAGTGGATGCCCTACAACAGCTTGTTGGCGGTGCTGGCTTTGCTGGTCCTGCTGGTGGTGGCGCTGGTTCCAAAATTTTCCAGATTCCTGGTGATCCCGAATCACCGAATTCTCTTGGCAGGCACATTGATTTTCACCTTGGAGGCGCTGTATACGAACCTGGCGAGTGTGCTGCACTACCGGATTCTGCCGCTGGTCGATTCGCTGGGCTTTGCGGCTCTGCTTTTTTCGTTGGGATACGTGGCACTGGAGATCGTGTTCCGGAACGAGCGCCGGCTGCTTTCGATTGAGACGGAATTGGAGACGGCGCGGCAGATCCAGTCGTCCATTCTTCCGGCGGGGGTGCCTGAACTGGAGAACGTATGCATGGCGGCTTCGTACAATCCGATGACGTCGGTTGCCGGAGACTTTTACCAGTTCGTCCGGCCGGACAAGAATCATGTGGGAATTCTGGTAGCAGATGTCTCCGGGCATGGCATTCCGGCGGCGCTCATTTCATCGATGATCAAGGTGGCGATGCAATCCGTCGCCTGTTTTGCGGCTGATCCGGCCCAGGTGCTGGGCGGGTTGAATCGCATTCTGACGAATGAAGCATTTGGTCAGCTCGCTTCGGCGGCCTATCTTTGGATCGATATGGAAAATAGCAAGGCGCTGTACTCGGCGGCCGGGCATCCTCCACTGTTGTGCTGGCGGCATGCGACGGGCGCCTTGGAACGGATCGAAAGCAACGGACTGCTGTTCGGGATTCGCCCTGACTCGGAGTACCCGGTGTGCAGCCTGGCGCTGGAGCCGCGCGACCGGCTGGTAGTTTATACCGACGGACTCGTGGAGCCGGAGAACGCGCTCGGAGAAGCCTTCGGCGACCGGCAGTTAGAAGAGGTGGTACGCGAGCAACGCTCGCGGCCGGCTGCAGAATTGTTGCAGCAACTTCTTGTCGAACTGCGCAAGTGGCAGCCGGCAGTCCGCCAGCAGGATGACATCACTCTGATCGTGGTAGATTTTCTGGCGCAAGGACAGACGGCATGATCTTTTGCGAGTCTTCCGGGGATCTCAGAGAATCCAAGTAGCGAAGTCCTCGCCGTAGGCGGTAGCACGCAAATTACCCGCTCATGCGAAGATAGATTGCTGACGCCAAGAGCCGCTTGGAGCCCATGCACACTTCGACCTTTCGCAGAGTCTTCAAGGCATTTCACTATCGCGATTTCCGCCTGATGTGGGTCGGCGCCTGCACGTCGAGCATCGGCACCTGGATGCAGATCGTGGCGCAGGGATGGCTCATCTACCGGCTCAGCCATTCGTCGTTCCTGCTGGGGCTGGATCAGTTTCTGGCCGGAATTCCGATCTTCCTGTTCACGCTGATCGGCGGAGTCGTGGCGGACCGGACGGAGCGACGAAAGATTCTGCTGGTATCGCAGTACATGCAGATGGCCAGCGCGGCGACGCTGACCGTTCTCGTGACTCTGGGACTGCCGCACGTGTGGCCGATTTTGTGCCTGTCGTTCGTGTCGGGACTGGCGCAGGCGTTCGGCGGACCCGCGTATCAGGCACTGATTCCGACGCTGGTCGATCGCGAGGACATGCCGAATGCGATCGCACTGAATTCCATTCAATTCAACCTGGCGGTGACCGTCGGTCCGGCACTGGCCGGGATCACGCTGGCGAAGTTTGGAGAGAAGTGGTGCTTCGGGCTGAACGCGCTTTCGTTTCTGGCTCCCATCATTTCGCTGTCGATGATCTCGGCGCGATATCTTGCCGGAGAGTTACGAACCGAGTCGATGTATGGGCAGCCTGAAGCAGGGAATCAAGTTCATCTGGCATCACGGATCGATGGTCGGACTCATCGTGCTGGCTTTCCTGATGACCTTCTTGAGCATGCCGATGCGGACGTATATCCCGGTGTTTGTGAAAGATATTTTCCATCGCGGCCCGGAGACGTATGGAAACCTGCTTTCGCTGATGGGAGTGGGATCGATTTGCGGATCGCTGGCGGTGGCCGGGCAAGGGAAACATCTCGAGAAAAGGGCGATTCGCGCTGCTGATGCTGATTTGCCTGGGCGCGGGAATTGCGGGATTTTCGCTGTCGAAAGTCTTGCCGTTTTCCTACGCGATGCTGGTGTTGGTGGGAGCGTCGATGATGGCGGTGTTCGCCACGGTGACCTCGCTGGTGCAGTTGATCACGACCAACGAAATGCGCGGACGGGTGATGAGCGTTTACAACTTCGCCTTCCGCGGCGGCATGCCGATGGGAAATCTGGTGTCGGGATGGCTGGTGCCGGTGTTTACGGCCCCGCTGGTATTGGGAGTGAACGGGTTTCTGCTGATTCTGGTGGCACTGTATTTCCTGGTCGTGCAGAGGCGAGTGGCGGCGTTGTAGCCAACTGCGGCGCTGTATTGCCCGGTCAGCGCCGGAAGGACTGCAGCGCAACTTGTTCCTCACCGTAGATTTCGAAGAGGGTATTGAGCCGGGTGATTTGAAAAAGGTTTTGCGCGTGCTTGTTGAGATGGACAAGTTTCATCTCGCCTCCGCGCTGCCGGACGGAACTATAACAGCGAACCAGTTCACCCATGCCGTCGCTGTCGATGAACTCCACTCCTGCAAGATTGAGCAGGAATTTCTTGTGGCCGTTGCTGCAAAGAACGTGGATGAGGTCGCGGAGTTGCGTGCGACTATCACTCAACGTGAGTCTCCCGACAGGGTCAACGACAATGATTCGGTCGAGTTCTCGTGTGGTGATCGTAAAACCCATGAGAGTCCGCAACATTCTATCTTGCCGCGTCATGCGCGATGAAGGGATTTCGTACTGTCACACCTGTTCCACACTGAGTGTATGGAAGCCGCGAACCCATACGCCAAGTTGAGCGGCAAAGCCCAAAACAGTCCCACCCGAGAGCGAGTCAGGCGTCGGCAAACGCTTCGCCAGGAGTAGAAGCGGGTATTGGCGTACTCGTATCCGGCCAAAAGCTGCTCCGGGCTCATTAATCTGGGCTGAAAGACAACGTCGGCGCGGCCGTTGTACTTGCTCCAGTCGCGCGTCAAAATCCGGCCCTCGGCTTCGAGCCGTTGGTAGAGCCGAGTTCCGGGAAATGGGGTCAGGATGTTGAATGTGGCATTCTGCACTCCCGAGGACTCGAGAAAGTCCAATGTTTCGCGGAAGATCGTCGGCTCATCGGCATCGAAACCGAAGACGATGCCTGCCTGGACCGCGATGCCATGGGAATGGATCCGCTCAATGGCGCGGGCATAGTCGGATACGCGGTTAAACCGCTTGTGCACTTCATTCAGGCTGGCCTGCGAGATGGACTCCAGGCCGACAAACAATTGCTCGCAGCCGCTGCTCGCGGCCAACTCAAGGAATTCATCGTCGTCAGCAGCACGAATGCTGGCTTGGCTGCTCCACCACTTACGATGGGGAGCCAGAGCCCGGAAAAGAACCTTGGCGTACTCCATGTCGCTCGCGATATTGTCATCCCACAGGATGATCACCTTGCCGGGGAAAGAGCCATACTCTTCGGCGACCTCCTGCACGCGGCGTTTGCGCACACGGCTTTGATACATGACCGCAACGGTACAGAAATCGCAAGCATGCGGGCAGCCGCGCGTGGCAAACAGGACTCCGGCGGTGTGGTCGCGACGGTGAAACAAGTCTTTGCGGGCCATCGGGGTCCCCTCCAGCGTCGGAGGTTCAGTCGAACAATACCGCCGGCGATGACGCCCCGCTTCGAATTCGCGGAAGAATTGAGGCCAGTGGGATTCGGCCTCGCCAACGAAGATCACGTCGGCGTGTGCCTGGGCCTCATCGGGCATCAAAGTTACATGGGGTCCGCCCAAAACCACGGGAGTTCCGTGCAGCCGGAACTGGTCAGCGATCGCATAGGCATGAGGTGCGCTCGGGGTATGAAAGGTAATCCCCACCAAATCCGCCTGCATTCCGAAATCCACTGGCCTCACAACTTCATCGATATGGCTCACCGTCCAATGCGGCGGTGCGAAGGCGGCAAGATACGGCATGGTGATCTGCTGGAAGTTCAAAACGCGAGGACGCCGGACGCGCTGGATTTCTGGCGAGGAGGCCGTGATCAGAAGCAGAGTTCGCGCCACGGTGGACATGTGCTCGGAGTGGCCTCCTGGTTCTTCGCAAACCTTCTCGGCGCTGTGGCCGCAGCATCCCGGCGAGATCATGTTGCACGCTGCCAACGATCATTCATAACACAGCTACGAAATTGGCGATGAACGTTTGATCACCCTCTTGTCGTCCCATGGCTTAGGGAACCGGTGCGATGATTGCGCGACAGGACGTGTTGCCGGAGTGTCTGGCCAGGTCTACAAAAGTAACGATTTGATGACCAGTCTCTTACAAAACAGTGACAAATCCCCAACTTAGTAGGGCTATCTTCCGGATGCTAACTAGCGCCGAGGTCCAACATGCTCAACACTCCCAGCCGTTCGTGGAAAAGCTTTCTTGCCTCAATGATCACAACTACTGCGCTGCTGTTTAGTAGCGCCGCTTTCGCGCAACACTACCAGCAGACCGATCTAACCGCCGACTCCCAGGCCGTTTCAGCGACCGCAACCATTGACCCCAATCTGGTGAATTCGTGGGGAATTTCCCGTTCTTCGGGTTCTCCCTTTTGGATTGCGGACAATGGAAAAGGCGTTTCAACTCTCTATGACAATACCGGCGCGATCGTTCCCCTCGTGGTAACGATTCCCCCGCCGATGGACGGGCAGCCTCCATCTGCTCCGACCGGGACGGTTTTCAATTACACCAAAGGCTTCCAAGTAAAGCCCGGAGTTCCTGCGGTCTTCTTGTTCGTTACAGAAGATGGCACGATTTCAGGCTGGAACCCAGGCGTCAGCCCGACCAACGCGGTCATCAAAGTAGACAACTCGAAGCAGGGTGCCATCTACAAAGGCGCTGCCATTGCGAAGGACGGCAATCTAGTCCGCTTCTACACCACGAATTTCGCCAGTGGAAAGGTGGAAATGTACGACCGGGCCTTCCAGCCGGTTGCGATCAGTGGCGCTTTCCAGGATTCAAACCTTCCGCGGAACTATGCGCCCTTCGGCATCCAGAACGTCGGTGGAAATATCGTAGTGACATTTGCCCACCGCCTGCCCGGTTCGAAAGACGAAGATCATGGGGCTGGGCTCGGCTATGTGGATGTTTTCGACCTTGATGGGAATCTTCTGCTTCGCTTGCAGCACGGCAGCTTTCTGAACGCTCCATGGGGAATCGCGCTTGCACCTGGCGACTTTGGCACATTCAGTCATCGCTTGTTGATCGGCAATTTCGGCGACGGCAAGATCCACGCGTTTAATGCCGTTAGCGGGACCGAGGAAGGTACGGTCCTGAATGCAGACGGAACGCCACTATCCATCGATGGGCTGTGGGCTCTCAGCTTTGGCGGAGACGGCGCGAAGAATGGATTGGCTACAGAACTATTCTTTACCGCCGGCCCGAATGACGAGAACGATGGACTGTTCGGCAAAATAACGCCGGTTGGTACGGAGCTGCGCGGAAATTCGGAGTAGTCCGGTTTGCAGGGGCGCCTTCGTTCGCATCGAGGCTGATGAGGATGAAGGCGCCCGATTTATGCGGGTTTTCAAATCTCCGAAGTTGGCCAGCCTATACCGCAGTAGTTCGATCTCCTCCGGATCGCTTCCTTCGTACATCTACTGATCTGCTCTCAGATGGCCGACTCTGCGCAGTCAGAATGCTTTTGAACACTAGTACCGATGGATGCCGTGCCCACACCCCGAGATAATCGCGTTGCCACTGAAGATTGAGTAATCAGAACCCCGCCGCGTTTCGCGACGTCGTCCAAATCGGTGGCATCGACATGACGTGCCAAGACCGGAAACTCTTCTCCTCCTAAGACCCCTACAGTGTCGGTAGTAGTTACGAGGAAAGAATCCCGTCCAGCGGGTGAAGTTTGACGCTGGTTGTGCA
Source organism: uncultured Acidobacteriota bacterium (assembly GCA_963725565.1). Lineage (GTDB taxonomy): Bacteria > Acidobacteriota > Terriglobia > Terriglobales > Acidobacteriaceae > Sulfotelmatobacter. The sequence goes on from CAVRZL010000024.1 coordinate 31,949, forward strand.
ACAATGACGGGATTCAATTCCGGCGCCGCTCCGTCTAAGGAAAAAATATAAAAGGAGTAAAGCGAATGTGGAAAAAACAGGATGAAACGGTTGGCGCCCAGCCCGATTTCGCCTCCAAGGAGACACCGGACTCGATGTCGTTCAGCGACGCACTGGCTGAATCTTTGATCAGTGACAGGCCGAAAAAAGAAAGACTGTCGGTGCTGCCAACGAAGAGTGTCATAGAGGATCAGAATGTGGCACTGCCGCCGGCCGGCAAGAAGACATACTCAGAGGTGATGAACGAGTTCAGCAGGAATGCAACTGCATTCATGGAGCATTTGCCGCTTCTAGCCAAAGCTCGAGCGGCGTATGACGAGGCCATGAAGGCCAGCGCGGAGATGCGCAAAGCTCTGGATTCGGGAGATGAGCATTTGCGTACCATCATGGCGCAGTTAGAGCAGGGAATTTGTGCTCAAGGGATCAAGCAGTCTCCCGACAAGAAGAATCCCGAAGCGGCAAAGATCGAAAGGATGACGGGGACCGACGAGGGCGGAGGCCGCACGGCGAGATGGCCATAGCCGTGGAAGATGTCGTGCGTTCCTGACGAGGGTGTTCTCTGAAACGGAAGCGCACGGAACTCTCTCGAGTTTCGTGCGCCTCGTTTGAACAGCCCTCCCCCAAGTGCTGCTCGATTGCAGAGTAATCCCGAAGGTGAAGTTCGTGAATAGCTCGCGTGTGCCATGCAGCGGCACAGGTGGGCTAGCGGCTGTGGAAAACTCTCGCCTTCCGTGAGCCAGCTTGACTATCTTCGTGATCCGGGGGGACCAGCGATTAATTCTCTTCGGGGACTGTGAAATAGCGGACGGTCACGTCTTTTCCATAGTTCACTTGCTTGATCCCGCGGCGGGTTGAGGGCATGGGCGGCTCGGACTGGAAGTGCCGTATGGTGACATCCTCCGCGATGTAATCGACCTCATACTGGCCCACTCGCACTTTCCGGAACGCGGACTTGCTCAACCGAGGCGCTGGATTCGACTCTACAGCGCGCAGCTTGTCTGTTTGCACCTCAGCGAAGGTGCTCAGCGATGAGGAGGGAGGCTGCGATACGCCTGTATCGGAACCGGGATGTGGCGAGCCGGCAACGGGCGAAGCCGAAGTGTGATGGTGAGCAATCGCGGCCGCGATCGCGAGGGAAGCGACCAGGGGCAGAGCAGCCAGCCTCCACGGCAATTTGTAGAGGGAAACGCGGCGTAACGTTTGCGCCAGATTGACTGTCGCTGCCGGTGAGCGGAAGCGGTTCGAGCAGATTGCGGAACGAGGCCGTTGCCGTGGCGGAAAAGGAGCGGACCACGGCTTCGGGTTCGGGAGCTGGGACAGCGACCGGTCCCTTAATTTTGGTAGGAGCGGGATTTTCAGTGGACATTCGCCAAAGGGCGTGGGCCACGGTGCTGGTCGGAGCTCCGGCGGGCCTCTTGTCTGCAAGGAGAACGGGAAGTGAGGTGGCATCGCCGACCAGGCTGGCCATTAAGTGATACGAGCGCACTTCGCGTTCATCGAATGTGTGGGGCTCGTCAAAGAAAACCTCCAGCACTCCGATCATGGCGCGGTCCCGATAGATGGGGATCAGTAGCAGCGCCAGGGCGTCGAATTGCCGGCAAATCTCGGCTTCAATCCGTGAGTCGGTTTGAGCATCCTCGACGCGCAGGATTTCCGTGCGTGCGATTGGGCCGAGGGCGCTGAGAACTGCCGTCAATTGTCGCCCAACGTTGCTGGCAGGCGCTACCGCTGCCGGCGCGATGCACGAGTTGATTGCGATCGAGCAGGGCGATGCCGATTCCGCTGGCACTGGCAACGTCTCGGGTGCGCTCCGCGATCAAATGCAAAGCGCTATCGGGGCAAGTGTGCGGCTCGCGATCAAGCGTTGGATTTCGAGAAATGCGCATAGCGACTGCTTATCCATCCCGCTCTGCTGAACGGAGTAGGCGTTCGCGAGCAGGGACTGAAAAGACTCAGGATCGAGGCTGCGGCTGGCACACATGCTTACGTTAAGAATACCGCAAGGGAGACGCAGAAGTTGTTAAGAAGTTACGCGCACGCCCCCCTGGAAAACGTCCTTCGCGGGAAAAATGTTAGCAATGGGTGGGTGAAGTCTATATACGGATTTTCCTGTACGCGGTGAAGAAATCTGTGGATCGAGCTTGTTTCGTTATGACGGAGATCTGCAGCCGAGAGGGGGTATGCGCGGGGGGCCCGCTTCGCTTAGGCCTTCGACTTCGCCTGTTGGGAATCCCACTTCTCGCAAAGGAAGCGAGAAACGGGGCACCCCATCTTCATAGGGGAGGCCGTGACACCCAGCCGTGCGGGGGTTACTCCGTTTTCGAGGACCGGCGATGGATGACTTCTGGGACGGTGTCATCGGAACGAACTCTGGATGAGACCAGTTGAAACCTGAGCAGGCACAAAATCGCGATTCGGATGCCGACGTGGAACCGAAGCTGAACTGGAAGGATGCGCTCCGGCCCACCCTGCTGACCGGATTGGGACTGGGGTTGCTGGGACTGGCGTCCCTCCCGCTGCTGGTGAGTGCGTTGCTTGAGTTGCAATTTGCGACCAAGGACGACAGCGTGCGAGTGCTCCCCGTAATCGCATTTGCAGTGCTTTTTACGGTAATCAGCTTTGTAGCGCTGGCGCGGAAGGCGGGGGAACGTGAACTGGCGACAAGCTACATGGTGCCGCCTGCGATTGTGGTGATTGCTGCCTTGGCTCTTGGAATAGCTCTGCAAACTGATACCGAGAAGAAAGTGGGGGCTGAGGCCCAGTGGGCGCGCGAGATAAGAGACTTCGACCTCAAGATGAAGGATCCGAAATTCGTGATGAGCTTAAAACCGCCTATTTCGCTGACGGCGAAGACGGTGATACGGGGGAACATCAACAATGCGAATACGCGCGACTCCGATCTTACGAGCAGGCAGATTCATGCGCTGCTCGTGAATTTTGGAGCGGAATTTGAAAGCGCGATTGGAGAGTGTCCGAAGACTTCTCCCGAAGACCTGGCATGGATCGCCACGCATGGCACAGTTTTGGGGCGGCAAGCGGTGGCCATCAACTGGGCGACCCCGGAGCCGATTCTGCGGAAGCTGTTGAAAGATGAAAGTCCAGACGTGTCTTCGTGGGCGGAACGCAATGCGGTGCGGCGCCTGTGCGATCCGCAATTGCTGCAGTCGGCGTGGGAACGCGCCAACAGATCTCAATTGCGTCCGGACGAAGAAATCTATTATTTGTTGGCGCGAAATTCGTGTACACCAGCGCCGGTTTTGGCGGTTTTGAGTCACACTCAAGCGGGCGGAGTCAGCCAGGCTGCCCAAGGAACCTTGGCGACGCGAACCTCGCCAGGCAAATGAAGAGTGACCTCCGCTACAACGGGCTCGGTTTCAACATTAGGACTTTCCGCTATCTCTCTAATGGATGGAGTGGGAGCGGGGCGTCTGCTTACGGGGAGCGCCAATCTAGCGAGTAGACATCCTGGCTGCCCGTGTCGCGGAGCAAAAGCGGGGAATCGTCGGGAGTCAGGGCGAGCCATCCGCCGTAGCGGCCTACGGTGTGGACTTTCTGCAAGTCGACGACCTGTTCGGTCTTGCGATCGCTGATCCGGATGCGGACTACGGCATCCTTTCCGCGGAAATCCAGAACATAAACATACTGGCTGTCATGGGACCAGTTCAGCCAACTGAGGGAGCCTTGCGCCAGTTCGGACCATTTTTGACTCTGAAAATCGAAGAGCAGGAGCGTTTTCGAATCGGCGGAGAAGGCGGAGATGTAGCGGCCGTCAGGAGACCAGCGGGGCGAGTAGAGGCCCTGCGATCCGGGCAGGTTGGTGATTTGGCGGCTGGCCAGGTCAAGGAGGTGGATGGCGGATGAAGAATCGTTGGATTCGCCAGCGAAGATGATCTTGCCGCCGTCCGGCGACCAGTTGGGATCGAGTTGTTGGGTGTGATCATCGGGCAATAGCTGGGTGGGACTTCCCCCCGCGGCGGAAACTTCATAGATGCGGGCGGGCTTGTCTGCACCCAGACCAAACTCGAAGAATATGATTTGTTTTCCGTCCGGCGACCAGCGCGGCAGCACCGGATACATGGGTGGGTAGGTCAGC
>CAVRZL010000025.1:0-240617 GCA_963725565.1 uncultured Acidobacteriota bacterium
CCCCACGAACTAGCCGAAAACTTCATCGCGAACGAATGCTCCATGTCCGGCAAGGGCAATTGGCGCATTACAATAGTCCGAAGACGCCGAGAAGTTCTTCCGGCTTTTCACTATGCCCGATCCGCTATATCTCAGCCTCTGGTTTCCAGACTTCAATGGTCCGGCAATGTTGCCCTACATTCATGCAGTCCTGCAGCAATTCCATTTTTCTGAGCAGCGTCCCGGAATCACCTACGCGGCGGTTCAACCAGTTTCGTGGAATGAACCCAGTATTCTAGAACGACGGTTCTCCCCCGGCATTAGTCCAGAAGAAGCGATGGTCGTCGTCGCCGACCTGATTCACGACGACTACGCTTACAACTTTGAAGCCTACTGGGATCTCTGGACACCGGATGACCATGGGCGCTGGCAACTCGTGCCCAGCCTGGTAACCTTCGCCGCCCAGGGAGAAGAGTTCGATGATGGAACCCACGAAGAGACTGGCAACCTTTGGATTGATTTCGGCCTCGACTCATTGTTCCTCCAGGAAAATGTGGAATTGACCGAAGAAACCCAGAACAAGGTGCGCGATAACGTAGCCAAACTCGTCGAGTTCACCATGAAAGCGGAGAAGAATACTCGTGCCAGCAGCCGGCTTTTATGGTCGGAATCGGAAGAGAATTTGGCCCAGAAATTGATCGCACGCCTGCAGAAAGTGCAGTAGATCAAACCACGACCGCAGAGGACGCCAAGGACGCGGAGGGTTGATAGTGATTGACGAGCCTGCGGATTCCGTCTCGAAGGTGTGCCACGTTAAAGTTGATCAGCAACCCTACTTCCTTGTTCGCCAGCTTTAAATATGACAGCAACTGCGCCTTATGGACCTCGAGCAACTGCTCGACAACTTTCAATTCCACGACTACCTGTCCTTCGACGAGCAAATCGATTTTGTAGCCGCCCTCGATTTCAATCCCGTCATAGATCACAGGTACCCAAATCTGAGATTCCACTCTAAGACCGCGCTTTACGAGTTCATGTTTGAGGCATTTTTCGTAAACACTCTCCAATAAACCCGGGCCCAAAGCCGTATGCACCTTCATCGCTGCATCGACGATGGACCCGGATATCTTGTTGATGTCCACTGTTTTTATCTTTCCTCTGCGTCCTCCGCGCCCTCCGCGGTTTTCATTTGGTTCTTCCGCCCTCGACTTTCAGTGCCTCTGCCGCCGCAGCCTGGGCTGCCGCCAGTCGCGCCGTCAGCACACGGAAGGGCGAGCAGGAAACGTAATTGAGTCCGGTCCGGTAGCAGAATTCCACCGAGGAGGGCTCGCCGCCATGCTCACCGCAGATTCCTACCTTGAGCGTTGGCCTCGTCTTGCGGCCGCGTTCCGTCGCCATCTTCACGAGTTGTCCGACGCCCTCCTGGTCGAGAGCCGCGAACGGATCCTGCTTCAGAATGCCTTCTTCGATGTAAGTCGGAAGGATCTTGTTGACGTCATCGCGTGAGAAGCCGAACGTGGTTTGCGTCAGATCGTTGGTGCCAAACGAGAAGAATTCCGCCTCCTTGGCAATTTCGTCCGCGACTAGAGCAGCCCGCGGCAGTTCGATCATCGTGCCCACCAGGTACTCGACCTTCATTTTCTTCTCTTTGAAGACTTCGTCTGCGACTCGCCGCACAATTGCTCCCTGATTTGCCATCTCCTTCAGGGTTGCGACCAGTGGAATCATGACCTCGGGAAGCACCTTGATTCCCTTCTTCGTGCAATCGACCGCGGCTTCGAAGATGGCCCGCGCCTGCATCTCGGTGATCTCGGGATAGGTGATGCCCAGACGGCAGCCGCGGTGTCCGAGCATGGGATTAAATTCGTGCAACTGCTCAACCCGGGCAAGCAGAGGCGGCAACGCCTTTTTGAGGTCGCCGATTCCCTTCACACCATAGTCTTTGTACTTCTTCACGAGTTCTTTCTTCTGCTTAGCGCTGTACCGCGATAGTAAAGCGATATCCACCATCAATTCTTCGCGGCGCGGCAGGAACTCGTGCAACGGTGGATCCAACGTGCGGATCGTCACCGGCAGTCCGTCCATCGCCTTGAATACACCAGCGAAATCTTTTCGTTGTAGGGGCAGAAGCCTTCTTCAGTGCGTTGCGACGGTCTTTTTCGTTGTCGGCAAGAATCATGGTCCGCATGTGGCCAATCTTCTCTTCGCCGAAGAACATGTGCTCGGTGCGGCAGAGACCGATACCCTCGGCTCCGAACGCTCGAGCCTGAACCGCATCCCGTGGAATGTCGGCATTCGCGCGGACTTTCATCTTGCGGAAGGGATCGGCCCAGCTCATGAATTTCTGCAGTTCCGGATCGTCGGCCTTGGGAGGAATCGTGCTTAGCTGTCCCTTGATCACCCGCCCAGTCGTGCCGTCGAGCGAAATCCAGTCGCCCTCCCTAAAGGTCTGCCCGGACGCGCGCATCTCGCGCGCTTTCTCGTCGACGGTGATTTTCTCTGCACCGGCAACGCAGCACTTTCCCATGCCACGAGTGACGACGGCAGCGTGGCTGGTCATGCCGCCGCGGGAGGTGAGAATGCCCTTTGCGACTTCCATGCCATGGATATCTTCAGGTGTAGTTTCGGCGCGAACCAGGATGACTGACGCCTTCTCGTTTTTGTGCACAGCCTCGACCGCAGCGTCGGCCGTGAAGACGATCTGGCCGACAGCCGCTCCGGGTGAAGCGGGCAAGCCGGTGGCGAGCACTTCGACTTTTGTGCTCTTCTCATCGAACCGCGGTACCAGGAAGTCATAAAGCTGATTCGGCTCAACGCGGAAAATCGCTTCTTCCTTGGTGATCAGGCCCTCGTCGACCATCTGAATCGCAATCCGAACCGCAGCCAGCCCGGTTCGCTTGCCGTTTCGGGTCTGCAGCATGTAGAGCTTGCCGTCCTGAACGGTGAACTCGAAGTCCTGCACGTCTTTGTAATGCTTTTCCAGCCGAGTCGTGATTTCGCGCAGCTGGTTGTAGGCCTCAGGCAGAATCTTGTGCAGTTCGAGGATTGGCACTGGAGTGCGTACGCCGGAAACCACATCTTCGCCCTGCGCGTTCATCAGGAACTCACCATAGAATTCCTTGGTGCCGATCGCGGGATTCCGAGTGAAGCCCACGCCCGATCCGCTGGTGTCGCCCAGGTTCCCAAACACCATGGCCTGCACGTTGACCGCTGTGCCCAGCATGTCGTCGATGTTGTTCATGCGGCGATAGTGCTTGGCACGATCGTTCTGCCAGGAACGAAACACGGCGTCGCGAGCGAGCACCAACTGTTCCCGCGGGTCCTGCGGGAAGTCGCGCTTGGCGTGCTTCTTGACGACCTTCTTGTATTCGGCGATGACTTCTTGCGAGAGCCTTGGCGTCGAGATCGGTGTCGAGCTTGGCCTTCTTCTGCTTCTTCTTGGCATCGAATACTTCTTCGAATGCGGATTTCTCAATGTCGAGAACGACGTTGCCGAACATCTGGATCAGGCGGCGATAGGAGTCGGCGGCGAAGCGCGGATTGTTGCTGCGCTTGGCCAATGCCTGCACGCTCTCGTCGTTCAGCCCGAGGTTCAGAATCGTGTCCATCATGCCGGGCATGGAGAACTTCGCGCCCGAACGGACGCTGACCAGCAAGCGGATTCTCGCCCGTGCCGAGTTTCTGCCCCTGCAATGCTTCGAGCTTGGCCAGAGCCTCGTCCATCTGCCGGTCGATATCCGGCGACAGCCCTCCACGCATGTACTCGCGACACGCCTCGGTCTGAATGGTGAATCCCGGAGGCACCGGAAGTCCGGCATTGGTCATTTCGGCCAGCCCGGCACCTTTGCCGCCGAGCACGTCTTTCATCTTGCCGTTGCCGTCGGCCTTACCGCCGCCGAACGAGTACACATACTTGGTTGCGGACGTTTTTTTGGTCTTGCTTTCTTTCACTTCAGCTTCGGGGAGAGTCATCGTCGCCATATATGAGTCCTTTGAGCTTCAGAATTTCGGTTTAAAGAATTGGGTAATTGAGTAATTTCACAACTTGGGGAATGGCAAACGCGGCTTTCGTCAAATTACTCAATTACCAAATTACACAATTACTACAATGTCTTCAGGCCTTCCCTTCCGTCACAATCTCGGAAAAATCCGCAATCGTGGAAAATTCCTTCAACAGTGTTCGCAGCAGCGCCAGACGGTTGGCCCGCACCCGCTGATCTTCGACCATCACCATGACCTTGTCGAAAAACTTGTCCACTGGCTCTCGCGCCGTGGCCAGCAAGCGGAGCGCCTCCAGATACTGCTTCTGGTTGCGTGTTCTTCCACCCGCGCGCTGCTCTGCTCTAGATAACGCGATCAAATTCTTCTCTTCTTGCGCAGAATCCGGCAATGCTTCCACCTTCGCGGCTGGAGCAATCTCTCTTCTCCTCCGCCTGCCTCAAGATGTTCCGCATACGCTTGCAGGCTGCACCAATGGCCTGGAATTCCGGCAGGTGCAGATACCTGCTTGACGGCTTCGGCTCTGGCCAGCACATCCACTACATCGTCCGCATCGGCGCCCAGCACCGCCTTTACTACGTCGTACGCGTACCCGCAGACGTCGCGCAGATAAAACTCCAGCCGTTCGCGGAAGAATACCGATATCGAATGGTCGATACTTGGCCGTCATCAACAAACTTCTTCTCTGCTTCTGATCTTCTGATAACCAACCCGCGCGTCGTTCATCAGTTCGCGGAGTTGCAGGGGCAGCTTCTTCTCGGCGATCACTTTCACAATCGCATTCGCCTGCCGCCGCAGGGCAAATGGATCCTTCGATCCGCTCGGCACCAGCCCCAGCGCAAACATACCTGCAATTGTGTCGGCCTTGTCGCCGATCGAGAGAACAGCGCCCTCCATCGAGCGCGGCACCTCATCGTCGGTCGATTCCGGCTTGTAGTGATCGTAAATCGCGTCTGCGATGGCAAGCCGCGTTGCTTCCGGCAGCGTCGGATCCAGTTGTTGCACGCGCGCGTACAGACCGCCCACGATTCCCTGCAGTTCCGTGAACTCCTTCACCAGTTCGGTGGTCAGATCGGCCTTTGCTAGGCAGGCAGCCTTGTGAATCACGCCGGGACGCACCGTCACTTCGTGCTGCTTCAGAATCTCGCTGAGCCAACTGCACAGCCGCTGCACGCGCTGGGTCTTGTCGTAATAGCTGCCCAGATCTTTCTGAAACGTAACGTGCCTGAGCGAATCGAGCCGCTGCGAGCAGCGATTTCTTCTGGTCCGTCTCCCAGAAGAATCGGGCATCGTTGAAGCGCGCACGCAATACTCGCTCGTTGCCGTGCCGGATCAGATCCTTGCGGGTCGCTGTCGGTGTTGAGCACCGCCAGGAAGTGTGGAAGCAGTTTTTCGTCCGCATCTTCTACAGCAAAATACTTCTGGTGATCGCGCATCACCGTGACCAGCACTTCTTCCGGCAGCAGCAGAAATTGCGGATCGAATCCTCCCATGATCACGGACGGATACTCTGTCAGATTCACGACGATATCGAGCAGCGCCTTGTCTTCGCGCCAGCGCGCACCAGGAATCGTACGGGTCGCAGCGTCCAGGGCCTTGCGGATCTGCTGCTCGCGTTCGGCGCGGCCCAGGACTTTAGCCGCACGCAAGTGCATCGACGTAAGCGGCTCCTGCCCCTGGAATCGTTACCGCAGCGTCGGTGAGAATACGATGCCCACGCGAATGATTCCCGGCTCGAATGCCGTCGAACTCCAGAGGAATAGTTTCGCCATCCAGCATCGCTACCAGCCAGCGCACCGGGCGCACGAAGCGCTCGCTGGGCTTGCGCCAATACATATTCTTTGGCCAGTAGATTGTGGAGATTTCTTTAGGGAGAGCCTCGGCCAGGATCTCGGCGGCGGTCCTGCCCTTCTTCGTTACTTTGGCAGCGAGAGTACTCGCCTTTGGCAGTCGAAACCTTCTCCAGTTGCGCAGACATCGACGCCGGCCTTCTTCGCGAAAGCATGAGCAGCGGGCGTTGGTTGCCCATCCTTATACGCAACATTGACCGATGGCCCGGTCAGGTGTTCGATCGCGTCGGCTTGCGCCGAGGAAATACCCGGAGCCATCAAAGCCAGCCGGCGGGGAGTATCGAAGCAAGTGACCTCACCGCCCGATAGCCGCTCCCGCATCAGCAAAGCTCCAACGCGCTCGCGCAACTCTCGCGAGGCGGCGCCAATCATCCGCGCCGGAATCTCTTCGCACCCAATCTCTAGGAGGAAATCTGGCATGCCTTCAAACCATTAAGTGTCTCAAAATCACCCCACTGCGACTGTGACTCTCGTCACATCAACTCAAACCCTGTCATCCTGAGCGAAGCGTCACGATCCGCGAAAAGCGGATCGTGATGCGTAGTCGAAGGATCCCTACCCTCCACGTGCTGCATTCCCGCATCAGAGCATTCTCCCGGCACATCGGCAGCAACATCAAAAACTTCTCGCCAAAGCTACGGCCGCATGTGTGCCAGGGATCCTTCGACTCCGTGGAACCCTCGCTGCGCGAAGATTCCACTCCGCTCAGGATGACAAGAGTTTAGAAAGCGACCGGCGATAGTGCTTCCTTCGAAGACTTCGCCTTTTTCTCCCGCGCAGGTTCAGGCTCGTCAGCCGTTACTCCAGCAGCCTGAGGCGAATGCTGGTCCACCCAAGCCTTCGCAATCCCCACCGCCAGCGCCCGCACCCGCGCTATCACGCCCACGCGTTCCGTCACCGAGATCGCTCCGCGAGCATCGAGAATGTTGAACATGTGGGAACACTTCAGGCACAAGTCGTAAGCACCTAGCAAGGGAAAGCGCGATTTCTCGCGCGCGCTAGCCTTTTCCTTGGTCAACTCCGTATACCGCTCCAGCAATCCCTTGCACTCCGCCTCGCACAGCTCAAAATGCTTCCAGGCCTTTTCGACATCGGCGATCTCGAAGTTGTAGACGGAGAACTGCAACTCATCCGCCAACCGCACGTCGCCATACTTCACGACGCTTCCGGTGTCGGGATCCTTAGCCCATACGATGTCGTAGATGGAGTCCACATCCTGCAGGAAGGCTGCGATGCGCTCCAGCCCGTACGTCAACTCTGCGCAGATCGGAAACAAATCCACTCCGCCGCACTGCTGGAAGTATGTGAACTGCGTGATCTCGAGCCCGTCGAGCATGACCTGCCAGCCGACGCCCCAGGCGCTCAGAGTGGGGGCTTCCCAGTTGTCTTCTTCAAACTTGATGTCATGCTGGCGTAGGTCGACCCCAATTGCGCCCAGCGACTCCAGGTACAACTCTTGCACGTTTTCCGGCGGAGGCTTGAGGATGACCTGCAACTGCATGTGCTTGAACAGCCGGTTGGGATTCTCCCCGTATCGCCCGTCCGCAGGCCGTCGCGAAGGCTGCACGTAAGCGACCTTATAAGGCTTGGGTCCAAGCACCCGCAAAAACGTTTCGGGAGCCATTGTCCCTGCGCCCAGCTCGACATCGTAAGGCTGTTGCAAAACGCAACCACGCTCTGCCCAGAAAGTCTGCAGGCGCAGGATAAGTTCCTGAAAGGTCAACGGATTGGGCTTAGCTGGACTCACCACAGTTTCTTCTGAGTTCAAGGGATAATCGATGATTGTAACGGATGGGACGGCCAGCCGTCAGCAAGCCCAGTTTCCTTTGCAATCGAAACGACCAGGCGAACCCCAATCAGCAAGAGAGGCGATGCCGGAAGCGATCGTCTTCGCGGCCTTCGCGGCGCTTCTTCGCGACCTTAGCGGTTAAAAGCTTAGGACCATGATCGCAAGAACCAGTCAATATATTCTGCAACGCTCAAGAAGTGGGTTATACTTGCGCCCGCTCAAAAGCACATCGTAGCCGTCGCATTCAATCTACCTTTTGGGGGAGGGAGCTGTATGCGCACGAAGAGGGTGATTTCTGTTTCTGTCCCAGCGGTTGTTTTCGCGCTTTTCTTGTTAATGTTCTGCAGCGCTTGCCAGAAAATGTCCGGCACTCCGGCGCCAAAGCCGGCGGTCTCTGTTTTGGACATGGAACAGATTCCCAGGACGCCGGAGCGTCTCGCTCGAGGCAAGTACCTGGTGCAAGGCGTGCTGCAGTGCTATGGCTGCCATTCCGAAATCGACTTCTCCCAGCGACCGATGCGGCCGTTTCCCGGCAAGATGGGTGGCGGCTTTGAATTTCCCAATGTCGAATTGGGCTTGCCTGAACCCAATCGCGTAGTCGCTCCGAACATTTCACCCGATCCCGACTACGGCGCAGGAAAATGGAAAGATGCGGACTTCGTGCGCGCCCTGCGCAGAGGCATCGGTCACGACGGACGAACTCTGTATCCGCTCATGCCGTACTTCTACTTCCGCAATCTATCGGATGAGGATCTGGCCTCCGTGATTGTCTACGTGCGTTCAGTTCCGCCCGTGCATATCCAACGCCCGAAAACTTCGCTTATCGAAGATATAAAGAAAAACCTGCAACCGCTTCCTGCGGCTGAGCCTGTCCCCGCACCGGACAGGTCGAACCGTGTCGCTTACGGAAAATACCTCGTAAACGCCGGGCATTGCGACGCCTGCCATACGCCCCTCGACGAGCACTTCCAGCCGATCGCAGGCATGGAATTCGCGGGAGGCCAACCTCTGACCGGCTACTGGGGGCCCGACACCACAAAGTTGATCACGGTGGCGTCGCTGAACCTGACATCCGACGCCTCGGGAATCTCGTACTTTGATGAAAAGATGTTCGTCGATGTGATTCGTACGGGGACAGTCAAGGCGCGGCCGCTTTCAAACATCATGCCGTGGGCATTCTTTCGCAACTTAAGTGATGACGACTTAAAAGCGATCTTCGCGTACCTGCGGACGCTGAAGCCGGTACAGCACCGGGTTGATAACACCGAACCCCCACGCTACTGCAAACTCTGCCGCAGCAAGCACGGTTTTGGAGACCGGAACTAATGAGCTGTCGGCGTTAGTGCGAGGAATGTAGGGGCGGACGCCTGCATCCGCACCTACATTCCTTATGCAAATCCTAAACAACGGTCCCTAGAATCCGCCCTTCTCCAGCATGCTCACCGTCACTAGCTTCTTCTCCAGATGACGCTGCAATATCTGCATCAAGAATTTGCGCAGATCGGCTCCCACCGCTTTGGGCCATGTGATCTCAGAAAAACCGTCCACGGGCGAGCGAAACATTTGCGCCGCCACTGCGCGCGACTCGACAGAGAGTTCCGACGATGCCAGTCGCTTGTCATCCCCGCACATCAGCCCATCCGCCAAGGCATGGAAATACGCCCGCGATCCATTCAGGTTGCGCCCGCAGACCACGCACTCATCCAACTCTGGCAGGAACCCAACCAGCCGCGTCAGCCACAGTTCAAAATACGTAACCGGCATCCAGACCTCCGGCCCGGTCAGCACATGCAACACCGAAAGAGTCAGCCGGAAGATAGCGTCGTTGGCTTCGCGATCCGGCAGCAATTCATCCAGCAGTTCGGCGATATGCCCGAGCGCCACCGCGCGCGCATAGCTCACTTCCGAAGCCATCGGAGACTCCAGCACTTCGCAGGCATCCAGCCGGGCCAGTTCCTGCCGCTCGCGGACATCGTAAAAGGCCCGCACGTAAGTCAGCGGCTCGAGGGCTCCGCCAAATCGCCTCTTCGATTTCTTGGCCGACCGTGCTACTCCACGTACCTTTCCCTCCGCGCGCGTAAAGAACGTGACCAGCAGGTCCGCCTCACGGAACGGATACGTGCGCAAGACAATCGCCTCTGATTCTCGGAGCGCCATGATGATTCAACAGGAAGGCTTGATTCTAGTGGATGCGGCTTAGGCTCGTCAGCACACCGGCCCATCCTTCAAAACGCCGTCGTCCCGGCCGAACCTCCGATATACTTTCAAGACTGTGCGCAGAATCGTATCGCTTGCCATCGCAGCCCTCCTCGCCACCTCTGTTGCCTCTGCCGGCGACGTCTCGTTCAATCGCATCCATGTAGCGGACCGCAAAGGAAACCAGGTCAAAGCGGTGCTGACGTTTAGCGACCAGAACAAGGCGGTGGAAGTTCACTCGGACAAGGGCATCGGGATCAACATTCCCTATGGTCAGATCGACAAGTTCTCCTACGAATACACCAAGCGTCACCGCATCACGGAAGACACCCTCGCCACGGCTCCCGTAGGAATCGGCGCCATCGCCATGCTTACCAAATCCCGAAGCCATTGGCTGGAGATCGTTTACAACGACCAGGACGTGGTGCGTAGGACCTACGTCTTGCGCATGGACAAGCACAATTACTTGCGGATTCTGGACGCGGTGAAGACCCACACCGGAAAAGATGCAGAAGTTCTGGGAAACGCGGACAAACGAGGGAAGTAAACAGAAAGGCGCGCGCCCATCTCTGGACACGCGCCTCTGGAAGATTGTCGCTTAGACGAAAACCGAGAGTCGCTTAGCGACCGAAGTACTTGGCATTGCGTTCAGTGAACGCGTTCCACTTTTCCGGCAGATCGTCCAGCGCGAATATCGCGGATACCGGGCATACCGGAACGCAGGCGCCGCAGTCGATACACTCCACGGGGTCGATATACAGCAACTCTTCGGTTGCGTAAGCCGGCTCGTCTTTCTTTGGATGAATGCAATCTACCGGACACGCATCCACGCATGCAGTGTCTTTGGTGCCGATACACGGCTCAGCAATCACGTAGGCCATAAGGGTGTCAGTCTCCTGAAAGGTCTGCTTTTATTCTACTACCGCAGTACGGCAGCGACCGGACATTCTAGCAAGAATAACGGTCAGCGGTACAGCGCAGTCCGGGCCTGAGAACTGAAGATTGAGAAAAGAGAAACGGCCGGCAGCCCAGAGCCGCCAGCCGTTTCGCGCAACTTCAGTTCAGGCAATTTACCGGTGTCCGCCACCACCGTGGAAGCCACCACCGTGAGATCCGCCGCCATGGAACCCACCGCCGCCCCCGTGGAAGCTTTGCCCGCCGTGGAAACCGCCGCCATTCCCGTGGAAGCCGCCACCGCCCCGGACCTCACCTCGGGCGTATCCGTGGTTGTAGCTCCCACCCGAGTAGCCCCGCCCCACGTAGCCATGGTTATAGCCACGTTCGTAGCCGCGCCCGTACCCACCGCGATAGCCCCAACCCGGACGACCATACCATCCGCGGCCGGCGTACCCGCGATTCCAGAACCAGCCAGGATGGCCCCAGTGATAAAACGGGCCCACTCCGATGAATACGCCGTCGACGAAATAGTCCGGCCCATAGTAGCCATACGGAGCGCAGGCGTAAGGATAGTAGTTGTAGTACCCGTATTCACAGACTGGCGGACCTGCCGCGTATCCCGGCCCCACTCCGATTCCAACCGAGACCTGTGCCTGCGAATACGCCAGCGGCACCATCAGCACTGCCAATAACGCCATATATTTCATGTAACGCATGTGACCCCCTGACTCGGGCTCCAAATCACTCGAAGCCCAAAACCCTCTTGGACTGCGGATCGTGCCGGCTTTCGCCTTGGCACCCTCCGCTCGTCTCTAGTTATTTGAACAGCGCAGAAAGGAAAAAGTTGCGGGAATCAGGGTGGTTGATTTCAGCCATGTCGACCAAAATCAACCACTTACACAGAATTTCTCAGGACTGTCATCCTGAGCGAAGCATGGGATTCGCGAAGGCGAATCCCATGCGTAGTCGAAGGATCCCTACCCGCAAGAGAATGCGTCAGATCGCGGCGATACTGAATCACAGAGTCGCTATTCCTGCAGGGATTCTTCGACTCCACAGTGAGCGCTAGCGCGCTCACTCTTCCGCTCAGAATGACAGTTTCCAGCGGAAGGGCTAGACGGCTACTGTTTCTTTCGTCTCGCTGGGTTCGTATTTCACGATATAGCCAGCCACCGCGCTGGCGGCCACCGTCAAGGGCGAGGCCAGGTACATCTGGCCCGGACCGCTGCGGCCGGGGAAATTGCGGTTCTGCGCACTGATCACGACCTGATCCGGACGCGTGGACACTCCCGGCCCAGCATTGATGCACGCACCGCAACTAGGCTCGATCACTTGCGCCCCGGCCTTTTTGAAGACCTCAAGGTATCCGCGCCGCAGGCAATAATCCCGTGTCTCTTGCGAACCAAACTGAATGTAGAACCTCACCGAATCGTGCACGCGCTTTCCTTGCTTGAGTGCATTCGCCAGGACGGCGGCATACATATCCATGTCTTCGTTCTTGCCCGCAGTGCAGGTCCCGCCATAAGCGATTTCGACTGGGACCGGAGTGTTCAGTTCCCGAATGTATTTTCCGTTCCCCGGGTCGCCGGGAGTAGCGACCATCGGCGTGATCTCCGCCGCATCCAGTTCGATCACATGCGCGTACTCCGCTCCAGGATCGCTGAACAAACCCTCAATCATGCCCTCAGCTTTGCTCCGATCCATGCCGCGCCGTTCGACCAGAAAATCGACAGCCTTCTTGTCGGGCGCCACGATCCCCGTAAACCCGCCGATCTCCGCGGCCATGTTGGTCATGGTCGCGCGCTCATCGACGCTCAATTCTTCGATGGCTTCCCCGGCATATTCCATCACCTTGGCCAGCGCCTTGCCGCTGCGCACGTAATCAAGGCTGAGTATCTTCAGGATGAAATCTTTCGCCGTAACGTTGGGATGCTTCTTGCCGCGAATCACAATCCTCACGGACTCCGGCACCTTCACGCGGACATCTTTTGTGATCCACGAATTGAAGACATCCGTCGTTCCGATCCCGAATGCGACACACCCGATCGCGCCCACGTGCGGCGTGTGCGAGTCGGAGCCAATGTTCAATTGCCCCGGCAATGCATAACTTTCCAGAACAATCGAGTGACAGATGCCCTCCGAACCCTTGCGGTCAGTCAGTTCCCCATGCAGGCGGATTCCCTGCTTCTTGGCAAAGTCCTGCTGCTTGAGTTTGAGCTGCGTGGCCAGATCGAGCAGGCCTAGTTTCTTCTTCTCCTCGGAGATCACTTCATCGAGAAAAGTCAGGTGGTCGCGGAAGAAAATGATGCTCGAGGCATCGTTGACCTTCGCGTCCTTGCCCACGTAATGCTCGAAGAATATGGCCGCCATCGGGGTGACATATTCATGACTGAAGCGCAAGTCGGCCCGCGCGAAACCGGTGTCGCCGGGCTTTACCGATGACACACCCACTTCGCCCTTCTCGTTGATCATGTGGCGAGCAAAAATCTTCTCGGCGAGGGTCATGGGCCGCGATTGTGTGGAGCGGGCACTCCTGCCCGCTTCTGCGATCGGCGGCAAGAAAACCTTCCCCTGCATCCGCGCCACATTGAACGGGAACAGCCCGCCGTATTCGATCACCTGCCGCGTAATCTCATCTTCGCCCGCAGTAAATTCGCTCAAGGCGATCTCTTCCCCCGCGCGAATCCGATCAATCAACGAGAAATTCGTCGAGGTCAGCAGCCCCAGGTTCTGGCAATTCTGCTTGTAGATGCGCTCGATATTCTCCGCAATCACGACCCTGATCCCCGCACACATCTCGGCATACGGAGACTGCTCGCGGCTTGATCCCTTGCCGCGCCGCTTGCCGCTCACTGCACACACAAAGCCGCCCCGCTTCACATCGCTGCGGCCGATCGGAGTCACATTCCCGCATTTCAGTCCCAGATAAGGGATTTCGCCAAGCGTCTCGTCGAAATAAAAGCAATAGTGCGCGGGCGTGATCTCGTCGGTGGAAATATCATCGCGCAGTTTGGGATTGTTGGCGGGATTTTGCGTATCCCAAGGCAGGTCCTCGCCCGCCAGTTGCCGCTTGATGAGTTCGGGATCTTCGGTAAGAAAAAGAATTCGTCCTTGCAGCCGGACTTTGTCCGGCCGCTTTTCGATCGTGCGTTCCAGAAGTGAGTTAATCACGGTTAACCTGAGGAGTTCGAAATTGGCCGCCGGGGCGGAGCCGGCGTCCCCACGACACAATTGTAACGCGCCAAAACTGCAATTAACCAGAAAGGACACGAAGTCACACAAAGGAGAACTCTGGGCTTCCTTCGTGTGACTTCGTGTCCTTAGTGGTTATTGCCTTGAGGTTCTATAAACCGCAAGATCTGGCAGCGGCTCCAGCCCTCGTCCGGCAAAGACTTCTTCAAACTCATGCAGCAGGGCGTCATGCACAAGGCCATTTGATCCCAGAGTCTCGCGGCTATCGACTTGAAACGGAGAACCGTCGAAGCGCGTGACCCTTCCCCCAGCCTCCTCCACAATCAGCACTCCCGCTGCCGTGTCCCAGGGATTCAGATTGAATTCCCAGAAGCCGTCAAAGCGTCCGCAAGCCACGCAGCACAGATCGAGCGCCGCCGATCCCGCTCGCCGAACACCATGCGTTCGCAGCGTGATCTGGTGATAGAAATAAATGTTGGGATTCTTATGCCGTTTGTGGCTGGGAAATCCCGTCGCCAGCAGGCACTCTTTCAATTGCGTCGCTTTGGACACGTGAATCGCCTTGCCATTCAGTTGCGCACCGCGCCCTAATTCCGCAGAGAAAAGTTCATCGCGGGTGGGATCGTAGACGACTCCCGCGACCCGCGTTCCGGTCGACCCGACACGATGCTCCAGCGCCATCGACACGGCGAACACAGGAAATCCGTGGGCAAAGTTGGTCGTGCCGTCGAGGGGATCGACATACCAGCGATACTCACTACCCCGGTCATTCAGCCCTTGCTCCTCGCCCAGGACATCATGCGTTGGAAATTGCTGACTGACGCGCTCGCGGATCAACACCTCAGAGGCGCGATCGGCCGCCGTCACCAGATCGGCGTCTCCCTTGTACTCAATCTTGAGTCCTTCATGGAAATACTTGAGCAGCAAGGTCCCAGCCTCGCGTGCGATGGCGGACATAGCTGGCAAGAAACTTTCGGGATTTACCGGAACTGGCATCAGGCGTCAGACCTCGGACCTTGGGCGTCGGAACTCAGACATCAACTTCGATCTCGGGTATCAACGTTTTCAGAGCGCAACGATGGGACGCCTGAGGTCTAAGGTCGGACGCCGATTTTACTTTTTCTTGCCGCCGTCTTCGGCGATGTACATGATCTCGTGTTTGAAGATGAACAGATTCGGCGCGCCCTCGCGCGTCAGCCGCACCATGTTCTTGTCGTAATACTCGATCCAGCCCCGGATGATCTGTCCATCCATCAGCTTGACCGAGACCGGCTTCTGTTTCTCTCCCAGCGCTTTGAGAAAGGAGGCCTCCTCGAACGTGTCCTCCGGAGGCGGTGTCCGCCCGCGCTTGGCGTGATTGTTCCCTGGCTGATCGCGAAACGACATACTGGCATTCTACACAAAGCGAAAGGAAGGATGGCGAACAAGTCGGGCTGGCCGTTTGCGTCGCTAACGAAAGTTTTAGAGAGGCTTGATCCGCGATCGAACCGCGCCTCGCACTCCAACATCGGGGGTACAATAGCAAGAACTTCTTCCTCCGGCTGGAGGCACCGTGAAGATCTTTTTCCTTCAAACAATCTCAGCCCTCTTCTTATTCGTTACCCTGGCGGTGCCCCAAACAGGATCGCACCACTTCCCTACTCCTCCTGAATCCATGGACCCGCAAGGCCAGGCTCAGCCGCCCGCCCAGGGTTCGGCGACCGTCAACAGACACTTCGATCTGGCCCAGGCTCAGCGCGAAGCTGAGGACCTGGCCCGCACCGCGCAAACCATCCCTGCAGACGTCGCCAGCGTCCGCAAGGGCATGCTCCCCAAGGATGTGATTGAAAAGCTGAAACAGATCGAGAAGCTGTCCAAACGCCTGCGCACGGAACTGAACCAGTAAGGCTTGGAATATCAGCGCCCTGAACCACTCAAGCGCTCGGCCTCAGCTTGCTCGCGACGCGCGTTCTCCGCCTGTCCAAGTTCGACGTAGACATTTGCCAGGAATTTATGCGCATCTGGCGATTGCGGTTGGAGGCTGACAGCCTTTTGCAGCAAGGGCAGAGCCGACGAGGGATCGTTCTGCATGCCGAGCAGCCGTCCTAAGAACAGATTTGCGCGATAGTGATCAGGATTGATCTTCAGAGTCTCTCGAAAACTCCTCTCGGCGTCCGATGCTCGGCCTAACTTTTCATACGCCCTGGCCAGGTAATAGTGGAGATCGTCGGAATCAGGAGCGCGCGCCACGGCTACTTCCAATTGCGCGGCGGAACCGGCCCAATCTCCGGTTTCTCCTAAAGACACTCCCAGCTCAAAATGGGCTTTGCCGGATTGTGGATTCAGTTCGACCGCCTTCTGCAGCCAGGGCAGCGCCTCGGGGAATTTCTCCAGACGATTGAGAGACCGTCCTAGTTCGAGGTTGGCGAGCTCGAGGCCGGGCTCTTGCTGCAGAACTTGCTCGAACTGAGGAACGGCCTCCTGATACCGATCGCTGCCTACAGCGAGCAGCGCTTCATGCAGCAAGTTCGCGGTCTCAATCTTGTCCTTGGGGTCAGACCCTCTTGCTTTCTGCTGCTGCTCGCCGGGATGGGAAGCCGAAGTGACGTAGCCGAGTGCCTGCAGCTTTTCGGCCTGTTCAGCGGTCAGCTCTGCCGAGGCGCTACCAGCGCCGCGACTTGTTTTGCCGCGGAATTCTTCAAGCTGTGTCTGCAGCGTGTTGGCCACGGCGGGAAGCGTCTCCGCCAGATTTCGCGTCTCCTTCGGATCAGCCGCCAGATCGTAGAGTTCGCGTCGCGGAGCGTCGATGTAAAGATATTTGCCCGTCCGGAGAGAGCGCAACCAGCTCCAGCCAAAAGCCCGCTGCGGGTAATCAGTCTCGGAGTAAGCGGGCCGGTCGGAACTGAGACCCGCACCCGAATCGCCCTTCTTACCCGTCATCGATGGAAGGAGGGATACTCCTTGCATCATGGCGGGGATTTTCACCCCTGCCGCCTCCAGCAACGTCGGGGACACGTCCACCAGTCCGACAGGCCGGTTAATTTGCTCATGCGCGACATTTACCCCGGGCAGCTTGATGAGAAGAGGAACGTGAATAGTTTCGTCGTACAGGAAGAAGCCGTGACTCACTTCGGCGTGCTCACCGAAGGCCTCGCCGTGATCCGCGACAACGGCTACGATGGACGAGTCGTACAAGCCGGCAGCTTTCAATCCCGCAAACAGCTTCCCCAGCGCGAAGTCGACGTATGCAATCTCTCCGTTATAGGGCGCGGCCGTGTACTTGGACTTGAACGGTTCGGGCGGGTCATACGGATCATGAGGATCGTAAAAGTGCACCCACATGAAGATGGGCCGGTGCGATTGCTGTTTCAGCCAGCCGAGAGCGTGATCTGCGACAACGGTTGCGCGCCTTTCCTCGCTCGCGTAGCGGTCTTCTCCTTCACGGCGGCTGTGGAAACCGGCATCGTATTGATCGAACCCACGCTCGAACCCGGGTGCTGCTGCGCTCTCCGGATCCAGCACTTGCGATCCCACAAAGGCTCCCGTGGCATAGCCGTGTTGATGCAGCACGTCAGGCAGGTAAGGCAGATCTCTTGCCAGCGCCGTACCCAAATCGCCGAGATGATTGAACTGGGGATAAGTGCCGGTAAGAATCGTCGCGTGCGATGGTGTAGTCAGCGGAACATGTGCGTACGCCCGCGAAAACACAGCGCTGTGGCGAGCTAACGCATCAAGATTCGGCGTCAGGCCCAACTGCGAATCGAGGAACCCCATCCGGTCTGCGCAGGTGGTGTCGAGGGTGATGAGGATGATGTTGGGCTGCCTTACAGAGTCCGGCTTGGCGATTTCGGATCCGGCAAAGCCTCCCAGGCTAAGAGCAGTGACCAGAGGCAGGCACAGGAATCGACGGCCCATTGACATAAGCGATTCGAGTTTAGCATCTGGTGAAGTGTGCGAATGCCAGCAAACTCGCACCAA
The DNA here is from genome assembly GCA_963725565.1 of uncultured Acidobacteriota bacterium. Lineage (GTDB taxonomy): Bacteria > Acidobacteriota > Terriglobia > Terriglobales > Acidobacteriaceae > Sulfotelmatobacter. Next base: position 17,860 of record CAVRZL010000025.1, read on the forward strand.
AAAGAACCGGCCCATAGCGGGCCGGTTCGTGAGTTCCCTGCTAATTCAGGCTTGGCTAGAACGTGAGCCTTAATCCAAACTCCACCTGCCGCGAAGCACCAACCGCGAACACACCAGAACCGGTTCCGGTGCGCACGTTGTTAAGGTCAGCCACCCCGTTCGGATTCGTGTGCGAATTGGCGGTTCCCGTCACACTGCCACCCGCACCAACTCCGCTGTCCAAGAATCCAGTTAAGCGGCCGAAGTTGGCAAAATTGAATACATTGTATGCACTGATGGATGGTTCAAGAGTGTAGCGCCCCTCCGCAAACTTGATGGGCCAACTCAAGACCGTACTCACCTCTTTGTAGAAGCTGTTGCCCGCCTGATCCAACGGGGGAGTCGCAAGCTGCTGCTTGACACCGCCTAATGCTTGCAGTTGGTCCAGTCGGAAGAAGCCGGCCGTGATCAATGCCTGCCCAGCCGGCGTTGGTTGACCGGCCTGACTTGTATTCCAATTACTGATCGCCCGCGTCATTCCGGACGCCGAAACTCCGCGTTGGAACTGGCCGGGCTGACCAACTGTTCCGCCATTGATTGGGAAAAGGTCCTCGACCGTTCCGTCACCCGTAAGATCGCTGCGGAAAATCTCACCGGTTCCTGTCGTGCCGCCGGGAGAAGCCAGTTGTAGAGTAGTTGGCGCGGGCGACGCAAAGTTCCCGATCACGCTGAACCGCGGGCCACGATGCGCTACGTCGAACGTGACGCCAAATTTAAACTGGTGGGTACGATCCAGAGCGGTGGGACCAGAGAACCCGGTTGGATTTCTATAGTCGAAAGCGAGAGGACTGAAGTTCTGGTCGCTTCCGCCCGTTCCCTTGAACCGCGAGAGCGTATACGCGATTGTGAGGTCCATCCCCGTAACACCGCGGAACGGATTGCTCAGTTGTTGCTTATACGAGCTCTGCAATCCGTTGTAGACCGAACGCCCGATGGGGAAATTGAACTCCCCGACGCCCAGGTTTGGATTGACTCCAGCAAAAGCGGCCCATTGGTCCGTGGGCAATCCAAAGACCGAGGCCGGGCTGCCCAAGCCAAGTGCCAAAGTCGAGTCCAGGCCATTCGCGGCGAAGTCATTAATGCTAGCGTTGGCCCCGTTTGCCAAGATATAGGAATCCACCGCAGCCTGCGCCGAAGCTGCGTCGGTCGCCGATGCTCCAGTAGTTAGGTTGATTGCATTCAGTGCCGCCCCAGAATTCAGGTAGCGTGCGTCGCCCACATGATTGACGTCCACGCCCTCTTGGAAATGCAAGCTGACATTACGCACGTAGTCCACGCTCAGTACACCCTTTGCAATTTGACGCTGGAATCCCAGGTTCATTTGGTAGGAGCGAGCGGTGCGGAAGTCAGGCGCGAAAGCCGGGCCAACGATGTGAGTATTGAGGGTTAAATCGCTGCCCACAAAATTCCCGTTAGCTTGTGGTCCCAATGCAGCGGTTGCCGCTTGATATTGCTGCTGCAGGTCTGCTACCAGCGGGCCAGCCACGGAAAGAGGCTGGTCGCAAACTCCAGTGGCAAAGTCGACGCCGTTCACATTGTCAACAACATTGCCCGGAGCCAAGTTGAAGGTCACCGAACCCGGTCCACCGGGGGCAGTGCAATCTAGCTGGCCAATGCCGAAGAACAGACCCTTCTGTAATTTGTTCGGCCGATCGAACAGGGTGTTATTGAAAATGTAATTCTCATAGTAGAGCCCAGCTCCTCCGCGAATTACGGTCTTGCCATTCTTCGAGGGGTCCCACGCAAAGCCTACCTGAGGTCCGTAGTTGTTATTTGGGTTTCGGACCCTGTTTCCCAGTCCCGGCCCCCACATATCGAGCAGGTTGCCGGTGCAGCCGGGAAAACCAGCCGCAAGCAGATTCGGGTCTAGAGAGGAGCAAGGAGTGGGGGCGAGGTCACTGTCGCTCCGGCCAGTGTCACGGTTATAACGTAAGCCCAGCGTCAGCGTGAAGTTGGGCTTGATCTTCCACGAGTCCCCCACATACCACTGAAAACGAGTGTCAGCTTGTCCGCCACCCGGATATCCGAAAGCTGGCTTTTCCGTGAAAAAACCTTGCCCATTTCCTAGAACCGCGAGCAGGAAGGGATACGACGCTAAGTCTGACGGATTGGCCGGAGCGGATAGGCCGAACTGCGGCAGGAAGCCCGGCGAAGCTGTGTAGTCTAACGGCGCAAGGCCGAAGAAACTAGCGAACCCACCGCCCAAAATTCGGTTCACGCCGGCGCCAAAGCGCAAGATGTGAGATCCCCACACCTTGCTGCCGTCGTACTTGAACTGTCGGTTCGTCTGTAATGTACCCTGCGGAGCCAGCAAGTTCGGACCAGAAATGACCTCCCCCGTATCAATGGCGGTAGTCTCTCCACTCGGGACCGGATCGTAAGAAGCCGTGGCGCCCGCAATCTGGTTATGGAATTTCAGATAGCCTACGCGGAAACTGTGCGACCAGCTTCCCTTATTCCAATCAAGACCCGCGGCATGGGAGGGAGAGTTGTCCTTGTTGGAGTAAACGGAATAGTCGTATCCGAAATTGCTCTCCGAGATATTCCAGTTGTACGTGAAGCGATAAAAGATGTGAATGTCTTTGGTGGCATTCCAGTCCATCTTTCCTGTCAGCGCTGTATCCCGGAACGGCGAATTAAACCCGCCATTGAGTCCAGGGAAAGAGGCCACAGCCACCGGAACGATGCCATCTTGCTTCATACGCTCGCCATCGAGAAAGAAGAACAGCTTGTCCTTCACGAGCGGGCCGCCCAGGCGGCCGCCGAAATTGTTTCGCTGGTAATAGCCGCTTACGTCCTCCGCGAAGTTCGCGTTCAGCGCGTTTCGATCGCGGAAGTTGTAGAACGCCAATCCGTGGATCTCATTCGTTCCCGACCGGGTAGCAACGTTCACCGCACCCGCCGAAGTCAGCTCCGTCGAGAGATCCAGATTCGACCGGCTGATGTTGAATTCCTGAATCGAACTCAGGGAGATGTTCTGGGTCGTCGTTCCCACGTTCTCATCGCTAATATCCAAACCATCAACTTCAATGCGCGGCGTGCGGCCGTAGACTCCATTAATCGAAATGGAGGAATACCCCGCCTTGGTGGGATCAAAGGTTTGGCCGTCCTGAATCTGAACGCCCGGTTCTAGCTGAGCCAGGTCAAGGAAATTACGACCATCGACCGGCATCTTGTCAATTTGATCTGCCGTTAACACTCCTTGCACCGTGGCCTGCTCCGTATTGACCGCGATGGTGGCTCCTTGCACTTCAACGACCTGGCTCTCCTGTCCGACTTCCAGTTTCACGTTCCCGGAAGAAGTGGTTGCCACCTGGACCGTGATGGGTACTGCCGTCGTCTTAAACCCTTTGGCTTCGACGCGAACGACATAGTTGCCCGGAATCAACCCGCCCGAGCTGTAGGTCCCGGAATTCGATGTCGTGGTCGTCGACACCTGCGCGGTCCCCTTATTGGTGATAGACACCTTCGCTCCGCCGACCACCGCACCGGTAGGATCGGTTACGGTGCCCTGGATGCTGCCTTGCGCAACTGTGGTTTGGGCAAACGCCGCTGGTGAGAGCAGCACAAAGGTGACCAGAAATACCAGAAGGAAACCGCTAAACCACCGGGGGAAGTTAACGTTCAGCATCGTCTTCATCCATCCTTTCGGAATGTGACACTTTCGCTGGATCTCTTGGCCGTTGCCCCTAAAAGCCTTGGCATCGATCGAACCGATTGTAATTTTTTGTTATCGGGGCGTTATGTTTCCCACAGAACCAAAGAGCGCCGCTGTGCCGTGATCCAAGCAATTTCCCGGCCAGTAGGCAGGCGGCGCATATTCTCCAGGAATAAAACCCTTCTTTCTAGTGGCTTACGTCTATTCTTGAGGTTTCATCAGTCACAAGAAGGTATTTCTCGAGGACACCCGGATATTCCAAATACCGTATGTCGAGTTCGTGAAACTGGACCTAACAAAATAGTTGTTGAGTCTGTTTAGCCCCGAAAACAAACGCCTCGTCTGCCTCTACCCACATTCTGCAAAGATTTGTAAAGACTTTAGAACTCAGATTTTACTGTGTAATACCCTGCCCGGTGGCGCACGCGGAAGGCTGCCGAGTCGGGTACGCCCGCTACTTTCACTTCGATGCGGCGGAACTGCGAGAAAGAAGCGTGCTGCACCGGATAATAGGCCAGCAGGTATTGGGTGCGCAGCTCGTCGCTGATTTTGCGGAACGCTTCGTCGAGTTGCGCAGTCGAAGTGGCGTAATAGTACTTACCGCCCGTGTCTTCGGAAAGCTGAATCAGGGCGTGTTCTCCGCCAGTCTCCCGTCCGGCGCTGCTTTCGATCGGCACAATGATAATCGAGTACACCAGGGCCTCGGCCTCTTCGGCTGCGCGGACAGCTTCCTTGTAATCGACCTTGCTGGCAGTGTCGCCGCCATCCGTGATGAGGACGATTACTTTGCGTCCTTTACGGTGGTCCAGCGATCGCGAAGCCAGGTAAATCGCATCGAACAGAGCCGTCGCAGCTCCTACGCGAAGATGCTCGATGCCCTCGTCGATGCGCCGGACGTCGGAGGTATATCCGGGCGTGGCCTCATGCACAATCTCGCTGAAGGAATAAACCGAGAGCGCATCCACGGGACGGAGAATTGTGTGTACGAAGTGTTTGGCGGAGGCCTGCTCCAGAGGTAAATCGCGGCGCGTGCTGAGGCTGGTATCGATTGCCAACGCTATCGATAACGGCAGGGCGGATTCCTTATCGAAGACGGCAATCTTCTCGTCCTGGTCATCTTCTTTGAGAAGGAAGTTTTCTTTCTTCAGGCCGCCAATTGGCGAGCCCTGAGCGTCGGTCACGGTCACAAAGACGTTGACCAGGTTCACGTCCACTTTCAGGGTAGTGGCCGGCTCGGACGGTTGTTCCTGACCGCTTTGGGGTGAAAATTTTGGAGATTGCTGCGCCCATAAGCCGCAACTACTAACGAAAAGGCTGGTCAGAAGCAAACTCGTGGCGGGTTTTCTCATCGAGTGCTGAAATTATACCTGTGAGAGATTGGCAAGGCCGATTCGCAATCTATGGCTTGATCTACCGCTGTTGGTCGTTCAGAATCCAAGCCATGCCCCTCACTTAGATGCCTGGTCCCCTGCAGGGCTGCCTGCGCCTACGAATTCGCTCGGGGAATCTCTGCCGGGAAAGGCTCACCATCGGCCCAGACGGCGCCGTCCTCGAAGTACTCCTTCTTCCAGATCGGCACTTTGCACTTCAGGGTATCGATCAGCCACCGGCAAGCCTCAAACGCAGCCGCGCGATGCGCCGACGCCACCGCAATCAGCACGCTGGTCTCGCCAATCTGCAAACGCCCCAGGCGATGGACAATCGCCACTTCACGAACCTGAAATTTCGTGAGTGCCTCCGCTGCCAGGGCTTCCATCTGCACGCAGGGCCATCTCCTCGTAAGCTTCGTAATCCAGATAACGCGTCTTGCGCCCCCGAGTCTGGTTGCGTACTACGCCTTCGAAAACGAGTGCAGCACCGTCCTCTGCCGTGTTTGAGATTCTCAAGGACTTGTTGCGTATCAATTCGATCGCGAACGATCGAAGCGTAGCTCCTGCGTCCTGCAGACTCGGCGGCGCCTCCGCTCACTGGGGGCAGCAACGCCACTTCATCATCTGCGCCCAATTTCGTTTCTGGACTGGCATATTGCTGGTTTACGGCGAACGCGAGTGACGGCAACAACTGCTTCAACTGGGGAATCCGCGCGTCGTAATATGCAATTACGTCACGCACCGAGACGTCCGGCGACAGTTCGATTTCGTCAGCCGCCTTGCCGGCCACTTCCCGCAATATTCCAAAGAAAAGTACGCGCACGCGCATCAGACGAACAGTGTACCGCGACGGCGGCGCGACTAAGGGAGCAGAGTTCAAGCTGCCGCCGCCAGTCTCGTTGAAACTCTGGAACCTTGAAACTTTGAAAGATTTTTGTCGGACGGCAAAAAAACGGGCCAGCCCAAGATTATGAGCTGGCCCTCAATGCAAGGAATAACTTTAGGCTCTCGTCAGGACTTTGTCGTGCACCGGCTCCGGCTCTTTGACCGGCTGGGTCGGGTTGTAATCCTGCTTGGGATCCTTCGGCGGAGTTGCCAGGATCTTCGCAGCAGTACTCTCGGCAACTGCCGGCAGAGAGACGCTCAGCGCTTCGTCGATCGTCTTCACGTAGTGAACCTTGAGATTCTCCAGTTGCTCCGGCGACAGATCCTCCTCAACGTTCATCCTGTTTTCCGCCGGCAGAATCACGTCGCGAACGCCCGCTCGTTTCGCGGCCAGAACTTTCTCTTTAATGCCGCCCACCGGCAGCACGTTCCCGCTCAGCGTAATTTCTCCGGTCATGGCAATCAGCGGAGTGATGCGACGCTTGGTTAACAGACGAAACCAGCGTGGTCGCCATGGTCACGCCCGCCGATGGACCATCTTTCGGAATCGCTCCCGCAGGCACGTGAATGTGAAGGTCGTGGTTGGCGAAGAAATCTTCCGCCACGCCCAGACGATCAGCGTTCGAGCGAACCCAGGTCAGCGCGGCCTGCATCGACTCCTGCATGACCTGGCCGATCTGTCCGGTCATGGTGAATCCGCCTTTGCCCTTCATGGCATTGGCTTCGACGAAGAGCACGTCGCCGCCCGAAGGAGTCCACGCCAGTCCCACCGCAACTCCCGGACGCTCCGTGCGCTCGGCAATTTCGCCTTCGCTGCGGATCTTGATGCCGCCCAGGAATTCCTGAATGACTTCCTTGGTGACAACGAGTTTGTCGGTCTTGCCCTCCGCCAGGCGCCGCGCCTGCTTGCGGCAGATGGTGCCGATGGTGCGTTCCAGGCTGCGTACGCCTGCTTCCCGCGTGTAGTGCCGGATTACGTAGCGCACCCCTTCTTCGGGAAATTCGATCTGCTCCGCCGTGATGCCGTTCTCGTCGATCTGCCTCGGAATCAGGTACTTGAACGCGATATGAACCTTCTCTTCTTCGGTGTAGCCCTGCAGTTCGATGATCTCCATGCGATCGCGCAGCGGCTCGGCAATCGGATCGAGCATGTTTGCGGTCGTGATGAAGAGCACCTTCGACAAGTCGAACGTCACGTCGAGGTAGTTGTCGCGGAACGTCGAGTTCTGCTCTGGATCGAGCGCTTCGAGCAGCGCCGAAGCGGGATCGCCGCGGAAGTCGCGCCCGACCTTGTCGATCTCGTCGAGCATGAAGACTGGATCCTTGGTCTCGGCGCGGCGAATCCCCTGAATAATCTGTCCCGGCAAGGCTCCGATGTAGGTGCGCCGGTGCCCGCGAATCTCGGCCTCGTCGTGCACGCCGCCGAGCGAGAGGCGGACGAACTTGCGCCCCAATGCCCGTGCGATCGACTTTCCCAGCGACGTCTTGCCCACGCCCGGAGGCCCAACGAAGCAAAGGATCGGACCCTTCATGTTCGGCTTCAGACGCCGCACGGACAGGTAGTCGAGAATGCGGTCCTTCACTTTCTCGAGGTCGTAGTGATCGGTATCCAGAATTTCTTTCGCCTTCGGAATCTCGATCTCCTGCCCGACGTCTTCGCCCACGGCAGCACCGCCAGCCACTCGATGTAGTTGCGCGTCAGCGAATAGTCGGCAGCCATCGGCGACATGCGCGAAAGACGGCCCAGTTCCTTGAGCGCTTCTTTCTTCACTTCGTCGGGCATGCCCGCTTCTTCGATCTTCTTCTTCAGATCTTCAACGTCGCGCTGGCCTTCGTCCTGCTCGCCCAGTTCCTTCTGAATGGCCTTCATCTGCTCGCGCAGGTAGTACTCGCGCTGCGTCTGCTGCACCCGATCCTGCACTTCGCTCTGGATCTTGTTGCGCAGTTGCTGGACTTCGAGTTCCTTGGCCAGATGCTGGTTGATTTTTTCCAACCGCACGTGAATGTCGAGCGTCTCCAGCGTGTCCTGCTTGTCGGGCGTGGATAACGAAGGCAGCGACGAAGCGATGAAATCCACCAGCCGGCCCGGTTCGTCGATGTTCATCGCGACCGTCGAAAGTTCATCGGACAGCGTCGGCGATCCGGCAACAATCTGCTGAAATAGGGTCAAGTACGTTGCGCTGCAGCGCTTCGACTTCGGACGTTGCCAGCGGTGTGCTTCCCTCCGGCAGCACCGAATAGTGCGCGCTCATGAAGGGCGTTAATTGTGTAAATTCGCCAACCGTACGCGCTCCAGGCCTTCGGCAAACACGAACAGGCTCTGGTTCGGCATCTTGACGACTTTGTGAACCACCGCGGAAGTTCCCACGGTATAAAGGTCGCTGGGCTGGGGCGCATCGACCCGCGCCTCGCGCTGGGCCACCACAATGATGGTCTTATCTTCCCCGAGAGAATTGATTAGCTGAACCGAACTCTCGCGCCCTACCGTCAGAGGGCAAAACGGCATGGGGGAACAAGACGGTGTCCCTCACGGGTAGTACGGGAAGAGCCTTTTGCTCGTTTGTTTCCTTATTCTTAGGAGTGCGCTCGACTGGCGTCTGCTGGCTCATGTTTCTCCTTGAGTGTAACTCGCTCAAGTTTAGATGATAATCCGCCGGGAAAGGTTTCAGAGTGCGCCGGAACGATTCCTGCAAGAGTCTTGAATTCTATTCCGTTATCACTTACGCGGAATGTGTCTAAGGTGCAGAGGCTAACGCGCAGGATGCTTGCTTGCAAGCCCTAAATTGGCGATCGGTCCTTGTCATTGAAGATCTGACGGTGGGCCGTGCTGGAATCAAATTGCAACGCCCATCTCGCGGTCCCGGATCCAGCGTTCTGAACTCGGCATCGCAAGACAGGCGTTCCGGAAGACGTTGGCGTAAATCCAGGATCCTAGAAAACGTGCTTGGCGGTATCGCCGCGGAACACCATTTCCTGAAGCACTCTTGTCGGTCCGCATTGACCTGGTAGATGGTCTGGCTCTGCGCCGCCTTCTGCGCCAACGGCAACCAGCGTGCATTTCACCTTGAACTCTTCCTTGGTGCGTTGCTGCTGGAACACCATGATGTGGTCTTGCCCTTCCATAGTGTGCCGAACGATATATTCTCCTGCCGGCAAGGACGCAGTCCCTACGTGAATCGCGGAATCAAATGTGACCCTGTTCACATCGCGGATGCCCATCTTGCTTTCTCCGGCTATCGCGATCACGCTGAACGCGCACACGAGCAGGCACAAATATTTAACAAAACGCATAAAACCTCCTGAATTAAGAGTTACCGATCCCCGAACGGAGATCACATAAAGTCTAGGAGGATGCGGCCTTTTCGAATGTGTGCCGCGTCACAACTGAGTGTGATAACAGGCTAGCAGTTCTATTTTGGTATGAGCTCCACCAACGCATAGATTCCCCGGGGCCGCCGTAATTCGTATGAGGCAAGACCTGGTTTTCTTGGCGCGCTTTGCGGCCGTTCTTTGGACCTTTGCGGTTAAGGGCTTTAGCTAGCCCGCCAAGGATTAAGCCGCGGGATAGATGCCCAGCACTTTCACAAACTCAGCCACTTCTCCCAGGTGCCGCAGCGCATTTTGCGCGGGCTCGTCATCGCCGCGCAGAAAGTCCACGTAAAAGACATATTCCCAGGGTCGCCCACGCATCGGCCGCGACTCGATCTTGCTCAGGCTGATGTCGCGCAGCGCAAACACGCTGAGTGATTTGAACAGCGCTCCGGGCACATTCTTTACCTTGAATGCGATCGAGGTTTTGTTCGCGCCCCGCGGAATCATGCGCTGATAACCTTCTTTTTTCTTCCGCGCGGGCCCGGTGCCCACCTTGCGAATCAGAAAGAAGCGCGTGAAGTTGCTCTTTTCGTCCTCAATACCAGCTTCGAGGATCTTCCCCGAATATTCTCGCGCGGCTTGCCGGCCGGCAATACCCGCTGCGTCCTGCAATCCCTTTTCCACCACGTGTTTCACGCTGCCGGCCGTGTCGTAGAACGGGACCGCCTCAATCTCTGGATGCCGGCGGAAAAAATCGCGGCATTGATCGAGCGCCACTGGGTGCGACAAGACCTGCCGCAGCATGCCCAGCCGCACCCCGGGCGCCGCGATCACGTTGTGCACGATGCGTAGCAGGTACTCGCCCTGAACGAACACGTTTCGCGAAACCAGCAAATCGGCATGCTCCGCCACGGTTCCAGCCAGCGTATTTTCGATCGGAATCACCGCGGCTCCAACGGATCCGCGCTCGACGCGATCAAAAACTTCGGCGGATCGTGCGCAGGGCACGACGGCGCATCGCGGCAGCATCCGCTCTGCCGCTTCATGACTGAAGGAACCCAACTCCCCTTGAATCGCAACCTTCATGTATTTTCCTTAGACAGGCCAAGTTATCCGTATACCCCAAGTCCACGCAAATCCTTCACCGATCAAGCCAATTCTTTCCGGAGTACCAGCGCGTCCACACCGTTCGCGTAATACCGCGGCCAGGTCCGAATCACGCTGTAGCCGTGCCTTTTATAGAACGATAAAGCCGCGATATTATCGACCGCCGTTTCCAGGCCTACCGCGCGGCTTCCCTCTGCCTGCAGGCGCTTTTCGGCCGCGCCTAGGAGCATCGATCCCACCCCGCCGCGCCGCGCCGCCGCCAGCACGTCGATCGTGACGACGTGCCCGGTCGGCCCGCCGTGCGCCACAATGAACCCCTGGAACTTACCCCGATCTGCGTCCACCGCGACCAGCGTGAACGCCCCCCGAGCTCGAATGTAGGCTCGCAATTCCTGTCTGGAATACGCGATTCCCGGTTGAAAACACTCCTGGTCCATACGCCAGAGCGTGTCGAAGTCCTCAGGTTTGAAATCCCGGATCACAATCTCCACGGCGTCATTGTATCGACTGTTTTGGTGTCGCGCCGAGGGCCTGCCCTGAGCAAAGCCGAACGGGTTTTCACCCGGCGCAGCCGGAGCTCCACGTGTCAGAAACTCCGCGTTTTCCACAAGAGTCGCACTCCCTACATCGAAAAAAGGTGCCTTGGAGCCCTCTGCCCCCTTGCCCTACCCGCAACCTCGGACGTACCATCGGCATCAGAGGAACGAGCGAAAGCGAAGACGTTTGTGGGACGCCTTCTAGTCATTGACGTTGTCTGCGCCGTAGCGGGCCTGGGGATCTGGCACCTTCTCTTCACCGCCTACAACCGTCGCAAAGGAGCGGAGGCACTCCGCTGGGTGCAGTCCGCGTGTGCCGGGAAGGGGCGCATCCTCGACTCCCGCTGGGTCACAAGTTCGCGTCTCTCCGCCCGTCTGCACTTCCCTTCCCGCTGTTTCGAGAACGCTAACGTCATCGTCAAGTTCCGCCCCGGCCCCTGCCAATCCAGTGGCTCCTGAGCCGGTTCCACAAAAACAAGGAAACGTTGACCTTCGAAGCCGATCTTGGAGGCTCGCCCAACTTTCATCTAGAGGTGGTGCGGCATCGCTGGTGCGCCCACAGCCGCGGAGTCACCGCCCGCAAACGCGACCAGCGCGAATGGGAGATATACGAACCGGGCCCCATCATTCTGACCACGCGCACGCACTGGAAACACGATGCGGCGCCGGAATTGAACACCTTGATGACGGTTCGGCAGCAGGACGTTTTGCAGGTCCGCTTTCGTCCCCAGACACCGCAGTTCTCGGTGACGATAGCCCTCGATGCCCTCGACGATCCCAGCACGGCCTCCGGTTTCCTGACCACGCTCCGTGAACTCGCCGCCGGTGCATCCGCCCACAGAAGATAGCTTCTTCGGTCACGCTTTCCTCAAAGAAGTCACTACACCCTGCTCGCCGATCAAGTAAACTGCCCACATGCGTACGGGGCAAGGATCATTCCGCCTGTTTCGTTTCTCGGGAATCGACGTATTCCTGCATTGGTCCTGGTTTCTGGTGGCCATATACGAAATCCAGAGCCGCGCCGGCCGCTACTCGTCGATCACTTGGAACATCCTGGAATACCTGGCCATCTTCCTGATCGTGCTGCTTCACGAATTCGGACACGCCTTGGCCTGCCGGCAGGTCGGCGGCCGCGCCAACCGCATTGTGCTGTGGCCCCTGGGTGGAGTCGCGTATGTCGATCCGCCGCCGCGTCCTGGCGCGACCCTCTGGAGCATCGCTGCCGGGCCGCTGGTGAATGTGGCGCTGCTACCCATTCTGGGTGGTTTCTATTTTTTCGGCAGCTCCGCGGGCTGGGCCCATACCATGCCCGACTTGTACAAGTTAATCCGCACGGTTTTTCTCTACATCGACCTAGGGTTGCTGATCTTCAATATCGTTCCCGTCTATCCCCTCGATGGCGGCCAGATCCTGCGCTCGCTGCTTTGGTTTGTTCTCGGGCGTGCCCGCAGTCTACAAGTCGCCACCATTCTGGGATTCGTTGGAGTCGCCGGATTCATCCTCCTGGCGATTATTGCCCGAGATCCGTGGCTCGCTGCGATTGCGGTCTTCATGCTATTGAATTGCTGGGGCGGCCTGAAGCACGCGCAGGCCCTTTTGCGCATGCAGAAACTGCCCCGCCGCGAAGGGTTTTCCTGCCCAGCTTGTAAGACATCACCCCCGATTGGCACATATTGGAAGTGCGCGAAGTGTGGCCAGCCCTTTGACACGTTCCAAACGGGAGCCGTATGCCCGAATTGCCGTAGCCAGTTCCCATCCACACAGTGTTTGGATTGCGGTCGCGCACATCCCCTGCACGATTGGACTGTCTCTTCCCTCGTGCCGTCGAATCTCTAACTGCGGCGAAATAAATCCCTTTTATGCCGTGCATCAGCTTTTTCGATTGGCTGACCTCCTCCCCTCGCGCTATCCTTCGTGTTCCAAGTCAGCGTTGAAACCAGCCATTTCAACTTCCATACACGTTTTGTCTAAATCCTGGTGCTTACCGCAAAGGAGACTGATCGACATCCATGTCCATCGAACTGCGCAATTTCCTGGCACTCACGTACGACGAACTCGAAGAACTCAACCTTAAGGCAAAGGAGCAGCGCAGGAACCGCGTCGCGTCTCACAAAGTTCAAGAAGACCGCCTGAAGTATCTGACCGACGAAAAGCGGATCAAGGCTGTGACTGTGCTCTTCAGCGACCTCGAAGGCCGCCTGCACATGCTCGATTACGACAAGAAATTCCTGCTCAAGAGCTGGGATAACCTGACCTTCGACGGTTCCTCGATCCGCGGCTTCACCGCCCAGCGGGAAAGCGATCTCCGCCTTGGCATCGACTGGGGCGCGTTTTACTGGGCTCCTGCCGATGTCTTTGGCTCAGGTAAGGTCCTGGTATTTGGCGAGGTCATCGACAAAGGCGGAAGCTCGTACTCCGGCGACATTCGCGGTGTGCTCAAGAACTACGCCGAGCGAACTCAACAAGAAGAAAGGTTACACGCTCAACGCCGCCAACGAAATTGAGGGATTCCTCTTCAAAGGCTCTGACGCAGAGCGCCATTTTCACGAGACCGGTAAATTTGAATACGTCAACACCGGCGGCTACTACCACTCCCTCCCCGGCGATCCACTCCGCACTTTTATCGACACGACTGCGGAAGTGCAGCGCGCGATGGGCTTCCAGAACGAGAAGGACCATCCTGAGGTCGCCCCTTCGCAGTTCGAAATTAACTATGGTTACGGTGAAGTCGTCACCGCCGCCGACCAGATCCAACTCTACAAACTGATCTGCCGCCAGGTCGCCACCAATATGGGCCTGACCGCGTCATTCCTGCCCAAGCCGGTCGTCGGCGTCAACGGCAGTGGCATGCACACCAACGTTTCGATCAGCGAGAACGGCAAGAACCTCTTCTGGGACGCCAAGGGCGAGGAAAAACTCAGCAAGATGGGATGGGCCTTTCGTCGACCGCATCCTCACGCATGGCAATGACATTTGCCTGCTTCTGAACGCCAGTGTCAATGCCTATCGTCGTCTTGATCCGCATTTCGAAGCTCCCAATCAGATTAAAGCGTCCGCGGTCGACCGCGGTTCGATGATCCGCATTCCCATCGGGAACGAAAAGAGTATGCGGGTCGAAGTCCGCTCCGTCGCGCCGGACGCCAATCCATACCTGGTGATGTATTCGATCTTCAAAACCGGACTCGACGGCGAGACCTCCAAGATGAAGAATTTGCGTCAGGCCGAGCGCTACCTGCCCGATAACATTTACGACGCGCTCGCCAACTTCCGTAAAGCAGAGTGGATCGACACCCTGCTCGGCGAAGACGTAAAAGGCCGCTACGCCGACCTGAAGCAAGCTTCGGCTGACCGCTGCCCGCGCGCTCTGGGAACTTTCGTCAAAGCCCAGGAAGTCCAATTCCACCACGAGGTCTACAACCAGTTCCTCTGGAACCTGTTCTAGACCAATCGAACTTCAAACCACGCCCTGGCGAAAGCCAGGGCGTTTCGTTTGGGCATGTGTGGGGACAGATGCCCTCGGCTGTCCGCCGAGCGAAGCTTGACGGGCTTTACAGACTGCCCTTAAGGCCGTGCCTCGTACACCAGATTGAATGGCGTCTGCGTAGCCCGCCGGAAACGGCTGAACCCGGCTGAACTGACCACATTCTTCATCCGCTTCTCCCCGGCCTGCGCTCCAAGGCACAGTCCCACTTCCTGCGAGCGCGAGCACGGAGTACACAGTAGAGTCGAAAACGAATAGTAAATCCGGCCCACGGGATTGAGGTTGTCCTTGAGATCGTCGTTGGCGAAGGGTTCCACGATCATCCACGACCCATCGTTCGCCAGCGCAGAGCGAACGTGAGCCGCTGCGCCCACCGGATCCCCCATGTCATGCAGGCAATCAAATACCGCAACGAAGTCGTAGCCTTTGCCCGGAAATTCTTTTGCCTTTGCCACCTCGAATGTTACCCGGTCGGCCACTCCTTCGCGCTTGGCCGCTTGCCGCGCCGCTTCGATGGACTTGTCGTGATAATCAAATCCAAAGATTTGCGAATTCGGGAACGCTTTTGCCATCAAAATGCTCGAAACTCCCTTTCCGCAACCCACGTCGGCGACCTTCCCACCACGCAGAAGCTTGTCCTTGACGCCATCCAGGGCGGGTATCCACGCGCTGACCAGGTTAGCCGCGTAGCCCGGACGAAAGAACTTCTCGCAACCGTGAAATACGCCGTCCTCGTGCTCGGTCCATCCCATGCCGGCGCCAGTCCGGAATGATTCAGTAATTCGAGGAACTGCCGCGAGTGATCCCAGAGCGAGTTCGAATGCTCCCGGCATGTATGCCGGGCCATCTTCTCTAGCTAAGGTCAGCACCTGCTCTTCCGTCATACCGAACTTGTGCGTGTCCGAGTTGTAGGTGAGATATCCACCGGCTGCCTGCGAAGCCAGCCACTCGCTCACGTATCGCTCATCGGTGCGCGTGATCGCTGCCAATTCCGCAGGCGTCAGCGGCCCGGCAGCCAGCGCCTTGTACAGTCCCAACCGTTCTCCGATCACGACCATACCGGCGTGTACCGCGGCCCCTAGGTCGTTAACGAACTTTCCCAGGAATTGCTCCATCTTGTTCGCATCCACAGTCATAACTTCCTCCATTCTTGATTTGAATTGTTTCCGCAAGTACTACTTCTTGCTGGGATCGTCCTCAGGATTGACGTAGTTGAATTGCAGCGGAGCCTGCCCGTGGACTTGCACGACGGTCTCGCCCTTGGCCATCGCGTAGTGGTGCATGCTCGGATCGAGGAAGGCGAAGCTTCCCGCGGGGAACGTCGCCATCTTGGTCTTATCGAAAACATCTCCCATGCCAACTTTGAAGGTGCCCGAGATGACGGTTACGTTTTCCCGCAAAGGGTGCCAGTGCGGCTCGATGCGATAACCTTCCGGCATTTTCAAGCGGACGGTATAGTCGCCGCTGCTCGCGCCGGGGTTCCCCTCAATCACCGCGAGTTGTGCGCCTGGAGCGATAAAAGGTGGCGGCGGTCCCCAGGGAATCGTGCCGGGAGTGAACGCGTTCGTCCCTTCAGTTCCCGGATGAGCGGCAGCCCGATAAAGCTGGCCCGCGCAGCACATAACCGCAACGATCGCCAGGGTGAGATACAAATTTCGTTTCATGGAATCTTTTCTCCAGCGTTTGAATTTTGTGATGGGGCATCATCCCGTGGCTCAAGGGGTTTCACAATCCCGCCGGAATAGCCTTTGTATATCTTTCGTATATCGTCGCAAGTCATTCGATTTTGAGGGATAATGCTGAACCGAGACTTTGATGCCAGTGTCCAAGAAAGAAATTGGCGAGGTGGAACTTGATCTGGGCCGCTATGAACTGCGGCGCTCGGGGCGACGGATCAAGATCGAAAAGAAGCCCATGGAGTTGTTGATCTTCCTCGCCTCACGACGCGAGCAAATGGTCTCGCGAGAGGAGATCGTCAAGAGACTCTGGCGTTCCGATCTCTTCATCGACAGCGAGAAAAACGTCAATAACATCGTGCGCAAGCTTCGCACTGCTCTCGGAGACAACGCTGACCAGCCGCGCTTCCTAGAGACCGTAGTTGGAAAGGGATATCGCTTCGTCGGTCCGCTGCGCGTAATCGATGCCATGTATCCCCGCTCGGACGCCAGGCCAGAAGTGGCCCGCACCGACAACCGTAATGACAGCAGCGGCGATC
The DNA here is from genome assembly GCA_963725565.1 of uncultured Acidobacteriota bacterium. Lineage (GTDB taxonomy): Bacteria > Acidobacteriota > Terriglobia > Terriglobales > Acidobacteriaceae > Sulfotelmatobacter. Next base: position 34,463 of record CAVRZL010000025.1, read on the forward strand.
GCTCATCGATCGCCATTCTGCCGCTTCAACTACTGGGAAAATCTGCCGACGACCAGGGCCTGTGTCTCGGGTTTGCCGATGCCCTGGTGGCACGGCTGGGCAACCTGTCCGGCGTCGATGTGCTGCCGACATCTGCCGTAGTGAATCTTCCGCCGGAATCCCCATCGTTCGACATTGCCTCTCACTTGGGTGTGCGGTTTGTGGTCCACGGGGCGATTCAGATGTCCAAGGGAGAATGGCGACTCTCGCTGGAAATGGTTGACTCTTATTTGCAGCGCACATGCTTCACTAAGAAGTGTGACCTCGATACAAATCGGCTGCCGGCGCTCGAGGCAGAGGTCGCGAAACAAATTGCCAATGCCCTGAACCGGCCTCAAGCTCCGGCCATAATTGAGCAGCGTCCCCGCTACAGCCGGGATCCCATGGCCTACGCCGAATTCATGCGCGGTTATCGCATTACCGCCTCTGCTGGTGCGTCAATGATGGACACCGCCAGCCAGCACCTGACGAATGCGGTAACTCGCGATCCGAATTTTGCTCTGGCTCACGCTACCCTTTCGTTCGCCTGTACCACTCGCCATTTTGAATTCGACCCTGCCAGCGTCTGGCTGGAAAAGGCAGAATTCCATTGCAAGCGCGCCCTTGAAATCGACGCGAACCTTCCCGAAGGCCACGTCGCCCGCGCTTTCTTGTTGTGGGGACCTTCAAAAAACTTTCAGCACCTGGAGGCAATCGCCGATCTCAAACGTGCTCTCGCGTTACAGAACAACCTGCCTCACGCCTATAACCGGCTGGGCACAATCCTGGCGCACATCGGACTGCTGGACCATGCGCGCGAAATGTTCGAAAGAGGACGCCCCTTCCAGCCCCAAAAAGCCGTGAGCCCAAGCATTACGCAGGTGTATGCATGGGGGGAGGAGTACGAACGAGCATGGGAACAGATTCAACTGTGGCGGGCGCAGAGCCCCGGGAATAAATATCAACTCCATTGGGCTCCCTATCTGGCGATGATGACTGGCCAATTGAAAGAGGCCAAGCGACTGCTCGATGAAGCCATGACACAATTGCCCCACGAGCCGCTCATCGTGAGCCTACAAGGCTTGCTGCACGCGATGATGGGAAACCCGGACGCCGCCATCGAATGCGTGACCAAGGCGTGCGCCAGTCCAAAATCCTTTGGGCACGCCCACCATACCTACTATCAGATCGCCGGCACTCTGGCCCTCACGGGAAGACCTGAAACCGCCTTCGAATGGCTGGAACGCAGCGTTGCCACCGGCTTCGCGTGCTGGCCGTTCTTCCTGAAAGATCCTTGTCTCGCAAACCTGCGCAGCATGCCCGAATTCGAAATGCTGATCAGTGCCTTGCAAGCCAAATACCCCGACCATTTGGGACTGTTGTAGCGGCTCCGTAGCGCCGTTTAGCAGCTCCGTATCCGCTCCGCCATTCCGTAGCGCCGGTGTCCCGCCGGCTGTCGCGGGTGCGTCCCGCGCGCGCAATGGACGCTCGTCTCCACCCCAATCCACCCCTCTTCAACCGGTCCCCGTTGACTACCAGCCCCCTGGGCCGTCTAACGGTTTCTGTTAGCATCCAGTACCTCGTTCGCACGGATTCCACTCACTCGAGTTTTTCGCAAAGGAGACTCATGAAATACGCTTTCTCTGCACTCTGCTTCCTTGTTCTCATGACTGCCGCGATTCAGCTCACCGCGCAGGTGAATCCCTACAAGGAAGGCACTCCCGGCGTCACTGGATATCGCTCCGAAGTACTTGCCGAAGTCATGATCCAGGAAGACAAGTTCACCCGCCTCGCCGAGGCCATTCCCGCCGACAAGTACACGTGGCGCCCCGCAGCCGATGTGCGCTCGTTCGCAGAGGTATTTCTGCATGTCAGCGCCGCGAATTACAACATCTACCAGGCGGTCGGAACCCCGCCGCCAGCCGGCCTCGACGTTAAGAGTCTGGAAAAGTCCACTACCGACAAAGCCAAGATCATCGCCACGCTGAAGGATTCGTTCGCGCACGCCAAAGGCGCAATCAAAGCCCTGCCGGATGCAGATCTCGACAAGAGCATGGACTGGTTCGGCGGTAAGAACACCGATCGCGGAGTGCTGCTCTTTGTGGTTCGCCACGGAGCCGAGCACCTCGGCCAATCCATCGCCTACGCTCGTGTCGCCGGCATCGTTCCCCCGTGGACGGAAGACGCAAAAAAGAAGAAGTAACCACGAGCATCCAAACCTTTTAACCACGAAGGACACGAAGTATCACGAAGGTGGCTGTCAGGTTTTACTTCGTGTACCTTCGTGGCCTTCGTGGTGAATGATTTTCGCTTTGATTTGGCCTTTCGTCGAATTCAGTGTGCTAGATTCGAACTTTGATGAATTTAGCACCCACAATTTCCACGACTGCCCTGACCCGCCGGTTCGGGGAACTCGTTGCCGTGGACAACGTGGATCTCCAGGTCGCCCCGGGACAATTCTTCGGATTCCTCGGCCCTAACGGCGCCGGGAAGTCGACCACAATCAAGATGCTGACCGGGCTTCTGACGCCCACTACCGGAAAAATCGAAATCCTCGGCCTCGACCTCGAGACTCATCCCGGTCGAAGTGAAGCGCCAGATCGGCGTTGTCCCGGAAGGCATGGCGCTGTTCGGACGGCTCACAGGCGCCGAGTTCTTGAGCTTCGCCGGACGCATGTACGGCCTCGACCGCCAGACGGCTGCCCAGCGCGCCGCCGAGTTGCTCGACTTCATGCAACTCGCCGATCAACCCAAGAAACTTGTTACCGACTACTCTCACGGCATGCAGAAGAAACTCGCCATGGCCGCCGCCGTCATTCATGGGCCCAAGGTGCTGTTCCTCGATGAGCCCTTCGAAGGCGTTGACGCCATTGCCGCAGGGACTCTGAAATCCATGTTGCAGGGCATGATCGCACGCGGCGCCACGATTTTTCTCACGTCGCACGTGCTCGAAATCGTTGAGCGGCTCTGCAGCCATGTGGCCATCATCCATCAGGGTAGATTGGTCGCCCAAGGCTCTCTGGAAGAATTGCGCGCCGGGGTCGAAGCGCAAACGCCAGGCGAGGCCGGTGATTCCGGCAGTCCATCTGCGGAAACGCTGACCTTGGAGCAGATATTCTTACGCGTGGTCGGCGGAACGCGTCCCGCAGAGCAAGAACTTTCCTGGCTTGGTTAGAAACTTCTTTCGAAGCCCGCATCAGGAGCGGTGATGCGCGCTCCAACCACGTTATGCAAGAATGACAAGATCCCCGACATGACTTCTTCCGACTCCACCCCGGGCCAACTTAGGGCCATAGCCGAATTGCGCTGGCGCATGTTCGTCAACGGGCTGCGCAGCCGGCGTGGCAAGGTGGAACTTGCCTCGCGCATCATCGTCACTTCCGCGTTCGCCTTCGGCGGGCTCGGCAGCTTTCGCCTTCGCGACCGGACTCTCCTGGTATTTCGTGTCGCAAGGTGAAGCTCAATTCCTACCCATCGTGCTTTGGCCAATCTTTTTCTTCTGGCAAGTTCTTCCCCGTAATGGCGACCGCCTTCACCAACAATCCCGACTCTTCGGACTTGCTTCGTTTCCCTCTGAATTACCGCTCGTACTTTCTGGTCCGGCTGGCCTACGGTTTTTTCGATCCCGCCAGCGCGCTCGGCAGCTTCGCGCTGGTCGGAGTTCTGTTCGGGGTAAGCGCCGCACGCCCACTTCTTTTTCCGTGGACCTCCCTGGTTCTGCTGACTTTCGCCCTCTTCAACCTCGTGCTGATGCAGATGCTCTTCGCCTGGCTGGAGCGCTGGCTGGCGCAGCGCCGCACCCGCGAAATCCTGGGAGTTGTGTTCATCCTCGCGATGCTCAGCTTCCAGTTGATCGGCCCGATCATGCAGCGGGTCGAGCAAAGGACCTCACCCCGAGCTTCGCCAGAGTCTTGAGATCGCGGCCCAGGTTCAAGCCATAGCTGCCGCCCGGCCTCGCCGCCGACGCCATCGCGCAAGCTCTCGCAAGGCCGATATCCTGGTCGGGTTCACTTCCCTGCTCTTCCTGGCAATCATGACTTTGGCGGTGGGATACCTGCTGCACTTGCGCATGCGCGCCCAATTCCGTGGAGAAAATCTCAGCGAAGCGGGCGGCCCGCCCGCTCGTGAAACCGGCACAAACTCTGCAAGTTGGATGGGAACTACCGGGATTCTCTCCAGTCCGTCGCCGCCGTCTTTGAAAAAGAAATCCGCTATCTGGCGCGCAGCGGTCCCATGCTGCTCACGCTGATCATGCCCATCTTCATGCTGGTGATCTTTCGCCTGGGCCCGATGAACCCGATGCGGCACTCCGGGATCTTGGAACCGCACGCCCGACATGGCATTCCCCGGGGCAGCGGCCTATGCGATGCTGGTGCTGACGAATCTGGTCTACAACAGTTTCGGCGGGGATGGCGGCGGCCTGCAATTCTTCTACGCCTCTCCGGTTCCTTTCCGTCAGATCATGTTAGGAAAGAATCTGACACACGCCGGCATTCTCATAGCTGAACGCGGTATTCGCCTGGTTCGCGGTCGCTTACCTGTACGGCTCACCGCAGCCGGCAGTCACGGTCGCGACTATTGCAGGCTTGATGTTCGCCGCGCCCCTCAATTTCACGGCGGGAAACTCTGCTCTCGATCTACTCCCCCAAGAAGCGCGACTTCTCGACCTTCGGCCGCCAAAACGTTAGCCAGACCACGGTGTTAGCCAGCCTTGGCGTGCAGGCTGTGATCGTCGGATTTGGAGCGGGAGTCTTCGGCATAGCCCGCTTCTTCCAGAATCTGTGGATCGCAGTCCTGCTGTTCTTGATCCTCGCTGCGATTTCGATTCCGATCTACATGACGGTGTTGCGCCGCCTTGATTCCATCGCTCTAAAACGGCGTGAAACGCTGCTGGCGGAATTGTGCCGTGCCTAGTCATCGGAAACTCACGATTGTCATCCTGAGCGCAGTGACTGCTTCGCGAATGCGAAGCAGTCACGGAGTCGAAGGATCCCTGCGATCTGCGCCACGGCCTGCGCGTTATCGAGTGGTCTTCACCGCGCGCCCTAAGGAAATCCCTTCATCCGCCGGAGCAGGGCGTCCGCGCCGTAGGGATCCTTCGACTGCGCGGGAGGTTCGCAGTTCGCGAACCTTCCGCTCCGCTCAGGATGACAGTGGGTCGTCGGGACAGACAATCAAGCATCTTCCCACGTTTACCTACGCCTTTACTTCACTTCCGGCTTCGCCAGAAACCGGTAGCCCACGCCCCGTACCGTCAACAAATGCCGCGGATTCCCCGGATCATCTTCGATGTACCGCCGCAACCGCACGACGAAATTGTCGATCGCGCGCGTGTCGGTATCTTCGTGCAGTCCCCACACTTCTTCGAGAATCTGCTTGCGCGAGACGATCTTGCCATCATTCCGCACCAGATGCCGCAGCAGTTCCGACTCCATCACCGTCAGATGAATCGTACTGTCCTCCGACCGCAATTCCAGCGCTCCGAAATCGATCGTCTTGCCCGCGAAAGAAAATGTGCCGAAATCCTCTCCGCCATCGGACGCGACTTGGGTCTCTGCTTTCCAGAAAGCGGTCCGCCTCGCATCCACTGGCTGCGCCGCAGCAATCCCTGCAACCGCGCCAGCAAAATCGAAAGATCAAAGGGCTTCGCCAGATAATCATCCGCCCCGGACGCGAATCCCTTCAGCACGTCCTCGGGACGTCCGCGCGCCGTCAGCATGAGGACGGGAACGTAATTTCTCGCGGCGCGCAACTCCGACACCACGCTCGAATCCATCTTTCCCCGGAAGCATGATGTCGAGCACGACGACATCGAACTTTTCCTTCTTCTCCAGCAGACGGTCGGTCGCCGCTTCGCCGTCGCCGACCACTTCCGCTGCATATCCCTCAGCTTCGAGGTTGAAGCGCAATCCCTGCGCCAGGTGCGCTTCGTCTTCTACGACCAGGACCCGGCTCATGCGTCTGACCTCCCTTTCATCGAAGGCAGATCGACTCTCGGCAGTTCAATCACTATCGTCGTCCCGTGCCCCTCGCCTGGCGCTCTCGGCAAAAGCCTTGCCGCCGTGTTTCTTGGCGATCGATTTCACGATAAATAGTCCCAGTCCCGTTCCCTTGACGTGAGCCAGCGACCGAGTGCGTCACGCGATGAAAGCGCTTGAAAATTCTCTTCAGATCGTCGGAAGCAATGCCGACTCCTTGATCCTGCACACGCAGAGCGATACCTGTCTTCTCGTCCGGCGCCTCCAGCCTCACGCGCACGTCGATCTGGTCACCGGAATACTTCACCGCGTTGTCGAGGACGTTGGAGACAGCAGTTCGCAGATCTTCGGCGCTGCCGCGCACATGCAATCCCCGGCCATTGGGCGATGCCTCCTCATATCGCAGCGCCTCCGGCTTGCAGGTGATGACGTGCCCTCGTCGCTTCCATGCAGTCACGAACCAACCGCCCGAAAGTCCACTTCTGCCTTCTCGCGTCCCGCCTTCTTGTCTCCCGCCCGTCCCGGCCCGTAACACCTGCTCCACCGTGTCGGTCAGGCGGTCGGTGTCGCTCAGCATCAGCCGGTAGAACTCCTGCTTGCGCTCTTCGGGCAATTCGACGCCGCTGCAAGGTTTCCAGATGCAACCGGATCGACGCTACCGGCGTCTTGAGTTCGTGGGTCACAGCGTTGATGAAGCTGTCGTGCTGCTCGCTTCGTCGCAGTTCGCGCACCAGAAAGATGGTGTTGACTACCATGCCGGCAATGATCAGCGCGAAGAAGATGATGCCGAAAAACAGCAGCACGCCCTCGCGCCAGTTGAGGATGATCCATCCAACGTTGAGAGCGACCGCCAGCGCGACCAGGCCGATGCCCAGGCAGAGGAAGAAGACGATCGTTCCGCGGCGGCTCGTGATGCGCATGATGTCACGGCAATTTTACTAGCCTTCTGGTTTGGACTCGACTCCTACCAAAACGCAGCCCTTTGATATCAATTCGTATTGTTACTGTAATATTATTCGTCTATTAAATATGATATTGTTTTTTCAATCAGAGCATCAACGATTTCTGGGGGATCGTTTTGAACGCATATCGCGGAGTTATGTATACCGTCCGTTTTGTTCTCATTTGCCTGTCTCTCGTCCCAAGTCTTACCGCGCAGGACGACTACTTCAAGAATTGGTTCAAGCGCGTTTCTGAAACCCAAGCCGCGCAACCCCACTGGATCACTCCACTGTTCACCACGACGCCACGTCTGGAAGAAGAGTTCCGCTCGGACATCGTTTGGACGCCGGTGGCAGGAGGGACAAACCTGAATTACGGAAACGGTAAAGGCCTGGAGTTGATCCCCACCAAGCAGACTGAAATTATCCTGGGAGTGCCGCCCTATGAGGTTCCTAATTCCGGCGTTGACGGGTTCGGCAATATTCCGCTGACTCTCAAGTACCGTTTCCTGGCTCAGAATGAAGAGCACGGCAATTACATTCTCACCGCGTTTCTGGCGGGCAGCATTCCCTATGGCCGGTTTGCCTCCAGTTATGCTTCGATCACGCCTACCATCGCGTTCGGCAAGGGATTCGGCAACTTCGATTTTCAGAGCACGCTCGGTTGGACGGTGCCCACCGGAGGCCGCGATAAGAGCGGCACACCGGTGGCGTACAATACAGCGTTTCAATATCGCGTGTTCCGCAAGCTGTGGCCCGAAGTCGAGGTGAATGCGATTTTCTGGCCTAACGGAAAGTTGGACGGCGACAAGCAGGTATTCCTGTCTCCGGGACTGGTAGCCGGACGTTTTCATTTGTGGAGGCGCCTGGGGCTTAGCATCGGAGCGGGAGAACAAATCTCAGTCACCCACTTCCATCAGTTCGACCACGCCAAGACGGTCTCGGTCCGCTTTCCGTTCTGAGAGTACAGCGATGCGAATGTTCGCCGGAGAAAGAAATGATCGATAGGAAAACTGGCCCAGGGCGTTCCGAAGAACCCTTGCTTCGCCCGCGCGACGCGGCGGTTCAGTTGCAGATCAGCTATCCCACGATCAAGCAGTGGATTTATCACCAGAAGCTGCGCGCGGTGAAAACGGCTGGCGGGCACTACCGTATCGCCCAGTCGGAAATCGATCGCCTGCTCTACCGCACCCGCGGCCACAACGAGGGTGAACGCCGCGTCAGCTACCAGCGCATCAGCGGGCGCAACCAGCTGGTCGGCCGCATCGTCGACGTCCGGGTCAGCGGGCTAGTGGCGCAGGTGACCTTGTCAGTAGGCGGCCAGTTGATCACTTCCCTGATCACATCAGGGGCTGTGCGGGAAATGGGATTGAAGAAAGGACAAACCGCCGCGGCACTGATCAAGGCCACCGAAGTGATGATTATCCGCGTGTGAGCAGATCCGGACACAAAAAAGCCCCGGCCAATTGGCCAGGGCTGATCCGTTTCACTGATTGAATCGCTAGTCGCCTGCGACTGAGACTTCCGGCATTGCCGCGGTGATCAGCCGCCCATTCGGCGTTGGCACCAGCCCACGCTCGACTTCGGACAGATTGACCCGCTTGATATCCCAAGCCAGTCCCAGCGTCTTCAGCACCCAGATGCCGTACCAGTTCATATCCACTTCGTACCAGGTGAACCCGTGCTGCGCCGCCGTCGGATGCGCGTGATGATTGTTGTGCCAGCCTTCGCCGAACGTCAGCAGCGCCACCCACCAACTGTTGGTGGAAAGATCGCGGGTCGCAAACCGGCGACGTTCCCCACGAGTGCGTCGCCGAATTCACCAGCCAGGTTGCGTGCAATCCAACTACGGTGCGCAGGAAGATTCCCCACAGCAGAAACGGCAAGCCGCCAATGGCGAACAGAATAACGCCCAAGAACAACCTGTGGAACGTAGTGATACTTCGTGATCCAGACGTGAAACTTATCTTTGGCAAGGTCGGGAACGTAGCGGGCCAGCGTGGTGGTGTCATGGTGCATCGACTTGCCCATCAGGATCCAGCCCATGTGCGCCCACCACTTGCCGTCGATGGGCGAGTGCGGATCGCCTTCCAGATCCGAATACTGATGATGAATGCGGTGCGTCGCCACCCAGAAAATCGGGCCGCCTTCGAGCGCGAGCGTGGCGCAGACCGTCAGGAAATACTCCACCCACTTCGGAGTCTTGTAACCGCGGTGCGTCAGCAGGCGGTGATAGCTCATGCCGATGCCCAGGCTTCCCGAAACCCACCACAGGAACATTGCGACGAAAAGCGCCTTCCATGTGAAGAAGAATAGAGCAGCGATTGCGCCCACGTGAAACGCCGCCATAAAGGCCGCAGTTACCCAGTTGACTTCGTCTTTTGCTGCTTGTGGTTTTTCCAGATCTTGCAGTTCCATATCCAAGGAAGGTCCCCGTTTCGCGGTGGTGTGAACTAAATCAACCCCACAGCTAAGCTATCAAGGCGGGCGGAGGATGACTGTAATACTTGTGTAATAGCGGATTTAGGGGTCATTACGAGGGTAATGGCCCAGAGAAATTCAGAACCAGAAGGCTTAGCTGTAAAGGTTATCACCTTCGTGTTACGCGGCACCGCCCTTCACTTGAACACCGGCCCATTTTTCCAGCAGGGTCAGGGTTGCCGCGTAGTCCAGATCCTTGTGGCCATCTTCGGTGGCCATCTCGTAAATCTCTTCGACGGTTTCGAGGGCCGGGAGTTTCACGCGCACCTCTTTCGCCGCCTCCAGCGTCAGCCGTATGTCTTTGTGCATGAGCCGCAGCGGGAAATTCGGGGTGAAATCCCGCTGCAGAATAAACGGGCCTTTGTATTCGACGACACCCGAGCGCACCATGGTCGCCTCGATCAGCGACAACAATTGTTGCGTATCGACTCCCAGCTTGGTTGCCAGCGTGAGGGCCTCAGCGAATCCCTCGAAGATCAGTGCAATTTGCAGATTCATTGCGAGTTTGGTGGCTTGCCCTTTGCCCGTTTCTCCCATGCGGAAAATCTTCTTCCCCATGGCTGCGAAGAGCGGCTTCAGGCGTTCTATCTGCTCCTCCGCGCCTCCCACGATGAACACCAGGCTCCCGTCCCGCGCCCCAATTTTCGATCCTGTCATGGGCGCATCCACCCAAGCCACGCCTTTGGCTGCCATGCGCTCGGCAAACTTTACGGTTGCCGAAGGCGAAATGGTGCTCGAGTCGGCGATGATCGCGCCCTCAGCAAGAACAGCTGAGGCCCCCTCCTTGCCGAAGATTACGTCTTCGACTGCTTCCGTGTCGGATACGCAAAGCCACACTACTTCTGCGTCCTGGGCTGCGGCGGCCGGAGTCGGCGCTACTCCCGCTCCTTCTACTAATTTTCCGGGCGTACGGTTCCATACGGTTACTTCATGGCCGGCCTTCACCAGATTTGAGGCCATCGACTGGCCCATAATTCCCAATCCCAGAAACGCCACGCGCATGCGAACTCTCTCCTTTGCTCTCGAAACCCGTTAGCGGGAACGCTTTCGGATTAGATATGACCCGGCCATTTAAGGTCAAGCAAACACAACTTTTCAGCTCCCTCCCCGACAATCAGAAGGGCCATACCCGGCTAGATTACTGCCGTACTCCCGGCGAATCAAAAAGCAGCCCACGATCCGGCCGATTCATCTAATATGGCAGGTACAAAATTGCAGCAATCGCTTGGGAAGCTGTGCTGGCGACAAACTGGAATAGGCTGAGGGAATTCGAACCGTAACTGGGCGCTGTAGCAGCATGATCAAGCAAACTCTTCGTAATCCGGCCCTTCGTAAACGCGCCACTCAATTTGGACGCCTGGTGCGGCACTCGGCGGTCACTCCCCGTTGCGGCCAAACTCATAAACCTCGACTGGTCACCAATGGCGAGCTCGGTGTTACCTTCATTGGACACGCCAGTTTCTTCGTACAGATCGGCGGCAAGAGCGTTGTCATCGATCCGAATTTCGCGCGCTGGCTGTTTGTGCTGAAGCGCCTGCGCCGTCCCGGCTTGCGCATTGCCGATCTTCCGGCAATTGATCTGGTGCTGGTCTCGCACGCCCATTTCGATCACCTTCACCGGCCTTCGCTGCGCGCGATCGTGCAAAACAATCTGCGCACCCGAGGCGTAGCGCCGGCAATTGTAATTCCGACGCACGTTTCCGACCTCGTCTCCGATCTTGGTTTCTCCGAAATCATCGAACTCGATTGGTGGAAGACCTCGCGACACAGCAATGTGTCGATTACGCACGTGCCTTCGCGGCATTGGGGCGCCCGCATTCTTAAGGATTCGCATCGCGGCTATGGAGGCTTTGTCCTGAAGTCCGGCAAGCACTCCGTCTATCACGCCGGCGACACGGCCTACTTTTCCGGCTTCAGCGAGATCGGACGCCGTCTTTCCCCGGAACTCGCGCTGCTCCCGATCGGCGCCTACAACCCGGCTACGTTTCGTAACGTGCACACCAACCCCGCCGACGCGACCAAGGCTTTCCTCGATCTCAAGTCACGCTGGATGGTGCCGATGCATTACGGCACTTTCCGCCTGTCCCACGAACCGGTGGAGGAACCTCTGCAACTGCTGGACCAGGAAGCCCGCGCAGCTGGAATCAAAGATAAGGTCGTCGTCCTCGAAGAAGGCGTGACGAGATTTTTCTAAGCGGAATTGTTGTTCCTTCGGCCTCCAAGACTTCTCATCAACTCTCTGGCCTGCCTTGACAAACCTCCGTAAGACTTGGTGTAGACTGCTTCGAAAAAATCCCACCTTAAGGAGTTCAGCATGGCAGTAAAACCTATTCCAGAGGGCTACCACACTCTCACGCCGTATATGACCGTACGGGACGCGGCGCGGGCCATCGAGTTCTACAAGAAAGCGTTTGGAGCTACCGAGCGCGGCGTCATGAAAGATCCGACCGGCAAGGTTATGCACGCCGAACTGGTCATTGGCGACTCCATCTTGATGTTGGCCGATGAATATCCCGACTACGGCGCGCTTTCGCCGGAAACCGTAGGTGGATCGAGCATGGGCCTGCACATCTATGTGGACAACGTCGATGCCGCTTTCGATCGTGCGATCAAGGCGGGCGCACGGGTGGAAATGCCGGTCATGGATCAGTTCTGGGGCGATCGCTACGGAAAGTTGAAAGACCCTTTCGGCCACAAGTGGTCCATCGCTACGCACACCAAAGATCTCTCCGCGGATGAGATGAAGCGTGGCATGGAAGACGCCATGGCCAAAATGCAAAAGACCGCCTAACCACCACTCAGGTATATCCACCGCTCACGTAGGGACAGCCGCTTCGGCTGTCCCGCGTAGGCGAAGCCAAGCGGAATGTTCTAGTAAGCCAGCAGAATTCGAAGATCCCGAAGGTTATTTCCCGTAGGACCGATCTCGATCCCGTCGCCAAGCGCAGAGAAAACTGGGTAAGCATCGAATGCCGCGAGTGCCTTCGAAATGTCCAAGCCATTCTGTCGTGCGCGTTCGGCACTGCTTCCATCCACAATGGCTCCCGCGGCAAGACTGTTTCCATCGATTCCATCGGTTCCGGCGCTTAGCACGGTGATGTTCTCGGCCGCAATCTTCTCCGCGCAGGCGAGCGCGAACTGCTGATTGCGTCCTCCTACACCACCGTTGGTTACTTTCACCGTAACTTCACCGCCAGAGATCAGGCAAACCGGAGAACACTGCTTCCGGAGTTCGCGCAGCTTGTGCAGCAGGTAGTCAGCGGCCCTGGCGTAATCCCAGTCATCGCAGGAATTGTCGACATGAACGAAGAAACCGGAGCGTTCGGCTGCGAGGCTGGCTTCCTCAATGGCCGTCTTGTTCGACAAGATGGTCCACCAACGCGCTCGGTGAAACGCTGGATCGTCCGACTTCGGCGTCTCCTCCAATGCGTGGCGTTCAAACAACTCCCGTGTGCTCGCAGGGAACTGCGTCAGCAGATCGTATTTTCCCGCGATGCGATAGCAATCATCTGTCGATGTTGAGTCGGGCATGGTTGGCCCCGACGCCAAGGCATCAGGGCTATTGTCGGGAACGTCAGATACCAGGATTGAGACCTGGTGAGCTGGAGACGCGGCCTGCGCCAAGCGTCCACCTTTCACGGCCGAGAGGTGTTTACGGATGGTGTTGATCTCGGCGATCGGGGCTCCGGAGTGGACCAGCACGCGGTAGGTCGCGACCAGGTCATCGATGGAGATCTCATCGTCAAGCGGCTTCTCGACGATGGAAGAACCCCCTCCACTGAGCAGGAAGATCACCAGGGATGATGCGGTTTGGGCCTCCAACGCTCGAAGGATGGCACTCGCTGCCTGAATGGATTCCGCATTCGGCGTTGGATGTCCTCCACGAAAATAGCGGAAGCCGTGCAATTGCGATTGCGGGTCGACCGAACTGGCTGCGATTCCCTCCAGCGACGACCCGACTTGAGCGGCCAGAGCCTCGACCATGGTGTGCGCAGCTTTCCCCAGCGAGACGACCAGCACGTGCGCATACGACTGCAGATCGTAAAGATCTTCCCGGACGCGCAGCACGCCGCGTTCGCAATGCACGTGCCGCTCAAAAGCCTGGACGATGGAGGCCTGATCCAGGGTGTAACGAAAGATCGAGCGTGCTGTTTCGCGCATCTGGCGGAACTGGGCCTCGCGGGAGGGATCGAGCATGGGGAGGATTATAAGGTCAGGGGTCAGTAGTCAGGGGTCAGTAGCCAGGGGTCAGTAGTCAGTAGTCAGGGGTCAGCCCGCACGACCACGAGCATTTGGGAGTGAGGTAGGGATGCTTCGACTCCGCGAGTGCTCTGCTTCGCGGCGCACTCACTACGCTCAGGATGACAGGTTGAGACTTAGCTGAGGGCTGACGGCTGAGGGCTAACGGTTTCTTTCACCCATGCTTCGGTGGCTTCGCGCAGTTCGCGCAGGCGGCCTTCGAAGAAATGGTCTGCGCCTTCGATTATCACTAACTTCTTGGGTTCAGGAACTGAAGCAACCAACGATTCCAACTTTGAGCGCGGGCCGAATTGATCGCGCGCTCCGCTGAGGAATAGTTTCGGTTTGCTGCAATTCTGCAGAAACTCATACGTGTAAACCCGCGCCTCTTCGGTGTCGGCGGCGACAGGAACAACCGGCGTTCCAACTGCGATGAGAGCCTGTACTCTCGGGTCATCGCACGCAGTGCGCAGCCCGATCGCGGCGCCAAAAGAAAATCCGGCGAAGATCAACGGCAGGTGGAATTCCGCATCGAGCCAGTTAAGAGCCGTCCGCACATCTTCGACTTCGCCGATGCCGTGAGCGTGTTCGCCTTCGCTCAACCCGGTTCCGCGAAAGTTGAAGCGCAATACGGGAAAACCGAAGCTATTCAGGGCCTTCATGGTGTGGAAGACCACTTTATTGTGCAGCGTTCCGCCAAATAACGGATGCGGATGGCATACAACCGCTGCGTGCGTCGCATTGCCTGCACCAGCATTGAGCAGCGCTTCCAGCCGTCCCGCAGGACCGGCCAGAAACAGCGATCGAATGGATGAACTCGATGTCACAGGTACAGATTACACAAAGAGGAAGTCAGGGGTCAGGGGTCAGGGGTCAGGGGTCAGGGGTCAGGGGTCAGGGGTCAGGGGTCAGGGGTCAGGGGTCAGGGGTCAGGGGTCAGGAGTTGTTGCGCACGATTGCCCGAGTCCTGAGGTCCGAGGTCTGAGGTCCGAGTCCTGAGGTCCGAGGTCCGAAGTTTGGCTCTGCTATTCTCTCGTTCATGGATGCAATCACGCTGACGCGCCAACTGGTCGACATCGAATCGATCACGGGCAATGAAGCTGCCGTGGGAAATTATCTTTACGGGGAGTTGAGCCGACTGGGATATCAGACTCGCAAAATGCCGGTCGAGGGGAACCGCTTCAACGTGTATGCGACCTCTCCGGAACACTCGAATCCTCAAGTCGTATTTTCCACGCACATGGATACCGTTCCTCCATTCATCCCTTCGTCCGAAGATGCGGAAAAGATATACGGGCGTGGATCCTGTGATGCCAAGGGTATTATCGCGGCGCAAGTGGCGGCTGCGGAACGTCTTAAACAACAGGGGATCCATGTTGGGCTACTGTTTGTCTCGGGGGAAGAGCGCGACAGTCTGGGCGCTCAGGTAGCGAATGACCAGGCTCCGGCGAGCTGTCGATTCCTGGTGAACGGCGAGCCGACCGAGAATCGACTTGCGCTGGCATCCAAGGGGACGTTGCGGGTTGAGGTAACGGCGAGGGGTCGCATGGCGCATTCGGCGTACCCGGAATTGGGCGAATCGGCAATCGATAAGCTGATTCCATCTCTGGCGCGACTGCGAACGATGCCATTACCTTCCGATCCGGATGTCGGCCCTTGCACCCTGAATATCGGACTCATCGAAGGCGGGCGCGCACCCAATGTGATTCCGGATTATGCGCATGCGGATCTGCTTTACCGGCTGGTTGGATCTTCGGAAAAACTGCGCCAACAAATTCTGGCGACTGCCGGAGATCAAGTCGAGGTGACGTTTCCACTCGAGCTTCCCTTTCTCCGCTTGCGTACCGTCGATGGATTGCCGACCATGATCGCGGCCTTCACGACGGACATTCCGAAGTTGACCAAGTGGGGCGAACCACTGCTGATCGGGCCAGGATCGATACACGTAGCGCACACCGACGGCGAGTACATCGAGAAACGGCAACTGCATGAGGCTATCGATCTGTACTGCAGGGTTGCGAAGCAGTTGCAGGGCTGAAGCCTGAATCATTTGAATCTGACACAAGGGCCTGAAGAGCCGATCTTCCACGTCGTCGCGAAGTCTCATGCCGCCCGTCCACGCAGTGAGTCGAGACTTCCTCCTAAAATCGGCTAGACTTGAAATTATGAGCACCGAAGCCATTAATGCCCTCTCGCGCGCCTCCTCTGCCTACTTGCGTTCTGCCATGCACCAGCCGATTCAGTGGCATGAGTGGGGGCCGGAGGCATTTGCCACGGCGGCGCGCGATGACAAACCGATGCTGCTGGACATAGGGGCGGTGTGGTGTCACTGGTGCCATGTGATGGATCGGGAATCGTATGACGATCCGGCGATTGCGGCGATCGTAAACGAGCACTTCATCGCGGTAAAAGTCGACCGGGACGAGCGGCCGGATATCGACAGCCGCTACCAGGCTGCGGTGCAGGCGGTGAGCGGGCAGGGGGGATGGCCTCTGACCGCGTTTCTGACTCCCGACGGAAAACCATTTTATGGCGGAACTTACTTTCCGCCCAACGATGGGTACGGTCGGCCAAGCTTTCGCCGAGTGCTGCTGAGCATCGCGAATGCGTACAAAGAAAAGCACGGGGACGTGGTCGAGCAGGCGCAGATGGTGGAGTCAGCGATCGCGCAGTCGGAGTCGTATGCCGGAAAGAGTGGGCGAGTCTCGGCGGGAGTGATTACGGCGATTCAGGAATCAGCGCTCAAGATGTTCGATCCGCAGCACGGAGGATTCGGACAGGCTCCGAAGTTTCCGCATCCCTCGGCGCTGGAGTTGTTGATTGAACGGTATGCACGGAGCAGCGGAGCTTCACTCCG
The DNA here is from genome assembly GCA_963725565.1 of uncultured Acidobacteriota bacterium. GTDB lineage: Bacteria > Acidobacteriota > Terriglobia > Terriglobales > Acidobacteriaceae > Sulfotelmatobacter. The sequence goes on from CAVRZL010000025.1 coordinate 50,977, forward strand.
CCGGACGGCCGAGGGCGGCCGTCCCCACACGGACCCTGCCGGCGACGACATCCCCCAGATCGGGGAGCAACTTCGCAATCTTGTCGTCACGACTCTGGAGCACATGGCGCATGGCGGGGTTTACGACCAATTGGCAGGAGGATTTCATCGCTACTCGGTAGATGAGCGCTGGGTGGTGCCGCACTTCGAGAAGATGTGTTACGACAATTCCGAATTGCTGAAGAACTACGTGCACGCGTATCAGGCTACTGGTTCAGAGTTTTTTGCCGAGGTGGCGCGGGACATTATCCGCTGGATGGACGAGTGGCTGAGCGATCGGGAGCGTGGCGGCTTCTATGCGTCGCAGGATGCCGACATTTCGATGGAAGATGACGGGGACTATTTCACCTGGACGCTGGATGAAGCGCGGGCAGTGCTGACGGAAGAAGAGGCGCAGGTAGCGGCTCTCCGGTACGACATTAATGAGATTGGCGAGATGCATCACAATCCGGCAAAGAATGTGCTTTTTGTGCGGGCTTCCATCGATGAAATCGCCACACGGACAAGGCTGACGGCAGAACGAGTGACTGAGTTGCTCACGTCCGCGGGAACAAAGATGTATGCGGCGCGACTCAAGAGACAGACTCCTTATGTGGATAAGACGGTCTATGTAGGGTGGAACAGTTTGTGCGTCTCCGCATACCTGGAGGCGGCGAAGGTTTTGAGTTTGCCGGAGGCAAAGAAATTTGCTTTAAGATCGCTGGACCGGATTCTGGCCAAGGCTTATCAAGCAGATGCCAAGTCGGCAGGCGGAGTCCGCTACGCCAAATTGCTGCATGTGGTGGCCTATTCGGATCCGAAAGCGGAACACCGGGAAGTGGCGGGACAACTGGATGACTACGCCTGCACCGCGCTAGCCTCTCTGGACGCTTATGAAGCAACTGCCGATCTGAGTTACTTCAAGTTCGCACATTCCGTTGTTGATGCGATGATTGCGCGCTTCTTCGACCCGACATCCGGAGGCTTTTTTGATAGCGAACCGGAAGCTAACGGGAAGAACCTGGGGGTCCTGGGGACGAGGCGCAAGCCGTTACAGGATTCGCCGACGCCAGCCGGGAATCCGATGGCAGCTATCGCCCTGATGCGACTGCACCACTACACGGGCGACGCCGGATATCGCGACAAGGCCGAGCAAACGCTGGAAGCATTCGCAGGGGTGGCCGAGCAGTTTGGAATTTTTGCGGCAACGTACGGGATTGCGGTCGTTCACTTTCTCGAAAGCCCCACGCAAGTCGTAGTGATCGCAAGCGATGATAAGGACGGGCTTGCGGACGAACTGTACGCTGAAGCCGTCGCGCCATTTTCGTTCAACAAAGCGACTTTACGAATAGCCGCCAGCCACGCGGTGGCAGAGAATCTTCCACCAATCTTGGGGGCGACTATTCCCAACCTGCCGCAACTGCGGTCGGGAAAGTCTTTTGCGGTGCTCTGTTCGGGATCTACATGTCAGCCGCCGATATCCACCGCGGAAGAACTAGAAGGTGCCCTGCGGGCCGCTTGAGATCTCTTCCTGATGCAAGATGAGCGGAACTGTCACCGGAATCCGAAGGCGAGGCATCTGCGTACCGGTCGAAGAACGCCGACGCTACGAAAAATAGATGTGGGGAGACAGTTGGCGCGCGTTAACTTTTCGAGACTGCACGGAAGATGTCGGCCAGGGCGCCGGAGGCTGCGGCGGCTTGCGCCTTTTCTGGTGCTTCGCTCCCTGCGGGTGGAGCGGCGCCCATGGGTGTCTGAGTACGCGAAAGCGCGCGATCGACCATGCCTTCAAACATCGGGATCAACGAGTCCGCGGGGAGTGGGTGATGAATATCGGTGAGGCTTTGCTCCCAGCGTTGCGGCTGGAGAAGCGAACGAGGCGCGTCAAGAGCCGGGCTCTTCACACAAACGTAGCCCAGCCAGAGTACTAAGCTGCCGTTGTAGGCCGCCATGTTCATCATGCTGATGGCAGGACCACTCAGGTGATTGCCCACCCAAGAGCAGATCAGAATGAGTTCGATCACCGCAAAAGAGCCAAAGCCTAACGCTATGCCGAAGCTGCGCTGGCGCCGGCTGATACCAACATAATGCGCGAAAAAGAGGAGAAACAAGACCATTCCGACCTGAATGATGCGGACGCAACGCTGCGAGGTGATGATGGCCTGCATCCAGGGCGACATTTGGGAGGAATCGGTGGAAACCGAGACTACGCCTGCCACCAGAAGCATGACGAGGCCGGCCCACTTGAACAGCACGGTACCAAGATCGCGCAGGGTGTGGAACAGGCGGAACACATCGACGAAGACTTCATGAATTACCAAAAAGCCAAACGCCACGCTGATCGCGTTGCAGGCCCATGCGAGGTAGAAGGCAGCATTGTAACTCCTCCAGCAATAGGCCGAGAACAGGATCCCGAAGGTTACGATCTGAGTGAGGATGTAGCCGAAGAAATACTTGAATGGCCGGAGAAGTTTACGCCGAAACATGAACGCAGCAATCCCCGCTTGCAGGATGGGATGCATGATCCAAAGCGCGTAGTAGAAGAGCTTGAATCTCTCGCTCATGCTTCTCGTTTCACAAGGGTATTCCGCGGATGCCGAGCGTCCTCAGCCAGCTTGGTTACGGTCCGCGTTCTTCGGCCCTGGTAATCCAAAGGTAGCCGTTTCCAAACCGGTGTTCAATGGACTGAGGTAATCGCAAGTAACGTTACCTTCATGAGCAACATTGGGCAAGTTACCTTCGTGCCAGAGCAGCTAAGGATGACAAAATCTCGCTAACATCAGGCTAAGACATTGAAGAAATGGCAGTTAGACGGGGAGAGGGCTCACTGCTTGCGGGTAGCCGGGTGCGCACCCCAGCTAGGCATCGGGCATGGAGTGGATGTAGGCGCGCATCATGCGGACTTCGTCATCCTTCTCGTCCAGATCATGCAGCAGGATGTCGCGGAGCGAGACCATGCCGATGAGTTGACCGTCATGGCATACGGGTAAGTGGCGAAAGCCGTGACGGCGCATCAGAGCCATGCAATTCTCCAAGTCATCGTTGGTTCCGATCGTCAGAGGATCATCCGTCATTACCTCGGCCATACAGGTCCCACTGGGATCGCGGCCCTCGGCCACAACGCGGCGCATCAGGTCGCGTTCGGAAAAGATCCCGACGAGCTTTCCGTTGTGCACGACCGGGACGGCGCCGATATTGTGCTCGACCATGACGCGAACCGTTTCCAGAACGGTATGGCCAAGATCGGCCTGAAAAGTTTCCTGGTCTTTGATCAGGTCGCAGATACGCATTTGATACCTCCCGGGGGAGTTAGGAGTTCGAGGTCCCAAAAAGCATCTACCGGGGCGCGAGTATATGCCGAAAGGGAGATGTTAGGAAAGGAAAAAAGGTTGGGAGGAGGATGAAAATTGCACGGAATTGGTACGGAATTCACAGACCTCGGGGAGGGGCGGTTTCGCTGATGAAAACGAAATAAGAGGAATTCCACAACGCCGTAGGAACCGTCCCTCGCTCACGAGCGGTCACGACGATGTTGTACTCATCAGAGCTGTCGAGGTTCATCTCGCATAAGGGATCTTTCGCGAAGGATTCGCTCGGCGGGCCCTGCCCTTGCGAGCTGTTGCCTAGTGGTTTAGCTACGGCGAGTTGCGCCAGGAACTCGTGCAGGTCGCGGGTGCGAGGACTTCCGGGCGAGAGGAATGCGGCTTCTGCTTCCTGGTGGGAAAAGTGCCAGGCCAGCGAGGCGGCAAGATCGACGGCTTTCTCGTAATCCTCTTCGGAAATCGTTCCCGTAGGGGGATTATCGAATACGATGCAAACCTTGCGTTCATCCTCCCGGGCAAATTCTCGGACTTTGAGCGAGCCTGACTTGGCGGTGGCCTTCCAGTCGACGTGGCGGGCAGAATCTTCCGGCAGGTATTCGCGGATTCGATAAAGATCAGAACCGCGGCCGCGCACGAAACTTTCCCACTCGCCGCGAACCAGGGGAAGAATTTCAGCCAGTTGCTCGGTGGGCTCGATCCGCGGGTAGACCAGCACTTCTCTTTTCAGAGCCAGGTGACGCGTCTTGGTAAAGAATGCGAAGGGAAAACGTGTAGCCAGTCCAAAGCTGTCCTCGCGATAGCAGCCACGGCGGTCAAACTGCAATTCGAGGTCGGCGATGGCCTCGGCTTTAGGAGGAAGGAAAGGGAAATAGGCCATTCCTTGAAAGATCCCGGGTGGAGGAGGAACGACCATGACCCGGCGCAAGCGGCGATCGGGCAGACGCAACCACTGTTGCTCCGCCGGACGGTTAAACGGGAAAGTGAAGGTAGTAGCTTCCCACTGCCATTGCTTGGCGTGCTTCTTCCGCTTCTTACGGGTGGAGACGACACGCACGGAAAATGAAGGCAGCAGGCGACGCGGGTTGTGCAACACGATGCGACCGAGGACGGGTCGTCCTGCAAATACGTGCTCGGGTAGGCGTATATCGAGCTCCAGGGCACGCAGCACCCAGGCAGAGACATATCCGGAAACAAGGATGGCTGCCAGCATAGCTGCGACCACGATGTAGAGAAGATTGTTGCCGGTGTTCAAGGCAGCGATCGCAATCACAAGCGTTACCAGCACATAGATGATTCCTGCCTTGGTGACTTGGTAATCGAATGATTCGCGCATGCGCTCGACAGCTACGCGGCGGGCCAGATATGGAACTGTGACTAATCCGACTACCGTGGCGAGCACGAGAGAGGTGGATGCCAAAATCACCGTGGCCCAGACGTTGCCGGCATCACGCGAAATCGTCGAGAAGAGTGCTGCGGCAAAGGCGAGCCCCAAGCCTACGAGCGAGAGTAGAAACTTCACCCAGACTTCGGCACTAGCCGACTGCAGCCACTGAGCAGCGCGGCCGGGCATGGAACCGCCCGATTTCAACGGATTGGCGAGGACAGAACCCACTCCCTTGGAGCCTAGCATTCACGGGCAGAACGGACAATCGCGAAGCGCTTGCGGGAAAAGCGTTCGTAACCTCGTTATTTCAAGAGGATCCCGGCTCTCTTATCGCTTGGTTTCGTGCAGGAGAACAACATCGGACTCACTGTGGCCGCGCATAATCGCGAGCTTTTTCCCATCCGGCGAGAAACGGAATGCCCAGACCTGCTCTGACTTGAAATCCGTAATCGGATAAGCGGCGGAACCGTCGAGACGGTTCACCCACAGGTTGCCCACCCCATTCTGCTGTTTGATATAAGCTACGGATTTGCCAACGTGAGTGGATCGCAACCAGCAAGTTCCGGACGAATAAATGTCAGCCTCGAGTATCCGCGGCGAACTTGATGATCCGAGTTCAAACAGTGCAATATTTACTGCCGCTGTCGCCTTCTGCACCGGGGCCGCTAACGTTTTGCCGTCCGCGGAAATGGTTAGCTGTCCCGCGAAAAAGTCGTTGGGGGGGGCATCGAACATCGGTTCGGTTTTGCCTGAACCCTCCAGCGGCACACGCATGATGCGTTGGCTGATCGGGTCCAGGTAATAGACCCATTTCCCATCAGGCGAGCAATCTGGGAACTCATCCATTTTCCCGTCCGTCAATTTCATGGCGCTGGAACCATCTGCATCGGTACGCCAGAGGTTCATAAACTTTGTGCCGCCGTGGTGCCACCAATTCAGAACGAGGTAGTTCGTGCCACAAGAAACAATGGATGAATAGATAGGCTGGGGATCCGCCAGGAGCTGAGTTTGATTCTTTCCGTCGGCTCCCAGTTTCAGGAGGCGAAGATGGCTGCTCACAAGCAGATTGCCATCCGCACTCCAGCCCAATCCACTCACATCGTTATCAAATTGGGGAAGAGCCAGCCCCGGCTCCGCAAACTCCCGCCCGGTCTTGGATAGAAGGGAGAGAGTATAGGAAGCTCTCGCGAGAACTGTGTCAAGGGTCTTGCCATCCGCCGAAAGGGTCAGATAGAAATAGCTGTTCGGGTCGCGTGTGATCGGCTCAATGTTTCCTCTAGGGCTGTCTACCAGGCCGATTTGCCCCCCGTATAACGCAAATAGCGAACGGCCATCCGGTGACCAGAGGATATTTCCGGGCTCAGGCACCCCTTCTTTGAAAGTAGCGAAGCGATGCGATTTTCGCGTACCCAGATTCAGAACGTCAATCGCACCGACGCCCTCCTCCCGCGAGTACAGCGAGTAATAGATTTCATCTCCTTTCGGAGACCATGCCTCGTCAAGAGGTTGTTTCGAAGTGGATCCAGTTTGCCAGACCGTTTCGTTGTCACCTTCCAAAGATGCCGTCAGGATCTGAAACTTGGTAGCCTCTGGAACATTGAGGCGAGCGAATACGATACTCTGCCCGTCGGGAGAGAAGGAGAAGCTGTTGACGTATCGCACAACTTTTTGTGGGGCACCTCCCAGCACCGGACAGCGGAAAAGGTTATAGCCGTCCCAGTTCGGGTTCTTGCCCATGGCGAAATAGATGTAGTTCCCATCGGGTGAGAAGCGGAGTTCCGTATAGTCTGAGGCCGCGGGCGGAATCAACTGGGTGTCGCTGCCCGTAGGCAGGTTGCGGAGCCAGAGGCTCTGCATGCCATGGTCGTCCAGCACGCTGGCCACATACTTGCCGTCGGGCGAAATGGCCCCGGCGACTACTTTGCCTGAGTTCGTGACCTGCGTGATCGTGAAATTCTCGAAAGGCCTGGGAGCAGGACGATGTAAGAATGAGTAGATCTCCATACCTGCGGAGACGAGCAAAGTGATTGCAGCCGCCGCCACGACAATCATCGGCCACGTGGGCCTCTTTGTTGCGGAGAAGAGGCCGGAACTACTGACTGGAACCGGCGCTGTAGGAAGTTGCTTGGGCGCTTGTGTCTTGGCTGACTCAGTTGGCTCGATGGCAGCACAATGTGCTCCATCCACCGGAGCAATGAACCGGTAGCCGCGACGGTGTAGCGTCTCAATGAAGCGCGGGTTCTCGGAATGATCCCCCAGCGCCTCGCGCAATTTGTTGATGCTGCTGTTGAGGCTGTGCTCGAAATCCACGAAAGTATCGGCAGGCCATAGCTTCTGTCGAAGTTCTTCTCGGGTGACGGTTTGCCCCGGGCGCTCCAAAAGCATGGTCAGGATTTGGAAGGGTTGTTCCTGTAACTTGATACGGATGCCGCTTCTTCGTAGCTCTGCTTCCTGAAGATCGACCTCGAACAATCCAAAGCGGGGGCCCGGCGACTTTCGAGCGGGCGCTGACATGGACTTGCCTCAAACTAATGATTAATGATGTTGACCGCCTCTGAGGGCAGGGTGTCAATTGGCAGGGACTGCTCTAGGGAGAGACGAGTCATAGTTATTGCACACAAACATACGTCGCATGTCAGTGACGTGCGTCACATCGTTTGTCGGCGAGAAGGTAGGGACTTACGGCGCGGCTGGAAGCCGCTAACCTCCAAATATCACCCAGAATCCGCATTTTTCACAGCTTGTTGGATTCGGATGCGAACTACAGATGAATTAAGAACTACCAAGTGGACATACTCACCAGAAGGAATTCACCGATAACTTATCTCCGAGCCGATAACAGGCCACGCGTAACACGGCGCCAGGCAGCAATTAGTGCAGCCTTCCCGAGGTGACCTTTCCCCTCATCCCTCGTGACATCAACGCGATATTGCGCGACAACTATTCACCGTCTCGCTGATCTCCGGAGCATTGATATTTTGTGCAGGTGGAGCGATGGTGCGGGCGACTTCCTGAACCGGGTTTACGAATCGACCGCAAGGTTCCAAAGGAGACAGTTATGAACAAACGTGTGGTACCTGCTCCTCTCGTTTTATTCTTTGTCTTATTCGTGCTGATCACTCTGCCCGTTCTCAACCTACTCAGCGCAGCACAGCACGTTAAGGTTGTAAAGACCCCGATCACTTATGTCTCGCCCAGTGACGGACATGGGATGTTTATGTCGTATTGCTCAGCCTGCCATGGTGCAGAAGGCGCGGGCAACGGACGGGCAGCAAAAGTATTGACGATTCAGCCCGCCGACCTTAGCAGCCTGAATAGGCGCAACGGAGGACAATTCCCTCACATGTACGTGGCCAGCGTCCTCCGCCGCGGCGCAGTTACACCTCACGGACAAGGCGACATGCCCGTATGGGGCAGCTTGTTTTTTACGCTTCCCCATGGAGACAATCCGGCGCTGACAGAAATGCGGATTCAGAATCTCATCTTGCATATGAAGACACTGCAAAAGAATTAGAAATTCGTAACGAGCCACCCCACGTCTCGAGTTCGAGACGTGGGGATTTCCAGGTCAAGGCTCGTGAGTGGAGTCGAGGTTACGAGAGTAACAAATCAGTTTTAAAAAGGTGTCCTAGAATGCGGATGAAGCACAGTTGACGCCAGTTTTCGCGTGTTTGCCATCACAGACTGTGTTGCAACCGATTAGTAAAATAGTCATGTAAATTTTCTCCGCGTTCTCTCCCCCCGACGCGATGTTGTCCCGATATCTTGACCAGGGCCCTGCAGATTCCCGAGCCGTTTCGTGCCGTTTCACCTACGGTCGCTCCGCCGGTTATTACCTTGGGCGGAGGCGGTCTGACGCTGACTGCGGTTCTTCGACTTCTGCATCGTGCTGAGATTCCCGCTTACGCGGTTTGCGCTGGTGACAGTTTTTCACGTTACTCGCGCTGGTATAAGCCGCCCGCGGGTCTGGGAGCCGAGCCAGGACCAAATGATCTCGCTCAGTTGCTGGCCGATCTTCCGCTTGAAAGGGCGGTGCTTATGCCTTGTGCCGACGACTGGTTGGCCGCGACCGCTGCCCTGCCGAAAGAACTCGCGCGCAGATTTCCATCCAGCACTGCCCCTCTTCGAGCGGTTGAAGCGTTCGTCGACAAGTGGCGTTTTGCACAACTGCTGCAGCAAGAACGGTTGCCGCACCCGCGAACGCAGTTAGTGACTTCGTCAGCCCAGATCGATTCTCTGCCGGATCGTGACTTGCAGGGCGCCATCCTCAAACCACTTTCCTCGGTTCAATTTTCTGGCAAGCATGGCGTGAAGGGCTTTATTGTCAATAACCGGGAAGAAACGCGGCGGGCACTGCGAAAGGTACAGTTTCCGATCATGTTGCAGGAGTTCATCCCCGGCCCGCCTACGGCCGGATACTTCGTAGAGGGTTTCATCGATCGCCAAGGGCATACTTGCGCTCTATTCGCCCGGCAACGGTTGCGCATGAATCCGCCAGGGCTGGGCAACAGCACTTTCATGGTGAGCGTACCTCTGGAACAAGTAGCGGATGCGGTTGCGCCTCTGCAATATCTTCTCGAAACCGTTTCCTACCGCGGTCCCTTCAGTGCGGAATTCAAGTACGACGAGCGTGACGGATTCTTCAAGATACTCGAGGTCAATGCTCGCCCGTGGTGGTACATCGAGGTTCCGGCGCGCGCCGGAATGGACATTTGCAAGATGGCGTACCATGACGCGCTTGAACTTGAGGTCGAGGCCGTCTCCAGTTATAAAGCTGGCCAATACTTCGGATACATTTACGACGATATTCGGGCTTGGCGCCAGGAACATAAGTCGGGCGGCCTCGGATTCTGGTCATGGCTGAATTCATGGCGCGGGGTCCACTCAGCCCCCTTTTGCTGGAGCGATCCGGCACCAGCTTTCGCCCTTGCGTGGCAGCAACTCTTGGCGTACATTCGCCACCGCAGCAGACACGAGCCACAGGCCATGTGCTGGACAAAAGACTCTCCTATTCCCGAAGCACGGCGAGCCGCAAGCCGCGGGTAGAGTCTGATCGTTCGGGCACTTTCCGCGGGTGCTGTTTCTTTATGATTCTCAACTGTTGTGCTAGGCTTTTGCCCTCCTAGTCTTCTGCTCTTAGATTCTGTTTTCAAATTCCAAATTGGTGGAGGTTGGCCATGCCCATGAGCAAACGTGCAGCGGCGGAATTCTTTGGAACGTTCTGGCTCGTCTTCGGCGGTTGTGGTTCGGCGGTACTGGCAGCGGGCTTCCCTGCAGTGGGCATCGGATTCGCCGGCGTCGCGCTGGCCTTCGGGCTTACCGTGCTGACCATGGCCTATGCCATCGGGCACATCTCCGGTTGTCATTTGAATCCGGCGGTGAGTGTGGGACTGGTTGCGGGCAAGCGCTTCCCTGCTTCGGATTTGCCCGCGTATGTGATCGCGCAGGTAGCGGGTGGTATTGCGGCGGCAGGCGTGCTTTACGTTATCGCCAGCGGAACAACCGGCTTCGACATACGGAACGGATTCGCGTTGAACGGCTATGGAGACCATTCTCCGGGCGGCTACTCATTGCTGGCGGGTTTTGTCGCAGAGGTCGTGCTGACCGCGTTCTTTCTGATCGTGATCATGGGAGCGACGGATGATCGAGCGCCCAAAGGATTCGCGCCGGCGGCGATCGGACTTTGCCTGACGCTGATCCACCTGGTCGGAATTCCTGTTACGAATCTCTCGGTGAATCCCGCTCGCAGTACGGGTCCGGCGGTCATCGCGGGCGGTTGGGCGTTGCAGCAATTGTGGATGTTCTGGGTCGCGCCTCCCATTGGGGGAGCCCTCGGCGGCATCATCTACAGCACTTTGTTTGGGAGCAAGGGAAAGACGATCGAAGCGCTCGAAGCGGCGACGCCGGTGGCGCAGAAGGTTACTGGATAGTTGGCTGATTGCTGGTGTTTGAGTGTGACGGCGAGGACGCCGCCACCACAGCCGGCGCTACGAACTAGTACTCCGCCAGGTCCTTCATCGCCAGGTACAGATCATTTGGCTGCGGGAGAATGGCGTCTTCCAGTATCGGCTGGTAGGCGACGAAAGTGTCTTTTGCGGCCACGCGGCGGACGGGCGCATCCAGCTGATCGAATAATTGGTCGGCGATACGGGCCGCGATTTCGGCGCCGTAGCCCCAACTTAACGTGTCTTCGTAGGCGACCAGCGCACGATTGGTTTTTGCGACCGAAGCAGCGATAGTGTCCCAGTCGAAGGGATTCAGGCTGCGCAGGTCGATGAGTTCAACTTTGACTCCCTTTTCGCGCTCCAGTTTCTGCGCGGCCTGCAATGCACGCGGGACCACGGCACCATAGGTGATCACGGTCAGATCGGAGCCGGGATGCACGATCTTCGCCTTGCCAAAAGGAATCATGTACTCCGGGCCGGGATATTGAGCGCGGCCGTAGGATTCGCGGTACAGGCGCTTGTGCTCGAGGAACAGGACCGGATCATCGCAGCGGATGGCAGTTCGCAACAGTCCCGCGGCATCCTGTGAATTTGAGGGGAATACCACGCGCAGGCCGGGAAGGTGGGTGAAGATGCTCTCGCCGCACTGCGAATGATAGATGGCGCCTCCTGTCAGATATCCACCGATCGCGACGCGAATTACGACCGGGCAGGAGAATCCATTATTTGAGCGCCACCGAATCACACTCAGTTCGTCGCGGATCTGCATCATCGCAGGCCAGATGTAATCGAAAAATTGGATTTCGACGACTGGCTTCAGACCTCGCGTGGCCATTCCCGTGGCGCGGCCTACGATGGCGGCCTCGGCTAGCGGAGAGTTGAACACGCGGTCGTTGCCGAATTCGCACTGTAATCCGAAGGTGAGCTTGAAGACTCCGCCCTTCCCTTTCACCAGTTTGTGCTTCAGATATTCTTCGCGGCTGCAATCGGCGACATCTTCGCCGAAGATCACGATGCGTTCGTCGCGCTTCATCTCGTCGCGCAGCGTGGCTGTAATCAGATCAGCCATCGTCTTCGCAGCAGGCTTCTTCGCGTCTGGGGGCGCTTCAGTCACTACCGGCTGCGTGTCAAAGACAGACGAGGTGACATCCAGATCCTGCGAGTAGATGAAATCCGTAACTGACTCCGGAACCGGGGGCAGAGCTTCCAGGGCGCGATCGACAGCCGCTTGTAACTCCGCCTCAACTTCTTTTTCAAGCTGGTTGATGCCCTTGTCGTCGAGAATACCTTCGCGCAGCAAGAACATCTGCGTGCGGGACACGGGATCGCGTTGGGCGTCGCGTTCTCTTTCGGCGTCCGGACGGTAAAGGCGCTCGTCGTCCGACAGCGAGTGCGAATACGGCCGAATCACGTGCGCGTGCACGAATGCCGGGCCGTGTCCCTCGCGGCAATACTTGGCAGCGCGACGAAAAGCAGCGTAGCTGGCCACTGGATCGGTGCCGTCGACTTCTTCGAAGTGGAAATTGGGGAAACCGGAAACCAGGCGCGTAATGCTTCCCCCCGCGGTCTGAACCTCAACCGGTACGGAAATAGCGTATCCGTTGTCTTCCACGCAGAAGATAATCGGAAGCTTACCCAAGGCTGCGGCATTCATCGCTTCCCAAAACTCACCTTCGCTCGAGGTGCCGTCGCCCAAGGAAACGTACGTGACTTCATCTTTCTGAGAGCTGACAGTCTTGAACTGGCGGTAGTCGAGCGTGCCGGCAGGAACTTCCGCGGTCTTGGGATGATTGGCGAGGTAGCGTCCACCCTCTGCACAACCGACGGCCTGAAGAATTTGCGAGCCCGTCGGAGAAGACTGGGTCACGATGTGAAGCTTCGGATAGCTCCAGTGGGAAGGCATCTGGCGCCCGCCGGAACTGGGATCGTCAGCCGCACCGACGCCCTGCAGGAACATGTCGTAAGGCTGTACACCAAGGGCAAGACAGAGAGCACGGTCGCGATAGTACGGATAGAACCAGTCGTATCCTGGTTTGAGAGCTAACCCGGCCGCGACACCTATGGCTTCATGGCCCGCGCCTGACATTTGGAAATAGATTTTTTGCTGGCGCTTGAGCAGGATTTCCCGGTCATCGATGCGCCGGGAGGTGTACATGAAACGATAGGCCTGAATCAACTGCTCGCGGGTCAGGCCTTCGTAGAACTTGGACTTCTTCGTGCCGTTGGCCGCCAGGGCCAGTTTGGGGTCGGTTTTGGTCGTAGCCATCCGGATTCTGATCCTGATTGATTAGATTCTCACCAGCCCTGCGGCGATTCCCTACACCGGGTACAGCATGTTGGATTGTAAATGCTAACAAGAGGTTGGAGGCAACAAGTTTCGAACGGATCAGATTCGGCCGGTCATGCCACCTGCCACGTGACCGCCGGTAACCTCAGGCGCACCGATAGAGATCTTCGGAATACTGTGACTGCACGCCACCTCTTTGCGATCTCTGCGTATCCTTAGCGAGCTTTGCGGTTAAAAGATTCTAAAAGCTTTTGACCGCGAAGACCGCAAAGAACCGGCGCAAAGTTCGCGAAGGAATCGGTGTTCACTCCGTTATCCTCTGCTTAGGAGGCCACAGCTGGGACCGTTTGGGCGAAGTAACGGCGCTGGAAATACAGGGCGACATTCACCAGTCCGATCAGGGCCGGGACTTCGACTAACGGACCAATAACGGCGGCGAATGCGGCACCGGAATTGATTCCGAAGACGGCCACAGCGACCGCGATGGCGAGCTCAAAGTTGTTGCTGGCCGCTGTGAACGACAAAGTCGCGGTCTTCGCATAATCCGCTCCCAAAGCGCGGCCCATGTAGAACGACACCAGAAACATCACCACGAAGTAAATCAGGAGAGGAATGGCAATCCGCACGACGTCGAGGGGTAGGCTCACGATGTAGCGGCCCTTCAAGGAGAACATCACGACGATCGTGAACAAGAGGGCGATGAGTGTGATCGGACTAATCCTGGGGATAAAAGTCTTTTCGTACCACTGCCTGCCGCGCGCACGCAACAACACGATCCGGGTGATCATTCCGGCCAGGAACGGAATGCCGAGATAGATGAAAACGCTCTGGGCAATCTCACGAATGGAAATGTTGACGACCGAACCCTGCAATCCGAGCAATTGCGGCAGCTTGGTTACAAATACCCAGGCGTAGACAGAGTAGAAGAGCACCTGAAAAACGGAGTTGAAGGCAACGAGACCGGCCGCATATTCGGTATCCCCCTTGGCCAGTTCGTTCCACACGATCACCATCGCGATACAGCGCGCGAGGCCGATCATGATGAGTCCGGCCATGTATTCGGGGTAGCCACGCAGAAAGACGATCGCGAGGATAAACATGAGAATCGGGCCGATCACCCAGTTCTGTACAAGCGAAAGAAGGAGAACTTTCTTGTTGCGGAAGACTTCTCCCATCTCCTCGTAGCGGACTTTGGCCAGCGGCGGGTACATCATGAGGATGAGACCGACAGCGATGGGAATCGATGTGGTGCCAACGCTGAAGTGATTCAGCAACGGAACGATGCCGGGAAGTGCCCATCCGGCGGCCACGCCAATAAGCATGGCAGTGAATATCCAAACGGTCAGGTAGCGATCCAGAAACGAGAGACGGGTAGTGATGCCGGTGCTCATGAGACGTGAAACCTCATCGACGGTGCGTGGCGAACCTGACTTATCTTCATTGCTTGCCGATTTTATTGAGTTCCTGTTTGAGCGCCAGTTGGTCGAGCGTGGTAAGGGGCAAACTGAGGAAGAGGCCGATTCTGCGGTCGAGCAGGAAAAATGCGTCGCGGAAGGCCCTCTGCACTTGCTCGTCGGGCCCTTTTACGACTGCAGGATCGGGCACGCCCCAATGCGCGGTCATCGGCTGGCCGGGCCATACCGGGCAAACTTCGTTGGCCGCATTGTCACAGACGGTGAAAACGAAATCGAGAGCAGGAGCGGAGGGCTGAGCGAACTCATCCCAACTTTTGCTGCGGAGCCCCTCGGTCGAAAAGTGGGCCGCCTCCAGTTGCTTGAGCGCCTCCGGACGAACTTGTCCTGAAGGATGGCTTCCTGCGCTGAAGGCAGTGAAGTTCGGGCGGCCCTTTTGATTGAGGATGCCTTCGGCCATGATGGATCGTGCCGAGTTTCCCGTGCATAGAAAGAGAACGTTATAGTGCTTCGGCATAGCAGCGGTCCTTTTAGTTGCAGCAAGTCGGGCCGCAGCAGGTCTGTTTGGTTGCGCCGGGCTTCACGGCACGCACAAAACCGCTGAAGAACTTCCCATCGATCTGCTTGGGATCAAGCTTCACCGGAATCTGCTGTCCCCCAAGAAACTCCAGAGCGTCTTCAGCGCGGTAGACTCGCGTGGGCTCAATCGTAATCTGCTCGAATCCCGCTCGTTCCAACTTGCCGCGGTAATCGCTCTCGTCGAGCGCGCCAGCGACACAACCGACCCACGCCAGGATGCTGTGGCGAATCTCGGGAGGAATTTCGCCCCGAGTTACCACATCGGACACAGCCAGCTGCCCACCTGGTTTCAAAACGCGGTAGGCTTCGCGCAGGACTTTATCTTTGTCGGCGGAAAGATTAATGACACAGTTGGAGATGATTACATCGACTGAGTTGTCCGGGAGCGGAATGCTCTCGATTTCGCCCTTCAGAAATTCGACATTCTCAATGCCCGACTTGCACTTATTCTCGTTGGCGAGAGCCAGCATCTCATCGGTCATGTCGAGGCCGTAGGCTTTGCCGGTCGGACCGACGCGGCGTGCCGAGAGCAGGACGTCGATGCCGCCGCCGGAGCCGAGATCGAGGACGGTCTCGCCTGGATTCAACTGAGCGAGGGCGGTCGGATTCCCGCAACCGAGCGAGGCCAACAGGGCCTCCTCCGGAATCTGTCCGATCTGGGATGCGTCATAAAGATCGGTAGTGATGGGGTCGCAGCAGTTGGAGGCAGGAGAGGCTCCGCAGCAAGAACTGCCTCCGGACTTCACACGCAGGGCGGCTTCACCGTATTTCTGTTTTACGACTTCCTTGATGTCAGAGGTTTCAGTAGTGCTCATGAAGAGGCTCCTATTTGCAAATTTGGACGATATCTTGTGGCTTCACAGCTTTGTTACGAGTGCAGCATTCGGCATAGAGGAATTGCAGCAGTTCCTGCAGGGCTTCTGTGTTGGCGGTGTAGCGCAGGAAAGTGCCCTCGCGTTCCACCTGGACGAGATCCTCGGTGCGCAATTTATCCAGGTGATGGGAGAGGGTTGAGTTGGGGATATCGAGTTCTTCCTGGATGTCGCCGACAACTAGACCTTCTGGATGCGCGGTCAGCAGCAACTGCATAATCCGAAGCCGCGGCTCGGTGCCCATGGCGGAAAACATGTCAGCATATTTGGCGACACGTTCGGCGCTTTTAGGGGGCGAGGACGACTTAAGGCCGGCTGCCATATTTCGATAATACTAGAAATATGGATTTTGTCAAGAGCCCGATTGACGCGGGCGAAGCTTGGCGCCTTCCTGAACGCAAACTTCCCGGCCTAATGCTCCGGGGTTACGTGTGTTGCGCCGCGATCGTTTATCCTGAAAGTTCATGATTCGAACCCGCCGAGCTTTTGACCCGCACTCGATCCAACTGGTGATCTTTGACCTCGATGGCACGCTGATCGATTCTCGCCTCGACCTGGTGCATTCAGTGAATGCCGCACTGCGACACATCGAACGGCCCGAACTACCGGCAGATGTAATTGCCAGCTATGTAGGCGATGGCGCGCCGATTCTGATCCAGCGGGCGCTAGGCCCGGAGGCGGAGGACCAGGCGCTCGTGCGTAAGGGATTGGAGTTCTTTTTGTCTTATTACCGCGAGCACAAGCTGGATCACACTACGGTCTATCCGGAGATTGCGGCAGTATTGGCCGCAATTCAGAACACGGGGAATGGGCTTTCACGCAAGATGGCTGTGCTCTCAAACAAGCCGGTGGTGCCCTCGCGGGCTATTGTCGAGGCGCTGGGCCTGGGACGATTCTTCTCACAGATCTATGGCGGGAACAGCTTCGCTACCAAGAAGCCCGAACCCGAGGGCGCGCGCAAATTGCTGGAGGAAAACGGGGTCCGCGCCGACCATGCCGCTATCGTTGGAGATTCTCATACGGACGTCGAGACAGGACAAAACGCCGGACTGTGGACGGTCGGCGTTACCTATGGGTTTGCCCCGCACAGTCTGGCCGATGCGCCTCCGGATGTGGAGGTCGACGACCCGCGCGAACTGGCAACGGTATTTTCTGCCTGATACGCAGAACAAATTCCGCTATTTGAGCCACCACCCCAGCGCGGCTCGTGTTCTTCTCTTAAGTCTCGCTGCCGTATACGGGGATCACTGCTCCGTTGGTATCTTTTCCAGCATCGCTGGCCAGCCATACGATTAAGCTCGCGATTGAGGCAGGTTGCACCCATTTGGAGAAGTCCGCACTCGGCATGGCTTGGCGATTCGCCGGAGTGTCGATCGTCCCGGGAAGAATCACGTTAGCCCTCAGTCCGGCATTTTTGTTCTCCATGGCTACGGTTCTAATGAGCGAGACCATCGCCGCTTTCGAAGCGCTGTAGGCACCTATGCCGGCGCCAGGGTCGACTGCCGCGCGGCTTCCGATCGCAACGAGACGGCCGTTGCCGCTTTGTAGCAAGGGTGGGATCGTCGCTCGCAGAACGTGAAAAAGAGAGTTGAGATTCACGTCAAACATCGCCTGGAAAGTGGCATCATCGGTATCCGCGACCGATTGACCACCAGCGAAGCCGCCGACCGTGTGGGCCAGAACATCGAGTTTGCCGAAGCGTTTTAGAACCTGTTCGACGAGGGCTTTGGCGTCTCGAAGCGTTGCGATCGCTGACGGGATCGCGGTAAAGGCCGGGTGGTTGAATTCCGACTGCTGTATTTTTCTTGAGGTTCCGACCACGGTTGCTCCGGCCTCGAGAAATGCGTGCGTGACATGGGTTCCGAGGCCGCCGTTGGCTCCGGTTACAAGTACAATCTTGCCTTTCATTTTGCGCCCCCACGAGCCTAGTTTAGCGGAAAATCAGGAATACGAAGCGCAATCATGGTTCAGGATGGATTGTTGACTTATGCGTTTCACGATCGGTTCTCGACCGGAGGTCTTTGAGTTTCGCAAGCTGTTCCGTGATGGGATCGGGCGCATCCGATGCTGGTTCAAAGTTGGCATAGTAGGCAAGAATGTGTTGTCTCAAGTCTTCAGAAATCGGACGCTGAGGCTTCTCGGTGATGCGCCTGAGCAGTTGCGCATAGGCCTGGTCGGCCAGTTTGTAATCTCCCAACTGGGCGCGTCCCCCGGTGTCGAGGACGAGGTTTGGCAGGGGCGGATCCACGTCATTGCGGGCGCCATTCAAGGTATCGCGAAGTACATCCACCGTATGATTCACGCTGCGCAAATACCATTCCTGGGTGTCAGGCGTAGGGATTTTTATCGCAAGATCGGAGGCAGCACCGACCTTGGGCACCAGAAAGACCAGAATCGCGAGCAAATGCGCCTTGAAACCCGGGCCATTGTACGCATGTTTCCAATGCCGGTCGTAGTTGGTGCGAGCAACACGGTCAGCGAAAGTGCGATAGGCGTCGTCATCCGGATGATCGGGGAACTGGTGCCCGTGGAGCACGACTTCTGCTTCCGCGAATGAAGGAATGAAGCTGCGAACCGAAGAGCGATAACTCCTAAGAGCGGGACGCGCTCTACCGATCACTTCGTAAATATTCAGTCCGTACGTGGCAAAAAATGCCCGTTGCAGAAACTTTCGGGGAACTTTGAAACCGATGTGGCGCAGGTAGGCGGGAGGGGCGAACTCCAGGTCTCGCAGTTCGTCGACGTCGAAGGCGAACTCAGTTCGGATATGACCGTGAGGGCTCTCGCCGTAGGTTACGATCGCTCCGAACTTTTGAGCCAGCTTGGGAAAAGCGACCGCGGTCGCTGGGTTCACCGCCTGCGCATGACCAATGGAGTCTCCCAGATAATGGGACAGCGCTCCTACCGCAAACGCATACTCATTCATGTTGCGGGCGTTCTGAAGCATCCAAACCACGAAATCGCCGGTCCGGACATAGTGGGTCAAATTGCTGAAGAACGGCTTTCCAAAAGGGTAGTACCCCATGTCCTGTACCGCGGAACCACCGTAGGCGTAGGCATGCGCTTCTCGCAACTGGCTCTCAGTCGCGCCGGGAAATTTCGCGAGCAATAGCGGCCTGATGGAGTCGTTCCACGCTAAATCGATCAGCTCTTCATGAGTAAGAACGGAGTATGCTCGGAGGTCCGCGGAAAGGAAAGTCGCTGCCAGCAGCAGAGCGACCTGAAAGAGGGTTGGCATCGACAACCGTGCTTTTCGGACCGAGACAGTCCATGCCCAAATAGTCCCTGCAACAATAAGCCGGATCTCGTGCCTCCTCGGTCGCCAACGGCGGGGCCGGCGTGATTACTCCCAAATCCCTGTTCTCTCGGGAGCTTTTGCGGCATAACTTGCGTCCGAGACTGGGTTTCGATGCTCAGCGTGGCAGGAAAGTTGTGTAACGATCCGGGTTTTAACCCCTTCTGCTATACTAACTGGGACGCTTTTGCCACGGTTTGCTCGTCACGCGGTGGTCACACTTTTGACCAGATTCATCTCCGCCTATCCTGCCCGCCGTTTTACTCAGCGCCAAATCTAAGAATCAATTGTGAGCGCCTCGTACGCCCGTGTGGGTGATACCGGCCCTCCAGAAAGAACCGAATCGAATGACCACATTTTCAGAACTGCCCATATCTTCCGCATTGCAGCAGAAGCTGGCGGCAGCTCAATTTACCAACCTGACTCCCATCCAGGAGCATGCAATTCCTCCGGCCCTGGAAGGCCGCGATGTCATCGGCACTGCCCAGACGGGCACCGGCAAGACCCTGGCGTTTCTCATCCCACTGATCGAACTTTTGAACCGAGAAACAACCCATCAAACGGTCGCGCTGGTTTTACTGCCGACGCGCGAACTGGCGATGCAGGTTCATGAACAATATGAGCAGATACGCAGCAAGCATATGCCGAAGGCTGCGCTCATCATCGGCGGCGTATCCGAGAAGGCACAGATTCAGAGCCTTCGTGCTGGCTCGGGGCTGGTAGTCGCCACTCCAGGACGATTGCAAGATCTCATGGACCGCAAGTTCGCTGACCTGCGACAGGTCAAGCTGCTGGTACTCGATGAAGCAGACCGAATGTTAGATATGGGATTCTTGCCGGCGATCCGGCGCATCATCTCCGTACTTCCAGAAAAGCGCCAGACGCTATGTTTTTCGGCCACGCTGGAGCAATCCGTCGCCGGCCTGGTGCACGACTGTATGCGCGAACCGGTGAGGGTCGCCCTAGGTTCAATTCGCAAACCCGCCGAAAGCGTAGCGCTAAGAGCGTACGAGGTTCGTCCCGGCGAGAAAATGGATGTTCTGCGAAAACTTCTTTACGCGGAAAAAGGACAAACGCTGATCTTCAGCCGCACGAAACGCGGCGCGGAGCGCTTGAAAAAAGAGCTGGTGCGCGATGGTTTCAGCGCGACGCTGATCCATGGCGATCGCTCGCAATCGCAGCGTAACGGGGCGTTGAGTGGGTTTCAGGAAGGACAATACCAGATACTGGTAGCCACGGACATCGCAGCCCGCGGCCTGCACGTCGACGACGTAGCCCATGTGATCAATTACGATGTGCCCAAGATGGCGGAGGACTTCATCCATCGCGTAGGGCGCACCGGTAGAGCGGGACTTCAAGGACGTGCCTCAACGCTAGCCGCGGGCGCGGAAGTGTTGGAGTTGCGACAGATCGAACGCGAACTCCGCTTAAAGATTGAGCGAACGCAAGTCGAGCAGTCCGATTACGAAGGGCCGAAGAGGGTTATTCAGAACACTCTGGCATCCAGGACTCTCACAGCCTTGCCGGGAGAGGTGTTCGTTTAGCCTAGGAAAACAAAGACGCCGGAGCATCAAGCTCCGGCGTCCGGTAAGAAACTTGGGTTATTTTTCGGATCCTAGTCTGTGGTCCGGCGTGGAGTCTTCCAGGTGTTCATCGCCGCCAACGTTGAACAGAGCTGCCTGTTCCGCGGCGTGGGCGTGCAACTCAGCCAGGTCGTCGCTGCTTCCCTGGACCGGACCTTGCTGCTTCCGCTGACTTCTGCGCTCCGCCTTATCCCTTTGTTTTTGCTGACGCGTTTGTTCTTTTTGACGTTTTGTAAACGTCGATCGGCCTCGTGGCATACCCATCTCCCAATGTTTTGTAGTTGGCGGCCAGCCACCCATATAGCAGCCGGCCTGTCGAGTTCCTGTCCGCGAGAATTCCTACCAGCGGGGTTCGCGCGGCTGACGAGCCTGGCCGCGATAGTCATCGCGTCCTCGACCGCCACCACCGCCGCCAAAGCGCTGTCCGCCACCTTTTGGCCGGTCAGTCTTGGGCTTGGCCTCATTGATGGTCAAGGCGCGTCCACCCAGTTCAGTTCCGTTTAGGGCAGAGATTGCCTTATCGGCCGCGCCGGCATCGCTCATTTCCACAAAGCCAAACCCTCGAGAGCGACCGGTCTCTTTGTCGGTCACGATGCTGACTTTGTCGACGGCGCCGTGCGCTTCGAATACGGTTCGTAATTCAGCCTCGGTTGTACTGTGGGGCAAGTTGCCAACATACAAGTTCTTCATTGCATTTCCTCTCTTAACAAATCATCCAAAGTAGTCGGTGTTGTCGTTCGTTTCGATGGCCGCATTTCAGAATCGCGTAAAGGCGCAGGCCGGTCTCGAATTGCCTGAGTGCGAGCGACGGACGCGGACCGGACGGCAGAAATTCGCCGGGACGCTTCCAGAATTCCCCAGCGCTGATCCGGATTTCCGTTATTCCCGGAATGGTTTCCCGCTGCGCTCAGGCCAGCGTCTCGGTCGTTGCCCTGATCAACCTCAGAGTCTTCCACGAACTTCGGCGAATTTGCGAGATAGTCCGGTCCGCCGACCAGGAACGCCATTTGCTGCCGGGGTGTGGCGCCGCGAATGTCATCGCAGAATCGGTCTCGATGCCCGCCCGCCTCTTCCATGCTAATGAGCACGAGGTCATACAAGTCCGCTCTCCACCAGCAACGAGCTTCGGGAATATCGGCCGCACAGTCGACTTCCATGCCAAGTTTACGCATGACTTCGGCGCGCAGGTCCCGCTTCACACGAGAGGTGTCAATCAGGAGCACTCGTTTCTTCTTGAGACCACCCGGGATCGGCGCAGCCAGCGGAGGTGCCGAGGTTATCGTGCTCATGCCGAGACCGCCTGTGGTTTTGCACCGTTCGCTAAACCCACAGACTTGTGTTGTGTTCTCGCGCGCTCCAACAGTTCGACGGTTCGCTTCCGTCGAGCGATATTCTGCTTGCGGATTCTGTGAAATCTAGCCTTGTCGCCATTGCGTGCGGACATACGGAACTCCTTGTAGATCGAGTTAGTTAGTAAACGGCGGTCTCTCAGAATTCCCTGAAGCGCTTGAGGCTAAAGAGGTTCTGCGTGTTCTGAGCACTAGCGACGCGGTCAAAAAGCTGGGCAGTTTGCCGTTGTCAGCACATTTTATGGGGAGTATCGGGGATGCAGTCAGAACGCCCTCTCGATTCTCTCAATCGCGAAGGCGAAGCTGCTCTAGTGACGTGTCTTCGAGGTTAAGGTTGCTCTAAGTATACGCTCTTTATGCGTATTGCGCTCATGGATCATGAGGCGAGCGCTGCGCCACGTCGATCGGGAATCGTCAAACTGCAGCTTGCAACGGTTCGTCACTCCCAGCACTCTCGCGCACCTTGGTGTTAGGAGTTGGGATGGCCACCAGGATTCGCGTTCCCGAACTGTCTGCCTCGATGTTCATGGTTCCGGAGAGTTGGCGAACGCGCTCTCTCATCCCTCGGATCCCAACTCCTGAACCTCTGGACTGAATCTCCGACAATCTGTCCGCTGGCATTCCTTTGCCTTCATCCCGCACCTCGAGGGTGAGCCTGTCTCCATCACGCACAATGCGAATTGCCGCTGTCTTGCTCCTAGAATGACGATGAATGTTCGTCAAACATTCCTGGACAATCCGGAACAAAGACAGCTCATAATCGCGATCGAGGCGATCGAGCTTCGAGGGGAGGTCAAGAGATACCTGAATCCCACTTCGTTCCGCGAATCCCCTGACATACTCCGTAAGAGCGGACAGTAGGCCAACCTCGTCCAGCAGCGGCGGATACAAAAGATGCGACATGGTGCGAATATCCTGGGTCATTTGCGCAATCAAAGATTCGATGCTGCTTAGCGACGAGGCTGCACGCGAACTCAACCTGTCGCTCTCCCTGGCTAAATTGGAGGCTTCCATGCCAAGGGCAGCGAGTAGTTGTCCGGCTCCGTCATGTAGCTCCCTGGCGATTCGCCGTCTCTCGTCGTCTTGCGCCTGCAAAATTCGAGCAGACAATTCCCGAAGCTCCTGGCTTGCGTTGAGCAACTCCTCGGTGCGTTCCTGAACTTTTTGCTCAAGCTCCGCCCGACTCATCCTGAGTTGCAACTCTCGATCCCGCTGCAGCCGGGCAATTTCGAGTCGGGCGCTAACGCGAGCCAGCAGTTCCCGCGCAGAAAACGGCTTGATCAAATAATCATCCGCGCCCGCCTCCAGGCCTTCCACCCGCGATTCTTCACCGGCGCGGGCAGAAAGGAGAATGACTGGAATGCTGCGGGTGTCTTCATCGGCGCGCAGCGCCTTCAGAAGCTCGAATCCGTCGAGAACAGGCATCATTACATCGCTAACAATGAGATGCGGCATCTGCCTTTGCACCGCCGCAAGGGCAGCCTGCCCGTCGGAAGCAGCTTCGACCACGTAGTGTTCCGACATCAGGCGTGCCAAGTACTGGCGCATGTCGGAGTTGTCGTCAGCGATCAAGATTCGCGGACGGGCGCCCGGTTCCGAGATGGGCGGACATGGTACCGGCAGCAACTCATCATGCAGAGAGAGAACGTCGTTGTCTTCATCGGCCGAGTCCGGCAGCCACCTGAGGGCTTCCTCTAAAAACGGCTTGGCGCCCACTGCGGTTGCCGACAAGCTGTGCGTGCCCCCCATTTGTCCGGATGCGAGATGATTCTGTCCAAAGGGGACGCTGACGATAAACGTAGAGCCTTGTCCCAGAGTGCTTTCGACTCTTGTAGAGCCGCCGTGCAACTTCACTAACTCATGGACCAAAGCCAAACCGATCCCACTTCCCTCGTGAGTTCGACTGCGCGTGTGGGGAACACGATTGAATCGATCGAACAATGTGGGGATAGCGTCGGAAGGAATTCCCACCCCGGTATCCCGAACGCGCAACTCGGCTGTGTCTGCGACGCGCTCGACGCTGACGGCAATTTCGCCGTCAAAGGTGAACTTGAAGGCATTGGAAATCAAATTCAGGACGATCTTCTCCCACATGTCACGGTCCACGTAGACGGGCTCATTAAGGTCATGGCAATCGACCACCAATCGCAGTCCCGCTCGATCCGTTGCCGAACGGAATACGCTGGCCAACTCAGAAGTGAAACTTGCCAAGTCCGTGGCCTGATAGACGGCTTGGACCCGCCCAGCCTCAATGCGCGAGAAGTCCAGCAGCGTGTTCACCAGGCGCAACAATCTGGTGCCGTTACGACTCACGAGATCAAGTTGTTCTTTCGCGGTCGGAGAAAGGTGAGTCTGGCTTCTCGCCAGCAGGTCCTGTAGCGGACCCAGCATCAATGTCAGTGGCGTGCGAAACTCGTGGCTCACGTTGCTGAAGAATGCCGTCTTGGCACGGTCAACTTCAGCCAGCGCCTCCGCACGCTTCTTCTCCCCTTCGTAGGCTCGCGCTTTACCGATACTTGCTGCAATCTGACCGGCGACCAGATTGATGAATCCAGCGTAGCTGACATCCAGCGGACGGTAGGGATTGAGCCCGGCCACGATCACTCCCGCAGGCAGGTCTTGACCTTGACTGGTAATCGGAAGCAGAAGCGCTCGCCACGGGGATATATCCCAGGACCCGGAGGGAACAGATTCGAACCGATCCGCCAGGTTCTCGACGATGATGGAATCTTTACCACCGAGGAGTTCACGGATCGGCCAAACCTGTTTCTCTTCACTCAATCGAATGGTCCGAGGCGCAGCGGGATGGTCCTCCCCGATGGCGGTTTGGCAGGCGAGGCTTGCCTCATCGCCGTCTGGCGTCAAAAGATAAGTGAGGGTGAACGGCAAATCCTTTTGGTTTTCGCCGAGACAGCGAGCAATACAGGCGATCACGTCCTCTTCGGTAATCGTCTTGCTCAGTTCTCCGGCCAGCGAACGCAGTGTCTTTAGGCGGCGTTCTCCAATGACGCGATCCGTTTCTTCGGTAACAACGCAGAGATGTCCGGCGACGTTGCCGTCGTCCGCAGCCAAAGGACTGTAAGAGAAGGTGTGGTAGGTTTCCTCACGGTATCCGCTTCGCTCCAGGAACAGGAGCAGCGCCTCGTCCCACGTCGATTCACCACTATCCAGAACTCTCTGTATACGGGGGCCAATGTCTCCCCAGATTTCCTTCCATACCTCGCGAGACGGTTTGCCCAGAGCCCATGGGTGCTTCTTTCCAAGGGTCATCCGGGCATAGTCATCGTTGTAGAGAAAGGTGAGTTCCGGCCCCCAACTCATCCACATGGCAAAGCGCGAAGTCAGGAGAACGCGAACCACAGTTTTCAAGCTCTGTGGCCAACTCTCGATGGCGCCGAGCGGAGTCTTGCTCCAATCAAATTCGCGGACCAGTTGGCCTAAAGCCCCGCCACCGCGCACCCATCCTTCCTGCTGAGTGCCCTTGTCTCCATAGCCCGAGATGGGCTCCAAGTCCGAGTCTCCGAACAATCTCTCGATAGCAGCGGGCAGGTCCCTGGTGAGTTCAGCCTTTGTAACCGAGCCTCGCGCATCGACCGCAGCAGCTTGCTGACGAGCGATCGTTTCGTGGTTCTGGGTCACAATAATCACGTTACATTCGGGAAGTTCACGCCGAATGATGCGGGTCGCTTCCAGGCCATCCATGCGAGGCATATTGATGTCCATGAGGACGACTTGGGGGCGTAATTGCTTAGCCTTTTCAATGGCTTCAATCCCGTCCCCCGCTTCGCCGCAAACCCGCCAATTAGGGTGAGTTTCAATGAAAGATCGCACGGTGCGTCTAAACAACTCATGATCATCGGCGATCAGAATTTCGACAGCACTCATCTTTCGGACCTTTTGACAGCACAGATTCAACGCCCCTGAGTCCCGCAGGTAAATCGGGGAACTCCGTGAATACGCGGTGAGATATTATGCGCAGAAAGTGAAGCAGGAGCGTTTACAGTTCTCGCTGTATTACTAATTCGTTAACAGCGCGCAGCCGCCATGCGACGAGCCATCCGGGCTGGCGGGGAGTCGCGCGAGCAATACCTTATGGGTACACGACGATCTCAGAGTCAGCGAGGCGCCTCAGGTTTCACGATCTGCTCCATGGCGTGTCCCTGTGTATGCTTCATCTCAATCCCCAATAGCGCTGCGACCGTGGGTGCAACGTCAAGATTGGAAATGGTACCAAGCTGAACACCTTTCGGGATGCCGGCTCCCCATGCGATGAAGATTGCCTGCATCTTGGGATCGCTGTTGAGATAGCCGTGAGTCCCAGCGGCTGACACATGGCGGACGACTTCGCCTTCCGAGTCGTTGGCGAACATGTAGTCGGGTTTGGCCGGTAGCACAAGGTCCGGAGCTTGATTGCTCTGTGCGGGAGTGGGTAGTCCGAGTCTCGCAAAATCTTCTACGCCGTACACCCCTTCGACGCCTTCCACACCGGTAAAGATATGGCGAAGCTCTGGCACCAGTTCGGCTTTCCGAGCAGGATCGGTCACGTAAACCATGGCGGTACCTCCCTCGGGCATCACCCACGCGGCTCCTTTCAGTTGACCCGTATCTGCGCTCAGTAATCCGTTCTTGCGTAATAGGACGTTAGGATGGACCGTGCTCGTGTACGTTCGAAAGCCGTGGTCAGAAACGATGATCAACGTGGCATCTTTGGAAAGGCCGGAGCGCTGGATCAAGTCCACAATCCTTTTCACCTGGGCATCGAGAAATGCCATGGCGGTCAGGCTGGCATTGGTCATCGGACCATATTCATGATTCGTGTTGTCGAGCGTCAGCAGATGGAAGAGGAGAAGGTTGGGTTTGTGTTTTTCCAGGATGTCTTCCGCGGCTGCAGTCCAGATTTCATCCTGCCAGGCCTGGGTGCTGGCCTCGAATGTCCGTAATTGCTCCGGCGTAACTAACCCCGCCGAGATTAAGTCGCGCTCGATTAGACCGTCCGGATCGGGCAGTTCCGGAAATTGCCACGTGATCGTCTTTGCCTTATAGATTGCCACCCAATCCACTTGTGCGGTGGTGAGTCCAGCTTCGTAAGCCGCGTCGTAAATGGTCTGGGCGTGCACCATCTGTTCCTTGGCGCGCCAGGGTTCAACCGCGGGCTGAGCTCCGCCCTCAGCACGCACAAGCAAACCGCCGTAGAGAACTTGATGTTCAGAAGGCTCGGTCCCCGTTGCAATCGAGGTGTGGTTGGGCCACGTGACGGTGGGATTCACCGGCCGCATCGCAGTCGCAGCTGCGCCTTCCCGGGCCAATTGGCGCAAGGTAGGAATGGGAAGCCTTGGATCGTCCAGGGCGTAAGCGGGAAATCCGTCGAGGCTGATGATGATAACGGTTCGATCTTGGTTTGTCTTCGTCGCCCCTAAACAGGCCGGAACCGCTAACGCCAGCATGGTTAGAGCACACAGCCACGATAGAGTTTTGGCTTGCTTCTTCAATGTCTCCCCTATTTTCTGAACCAATTTGAGGGCGGTGATGTCGCCCGTAATTTTGATTTGGCCGGCTGCTTATGCGCGAACCACAAAACGGCAGCGCATATCCTCGCCGCTCCACATGATGTAGTTCGTTCCCCAGGCATTGTTAAAGAGGTTGCAATGAACGCCCCCGGAAAGGTCTGGCTGGCGGTTCGAAAATGGCAATGGAGACTTGGCACCCAACGTCACCAGCGGCGCGTCCAGGGTCTCAACGAATAAGTTCCCGCGTTGATCCTTGTAACCGAATCCTTTCGAGAGTGCGTGCATATGACGATTGCCGGATACGACCACGTCCGAGGGAGCTACCGGCTGGCCTGATTTCTCCAGCATCCAGCCCGCAGGATCAGGAGCAATCGGATGGAAACTGAGCCAGAGAGCTTCGGGCAGTCGTGTTGCCGGCTTTTGGAACCACGAAAAATTCATATAGATCAGCGGTTCTGCCTTAGGCAGCATTAATTCCAGACACATCTTCTGCGGGAATGATGCTCGTCCGCTGCGCAAAGCTTCCGGATCATTCATCTCCAGACGCGCCAGCAGATGATGGCCATCGTCGTCTTCGTCCACTTGTAAGTCCGCGATAAAGGGTAGCCACTCCTGGCTTCTTGCTCCAAATCGTTCAATGTTGGGCTTGCCGAAATCCTTCTTTGCCCAGTCCTCGTCACTGATGACGTAACTGTCGAAGAAGCGGGAATAGTCTTGCTGCGAGAGAGTCTGATAGGAGAACAGCGCTAGCGGATGGTCGCTGGAGGCCCACTCCCGCTTCGATTTCTTATTGAGCAAGCGGCGAATTGCACCGCTCTTTGGATCGATCCCTAAAACATAATGTGCGGTTTCGATTTCTTTTCCCACTGCCAGTGGGTTGGGGCGAGCGAGCCGGGGCGGCGACACTTCCAGATTACGCAGCGCAGTCTGCGCCTGCTCGTGCAGTGGCGCGGGAAGCGTGGCGATCCCGGCAAAGAGGTCATCGCGCTTCTCCTGCCAGCTGAACTGCACCACCTTATAGTTCTTGGTGTTGATCATCGCCGTCAGATCAGTGGGAATGTAGTGATCGAAGTCGAGCCAGGTTTTGGTATCAGTGCCCCATGTGTGCTCGACCTCCAAAAGCAGATGCCGGAGAAGAGCCACATCTGTAGCATCGCCGACGGCGAATTTTCCTTGCGCCAGCCAGTCCTGCCGCAGCCGGGCAACCTCTCGATATCTAGCAACTTTGAGAGGATCGCTGGCGATACCGTGAATCCATGTGTCCCCGATTTCGCTGGTCACCACCGGCAGAGAGCTGCGGTAGGGCTCGATTGCATTCGCGATCTCGGTCAGATTCGTAGCGATAATCTGGGCGCTGGGGAACCGCTTACCCAGGCTCGTATAGGTCTCCTGAATCTCCTGCAGGGAGTGAGGGCCGGCATTGTCGTCAGCCACAACGACAGCGATAGCCAGATCGGCGTCTGGCACACGCGCGACGCCGCCATAGCCGTGGTGATACATCACCATGAGCACCGATCCGCCCGGATCTTTCCAGAGAAACAATGGAGGGACTTCGGCAGGCGTGCTGGCATCGTTCACGCCGATATCCAGGAACTTCACGCCTTGCGCACCCAGCGGGGCGATGATCCCGCGAGTGTGGCCGGGCACATCGGTCATTTTGGCCCCGGTTGTCGTCCGGCCGAAACGCCGATCCAGACTCCGTGACAGTCCGATGCTTCCCGAAATCATCGAGGCATCCAGCATCTCGCTCTGCCATGTGAATGGGAGGGCGTGCCATGCGATATCACCCTTGGCAATGGCCTGTTCCATCCGTGCGCGCTCTGCTGTCGATGCCTGCTCGAGGTATTCGTAGAGCAGCCAGGACCCGGTGGTCCAGACATAGCGAAGGTTGCCAGACTGGCGCAGTTGGCCGGCGAGGTCGATGGCCTTGGGAAAATATTCTGCAAAATAGCGGTGAACCACGGCTGCCTGCGTGTCGATGAAACCCGCGTCAAAGTGGCACTTGAACATCACCAGGACGCGCTTTACCGCAGGATCAGGTACGGGAGATTTCGCAGCAGCCTGGAGGGCGAGTAATGAGGGCGCCTTCCACAACAGCGCGCTACCCACGACGGACTTTATGAATGCACGACGCTTCATGTTTCACCCGAGCGCATGGTCTCAGCGCTCGCTAAATATAGCGGAAATTACTTCCACACCAGAGTCGCAATCGAATTTTCTTCCAAAGGCACAGTGGCTGCACTTAGCCCCTGGTTGACTTGAATCGTCCGAGCCGCCCCTAGGTTCGTCAGTACCAGCACCTTTTCGCCGGACGGATTCTCGACGGCGACGTGACCAAGATTGGCAGCTGCGCTTTGTGATTCAAAACGCCGAGCCCCGCGCCGCATCGCGCGGGAGAAATGCGCCAGTGCCCAATACTGGCCGCTGCGAATAATCTCTTGTGTGCGGTAGTTGACGATCAGAATTCCTCCACACGGATATGGCCCGATGTTGGGCTTACCTTGCTCATCGGTTGCCATGTTCCAAGCCACTCCGGCGCGGCACCAGTTGCTGAGCACGTCAGTATAGGTTTTGCTCCACTTCGTCCAGTCATCCTGATAGTGCGGGTCGTTATAGTCGGTGCTGCCCTCCGTGTAATACATTTCCACCTCAGGATGGGCGGCGTGCACTTTGCTCATCATGCCGGGCTCGCCGGTGTACGCATGCCACGCCACTGCACTGGCATACCTGCGAAAATCTGGATCATCCAGCTGTGAAATGACCCGGCCCCAATACACAAAGTTATGATCCAGGATCCATATCTTGGTGGGAGTGTTTGTCTTTTCGAAGAGCGGCCCGAGGTGATCGATGATGAATTCGGAGTCGCACTCCTGCGACCACGTGCATGCCGGCATCTGACCATGCTGGTCGGTGTCAATTTCGTTCTGGGTCGTGATCGCCTGGATCGGTACACCTGCGGCAGCATAGGCCTGTAAAAACTTCAGGAAATATTGCGCATATGACGCGAGATACTGACGGCTCATGGAGCCACCGAGCATCGATTTGTTCCACTTCATCCATCCCGGAGGGCTCCATGGGGATGAAAAGTAAAACGTGTCGGGATTAATCTCGCGTACTCGGCGCAGCAGCGGCAGAATATATTCACGATCGTGATCGATGGAAAAGCGCTTTAGAAGCGGATCGGCGTCGCCTTCGTCATAGCTGTAGAGAGACGCCGCAGAGTCTGCCGAACCGATGCACGTGCGGTGAACATTCAGGCCCATTTCCGATGGGTGGAACATCTCGTGAAGCAACTGCTCACGGAGAGGTGCCTGCAATTGGCTGATGACATAACAAGCGGCGTCAGAGAAGCATCCTCCGAATCCTAAAATGTCCTGAAATTTGTTGGCTTCGATCAGGCGAACGGATTCAGCAGAGGGCGTGGTCGATGCCGCCTGCCAGGGAATCGGCTTTCCGGCCGCAAAGCGTTGTTTCCCATTCGTAAACCAGACGCGAATATCAGACGGCGGAAGCTTGGCATCTCCCTCCGCGCCTGTGCGGACCGGCCACAACTCTGAAGGAGAACGCAACGCCGATGCACTTGCTCCCATCGCACTTAGACCGAATGCCGCCGTCTTGATAAAAGCTCGTCTTGAACCCGGAATTCTCGTCCGCTTCATGCAGCCTCTCTGTCATGTGCTGCCTCACCCGATTGAGAGCATCGCGCATCACAGCGGCAGGCATGATATGGATCGCGCAAATTGGCTAGTAACTCTCTCAGATGGCCCGCCTCGCGGTGGACCACGTGATCTTACCTGACCGTTGAACTCAACTACTAAAACAGCAGCTTGAGTGAAAGCTGCATGATCCGTCCAGGGCTGGCCGCTGTGACAAAGCCGAACGTAGAGCTGTTGACGTTCCCATCAGGCGTAAGAAATTGGGCATGGTTGAATGCGTTGAATAACTCCGCACGGAACTCAAGATTCATCTCTTCCTTGATGAGGGTGTCCTTGAGAAGCGCCATGTCCCAGTTGTTGATTCCCGGTCCGGAGAAAAAGCGGCGTCGCGCATTTCCCAGAGAACCGAGCTGTTCCGGTGTGAACAGTGAATTATTGAAATAGGGCCGTCCCGAACGGGGATCGCTGATCTGCAGCGAACCGGGCGTGACGTCAGGCGTATCGATCGGAAGCGAAATCGCACCCGCGCCAGCCGTGCCGAGCAAGGAAGCATCGTCGGTTTCCACCAGAGTGATCGGAAGGCCGGTCGAGAAGCGCGTGATTCCGCTTAGTCGCCACCCTTTCACCAGCCGGCTGGGGCCACCGAGTTTGTCGAAAGGTAGTTGGTAGTCATAGCTGACGACGAAGTTGTGACGTACGTCAAAGGATGAGAGCGAGCGCTGGTTCGGATCGAGGAAATTGATCTGCTCGCCGTATCCAGAGCCGTTATCCAGTGACTTTGCATACGTGTAACCCGCCAGGAATTCCAGCCGCGAAAGACGCTCGCGGATGCTCAGTTGCAGCGAGTTATAGCTCGATTTTCCACTAGTGATGAAATAGCCGTCGCTGCTGAACGCGGGACCGAAGGGGCCGCGCGTGCTGTTGATCGTGCCCCCGGTGACTGGATGGTAGACTCCATTTTCCCCACCTGCGCCGCATGTGACCCCATCGGTAACTTGAGAGGCTTGGCTGACACTCAAACACAACGCCGGGTCCCCCGGATTCGCTTGCAGGGATGACAACAGATGGTGCCCTTGCGTTCCGACGAAGCCCGCAGTGAGTAACGTCTTCGAACCGAGTTGGCGCTCGACGGTCAGTTGATACTCCTCGGTATAAGGCAAGACATTCTTGTAGTAGAACGCCGGCGATGTACCGATGGGCAGAAAGTTTGCCCAGTTGATCGGAGTTCCAGTTGTCGGCAGTGGAACAGGAAAGCGCTGTCCCTCAATGTTGCCGGTGGCGCGGTCTACGAACGGTGTGACAAATTCCGGCGGCACTGGGCTGCCGTAGAAGGCTCCGAACGGTGCGTCTCCAATTTCGTTGAAGTTGGTCGCGCCTTCAAACGTGGTATAAAACTTGCCCCAGCCGGCTTTGATGCTGGTGTTGCCTGGACCGCCGGTCAACGTTTTAATCAAACCGCCAGCGGATGACGGCGAGTAAGACAGACCGATCCGCGGAGCAAAATTGTTATAACGAGTTGGAGCCAGAGTGCTGGGAATTCCCGGATCGCCCGGGAATACCCATCCCGTCGGAGAGCCAGGGAACCTGGTTGAGTTCAGGCCGAGCACCAAAGTTTCCAATTGGCCGTTCTTCTCTGACCACGGACGGCTTACATCCCAGCGTAACCCATAGTTCAATGTAAGATTCGCTTTCACGCGCCAGCTATCCTGGCCGAACAGGCCGATATAGCGGGAACGCCCGTAGGAGGGATAGCCCTGCCCTTGCGTGTAAGCAGTTGGCGCGCCGATCAGGAAATCTGCGAATTCATTGCCCGTTTCTCCTGAGGCCCCATTTCCAAAGTGAAAATCTCCGTTCGATCCGCCGTTATACTCCGTCAGTTGGTTGTAGCGGTATTGTCCTCCGAATGTGATCGTATGGGTACGGATCACCTTGCTGAAGTTGTCCATGACTTGCACGGCGGTTTCAGTAACGCCAAGCGCTCCACCCGAGGCGCCGAACTGGAAGTTACTGAAATCCATATTCGGAACGTGCGCATATTGCGGGAGCGAAGGCGAAATTCCCAAGGTGTCGGCGCCTTCCTCAAAGCCCAGCGACTTAGGTGTGACATTGTCGCCACCCGTAGGCTTGTGCATGAGGAAGCGGACTCGTGTCAGGCCGGCGCGAAGCTCATTTACCGAGGTTGCGCCCAGTGATTTTGTATTGCCGATGTTCACGACCTGTGACCGGCCGGTATTGTCGCTGCCGAATCCAGGGAGAGATGGATTCGGGGTGCTCTGGCGAAACTGATCGAAGAAGTAGTAGCCACTCAGGAGACCCAGGTGAGTGTTGTAGTCGATGCGGCCGCTCGTCTTGTTGTCGGTTAGCCGCACCGGCGCCGCCTGGTTGGAGAATTCACCGTCACCCGCATTGCTGGGAGGAACAAACTGCAACAGGTTTTGCGAGGGCACCGTGAACGCAGCAGTGGGGATCTGTGCATTCGGAAAAACGCATCCGGTTGTAGGATCACTGGTAGTGCAATCGGAGCCATACGGTACGTTGGTGTTGGGATTGATCATTCCGGCAGTGAAGTAGTAAGGCTCGTTAGGGTTCACCGTGTATCCCAAACGCGTTCCGAGCTCTGAGGCCCAATTGGCTCCCTTCAGCAGCGCGGCAATCGGGACCGGCGGATTGCCCGTTGTAAAACCCGAATTGAAAGAGGTACCCAGCGCCGAGAAATTGCCTTGGCGCTCTTCGTTGGTCGGCACTGCGACCTGCGCCCCACCGCTTTGCCCAATGATCACCCGGTTGCCCTGATAGTCCCCGAAGAAGAACAGCTTATCTTTCAAAATCGGCCCGCCGAATGTGCCCCCGAATTGGTTCTGTTTATGATCGTCTTTGATCACAGCGAAATATCTGGTTGCGTCGAATGCTCTGTTGCGCAGGAATTCGAAGGCGCTTCCATGAAATCTGTTGGTGCCGGACTTCGTGATCACGTTGATCTGTCCGCCGGAATAATTGCCGTATTCGGCATCGAAGTTGTTCGTGACGATGCGGAACTCCGCAATTGAATCCAGGTTGGGAACAATCGCCGCCCCGGAGAAGGCGAATTCCTGCACCGTGGTCCCATTCAGAAGAAAACCATTCGATGACTCGCGCTGGCCGTTGACGGATAGATTACCCGCGTTCAGGTCACCCGAAACGTTGTTGAAGGTAAATCCGGTGGCGCTGAACTGGCCTCCCTGCCCGCCGGCGAGCCCGGAGGACACTGGCGTCACGCCCGGTTGGAGCGCCAAGAGGTCGGTGTAACTGCGCGTTACCAGCGGGACCGATTCGATCGTCTGGGCGCGAATGACTTCGCCATTCTGCGTGCTGGCCGTATCCAACTGCACCGCATCGGCCGAGACTTCTACTTTCTCGCTGATCTGCCCCACCTTCATGCTGACATTCAGGACTTTGGCGGAGTTCACATCGAGCAGAATTCCGGTCTGGCGGAATGTATTAAATCCGGACTGGGTTACTTCCAGGTCGTAATGCCCGGGCTGGAGGTCGACAAAGGCGTAGAAGCCATCGACATTCGTCTGTCGGGTCTGCACGATCCCGGTCTCGATGTCCTTCACCTGCACTGTGGCGCCCGACACTACTGCGCCACTGGCGTCGGTCACGATTCCAGAAATTCCGGCGTCCACCTTAGCGTGCAATTGCCCGGTTGCGCCACAGATCATAATCAGCGCGATCAATGCGAAGCAAGAATGTCGCTTGAGCCCACCGCCGAAGCCTACTGCCGCGCCGCTTGCGCAATCGCCGCGATGATTCGATTTCATAGTTCCTCCCATGTCTGCGGGCGTCCTTCTTTTTCGATTATGGAAATTTGTCAAAACGTTTATACGCTGCGTATATATCAATGGCGAAGTATCCAGGTCAAGAACAAAGTTGTCAAAAGTGGAGGAAAATAGTTCTTTTTCTCACGGTCAATCACTAGGAATTACTGGCAATAGTTTTTACAAGCCTGTTACAACTTCCTCGCACATTTGTGAATTGGCGGGAACAGTTCGCCGTTTGACAAGAAAGGTGACTTTTGCCATAGTGTCAAAGCGTTTAGACATAGATTCAAGCCCTTGTGCTATCGGATCGCGATTGATCGAAAAGCCTCTCTTGGCTCATTCCGTGAACCTGTCCCGGCAACAGGCACGGGGGTGAGCACGGGGGCGAGGGGACTCTGAAAGCAGTGGACGGGGACACGGTCCTGGTACCCAGCGGCTATCACCCGGTGGTTGCGTGACCGGGTTACGACGTCTACTATTTGAACTTTCTGGCCGGATCGGCGCGCGCGGTCGCAGAGGACCAGCAGCATGCCTGGATTCGCTCTTCGTGGAACGCCACCGATCCCCGGTTGCCGCTGGTGCGCGGGTGAATCCGTCGGTGTGGCAAACCGGAAAGCAGCTATATTCGAGAACTGGTCAAGAATTATGCCAACACGCCTGACAGTCGCGCAGTGCATCGTTGCCTTCCTGAAGAATCAATACGTCGAACGGGACGGCAAGCAGTTCCCTTTTTTCGCGGGCTGCTTTGGGATCTTTGGACACGGAAACGTCGCCGGGTTGGGACAGGCCCTGGAGCAGGATACGGGCTTGCAGTATTCCCTCTTCCGCAACGAGCAGGCAATGGTGCATGCCGCCGTTGCCTTTGCGAAGGCAAAGTTCCGCACGCGGGCGATGGTCTGCACCAGTTCCATCGGGCCGGGTGCTACCAACATGTTGACCGGAGCCGCGCTGGCAACGATCAACCGCTTGCCGGTCCTTCTCTTGCCGGGAGATATTTTTGCCAGACGAAACGTAGCGCCGGTCCTACAGCAACTTGAATCGTCCTCTACTCCCGACATCTCCGTAAATGACTGCTTCAAGCCCGTGTCACGCTATTGGGATCGCATACAGCGTCCGGAGCAGTTGATGACTTCCCTTCCTGAGGCGCTGCGCGTCCTCACTTCCCCTGCGGAGACGGGCGCCGTCACGATTGCGCTACCGCAGGATGTGCAAGCCGAAGCGTTTGACTTCCCCGAAGAATTCCTTCAGAAGCGCGTGTGGTCGATTCCCCGCGGTCGCTGCGATCACGAACTCTTGCAGCGTGCCGCCGAATGGATTCGAGCCGCAAAGAACCCGCTGATCATCGCCGGCGGCGGCGTGCTTTATTCGGAAGCCTCGGAAGCGCTCTCCGATTTCGCGAAGGCAACGGGGGTTCCAGTCTGCGAAACGCAGGCTGGCAAAGGCTCACTGGCTTATGATCATCCACAAAATGTCGGGGCCATTGGAGTCACGGGTACGCCGGGCGCGAATATCCTGGCGCGGCAAGCGGATCTGATTATTGGCATTGGCACGCGCTACAGCGACTTTACAACCGCATCGAAGACCGCCTTTCAGAATCCGTCGGTACGCTTTGTCAATATCAACGTGTCTGAGTTTGACTCCGGCAAGCACGCCGCCCTCGCGCTCACCGGCGATGCCCAGGCGACAATCCAGGAACTACACAAGATGCTCGCCGGCTTTAAGGTCGAGAAGAGCTACCAGGAAACGATTTCGTCTTTCCGGGCGCGCTGGGAAAAAGAGGTTGACCGGCTCCATGGCATGCGCAAAGATCCGCCGATCACGCAAGCGGAGGTGATCGGCATCGTCAACAATTTCATGGAGTCTTCCGACATCATGCTCTGCGCCGCCGGCAGTCTGCCCGGAGAGTTGCACAAACTCTGGCGCACCCGTCAACCCGGCGGCTACCACATGGAGTACGGCTACTCCTGCATGGGTTACGAAATCGCAGGCGGACTGGGCGTGAAAATGGCCCATCCCGATCGCGAGGTGTACGTCCTCGTTGGAGACGGCTCCTACCTCATGATGGCACAGGAAATCGTCACCGCCGTGCAGGAAGGGTACAAGCTCAACGTCGTGCTGCTCGACAACCACGGCTTCTCCAGCATTGGCGGTCTCAGCCGCAGTTGCGGTAACGAAGGAATGGGCACCCAGTACCGCCATCGTAAAAACGGAAAATACGACGGTGACATTTTGCCGGTCGATTTCGCAGCCAACGCCGCCAGCCTCGGAGCATGGACTGCTCGACCCCGTACCGGCGAAGACCTCAAAGCCGCTCTGGCCACCGCACGCAAGGAGTCGCGCATTGCAGTCGTCGTCATCGATACCGCCTACGAACAAAGCGTCCCCGGGTACGAATCCTGGTGGGACGTTCCTATCGCGGAAGTCTCCGAGCGCGAAACCGTCAAAGCTGCACGCCAGAAGTACGAAGAAGCCCGCAAGAAGGAACGCTACTTTTTCTAGAGAGCTCCCAGTTAGACGACCTGCGCGGGCTTGACCTGGCTTTCTGCCTTATTTGTTTGCGAGAGAAGCCAGCGATGGATCGGGCGTGCTGGCGCGGCGCTGCTCCCCTGATACAAACTGAGCAAATCCACACGACTCGCGGATGCGCAATTCCGGCTGCAACTTCTTGAGAATCGGCTTTCCATGATCTCCTCCGATTCGTCGGATCAGGAGTTCTGCGGCCTCACTACCCAACTGATGCTTGGGTAACTCCACGGTTGTCAGCCTTGGCCTGAATACACCAAGCCAAGGATAATCGTCAAAGCTGACCAGCCCAAAATCTTCGGGACAGCGCAATCCCATCTCATCGACTGCCTTCAGCAATCCAATCGTCATTAAGTGATTGGCAACGTAGATTCCGTCAGGGCGGTGCGAGAGCAAAGCATGGCCTGCGCGGAAGCCGGATTCTATCCGGTAATCTCCTTCGACCACCAGTTCAGGCTCATAAGGCAGATTCTTTTCTTCCAGGGCATCGCGAAACCCTCTCCAACGCTCTTTGGCGTTGCTGATTTTCAGCGGTCCACTGATTAGTCCGATGCGGCGCCGTCCCGAACGCGCGAGGTGACACACGGCCTCGTAGGCTCCCTGATAGTCGTCGCTGACGACTGCATCCTTGGTCAGTTCCGGATAGGTTCGCATGACCAACACAAATGGGATGTTCACTTCTCGAATCATCTGGCTCAGAGAGGGCGATAACTCTCCTGCCGCTTTGGTGAGCAGAATTCCGTCGACTCGCTTCGAAAGCAAGAGTTCAATGGCGGTCTCTTCCTTGGCCAAACTGTCGTCACTGTTGCACAGTAAGAGGTTGTAGCCCTGTTTTTGCGCGGCATCCTCGGCGCCCCGAACCACCATCGGGAAAAACGGGTTCACAATGTCGGGCACGATCATGCCGATGGTTTGGGTCTTCTGCTTAATTAGGCTGCGGGCGATGAGGTTGGGCCGGTAGTTCAGCTTGCGGATTGCTGCCTCAACCCGCTCGCGAAGAATCTTGCCTACGTGGCTCTTGTTATTCACCACCGCGGAAACGGTGAAGATCGATACGCCGGATTCGCGAGCGACATCGGAAATGCTGGCCGCCTTACCGGGTTTGTGCGGTTTGGTTCGTTTCGAAGAAGACATGGCAACAAACGGAAGATATCAGGGTTTCGGCTGCATGCAAAACGTTTAGCTCTGCGATTCAAGCAACGTCCGGGTTGGGCAGCAGGAAATCGCGCACCAAACCGTCAAGGTCGTGACAGGCGCCGACGAACTGCCGAAGCGTGCGCAGCGTGGGGCCAAAGGCATCAAATTCAGTGAGACTGAGACCGTCTTCAGTGTAAGCGCGGCGAAAGTCAGGGAACTTTGTCGAGAGCTCTTCCACCATCTTGGCCGGAACTGGCTTATCCATGCGCGGGCGCACCTCAATATCGCTGGCATTGAAGCGAACCTGCCACGAATAGGGCGGCGAAATCACCACGTCCCCGCCGATAAATTCACTCCAGTGCATGTGGTTTCGAAACGCAGCGGACAATAGCCGGATTCGGTAACCGCGCTCGCGGAAAATCTGGTACGTCTTCTTGAATACCGCAACCCCAGCCCATTCGAGATAACCAGGATCGATCGAAATATTGTTCTTCTCTATCTGAACTCTTAGCCAGTCATCGAGTCGGCCCACCATGATGGTGCACACCGGGCCCATGGTGGCTATGTCTTTCCTTTCGTTCTCGCGGCGCTTGAGCCCGCGCTCGACGGCCTCAGCCACGGCAATGCATTGCGGCAAGGAAAAGCATACCGTCGCGTTAATGCTGATGCCGTGATAGGTCGCCTCTTCGATCGCTGGAATCCCGGCTTGGGTCACTGGAATCTTCACGATCATGTTGGGCGCGAGGCGATCGAATTCAATCGCCTGGCTCAAGATCGCATCGCTATCCCGGAATAATCGTGGATCGGTTTGAATGGAGAGCCGGCCGTTCCGGCCGTTTTGTTCGTCAAAAACAGGCTTCAGCAACGCGGCGGCCTGCACGGAAATCTCGCGGACCAATTGCCATGCAATCTCATCCTCGGTTGCGGTCGGAAGGTCCCGGATGAGCGACTGAATGCGTCCCTTCCACGCATCGATTTCCTTCTTTAAAACACCCAGCACGATCACGGGATTGCAGGTTGCGCCTACGGCGCCGTGCTGCATCGAGTAGGTCAATTCCTGCACGGAGGCTGAATCGTTCCACAGGCACGTAGAAGTGGACTGTGTCATTTCGTGCAGCGGACTTTTGTAGGATGAGGCCGTGGCCTGAATCACGCGTCCCTCCGATGAATGGTCAAAATGCCACGTGTGGGCACGTCACGACGCTACCAGGGCGTCGCGGAGCTGCACCTTCGCCGGCTTCGTCTGCAAGTGAGACGTTTCCGCCGCGACCGCAATGGCCAGCGCTTTCAACCCGTCTTCCCCGCTTACGCGAGGCGGCCGATCGCTCAACATGGTATCCACAAAATCCCGGATCTCGGCCACATACGCATCCGCAAAAGTGGTCAGGAAATGATCTGCAGTCGGCTTCGTACTGCCGTAGGTGGTCAGAAAAGTCGCCGGAGTATGGTGCAAACTTCCCACCAGGATCGACCCCTCCGAACCGACGATCTCCGTGCGCACGTCGTAGCCGTAAACCGCCTGCGCGTGCGATTCGATATTACCGATTGCTCCCTGATCGAATTTTAGGTTAACGACGCTAGCCACGACATCGCCGAACTGCGCCACTTCAGGCCGAATGGCCACGGTCGTGTACGCGTGGACTTCGGACACCTCGTCTTGCATCAGCCAGCGCGCCAGATCGAAATCGTGGATGGTGTTGGTGTAAAACAGCATCCCGCCGAGAAAAGGCTGATAGGCCGATAGAGGCGGACCGTCTTTATCGCGTCCGATCGATTTGAAAATTACTGGAATCCCGATCTCACCGGCTTCAATCCGCTTCATCGCTGCCGAATATGCCGGATCGTAGCGGCGCATGAAGCCCACCTGAAGACGCACTCCCGCCCTCGACACTGCACTCAGCAGTTCATGCGCATCCGACATGGTCAGTGCGAGCGGCTTCTCGCAGAGCATGTCTTTGCCCGCGGCGGCCACTGCCTTTACAGCCGCTGCGTGGAACTTATCAGGCGTCGCAATGACAACGGCATCCAGCCCCTTGCATTCCAGCATGGCGTCCAGACTGCCGTATGAATTCTCGATCTCTAGTTCATCTGCTGTTCGGCGGGCACGCTCGGCAGCTACATCTGCAACCGCCACTAGCTGTGCTTGCGGCACCAGCCGCCGAAGGTTTTCGGCATGGCGGCGTCCCATTTCTCCCACGCCTAAGACACCGACTCCCAGTTTCCGCATTTCGCCTCGCGAAGTTTCAGAGTATCTATTTGAAATCAGGATGCTGCCCGCATACCATCGAGAGCGCTTACCACGCTTTGCAAATACTTTAAACTTGCGGCCACGCTCTCCGCCGGACGGATGGTCGTATCGCCAAACATCACATCCTGCTCCACCACCGACCATCCAGAGTAGCCGTTCTTTGCCAGAGTGCGAAAGAAGGCGGGGAAATCGATATTCCCCTGTCCAATGATGGTGAACGCTTTGTGCTCAATGGCCTCCTCAAACGTCCATTGGTTGCGTCGTGCCTCTTCGAGTACAGTGGCGTTGCAGTCCTTGATGTGGACAAAACGCAGCTTACTCTTGTACTTTTCGGCTTCCCGCACCGAGTCACCCTGGCCGTATACGCAATGACCTGTATCCAGACACAGTCCTATTTTCGTATGCGAGGTTGCATCGAAGAACCTCTCGCACTCCTCGGGCGTTTCCACATAAGTGGCAACGTGGGGATGAAACACGAGGTCCAATCCGAATTCGTTCGCAACTCTCTCCGCATCAGCTACAACCTTCCCCACATGTTTCCATTGCTCCGCACTCAGAGTCGGACAGGCGCGGTCGTAGGCTCGGCCGGAAAAAGCATTCCGCTCGTTCGACTGGTCGTCGGCCATCACCAGGAAGGGTGCCTTCAAAGCCGACAGCAGCTTGCCGACTTTGCGAATTCGCTCGAGAACCGCTTTCCCTGCAGACGGGTCTCCCATGCGGACGGGCACAAAGGAGCCCAACAGCGCCAACTTCCGTTTAGCGAGTTGCGGTTGGAGGATTTCGGGATCGGTGGGAAAGAATCCGTATGGACCGAGTTCCGTTCCCGTATACCCTGCCTGCACCATCTCATCCAGCATCTTCTCGTAGGATTGCTCCCACGACGGCCCGGGATAATCCAGGACGCCCCAACTGTCGGGCGCCGAGGCAAACAAGAATCGATCCTTCGCTGCGGTCATCTATTCCTTTGGGTGAGCGTACATATCTAAACGATTATTATGATCGCTTATAAAGGTCGGGCTGCTGATTTGTCAAGGGTTTTAAGGGAGATTTGTTGGTCCATGCCAGCCCGCTTGCTGCCGCGTATTTCCCAATCATCCCGCAAATGTTACTAATCGTTTAGACAGAAATCTTGGATCGTTCGAGTATTTATGGCAGCTGAGACTGTTCGCGAAAATGCCAGCCTGTTCGTGATCTCAGGTGGACCCGGCTCCGGGAAGACTACCGTTCTACTGGAACTGGCGAGGCGGGGGTATCAATATGCGCCAGAAGTCGCCCGCGAGATCATTCAAGACCAGATGCGGGCGGGCGGAAGGGCCCTGCCTTGGCAGGATCGGGCGGAGTATACCCGGCTCATGCTTGAAGGCTCCATCGCGTCGTATCTCCAGCACGCCCCCCTATCGACCCCTGTGTTCTTCGATCGCGGAATCCCGGACACTCTGGGTTATGCTCGCCTGGTCGGACTGCCCGAGCAGGGCTTCGTTGAGAAGGCCTGCCGCGATTACCGCTACGCTTCCCTCGTTTTTCTTGCTCCTCCATGGGAGGAGATTTATGAAACAGACAATGAACGACGGCAGGACTTCGACGAAGCACAAAAGACGTTTGTACACATCCAGGAGGTCTATCGCGAGTGCGGCTACGAACTGTCAGAGTTGCCAAAGCTGACGACGCGGGAGAGAGCCCAATTTATTCTGGATCAGATTGGTGCGGCCTCCCATCGATTGCGAAATCGATAGCAGTAATCAATCTTCGTTAATCAATCTTTGTCCAGGTATTCCTCTGGGACGTCATCCTCCGGAACTTCGTGTGTGTGGACTTCTCGCTCTTCATCGTCCTCGACGTGCTCGACACCTGCGACGACATCGGCCTCGAACGCATTCCCTTCCTCAAGCAATTCGCCCACACTTTCGGAATCAGCGCCTTCAATGTTGCGCAATCCCTGCAAATCTCCGGACTGGCCCCCGGAGCGCGACCGCTGTGTTTCTCGTTCGAACGCGGTACTCTCTCGCGCGCTGTTTTGGCCAGTCAATTTGCGCCGCGCAGGCTTGGCTTTGGCAATCACATTCCTGGAACCGGTCCCGGCGTTCTTCTTCGTGATCCGCTTTTTCTGATTTTTCGGAGCTTTTTTCTTTGACGCACGTTTTGCCGCCGTCACCTTCTTACGGGACGTTCGTTTGGACTTCATCGCTTTCTTGCCCTTCTTCTTGGTAGCCATTTTTGCAGTCTAGCACCGCCGATTGCGGCAGCCAACCCGACATTGTGGGGATGAGTTTCGTCCGCTCGACCATTTTTATCGACGAGAGACTGGGGCGACCTAGCTTATATCAGCCGGGTACCCCATTTCTCGCCGGGTTTGCGAAAAGTGGGGATTGGCCCAAGTCTCATTTAATTTGATGGAAGGGGTGTTCAACCTCGCGTCTCTCTTATCCCAACGCCGGTGAGAAATCAGTCAGCGCCATGAAGGTCGAGTCGATCTTTTCCGCCAATTTGCCGTTCGCCTCGGATTCTTGTTTGACGCGCTTCCACTCCGGATCGTCCTGGAACGATTTCCAATTGGCGACTGCGGCTTCGCGACTGGGATGCTGAAGAATGTAAATCAGCATATTGTCCCTGTCGGGTGCGTCGAGCGGCGTCCAGAAGGCAATAACCTTCATCCCATGCTTCTCAAAAAGGTTGATG
Source organism: uncultured Acidobacteriota bacterium (assembly GCA_963725565.1). Classification (GTDB taxonomy): domain Bacteria; phylum Acidobacteriota; class Terriglobia; order Terriglobales; family Acidobacteriaceae; genus Sulfotelmatobacter. Next base: position 94,571 of record CAVRZL010000025.1, read on the forward strand.
GTGTGGTCGCGGAAACGCGCCAGCAGTTCTCCCAGTTTTCCTGGCGCGGCGTGATAGACGCGCAACTCGTACACGGTGGTTGATGCTTGCTTGCGATCAGCACCTTGCGAGGCCGCCACGAGTGCTGTTGAAAGCAATGGCAGAAAGGAGAGTGATTCCAGCAATATTCGTCTTGTCACGGCAGGCATTTTAGCAAATGGGGAGATGCTTGCATGACGTGTTTAGGGTTGCCGGCAGTTCCCCACTCAAGCCAATGACCTTGAGCTGAAAATGGCGGTGCCGCGATGCCGCCGCCCCGCCGCGACAAATCGCGCCGGATGCTGCTAAAATTTCGATCCACATCCTACGATTCAAGGTGTGTCTCCATGAACCTCCGATTTCTGTTGTCGCTGCTCTTGCTTTGGTCCCCAGTAAGCCAATTGGCTGCCCAGGCCAGTTCGAATCCCCAGAAATTTAGCCCGCCAAGCCGCACTTTTCACTTCACTTACAACTTCACTGTGAAGGATATCCCTGCTGGAGCGAAGCGAGTGCGCGTCTGGGTTCCGCTGCCGCACTCCGACCAGCATCAGACGGTGCGCGTTGTGGCCCTCAAGTCCCCGGTTAAAACGCGGATGGCGGAAGAGAGTGAATATGGCAACCGGATGATATACGCCGAGTTTCAGACCCCTGCCGTTGGCCACGCTGAGTTCACTTTCGAATACAAGATCACGCGCCGTGAATATTCGCGGGGAGATTACGCCCAACTCGAGCGGACCGACAAGACGCCTGGCGTCGTGCTCGCGTCCATGAATCGGTTGATTGAGCCCGACAGTCTGATTCCCACGGACGGAAAGATCAAGGACCTGGCGGCCCAGGTAACCGGATCCAAGAGCGGCACGGTGGCGAAAGCCAAGGCTGCCTATGACTATTTCTTCTCCACAATGCGCTATGACAAGACGGGTTCAGGCTGGGGTCGAGGAGACGCGGTGTGGGCCTGCGATTCGAAGCATGGCAACTGCACCGACTTCCATTCTCCGTTTATCGGCGTGCTGCGAGTGGACAAGATTCCGGCCCGCTTCGACATCGGTTTTCCACTCCCGGAAAACAAGGACAAAGGAGATATCGCCGGCTATCACTGCTGGGCTGAGTTCTACGCGCCTAAAACCGGCTGGGTCCCGGTTGACATCTCAGAGGCTTGGAAAGCCAAGGAGAAGGAAGACTATTTCTTCGGCAGCGTTGACGCCAATCGCGTGCAGTTCTCCACCGGCCGCGACGTCACGCTCTCTCCCAAGCAGGATGGCCCTGCGCTCAACTACTTCGTCTACCCCTATGTCGAGATCGACGGCAAACCGTACGATAAGCTCGACAAGCAATTCAGTTTTGAGGAAGTAAAATCTTCAAGGTGATCTGCCTGCGCCAAGTCTGCCTAAACGGTACATGAAGGAAATCACGGCCAATGACGGCTGCGAACGGTTCCAGACCGACGCAGCGAAGTATGCCTCCTACCTTGAGACTCCTGAAGGCCGACTGCGTCTCGATCTCGCTTTTGCCAACTTGCAGGAGTTTCTGCCGCAGGGCATGCAGCCTTTCCATGCTCTAGACCTTGGAGGCGGCACCGGCGCCATTGCGGTGCGCCTGGCGCAGCTAGGCCTTCACGTAACATTGCTGGACTCGTCTTTGTCTATGCTGGATCTCGCGGAGCGGGCTGCGCGGGATGCAGGAGTTACCGGAAGAATTACGCTGAAACACGGCGATGCCGCTCAATTGGAAACTTTATTCCCTGCCGGCTCGTTCGATGTAGTCCTTTGCCACAATGTTCTGGAATATGTCGACGATCCGTCCGCTGTGTTGCGCAACGCGGCTCGCGGATTGCGCGGCTCGACCAGCATAATGTCGGTATTGGTGCGTAACCAGGCGGGTGAGGTGTTAAAGGCCGCAATAAAAGACGGTGACTGGGGCGCGGCCGAGAATAATCTCACCGCTGACTGGGGACAAGAGTCCTTGTACGGAGGAAGGGTACGACTGTTTAGAGCGGAGAGCCTGCGAGCCATGCTGCTCGAATCGTCACTCGCGATCGCCGCGGCGCGTGGCGTACGGGTCTTGTCGGACTACTTGCCGTCGAGGATTTCTCGCAGTGGCGAGTACGAGGGGATTTTTGAGTTAGAGCGCAAGCTGGGCAGGCGACCGGAGTTTGCTGCAGTCGCGCGATACACACATTGCCTTGCACATCGCGGCAGTCCGAGTAACACAAGCCGGAGTGCTTCAGTTTGAATTTTCATAGCTTGGAATCTCAATTCCGCTAGAATCCACAAAACGCCGAATATCGCCCGGCCTTGATGGGCGATGCTGCAGTGCCAAAAATCGAGAAAGTATGGCCCGTAGGAGAGAGGAGTGGAACGAATGAAAATCGGTTCCAAGGTGCGCGTAATCGGCATTCCTGATGGACTAGAAGACTATCCCGATTTTCCTACGAGATCCACTTTCATTAAGTGCATTGGTCGCGAACTTGTCATTGCAGGCTTCAACGAGGTGGGCATGGCCGAAATCGACATTGAACCTGTGACCGGGAGCATCGGCGAAACAATTTGGATCGAACCTCAATTTCTTGAACTGCTTTCAAACTGAGGCATTAACAACAAGGCCAATCACTCAGGACGGCGCATGAACGAAGTCGCAGCCCAATCTTCGTCGCCCGGATCGCCCATGACTCTTGATACGGGCGTTTCTCTCGGGCTCGGCCTCACCAACGAATGTAACCTTTCCTGCGCGTTCTGCTACCGCGATCCGGCTCGCACAGATCGCCTCTCGCTGGATCAAGTGAAGGCAGTCATGGAACGCTTGCCCGTACGCTCTGTGAATCTCGGCACCGGCGAAAACGGTATGCATCCGGAGTTCAAGACAATACTTTCGTACTTGCGCACGAAACCGGTCAAGGTCACCATCACTTCCAACGGCCATAGTGTTGCTGTTCTCGAAGACGAGGACCTGCGCGTCTTTCACGATATCGAGTTTTCTCTCGACTACCCAACGCAAACGGAACAGGACATCCAGCGCGGGAATGGCAATTGGGCGCTGATCCACCAGCAAGCTGAACGTTGTGTGCGGCTGGGCGTACCGGTGACCATCATCGCCGTCATGATGAAGTCAAACTATTTGCGGCTGGCAGATGTGGCGCGAGTCGCGAAACACTTTGACGCTCCCTTGCGAGTGAATGTCTACCAGGCGGTGCGATCGGATATTTATGCCCTGACCTACGAAGAATACTGGGAAGGATTCCGCCGCCTGTTTGAGGAAACCAACGTGATCGCGATCGGCGAACCGCTGGTTCGAGCCATGGCTGGACTTCCGCCGCTCAGCGGGGGTTGTGGCGTGAGTACTGTACGAGTCACACCAAGAGGTACGACCCAGCCTTGCGTGTATTGGCCAGGATTAGGAGAACCGCTTTCAGACTTAATCTCCTCAGGCGCCCACATTCTGAACTCGGTCCCTTTCGAGCAGGCACGGACACTTCCCCAACCCTGCGAGCCTTGCGAGTTTCGCGAGTCGTGTCACGGTGGGTGCGCCGGACGGCGGCGCTTGCAAGGCGCGCTACTACAGCCTGATGGTTACTGTCCAATCATTCGGGGTGAGCGCCCACAATTGAAAATCCGCATGGCCGCAAATCGAGAACTACCCAAGGTCGGCAGTTCGTGCACCACCGTAGTGATTGCCAGGTAATCCGACATCTCCATTTGCTTATTGCGCTGGCATCCATTTGTCCGAGCCTGTCACCTTCACTGCAATGTCAGAGATAAAGATGTGCAGTGGCTTGCCGTCGGCGGTGCCAAGATGTTCGGTGGAGAACAGAATGGGACCCGCCTTCTTGTAGCCTGTCCACGATGCGAGCACGCGGCTCGGCGGCTTGTCCCCGCCGCGGTGATAGACAAAGTACACCACTCGGTTGTCTTTCCCGACGTAAAGATCCCAGGTGTCGCTGGGCGTGTATCCGCCATCCGCGGGATACTTGATGGGAAGTAACTCGGCCATGCCGGGGCCCACTGGCAGGTTAAATCTGCCCTGATCGATCGCGCTGGCGCTCTTGTCCCAATAAGCGTGGAACGGGAACAACACCCAATAATTGTCGTTAATAAAACTCGGATCGACCTGATTTTTCACGGCGTCAGATTGCGTGCTGAGATCGGTGCGCACGTAGCTCACCTTGACGGGCTTGCCCTCCTTATCGGTCCCTTCGTACGACACCTTATTAGTCTTGGGCTCCCACTCCCACTTGTGCGCAGCTTTAAACAGCCCGGTAATCTCTCCATTCCAGGTATAGCGGATGGCCTCGACCTTATCCCACGACTCAACCCCAAAGGTCTTGGCGACCTGATCCAGAATTGGCGCGCGCTGCTGTGCCCACGAATCAGGAACAAGAAGCAATGCCACAAAAACTAAACTGCAGACAGTGATTGAACGGGCCACCCTTGTCATAAACGCCTCCTTACCATTCGCGATTAAGCCATAACAGAAGTACCGCAGTGTATTGGACCAAGGTATTGGTCGATACTTTTGTTTGAGGTAGATGATGTACGAACCAGCATGGATCCGAAAAAAGTGAGCACTGCGCTGGATCCCCTCTACCGGCTTGCTGGGCGATTGCGGCGCGACCATCGGTTGGACCGCCGCAAAGCGATAATTGCCGCAGTAATTACCAGGCATCCGTATTCCAGCAGCATGACCCAGCTCGGAAGCAATCCCCACGGACGCCCAAGTGCGCGCAAGTGCCACTGGATGTATGTGAATCCAATGCTCACGGTCCAAACGATGATCAACAGTGTCGAGGCCGACGTCAGAAATGGCAGCAGCGCCAGAAGATACCACGGGAAAACGACAGGTGCGCACAAAAGGGTCGCTGCCATGGGCCAGGCGAACGCAGAAGCGTGCACCGCAGGGGACACAGAGTTACGCAGAGGAAGCGTTATAGCATCTTCTTCGTGGGACGGACCTTGCCCTGAGTATCGCTGGCGCTTTGGGCCCTTGAAAAAGTATGAAAATGGGGTGCCCCACTTCTCGCTTCTTTTGCGAGAAGTGGGGGTTTCCACAAAGCGGGGCCGAAGGCTACCCTCTGTGGCTAAGGCTTCTCGGCCAGGACGCGGCTCCAGCGCTCGGCTTCTGAACCAGGTTGCAATAACTAATCCCATGAGCACGGCGAACCCTGCCAGCAAATGCGGAGGCGCGACATGACCAAGTGCGGCAAACACTGGACCATTAAAGCGAAAAGTCTGCACATACGTGCCAAGCGACCCGGTCGGAATGCGGCCGTGATCAAGAAACGGCAGGTAGAGGAGAGCGGCCACGCCTGCCGTAAGCGCTGCATCGCGAATACGAATCCGCTTCCAGTAGAGGGGCAAGAGAACGACCGGCAGGAATTTCACTGCGATGGCTAGTCCGAGCGCGACGGCCGCAGTCGCCCGCCATCGGCGCACCAGTGCAGCGGAGGACACCAGTAGCAATAGCGCGACCACAATGTCAATGTGACCGCTTCCCGCCACCTCAATAGCCAATAATGGATTCCACGCGAACGCCAGAACCAGGTGCGTTCCCTGTCCGGTACGACGCAAGAAATCGAGCAGCACGAAAACAATTGCGAGTTCGCAAACCACGAATGCTACTTTCATAGCAAATGTAGACTCGCGAATCGCGGTGACGGCGCGGAAGAATAGCTGCGCCCCCGCTGGATAAGGGCTCGGCAGATCCGGATTGTTCAACTGACGCGTTTCGGATGTATGCAAGCCGGCGAACGCGGGATCGCTGGGAACAACCAAATAGGGGTTGTAGCCGAGCCTTTGCAGGCGGCCATCCCAAACATACCGACGGACATCATCGTCCGGCCCCGCGGGCTGTCGAAGGAATGCAACGTGCCATACAGCAGCTAGCACGAGCCCAATAACGACAACACTGCGGGAAACTCTTGGCGTGGTGAAAAACTCTCGGATCGCTAAGAGATAGACGATTCCCGCCAGTAAGAGAGAGGCCATGAAGTACGGTCCCCCTCTGTCGCTGAAATGGTGAGAGCAGATCGTGAGCGCCGCGCACAAAGTGGCGCCGAGCCAAAACACTCTCCACTCCGGTGTAATCTTCACTCTTCTCCAGTTCTTATGTGGAGTTTTTTGTGTGGAGCGGGCACTCTTGCCCGCTTTGCTTGCAGCGCCAAGAGCTAGGGGCGGGAGCCTGCCCGGAACTTGTCGGAGGTTGTGCCCGCTCCACACAATCTCTCCCGCTCTTTAAGCCACGCCGCCGTGCGCGGCGCCCTTGCCGGAGCCAGACGCAATTCCGCTGCCAGCCGAGTCAGGTCGTCCGCGACATCAATATCGTAAAAAGGATCTGCCAAACCTACGGATAGCTCAAGCGCTCGTGCGCGCGCCAGGAGTCTCTCCAAAGCGTTACTGGTACCCATTCCGTCGTTTGCAAAAAGCGCAGCATGCGAAGCCTTTGCCCCGACGAGATAGTAGCCTCCATCGTGTGTCGGCCCCACGACCACGTCGTGAGCATTCAGTGTTTCGAAGGCGCCTTCGAGAACAGATCTCGGCAGGTGCGGGCTGTCACTGTTGAAGGCAATCACGCGTCGCTGATAATCCTTCGTGAAGTGAGCAAAAACGGAGGTGAGGCCTGCCGCGAGACCTTCACCTTTCTGGGCAACTGCGCTCACTCCCCTGCCCGCCACTTGCGTTAGCTCGTTTACATCCGAAGCCGGGCACATAATGGCAACTTCCACATCGCGCAATGACCGCGCGAGTGCCAGCGTATCCTCCAGCAGACAGCGATAGAACTCAGTGACAGCCCCAGGAGAAAGGCTGGTTGCTAAGCGGGTCTTGACTGCGCCCGGCTTCGGCGCTTTCGCCATAATTACCAGGGTACGGCCCGGGCCATGTGAGCTGGATGGATTTTCGCAGGATGATTCCATAGCCAATTGCTTTTGGTAGGCAATCGATCAAGTCAGCGCGTGCTTCTCGTCGCTAATAAAGGATTAGGTTGCCAAAACATATACGCAACGCTGTTGACTTAATAGTCTCATGCATATTTAGAAGCTGTGCAAGAGAAAGTCACGGGCGCTCGCTAGCACTCCCTCACGTGCCGCTTGATCTGGGAGGATTCGGGCGATGGCAACGGCCCCGATCATCGTTGAAAAGATCGCAAAGAATGCACGCTCCTTGTCCGCGGCCCGTCGGCCCGGCATTAATGGAAGCATTCGATTTTTATATTTGATCAACTCTGCGCGGATCGGAGCCTTCACGGCATGGTCAGCCCTTGCCAACTCAGGCGCAAGTGCCGCCAATGGGCATCCGCATTCGGCGTGATCGCAGTGTTCCGGGCTCAGGTAGAGCTTCACAATCGCCTTCCACGCTGTCCCCGGTTGAGATTTTTCCGCAGTTCGACTCAACCGGTCGGCTATTTCCTGGAATGCCTCGCTCAATGACTGCGCCAGCAGTTCATCCTTGCTGCCGAAATGCTTGTAAAAACCCCCGTGGGTCAGGCCGGCGTCTCGCATGACGGATGAAACCGCAGCGCCATGGATGCCCTCGGCGCGAACTCGCCGGGAGGCATCCTTAAGAATCTTGCGATGGACTTCCGCTTTGTGTTCCGGCTGGTAACGCATGACTGATTATAGGATGCTGGCGATCATCTCTCGGTGCAAATATCAGCCACCGGTCGGCAAATTCTGAATCTATAGGATGATACTAATAATCCTATACGAAACAAGGAGGTCGATATGTCGACGCAAACCATCTTTCAATTGCAACTCGTATCAGGCTATGTCGCGTGGCTGCTTTGCTTCAGAGTGTACATCCTGCCTAGGCTTCGGACGATGGGCCAGTTTGCAGCGCATCGCGCTATTGCTACTCTGCACAGCTTCCGTTTCTTCGGGTTGGTTTTCTTCGTTCCAGGCCTCGTCAGCCCTAATCTGCCTACCAGCTTTGCCGCGTTCGCTGCGTATTGGGACCTGGCTACTGCGGTGCTGGCCATGCTAGCGCTTCTCACGGCAAGGGTACGGCCACTCTTCTGGCTGTTCGTGGTCGCGTTCAACGTGGTGGGGACAGCGGACCTCATCCTCGACTATTACCATGCGGTCCGAGTCGGGCTTCCTGCGGTTGCGGGACAGTTGGGCATCACGTACCCAATTCCGGTCATCTACGTGCCCATCCTGATGATCACGCACGTCGCCGCCCTCTACTGGCTGGTTCGTCAGCCCCAGGCGGCCCGGGCCTACGCCGGCGATGCGGTGGTGTCTTAGATCGGATTCGCCGCAGAAAACTGGCGCACCCCTTGTGGTTTTCAAAGGGCGAGATTCTCAAGGGCCTGCGCCAAGGCCGTTACAGACTCACAATCGGGTAAGGATGTCGCGCGTCAACTCTGGAAGTGGAGGCTGAACAAAACCATCCGATGGGAAACTCGTGGAATCCCACCCTTCGAACACCAGCAGCGCGAAGGGTGGGGCAGTTCATTTGGAACAATCCGAAGGCTGGGACCAGCCACCATCACTGCCATCGCCATGAGAACGCTGATTCCACCGCGTCTGAGGTCCGATTCCGAAACAAATTCCGGATGATCGAAGTCCGTTCTCAGGGCACTCGCGAAATCTGTCCGGCCAGCACTTTTGAGACAAATTTGGCTGTGGCCGCCCCGACCGCTTCCGGGGAATCCTCTTGGAGAAAATGAGATCCGTCTACTTTAACGATTGTCTGGTTTGGCCAGGAACGACAGAATTCTCTCTGCGCGCCAATGAGGAACCCAGCGGGTTCGGCATCGATGAACAGCTTGGGAATGGGAGAGGTCGAGAGCCAGTGCGCATACGAGTCAACGATCCGGACCACATCCTCGGGTTCACCACAAATCGGCAGATCGCGCGTCCATGAAAGCATCGGCTGACGAGTTACACCCGGTGTGCGGTAGTGACGCCGATAGACTTCCATTACTTCCTGCGATATGTTCCGCAGTGGAAGCAGATATTCGATGAACAGATTCTTCTTCAGGATGAGATCTTCGCCCGCGGCAGTCCTTTGCGCCTGAAAGAAGGCTCTCGTGGCATCGGGCCACTCGTCCCAGGACTTGAACGGGCGGACGATACCTTCCATGTAGATAATTGCTCTAACACTGTTGGGATGTCGTTGCGCCCACGAGAATCCGAGTGCTGAACCCCAATCATGGAGCACGAGGATCACATTCTCCTTGATCCCGAGCTTATCGAACCAAGCCTCCAGGTAACGCTGCTGGTCAGCGAATCGATAGTTGCCATCGGGCGCTGCCCCTGAGTTTCCCATCCCCACATAGTCGGGGGCGAGGCATCGCCCGAACGGCAACAGATAGGGGATGATATTGCGCCACAGATAAGACGGCGTCGGGTTTCCATGCAGAAATATGATTGGGTCTCCGTGGCCGACATCCACATAGGCCATTTGCGTATCAAGAACTGGAACATACTTTCTGTAGGAAACGTCTTCCGTTGAAATAGGGGAGCACTTCATTTCTCACTTCCTCCGGATCTGATAATCGTGGTTGTCGCTCACTTTTCGTAAGACACTTTTTAAATGCTATTACAGGTGTTGCTTGATGTCAACCAGCAAACCGATTATACTGGTGTCGTATGCGTTTAGGAGAGAAATTCGCGGTCCCCTCGGAACTCGCTCTTCTCTATGAGTTCTTGAATTCAGCCGATCTCCGCAGCTATCTCGAGAAAGGAGTGCAGCATCTTCCATCCGATGAACTGGAGACGCCGGCCCAACTCGAAACTTGGCTACATGACCGCGGCCTGCTGGAGAAGGGGAGGACCGTGAGCGCTACCGACCATCGAAGGGCATTGGAATTGCGGAGCGCAATGCGCTCATTTCTTGACCTTTCGCGAGATTCAAGGGCCGGAGATCAACAGCTGGCAAGGAAGTTGAGTCGAGTATTTGCGTTTTATCCGCTGGTAGCAAAGATCATGCCCGCAGGAAAGGTCACACTGCAGCCGGCATCTGGAGGGAATTGTCTTGGGAGGATCGTAGCGGAGGTGTTCACCCTGGCTGAAAGTGGGCGTCTCGATCGTCTGAAGACGTGCAGTTCGGCCGAGTGTCAATGGGTCTTCTTCGACCGATCAAAACCCGGCAATCGTCGCTGGTGCTCATCCTTGCTCTGCGGAAACCGGCAGAAGACACGGGACTATCGCAAACGCCTAAAGACCAGTAGCCCTTGATAACGAGGCACGTTAGTGCCAGGGGCGGTCCACCTTCCAATCAATCCAACTGAAGCTGACTCTCTGCGAATTCGCAACTGGCAGGCTCAGTTGGAATTAGCCCGAGAAAATCAAAAGTGAGGGTAGGCCGCCCCCCTCGTTCACGCTAGTGCCTGGAACGAGTTTTGCAGTATCACGCAGACCGAGGCGTGCCCGCTGTTCGGTGTCGGAAATAATACCTCACGATCAAGCTGAGAATGAACCAACCGGCACCGACCGTGCCCTTTAACGTGCCGCTGATTTTCGATTTTCCGATACGCGGGTAGTAGCTGACCGGGACTTCAACCACGCGGAATCCCGCCAGGGATCCTTTGAGGATCATCTCAACCGCCCAGCCATAGGTAGTCTCTTCCAAGGCGAGCGACCGTAGTACATCAGCGCGACCTGCGCGAAACGGGCCGAGATCAGTGATTTCTACTCGGTACAGAAGCCTGATCAGGCCGGCGGCGAGACGATTGCCAAACGCCTGATGCCAGGGCAACGCCCCAGCAGAACGCTGCTGGCGAGAACCGAGCGTGATATCCGCACGTCCCGCAATAATTGGCGCTAAGAGAATTGGCAGTTCCGAGGGACGATCGCTATAGTCGCCATCCAGAAACACAACTACGTCTGGTGAACTTGCCGCAGCCAGCCCGGTCAGGCAAGCTCGCCCGTAGCCGCGGCGGGGTTCCGGAATAACGCGGGCTCCCATTTTTGCGGCGATCTCGGGAGTCCCGTCATTCGAGTTGCTGTCGACAACGATGACCTCAGCCACGAGGTCGGACGGAATGTCTGCTAGAACGCGCTCAATCGCCTGCGCTTCATTATGAGTGGGGATAATGACGGAGACACGCACGTGAGATTGAACCAATTACCACAAGAGCGAAGATGGCCAGCGTTGTGCGAGCCACGCATCAACGCCCCATCTCCGCCCGGCGCTGCCGATCGCGAGCCCGAGCGACGCCATCACCGGAACCAGCAGTTCCCAGATCCACGACGTGCCCAACTCCGAAATCCAGAGGCTACCGAGATACAGGAATGCGACGAACGCCGCCGGCCGGGTGAGGAGACCGATGACCAGCAGGATGCCGAGAGAAATCTCGGTCAGAGCCTGCATGGGAGCAGCCACCGCAGCGTGGCTCGCGGCAAGACCCATCACGGACTTCCAGACGGCCGGGCAGTGGCTGGCCTTGATGTAGTAATTGATCAGGCCCGCATAGCCTGCCGGTGTGTAGAGACCTTTCCCCATATTCTCAAAAAAGACCCAGACAAACATTGCGCCAATCGTCACGCGAACCAGCGCCAGCCCGTTTGCGGCTGGTGGTAGTGGGGGCGCCTGACTTGGTGTCGGGCTTGTGTTCGGCACCATCGGAGAACCTCGCTGTCTCTGAATTTTCTACTTTCTTTCGACGATCAGCCTGGGTGCGGAAATAACGTCCAACATATTATTCCGTCCTTCCGAGTATTGCCAGCGGATGGCGAAGATGCTCGAAAAGCGACGAAGTGGTCGTGCTTGCTCAGCTCGCTTTCGCTTCTTCGTCCTACCTTCGCAAGGCAGCTCCTTGAGGATCGGTGATGATATCTACCCACTTCGGATGCAGAGAGGCATCGGCGTCGCAGTGGTCGTGCCAGTTTCACCACTTGTAAGGCCGGGGGTCTGAGTGTAGCTCCAGGTGGACCCCATCGCCTCGTCGCCGCGGTTATTGATGAAGGATCTGCGGAACACCCGCTCGCCGTCGCGAAAAAACACGTTGTGGCCGTGCCATTCATTGACGCCGAGGTGTATGCAGTTCGCCTGACCAGAAGTTGGCGATATGGGGGTTCAGCTATTGGTAGCTTCAGCTTTGCCATGAGCGCGCAAGTCGCTGTTTTGTATAGGCTTACCTTGCAAACAGCGAGTGCGGATCGTCCCAGAAAAATACAACTTTCCACGTTGCAGACAGTAATCACCGTGTTTATTGCAGAAAACTAAGCACTTCCGCTCGGCAATACACGTGCATTCCTTTGTAGTGGATGCGGTACCACTCGCGCGTGGTGATGGGAACCACTTTGCCCGTGGAACCGAGAAAGATCAGTTGCAGCCGGCTACTCCTCCTCCAGTCCCCGCCTGTTGCACGCAGTTGTTGTCTTCGGTCAGCCACCGCTGGTTGGCGAGGGTCGGGCCGACGCAGAAGACTGGGCCTTGGATTGGTGCAACGCGATTCAGATTGATGAGGATCACAAGATGCGAAGACAAAGTTTAAGCTGGATCTTGAGTACAACCTTGTTGATGGGGACCGTTTCTACGGCGCAGCTAATGACCCGTCTCCCATCGCGGCAATCTGGCGCCTCGCAGCATAGCCGAAGTGCGTCCGCCTACGGCCAACTGCCCCTTTCGTTTGAAGCAAATCAGGGCCAGACGAACTCACAGGCTAAGTTTGTCACGCGCGGCCGCGGCTATTCTGCATTCTTGACCTCGGGTGGGATGGTTCTTTCTCTGCATCCTTCCAAGACCCCGAAAGCGGCGCGCATTGCTCAAACAACTGCCGTCCAGCGCTCTAAGTCGAATACGACTTTGCGATTCAATCTGTTGGGAGCGGCTCAGAATCCGGCCGTGGTTGGAGAAGATCAACAGCCCGGGATCGTGAATTACTTTATCGGAAAAGATCCAAAGCGCTGGCGCACAAACATTCCTACTTACGCGAAGGTGCGTTACAAGAACGTGTACCCCGGAATTGACCTCGTCTATTACGGAAATCACCGGCAGTTGGAATATGACTTCGAGATTGCCCAAGGCGCAGACCCCAACCGTATTCAATTCGAAATCAAGGGCGCCAATCACGTTCACTTGGACGAAAAGGGCGATCTTGTTCTGACGGTCAACGGCGGCGAACTTCATTTCAAGAGTCCTGTCGTCTACGAGCAGAAGAACGGGCGACGTTCCATCCTTGATGGTGGATATATCGCGAAAGACGCTACGCACGTCGCTTTCCGTATCGCTCACTATGACTCGAACCAGCCGTTGGTCATCGATCCGGTTCTGGTGTACTCCACTTATCTTGGCGGAAGTGGCGACGATGAGCCGCGGGCAATCGCAGTTGACGGGAACGGGTCCATCTACGTCGTTGGCGACACCGACTCCTCGGATTTTCCGGGGACAACGGCAGGCACTCTCGATTTTGGGTTGTCCCACGTTTTCGTCGCCAAGCTCGATGCGACCGCATCGCATATCGAGTATGCGGATTACCTGGGCGGAGACTCCGGAGAGTGGGGCGCCGCTCTTGCCCTGAATAGCGCGAACGAAGTTTACCTGACCGGCACCACAATGTCGGATGATTTCCCGACTGTTAACCCCTATCAAATTTTACTGACCGGGGTCCGCAATGGCTTTCTCAGCAAGATTTCTGCGGACGGCAAAACATTGCAGTACTCAACTTATCTGGGCGGAAGCAATTGGGACGAGCCGACTAGTCTTGCGCTGGATACTCTGGGCGATGTGCTGGTGGCAGGGATGACCAGTTCGCAGGACTTTCCCCTATCCAATGCGTTCCAGTCTGTGATGGCAGCGAATGGCGGCGGAGTCTTTGGGAACTACGGCTTTTTGACGGAATTCAGCCCCGACGGCTCAACCCTGAACTACTCCACCTACCTGGGCGGGAGTTCGATGGTCGTTCAGAATTGCTCGGATGGCCCTTGTTGGCTTCCACCGTACAGTCGTATAGCGGGCGTGGCGGTAGATACCACTGGTAACGCCTACGTTGCGGGCTACACCAATACTTACAACTTCCCGACAACGACTGGCGCATACCAGGTCACAGATACAGCTCCGCAAAACGCACCCGTTGGTTTCGTGGGGAAATTCAATCCTGCTGGAGGGCTTGCTTATTCCACGTACCTTTATGGTACGAGCGGTGCTCAGACGCTGATTGCGGCGATCGCGGTGGATAATTCGGGGTCTGCCTATGTCACCGGGTCCGCTATAAGCGACGGGACATTCCCGGTTACTTCGACCAGTATCTGCGACCCTGATCCTGGCAAAGATGGAGCGGCATGCAGCTATGCATTCGTGACAAAACTGAACCCGGCGGGTTCCGGCTTGGCGTATTCAACGTTTTTGGGAGCCAACAACAACGCCACACCGCAAGCGCTTGTCCTCGACGGAAACCACAACGCCTACGTTCTCGGTATGGTGTTCGGCTGCAATACGTTTGTGGCGGTCAACCCCATTGAAGGTGAGTCTTGCGCAGATATAGCGACCTCCGATCTTCTGCTGGTCGAAATTGATGCAACCGCGAGCACAGAATTATTCGCCACCTTCCTGGGAGGAACGGACGACGAGTATCCCACCGGTCTTGCGGTTGACGCTACGGGCAATATTTACGTGGGAGGCGAAACGTACTCAGATGACTTCCCGACGACACCGGGCGTATTGCAAGACACTCTGAATGGAACTAGTAATTCGTTTCTATTAAAAATAGGACCCGACCCTGCACCCGCATTTTCAGCAAGCCCGTCTCTTCTGGAGTACAGCAGCCAATCGATTGGCTCCACGAGCCCGGCAGCGACGACAATTCTGCGCAACATGGGCAGCACTCCGTTGTCGATCTCTTCACTCACGGTCAACGGAGACTTCACCCAAACCAACGATTGCGGGAATACCGTGCCCGCCGCGGGCAGCTGCACATTTTCTGTGAGTTTTACCCCCAGCGCACCGGGGGCACGGCCTGGATCGATCGTGATCGAGGATGACGCCACGGGGTCCCCTCATACCGTCACCCTTAACGGCTACGCCCCCGGTGCGATCGCCGCACTGAATCCTTCAAGCTTGATCTTTCCAAGCCAGACTCTGGAAACGCAGGGCACCACCCAACTGGTGACCTTGACCAACAACGGCGATATGGATCTGACGATCGGAAGTATTGAGACGACAGGAGACTTTGCGCAGACGAATAACTGCGCGACGACAGTCGCATCCGGCTTCAGTTGTGTAATCCATGTCACGTTTACCCCGACAGCTTCCGGCACTCGGAATGGCACCCTGGTCGTAACCGATGGCGCCCAGCTTTCTCAAACTCTAAGTCTTTCTGGCGTCGGCATCGATTTCAGCCTGGCGACCTCCACAAGCAGTCAAATCGTCTTGTCCGGAACTACCGCAACCTATCCATTGTCGGTTACGCCCCTTGGGGGATCGTTCACCAACTCGGTGAAACTGACCTGCAGCGGATTGCCGGCGTTCTCCACCTGCACCTTCTCGCCCGGTACCATTACTCCGGGAGGCAACAAGGCAATTACAAACCTAAGGATCGCTACGACTGCAACTTTGTCTGGAACTCAGATGCCTTCATTCAAAGATAGTTCCCTCTATGCGATCTGGATTCCTCTCCAAGGCTTCGGCCTGGTTGGAATCATGCTCGCAGGCTTCCGCGGACCATCGAAGAAATTGCGGCATTTCTACCTAATGGGCTTAGTGTTTGTGGCTCTGGTCTTCACTACAGCTTGCGCCGGAGTTTCAAAGCCGGCCCAAACCTTAGGAACCGCGGCGCCCGGGACTTACGACATAACAGTTACAGCCAGCTCGGGCACCCTGCAGCATGCGGTGAACTTAACTCTAACTATTCAGTGAACTTAGATTTCTCCGACCACGCCGGAAGGCCAGCTTACGGATGCAAGCCATTTGCCAGCCTTCCGGTCCAATTCTCGTTATCCATCCGAAGATCCGCTTTTGCCGCATTCCTCGCATTTCCTAATAGATTAAGAGTTTCTCCGTAGTGTAAATCCGGGTTACTTGGATATTCTATTGTTAGGCGTTCTGGTACGATTTTCGCTAGGGCTTAGCCTGTCTTCGGCACCGGGCTATTAATTACGCGCCGCTCCGTCAGCGTGCCTCGCGTCGAGAACAGTTTGAGTTCGGCACAATATGGGTTTTCATTTGCTCTTAACAGAGACCCCTAGTATGAGGTCAGGCCACGCTCCCCGGCGATTAGAAAGGCCTCGACAGTTTCGAAATAACTCTCCACTTATAGGATCGTACTCGTCTGCAGGATCTCAGAGAGGTCGGCCGGATCTTTTCACTCCGGCGCTGTGACCTGGCTTTGATGAAGGTTTTAATGAGTACTGTAGTGGAATCCCGCGACGTTCGGAACTGCCGGACCTTCTCGTATGCCGTTAGCGTTATGGCTGCGTTGGCTGGGATTTTCACGCTTCTCGGCTGGATCTTCGGCGCCGTGTTTCTGACGCGTGTCTTACCCGGATCGGCACCGATGAAGCCCAATACTGCGGTGTGTTTTGTGCTGGCGGGTGTGTCGCTTTGGCTCATTCAATTGAATAAGGGCGAACGAACCAGCCCGCGTGTCCACCGAACCTATATTGCTCGAGTTATCAGCGGTATCGTTGCCTTGATCGGCGCGCTGACCCTGGCAGAATACCTCTTCCATGTAGATCTTGGCTTGGACGGAATCCTATTGTCTAAAACGCTCCTGGCCAGTGGAATTAGCCACCCCGGGCGCATGGCGGGTGCTACCGCTCTCGGGTTCGCTATCCTGGGCAGCGCGTTGCTGGTGACTACATTCGGCCGCGCCTATCTGGGCCAAAGCCTCGCTTTACTCATCACTTTCGACGGATTTGTAGCCTGCATTGGTTATCTTCTGGGTGTTCAGACGCTTTACGATGTTCCAGCTTATTCTTCCATCGCATTTCACACAGCGCTGCTGTTTTTCTTGATGGGATTAGCAATCATCGCCGTACGACCGCAGGCCGGATTGATGGTTGCGGTTACCAGCGAGTACCTGGGCGGCGTGCTTGTCCGGCGTGTTTTGCCGTTGATTTTCGCAACCGTGATCCTTCTGGGCTGGTTTCGCTGGCAGGGACAACTGGCAGGACTGTACGGCACAGAATTCGGCGTCGCACTCCTCATGCTGGGCGAAATGGTCATCTTCGTTGCGCTGGTGTGGATCAGCGCCTGGCGACTGAACCAAATTGATCAGCAACATCGTCATGCCCAGGATCAACGACTTCGCCTGGCAGCAATTGTGGAATCGTCCAATGACGCGATTTTCAGCAAGGATTTGTCCGGCATCATCAACAGCTGGAACCATGGAGCGGAACGGCTCTACGGTTACCGTCCGGCGGAAATAATTGGCAAACCGGTCGCCACCCTGATCCCCGACGATCTGCAGCCAGAAGCCTCCCAATTCCTGCTCGAGATCGCTCGCGGGCGGTTGGTCACTCGCTCGGAAACTTTGCGGAAGCACAAAGATGGAAGCCTGGTCAGCGTTTCGCTGGTGATTTCACCGATCCGTGACTTAACCGGTCAAATCGCTGGTGCATCCTCCATTGCGCATGACATCAGCGAGCGCAAGCGCGCGGAAGACGAACTGCGGGCGAGTGAAGACCGCTACCGCGACCTGGTCGAACACAGCCAGGATTTGATCTGCACTCATGATCTCTCAGGGAAGTTGCTCTCCGCGAACCCGGCGCCGGCCCGGGTTCTCGGATATAGCGTCGACGAAATGCTGAAAATTCCGATGCGAGACCTCATCGCGCCGGAGTTTCGCCAGCGGTTCGACCAATACCTCGTTCGCATCCAGAGCCACGGCGCGGACAAAGGAATGATGGCGGTCCTGACGCGGAGCGGAGAGCGCAGAATCTGGGAGTACCACAACACTCTTCGCACAGAAGGAGTGCAAACGCCGGTTGTCCGCGGAATGGCTCGGGATGTTACTGACAAAATGCGTGCCGCAGCTGCGCTAAGAGAATCGGAACAGCGCTATCGGAAGCTGTTCGATGAGAACGTCGCAGGAGTGGCCATCATTAGCCTGCAAGGACAGGTGCAGGATTGCAACCAAGCTTGGGCTCATATGTTTGGATATGGCAGCGCTGCGGAACTGCGCGGGGCGCAGATTGCGGCATATTACGTCGATCCGACCGATCAGGAAGCTCTGCTCGACGAATCAAGAAAGGGCGGCCCCTTTTCGAGCCATGAAGTGCAACTTCGGAAGAAAGACGGGAGTCTGTTCTGGGTTCTGCTCAATAGCGCCATCCTCTCGACCGGCAAGGACAATCCGGTAATCCAGTCCGCTATGGTCGACATCACCGAGCGAAAACTTGCGGAGGAACGATTACGCCAATATGAAAGAGCCCTTGAGGGTATGGAAGAGATGGTCGTGGTGGTTGACCGGGACTACCACTACGTGATTGCCAATCGCGCCTTTCTGAAATACCGGGGCATGGAAAATAAACAACTGGTGGGACGTCATATCCACGACGTACTCGGCAGAGAAGCTTTTGAAAAGCAAGTTAAGCCCCGGCTGGATCAGTCTTTTCGCGGGAAAGTAATCCACTTCGAGATGAAGTATACCTACCCGGAACTCGGGAATAGAGACTTGTCGATCTCGTATTTTCCCATTGAAGAGAACGGGTCGGTCGACTACGTGGCCTGCGTTTTGCACGATGTGACCGATGCCAAGCGCGCAGAGGAGACCTTGCGCGAATACGCACGGGTGGTGGAAGGTCTGGAAGAGATGATTTTGGTGATCGGTCGGGACTACCGCTACGTCCTTGCCAACCGCGCATTCCTGAATTTTCGCGGGTTCTCTGCCGAACAAGTCGTAGGTCGCCATGCAGAGGAAGTAGTTGGGAAAGATGTTTTTGCAGCGCAAGTGAAAGAAAAGATGGACGCATGCTTCCTCGGCCAATTGGTGCAATATGAACTCACTTATGACTTCCAGAATCGGGGCAAGCGCGACTTGTGGGTATCGTATTTTCCCATCGAGGGCCCGACTGGCATCGAGCGCATCGCCTGCGTCCTGCAGGACATCACCGACCGGAAGCTAGCGGAAGAAGCGTTGCGCAATTCGGAAGAGCGCTTCAGCAAGGCATTCCGCAATAATCCGCTGGCCATCACGATATCGACTGAAGCAGAAGGACGCTATCTTGACGTGAACAGTGCCTTTCTCGATCTTCTCGGATACAAACGCCAAGAGGTGATCGGGCGCACGTCCGCTGACCTGCGCTTTTGGACCGACCCTCTGGATCGTGTTTCATTCTTCGAAAAGCTTAGGGAGAAGCATCAGGTGGTGAAGTACTCTGCCCGCTACCGGACCGCAAAAGATGAAATTCGCGAAGCCGAAATATGGGCGGAGTCGATCGAATTGGAGGGAAAGCGCTGTATCCTCGCCATCACTCGCGACGTCACGGAAATGCAACAACTGGAAGCGCAATATCGCCAGGCGCAAAAGATGGAAGCGGTAGGGCGTTTGGCGGGAGGCATTGCCCATGACTTTAACAACATCATCGGCATTGTGATGGGCTACAGCGACATTTCTCTTGGCCTGCTTACTCCGGACAATCCTGTAAACCGTTACGTGGCGGAAACCAAGAAAGCCGCGCAACGCGCCGCAGTCCTCACGCGGCAACTGCTGGCTTTCAGTCGCCAACAGCTAGTATTCCCCAAGATCCTGGATCTCAATGACGTGGTGCGCAATGTAACCACCATGTTCCTGCGCCTGGTAGGCGAGGATATTGAAGTCGAATTCCGGCCGGGCGCGCAGATTGGCAGCATCAAGGCCGATCCCGGCCAGATTGAACAGATTCTGATGAATCTGGTGGTGAATGCGCGCGATGCGATGCCCACTGGCGGCAAGATCATCATCGAGACGACCGTGGGGGAGATTGATGGATACTACGTTTCTCAACATCCGGGCGCTCATGCCGGGAAATATGTCGTCTTGACGGTGAGCGATACGGGTTGTGGCATGGATGAGGCAACTACATCAAAAATCTTTGAGCCCTTTTTTACGACTAAGGCAGTGGGGAAGGGGACCGGCCTCGGGCTTTCGACGGTGTACGGAATTGTGAAGCAAAGCGAGGGTTACATCCTCGTGTACAGTGAACCCGGCCTGGGCACAACCTTCAAGATTTATTTCCCGAGGATTCCCGAGAAAGCAACGGAGCTTGCGCCCTCCCGCGAAGAGCCGCCGCCACCGCAAGGGTCGGAAACAATTCTGTTGGTGGAGGACGACAAAGTTCTGCGCGAATTAACGGCCAAGCTCTTGCAAGAAGGTGGGTACCGAACCGTCGAAGCTAACGATGCGGAAGAAGCGTTGAAAATCCTGACGGCCGCTGAGCCAAAAATTAATTTGCTCTTGACCGATGTCGTCATGCCGGGAATCGGCGGCGTCGAGCTCGTGAAACGGGCCAGAGTGAGTCATCCCAATCTTCCTGTGATGTTCATGTCAGGGTACGCCAGCGATCTTGTGGCCCTACGCGAAGCTTTGATGCAAGAGAGTTCGTTCCTGGAGAAGCCTTTTACCAAGAGATCACTGCTCGCCAAGGTTTACGCCATCTTGCAGAGCGAGTTCCCAAACCCTCACTAACGCCGCATCATGGCAGCGCGCAGGACTTCGCGATGCTCGCATCGCAAGTGCAAACCCGTGAAGCATACGCTCGTGTCTGGTTTCGGTACAACGCTCTGGGCTCTCAGACAACGTCGAAACCTTCGGGGAGCGATTGTGTTGAGAGTACAGGGGCAACATAAGCTACCAAGTGGCATCACGCTTGCAGCCCAATGTAACAAACGACCTTCACCGGCTTCTAGATAGAGGGGACGGTTGTCGCAGCGCATTCAAAAGATCGAAGCCCCAGGAATGATCGCGCGGCAAATCCAGGACATATGAGGAGTTATGAAAGGTACCTGTTTAAACAAGCTGGTGATTCGTATCGCCGTAGTGGACGGCGATCCTCTCCGATTCGTGGGATTCCGCTCACTCTTAAGTTGCGAGTCCGATTTCGAGCTGCATTCGGTATCGCTCGCCTCAATCGGGACCTCTGAGGAAGCGGATGTCGTCCTGCTAGGCAGTCATCCCGGGAAAAATGCCCTTGAGGTGCTAACCACAATCCGGGCGACGCGTCCTGGAATGAGAGTCATCGTGACGGGTTGCAACATGGACGATGCGGCAATTTTAAGGGCGATATCAGCCGGAGCGAAAGGGTGCGTCGACGAAGCGGCGCCGGTAGATGAACTTGTCCGTGCGATTCGAGTTGTTCAGTCAGGATCGACTTGGGCGCCGAGGCGAGTCCTCGCCATGTTTGTGGAGAGGTCGTATCGATCCAACGCCGCGGGTGTTTGCATTGGTCAACGCCAGTTCACCAGCCGGGAAAAGGAAGTCCTTCGGATGCTGGTGGCGGGCTGCTCGAATAAGGAGATCGCAGTTCCGCTGGGCATTGAAGAGCGCACTGTGAAGGCACACGTAGCCAAACTTATGCGGAAAGTCGGAGTGCCGAATCGTGTCCTTCTTTCTGTGCACGCGATTACCCATTCTCTGGTCCCCTCCAAAGAAAGCTAGGCGGGACTTAGCCCCCCGCGACAAACGCCCATCGTTCCGGGGCCTCAAAAGCCAAGAATATTTATCTCGGCGACACACGATCTTAATTCAGGCCTGACATGATCCGGTCCAGGTCGTCTCGCATGACCGCAGTGAGCGCGGTAGCCTGCGGGCATGTTCCAGGTCCTGTCGAGCAATCCTCAATTTCTCAACAATGTCGTCCCAGTGAGGAGGTTCGTTGGGATCAGATTCGGCGCAGCCATTTCAGCCTGAGGCTTGAGCACTTGCACCTTTAAGAGGGCGGCCTTCGGCATTCGTCAGTTTATGGAATATTTTGTCCAAGGCCTCAACCAGGACGCTCTCATCCTTATCCAAGTTCACTAACGATTTTTCAAGGTAGGCCGCAGCTCCTGCAGCTTTGAGTTTGTTTTCGTTCTTCTGCGAGAGGCCGGACAAAATAATCACGGGAATGTCCTTCGTAAGCAGATGTTCTTTCAGCTGCCGAAGCACTCCGGTACCTTCCACAGTGGGCAGCATCATATCTAATAAAATGATATCGGGGCGCAGCTTGCGCGCTGTGTGCAATCCTTCCTGGCCATCGCCCACCGCGATCACTTCGTGCCCGGCCTTGACTAGAATCCTGCCAATTGCGAAACGCAGAACGCGGCTGTCCTCAATGACAAGTATCGTCATACAGATAGAATCCCCCTCAATCGCCGGTCTGATCGTCTTCTGTGGTCGCGCTATTGCGCTCCAGGAAGGCTTGCAGCTTCTGACGTGCGTCCGAAGTCATGTTGTTGAATTCAATGCCATTTCCAAACTGAGGATGGCAGGTTACGACGGTTCCGATGATGGCGAGCTTTTCATTGCCCAACCACAAAACAATATCCAACGGCGTTCCCGGTGAGAGGGTGATCGCCATCTGAACGTAGCAGCCGCCCACACTGAGGTCGGTGGTTTCCAGACGGACGGGCATTCCGCTCGCATGGATGCGCAGTTCCGTCTGAACGGCAACCTGCAGACGTGGAAACCGCCTCCGCTCGCATTGGGCACCGGTGACAACGTCGGAAGTAAAAGTGGCGGTGATCATGGCATCTCCTTATTTCTATGTCCTGGCGACAACAGTTCCTCGCTCGAGGAAAGACTTTCCATATCGCTGTCCCAACTGCGAACCGTTAGATGTCCGCCGTGCTCTCGGGCAGGGCCCTTTCGTGCCGCAAGCAATGCCTCGCCATTCAGCAACTGATCTGAGACGGCAGGAGTGAACGGTTGCTTCGCGAGTAACTGTTCGATTGCGTCTGCGGCGATCGGCTTGGAAAAGAAATATCCCTGACCCACTTCGCAGCCCAGGTACTGCAGCATGTCCATCTGCTCGTGATTTTCGATGCCTTCGGCAACTACGCTCAAGCCGAGGTTGTGCGCGAGAACCACGATGATGCGGACGATCTCATAGCTCTCATGGTTCGCGCTCATTCTGGAGATGAAGCTGCGATCGATTTTTAGTGTGTCCACAGGAAAGTGCTGAAGGCGCGACAAGGAAGAGTAGCCGGTACCAAAATCATCGATGCTCAAACGCACGCCCAGCGCCTTCAACTCTGAGAGCACAACGACAGACCTATCGGCGTCGTCCATGGCGGTGTTCTCGGTAATCTCCAGGTCTACCCGGCTAGGATCTAACCCGGTTTGCTGAAGAATTTCACCGATTTGCGAGGCCAATTCCGGCTGCGCGAACTGCTTGGCCGTGACATTTACGCTGATGCCGAGCGGAGGGTCGGAAGAAAACATCGCTTGCCAGTGGCGAATCTGCAGGCACGCGTCCCGAAGCAACTGGCGGTTCATGGGAAGAATGAGACCGGTTTCGTCGGCCACGGCGATAAATTCAGCGGGCATGACGATGCCTTGGGGCCGCTCCCAGCGTGAGAGCGCCTCGAATCCCACAATTCGGCAGTCTTGCAACGACACGAGGGCCTGATAGTGAACGCGGAACTCGTCGCACTCCAGGGCTTTCCGCAGGTCAGTTTCGAGTTGCAGCCGTTTCACGGCGTCAGCTTGCATCGCATTGTCGAAAACTTCACACCGGGCTTTGCCCGAATTCTTGGCGCGGTACATGGCAATCTCAGCGTCGCGCAAAAGATTTTCCGCCTCCGTACTACTCCCGCTGAAAACGATGCCGATGCTAGCGGAGATTACAATCTTGTGGCCGGTTACATCGAAGGGATCGGCCAGACGCTCCTGAATCCGTTCCGACATGCGGATCGCGTCACTGGGGTCGCGCAGTTCAGCGGCCAGTACGGCAAATTCGTCGCCGCCGGGGCGAGCCAGGGTGTGGTCGCCCGACGGGCATGGCGTTTTGCGGTTTGGTCCGCGCGAAATTGTGTCGACTCCACGGAGGCAGGAACTCAAACGGCGCGCAATCTGCATGAGCAGATCGTCGCCGGCTGCATGGCCCAAGCTATCGTTGAACACCCTGAATTCGTCGACGTCAATCAAAAGGACTGCGAACTTGAAATCGCTGTGACGCTGCGAGACGGCAATGGCTCGTTGTAGCCGATCGAGAAAAAGGGCTCGGTTGGGGAGATTCGTCAGCCCGTCGTGGAACGCACGATGCTCGAGCAGAGCTTCGGCACGCTTGCGTTCGGTGATGTCTCGATTGACGATCACCAACCCTTCCACGCCGCCATTCGGGCCCGGAATCACACTCGAGGTAGACTCGAGAACGCGGCTCGAGCCATCTTTGTGACGAATGCGATACTCCAGGCGTTCTCCAAAACCTGTGAGTTGGGCTTTATGAGCGGCTTCCAGAACGCGGGCCCGGTCGTCCGGATGCACCTGCTCAATAGCGGACGTTGCCGCTAATTCCTCGGCGCTGTACCCGAGTATCTTTTCGTAGGATGGACTGTTGTAAAGACGATGTCCCTGCACGTCGACCACCGCGATCATGTCGGCAGCGTTGTCCGTGATGAGACGAAAGAGGCGCTCGCGCTCCGCTAACCGGCGGCGAATCCGGTTTAGTTGCACTTGCTGATAGATCGTGTAGATATCGAATAGAAGAACCAGCGCGGCCAGGCCCCGTACCCATTCCTTCAGGGTTTGAGAATAAAACCTGTCTCCCGGAAGATGCGGATCTGAGAATGAGAGAGAGATGATACAGAACATCAGAACCAGGGTGACGGCTATGGCAAATCCCCAGAGCCACCACTCGCGACCCTCTACCTGCTGTCGTGGTGTCACCGGGGAGCCCTGACTCAGCTCACGGTCGGTCAGGCTGTTCGCAAGATTCCGAGCACCCATAAGTAATCCGGATATCGCTTAACAACGTCGCTGTGCTTGCAACACCTGCAGCGCAATGCTTTGACCGAGGTCGACCAGCGAACCGCTTTTCAAGGCCTTCCGTCGACCATCGATACCACTTCGCCTGAGGGTGGGGAGGGCCATCGTCCGACGCAAATGGCAGAGCCCAAGCTGGTATTCACAATGCATGGCGGGGGCCATTGGAGACGCTTACAGCGATCTATGTAACTTCATGATGGGATTGAGGTTAGACCGTAGGCTTACAGCAGAAACCGAGGCGAACGAGGGGGCCCCGTCTGTGTTTCAGACTCGCATCCCAAGAGTAGACACAATCTTGCTGAGACCCTCGCCGGTTCTGGCCAGGGCTAAGCGGTGCCTTTTTTGGGTTCTTCAATTTTCATTCTTGACAAGAGTTGATAGATGGTTGCACGACCAATGCCGAGGACCTCTGCGGCTCGGGCTTTATTGCCGCCGACACCCTCCAGTACGCGCAGAATATGCCGACGCTGCAGTTCGTGGAGCGAAAGAAAAGTGTCGTTTCCTCCGATATCCTCGACGAGCGGCCCTCGCAGCCTCTCAGGAAGATCGCCGATATCGATCAAAGTGCCATCCGTCATCATGCAGGCATTTCCAATCACATTTTCGAGCTCACGGACGTTTCCTGGCCAGGGATAAGCGGCTAACCGGGTTTGCGCCCGACGTACGAGTCCGGAGATCGGTTTGTTGTACTCTACGGAGAATTTCTCAATGAAATAACGCTCCAGCAAAGGCAGATCTTCGCGACGGCTTGCCAGCACCGGCAACGGGATTTCAACTACGGCCAGGCGGTAGTAGAGGTCTTCGCGGAAGCGACCCTCCTGGACCATGGTCTTCAAGTTGCGATGGGTGGCGGCGATCACGCGCACGTCGACATTCCTGGCAGTCAACGAACCCACCGATTGCACCTGCCGGTTTTGCAGGACCCTTAGCAATTTGGCCTGCACTGCAGCCGAGAGTTCGCCAATCTCGTCCAGGAAGATCGTTCCGCCGTTGGCATGTTCGAACATCCCGATCTTGTCCTGGGTTGCGCCGGTGAAAGCCCCGCGGACGTGTCCGAAAAGTTCACTCTCTGCCAAGGTGTCCACCAGGGCCGAGCAGTTACAAACCACAAACGGCCCGCGGGAAGCCGGACTTAGCCGATGCAACGCCTTGGCGACTAACTCTTTGCCGGTTCCCGTAGCCCCGGTCACCAGCACCGTCTTGAAGTGAGGAGCGATTCTTCGGATCCTTGCGTAGACCTCCAACATGAGAGGACTGCGCCCAACCATGCCTTCGAATTGGTAAGCGTCAATCAGTTCCTGATCCAGGCGCAAGGTTTTTCGACGCGTCTCAGCTTCTTCCAATAAATTGGTAATTCGCGATCGAAGTTTCTCGATGTCCAGCGGTTTGGTCAGATAGTCGGCGGCGCCCTTCTGAATGGCTTCTACTGCTGATTCCGCCGAGTAGTGCCCCGTTATAAGGATCACATCGACTCCTGGATCAACATTAACGATGCGCTCCAATATCTCCATGCCGCTGGTCTTTGGCATGACCAGGTCCAACAAAACAATCTTCGGCCGAACTCGAAGGAATGTTTCGAAGCCTTCTTCTGGATCCTGCGAAGTGATGATTTCCAGGCCATCCCGCTGGAGCGCAAGACTAATGATCTCGAGGTTCTGGGGTTCGTCGTCAATCGCAAGTAAGGTGAGAGTCGGCGATGCACTCATAGTGCACTCCGATCCAGGGCGCTACCAGTCTGGCACTCGAGGTGAAATACGAGTGTTGGTGCAGATCCCGAGAGAGCCTCTGAGCCTGATAGCCCGGGTTGAGAAATACAGGATGAAAACATCGAGATATCGCGCCTTCCTGTCCCCTCAGTATAGGCTCTTGCAGGCGAAGAAGCGGTGCTGAATCAGTTTCCTATGTTGGATGGGGAGCAGGATCTCTAACTGGCCGGAATGGGAGAGGATCCCTTATGGTCCGCTACAGCTGAGTTCAGGCCTTGCCGCTTTAGCGGCTTCCACGCCATGTCTCCCCGAAGGTATTGCCAGAGGCCGTTCAGCCGCCAGACCATGTGTAACTGCCGATACGGAAAGTGTTCGAGGAAGCAGTAACTCACCAGGCGGGCAACATCTTGCCAGTCATTGTAGCGTTTGTAAGTCAACTCTTCCTGCAAGACGGAGCCGATGGAAATCATCGTAGCAAACCCGTAGCCGAACACGAGGAACTGCAGAACGAATGTCCAGCTTAGGACACCCGCGGAAGCCGCCAAGGCGATCGTGGCAATCCCACCCACTTCGATGATCGGGGCGAAAAGTTCGAACAACCACAAGTAGGGGAGAGCGAACCATCCGATACGACCGTAGCGCGGCCGGAACAGCATATCTGTGTTCGGCCACAGCACATCCAGCAGCCCCTTATGCCATCGCGCCCTCTGTCTGGCGAGTGAGCGGAAATCAGACGGCACTTCTGTCCAGCACACCGGGTCCGGAACAAACTCGATCCGATAATCGGCACGCTTTTGCAGCAAATGGCGGTGCAGCCGGGCTACCAGATCGAAATCTTCACCGATTGCGGCGGCCCGGTAGCCTCCGACCGCTCGCACCAGATCCGTGCGAAATATACCGAAGGCCCCGGACACAATCATCAACATGTTGCCTCGAGCCCAAGCCTCCCGCCCAATCAAGAAAGCGCGCAGATATTCGATTACCTGGATCACTTCGATGCTCTTCCGAGGCAGCCGCACACGGTGCATTCGCCCCCCTTCGATCTCTGACCCATTCAACACGCGCACAATTCCGCCGGCCGCAACAACCCGGCTGGGATCATTCAGGATCGGCACCATAATCCGCAAGAGCGCGTCTCGCTCGAGCACGGAATCGGCATCGACGACGCATACATACGGAGAGGACGCAGCATTCAGCCCAGCGTTAACTGCATCTGCCTTACTTCCGGCTGCCTCCTTATCTATGACAAGCAGGCGACTGTCGGCGTCGCTGCGGTACAGTCCGCGGACTCGTGCGCTTGGCACTCTCGGGACGTATACTGCTCTCACCCGCCGCAGGCTGAATTCCCTTTTCAAGGCTTCCAGAGTATCGTCGGCAGATCCGTCATTCACGACGATGACTTCAAGTTCGGGATAATCCAGATCAAGCAGGTTCCTCAGCGCTGTACCAATCGATTTTTCTTCGTTGTGTGCGGGCACGAGAAGGGTAACCGGAGGCACCATAGGGGAGTTCTTAATCCACTCAAATCGGATGCTTTCCAGGTGTTGATGGTGGGTGGCGCTCGTCCGGAAAGCAATTAATAGCATTGCGAGATATGCGAGATTGCCGGCGAGGTAGTAGAAGAAAAGCGCTTGGTTCGCGAACCCGAGAAAGTGCGTCATGATCGAGACGCTGCCATGCTTCGAGATTTCCTCTGGGACACGGAGGTTTCGGAAAAATCCCAGTCATGAAATATTCCGAGCAAGCCCTTATCGCCGCGGGCTTCAATCTCTGCATGCAATGTTGGTTGCAGTCCCGCATTTTCGAGTGCCGTCAGGTAAGCGTGCAAGCCGTATTTGTCTCTAAGTGACGCAACCATTTCAAAAACGCGCGGCTGGTCCTCTTTGAAATCTACGAGCCCCTCGGCCGCCCGCAAACGTACCAGGCGATTCGAATCCTGCAAGCCACTCAACAAGCACGGCAGCGCGTCGGGGTGGCGCAGCTGGCCTAAACTTACGATGGCTCGCAACCGCACGAACCATACCGGATCTTTCGCCAACTCGCTCAGCACCTGGATCGCCGCCTTGGGAGTCGCACATGCCAAACCACGCGCCGCCGCCGCCCGCAATTCTGGAAGACCGTCTACAGCGAATTGGAACAACTCCGGGCCGAGCGATGAAGTGGCCACCTCTCCGAGTACGCGTCCTAAAACCTCGCGCACCTTCGTCTCCGCATTCTGTAAATGGGGCAACAACAATTGCGGACGTTCCGCGCAAGTCTGGACAAGTGCGCTTTGCAGCGGCAGCGCCGGCACCACTAAGCCCGCTTCGTCCACCCAGGTCAAGATTGCTTTCGCCGCTTCCGGACAAGCCATCTGTCCCAACCCGCGTAGCGCGGCCAGACGAGTTTCCAGCCTACGATCGCGCAGTCCTTCTGCAAGGGCCCTAATTCCCTCTGGCGCCCTCGTTCGACCGAGAGCCACCAGAGCTCGGTGACGGCGCCAACCCTTATGCTGGC
Organism: uncultured Acidobacteriota bacterium; assembly: GCA_963725565.1. Taxonomy (GTDB): domain Bacteria; phylum Acidobacteriota; class Terriglobia; order Terriglobales; family Acidobacteriaceae; genus Sulfotelmatobacter. The sequence goes on from CAVRZL010000025.1 coordinate 123,610, forward strand.
GCGCGTCGGCGATCCGTTTCTCGATTAACCCGCTGAAGCGCATGAACCGGAGCAAGCGCACGGCCTCCTCCTGTGATGCGACTTCATAAGCGTCGAGCACCATGTCCTCGATCAGCTGCCGGTCAAATGAGTTCGTGCGCCAACTCTCATACGGGATTTCTCCGGAAACGAGCGCATCCCAGTCTTGACGCATGGTGAACCTGCGTGCGTCGCGTCTTCCGAAATGCCAGGTTCGATAGGTTCGGCGCAGCAGGATAAATGCCAGCAGCAACGCGTCTGCAACGATCACAAACACGATGGCGCGCAGCACAAAGGCTGCGGGTCCTAGCCTGCGAAGTGTGTCAAAAGTGGATCCCATAACTCAGCCCGAAACTTGTCTCGTTCCGATTCTCCGTCCGTCTTTGATAGGCGCCAAATCCCATCACATCCTGCGTGCCCGTAACCTTAAGGCGCAAACCGCCTCCGTAGGTTTGGGAAGACACAGCTCCGATCTGATTGACCTGCGCGAAATTCTCGGTCCCCTCGGCAAAGAAGATATTTCCGCCCAGTCGCCGATCTTCCCGACCTGCGATGGGAAATCCGAGGCGGGCCATCCCCGAAGGACGCCACTCTGAGCCCGTTGCCGAAAATTGACTTCGTGCTCCGGTCAGACCCAGAGTCCAAGTCCAATCGTGCGGCAGGTATAAGACGGTCGTTTCATTCAACGTTAAAATTCGTGCTGTTGTGTACCAGTACCAATGTTGTCCGTAGATGATCTCCAATCCCCGAACAAAGCTGCTCCCACGGAGTTTGAATCCCTGGTCGTAATCGAAGAACGCTTCATTTTTGGGAATAATGCCATTATCGTGACCTGCAGCCCCTCCAACGGTTAAAGCTCCCATGTGAGGTACTTGTCCAGTCAGGCTGGCGACGGCTTTTTCGGCATTTGTGCCGCCCCACTGGTAGGCGTAGGCTCCGATGCCAGTTCTCCATCGCGTTGTCCAATGGGAGCTGAGTGTCAGACCTTCACCCTGATTTGCGTCAGCGAAGTTGAACAGGTCAGTACTTACTCCTACTCGCAGTTCATGCTGGAAACCGCCGCGCAGCGAAAGTAGCCCTTCGCGTGCTGCTACATAGGACGGATCCAATTCCATGGCGCGGGTAAATTCCGCTTTGGCCTGGTCGGTAGCGGCAAGCGCTCGTAAAGCGACGGCACGAGCTGCGTGAATGTCGGCTCGTGTCGGGTCGAGTTGGACGGCGCGGTCCAAAGCTTGTAAAGCCTCTTTCGTTCGACCTTCGCGGGTATAAATGGTCGCCAGGCCCATCCAGTTGTCAGGATCGTTCGACGCAACCGCGAGAATCCCCTGATATTCAAGTTCGGCTTCGGTGAGTTTCCCGGACCACGTTAGAACTCGCGCTCGCCATGCACGCACGTCCATGTCGTGGGGAAAGAGAGCAATCTCGCGATCCACGATGTTCATCGCACCAATCCAATCCTGAGCATCGGCGCATTTCCGCACGTTGTCCTGCCATGTTGTGGGCGACGTTTGGCCCCAGGCGAGGACACACAACAGCCAGACTCCGGTCAGACACCTGAGCCACACGAGCGCACTCGTTCTGCGGATTGCGCGATCGACCGGGACAAGGTTCGCGTTGGGTTGAGCTTCTCTCACTGGCTAATCCTGCAGGATCCACTCTGGCGTTCGTTCGAGGAACTGGAAAGCGTAGCGTTGCCACTGAGTGTTGGGAACTTCCGTGCGCACAACCCGGACGCGCCCCACGTATTGTTCATGCCCTGATCCCGTCAGAAATACCTGGAAGGTAGAATCCGACGACAAGGCAAGCGGCACAGCACATAGAAACCCACCCGCACTTACATTTTCGGTCGTGATCAATTGTTCGAAGGACCGTTGGCAGGCATCTGTTCCCTTAAGTTTCAAGATGAGTTTCATGCGCACCCGTACGTGGGCACGACGTTCTGACGGCCGAGTACTTAGCTCGGACGCGAGACGGCCTTTGAGCTTCACAAAGTCAATCGGCTTTTCGAAAAATCCAACTGCGCCTAAGTTGCTCATGTAATCGCGGTACTTGCCGGCTGACTCCCCAGTGACCACAAAGATGGGAATGCGCGCCGTGTAGCTCAGGTTGTGAAAACTCTGGCACAGCTCGAAGCCTGAGCACTCGGGCATCATCAGGTCGAGTAGGATGGCCCGGGGCTTGTGTTCCAGAGCCAGGGCAAGGGCCTGTACTGGATCTCCCGTGTCGATCATCTCGTAGGTGTCGGCCAGCCGCATCTTGAGCATTCCGCGAATCGCAGGATCGTCATCCACAACCAATATCTTCTCCACGACTTTCCTCCTCAATACCAGATCATCCTCGGCCGGTGTTCTTAGTCGGCTCCCGCGTGGACCGTGTTGCTGTCAAGCGCTTGACGAATCTTGCGGGCCAAAGCCTCGCGGGTAAAAGGTTTCGGCAAGAACAAGCTTCCCTCCGCCAGAACGCCATGTTCGCCGACCGTCTGGCCCGTGTATCCGGACATATAAACCACGCGAATTTCGGGCCGCCGCTTGACCAACTGGTCGGCCAAGACGCGCCCACTCATACCAGGCATGACCACATCGGTCAGCAGCAAATGGATGGTCCGGTGATTCGCCTCGCTTATCTTCAGAGCCTCGGCTCCGCTTTCCGCCTCCAGAACCTCATATCCACAGCGCTCCAGCAGCTGGCGGCTCAGCTTGCGCAGCGAGGCCTCGTCTTCGACCAGGAGAAGTGTTTCCGTCCCGCGAGGAGAGTCTGGTAATTCAGTCAACTGTTTCTGGACATCTGCAGCCACTTCTACTTTTGGAAGGTAGATGTTGAAAGTGGCGCCGGCTCCCGGCTCGCTGACAAGGTCGATGTAGCCCCCACTCTGTTTGACTACCCCGTATACCGTCGAGAGGCCGAGGCCGGTGCCTTTTCCTTTTTCCTTCGTGGTAAAGAAAGGCTCGAAGACGCGGGCTCGAGTCTTGCTGTCCATCCCTATTCCATTGTCGGTTACGGTGAACAGGACATAATCCCCCGGCATGACGGGATAAGGGCGAACGAAGTCCTGATCCAAGCAGACATTGGAGGTGGTCAGTCTAAGTTCCCCACCCTCGGGCATTGCGTCCCGCGCATTGACGGCCAGGTTCATGATTACTTGTTCAATCTGTCCCGGATCGGCCTTGATGCGCAGCAGGGCGGGATCGAGTTTGGTCTTGAGCTGAACGTCCTCGCCGATCAGGCGCTTCAACATCTTCTCCATATCCTTGACTACAGCGTTCAGGTCCAAGATCCGCGGATCCATCACCTGCTGCCGGCTGAAAGCCAGCAACTGTCGCGTTAAGTCGGCCGCGCGATGGCCCGCTTTCAACATCTCGTCCACACATGGGCGCAACGAACTGCCTTCGGGAGTACCCTCTTGTACGATCTCTCCGTAGCCGATGATGACGCCCAGCAAGTTGTTGAAGTCGTGCGCCACACCCCCGGATAAACGGCCGACCGCTTCCATCTTTTGTGATTGCCGAAATTGCTCTTCCAAACGCTTGCGTTCGGTGATATCGCGATTGACGATCACCAGCTTCTCAACCTCGCCATCTTTTGAAATCGTGCTGGCTCTGGATTCAAGCGCGCGCCAGCTTCCATCCTTATGCCGCATTCTGTATTCCAGCGTGGTTCCCATGCCGGTGCGGCGAGCCTCGGCTGCGGCCTTCGCTACCTTATCCCGGTCTTCCGGATGAATTTGATCGACGCCTGTCGTGCCCCCGAGTTCCAGCGGCGTATATCCCAGAATCTTTTCGTGCGAGGGACTGTTGTAGAGTCTCCGGCCGTTGGTATCGATGACGGCTATCATGTCGGCGGCGCTCTCGGTAATCAGGCGGAATATCTCCTCGCTCTCAATCAGTTGCTTCCGAACCGCTTGAATCTGGAAATGTTGATAGATCGTGTAAATGTCGAACAACAGCACCATGCCCACCAGGCTGACCATGGTATTGGCGATAGGCTCGGAGTTGAGGTCGGGATAATGGACGTGGAGTCCTGGGAAACCAAAAGAGACGATGCCTCCACTTAGGAGCAGAGTGATCAGGACGGCGCACGCCCATAGCCACCAGTCGCGCCGCTCAATCACCCGTATGCGGTCGCGCAGACCGGGTCCCTGATCCATATTCTTAGCTCCCCGATTCATCGTTCTGAAAGCGTGTCCCGCTGCGTGTTGGACAGTGTTTCCCTCGCCTGAACATCCTGGGGAAACTTGCCGCTCAACTTCACGCAGAACAGGGGGAGGGCACTAGGGAAAAAGCACGAGGAGTGCCATTTCGGCATTTGTCCACAAAAAGGAGTAGCCCCAGTAAGTCTCTTGGTATCAACCGTTTGCCCTCAGGTGGCAATTGCCTCGATTTCGACCACCGGGGACACTTGTCCACGTGCTGGAATCTCGTCCACTTCCGGAACACTCCGGCACTTTTGTCGCGAGCGGTCGAGTTCAAGCAAAAGGTGCGACCGTTGGAGGCTGAATTCTTCCGCCGAACTGGAGGCAGGGCGTTAGCGCCCTGCAGATGCCGGTTTCCCACTCAGCATGTCCTGCATTGACGCAACCACACTTGATAGCTCGGCCTTGAAGAGAGGAAAAAGGGCCGCCGCGGGTTCTAAGGTGCGTTCGTGCCCCATCTTCTCGAGATCCTCGGCGCGCCGCGACAGGTCTGCCAAGCCAAGGTAACTCAATTCGCTCTTGAGGCTGTGCGCCGTCCGCTCGACTTGATTCATGTCGGCGGCCTTGATGGCTTGCTGCAAACTCGCCAATTGTCCAGTGCTTTCGTTTAAGAAAATCTCCACTAATTCGCGCAACAGCGACTCATCCCCTTCCATACGTTCGAGCGCTCGGGTTCGGTCCCAGGTGGGCACTGAATTTTGAAGGGGCGAATTCGCGATCCCTGGAACCACCAGCTCCATGCCAAAGATCCCGGACAGGGTTTCTGCAATTACACGGCTGCTCAGAGGCTTGCTCATGTAAGCGTCCATGCCCGCTTGCAAACAGCGCTCCTTGTCGCCCTTCATGGTGTGAGAGGTCATGGCAACGATTGGAATATGGGCTCCCGTTTGCATCTCGCTCTCCCGGATTTTGCGGGTCGTAGTCAACCCGTCCATCCCGGGCATTTGCACGTCCATTAGCAGCAGGTCGAAGGTATCGGTTCGCAACCTGGCCAAGGTTTCTTGACCGTTCTGGGCGATCGTTGAACGATGGCCCAGCTTCTCCAACATCCGCACGATCACCTTCTGATTTACCAAATTGTCTTCGGCGACGAGAATCCGACGGTTCCCCGGCATTGCCGGCGTGAGTGGGATTGCAGACTCGGGCGCTGCGCTCGCGGATGTTTGCCCGATGACCGCGAGGATGGCCGACAACAGTTCCGACTTCCGAATGGGTTTAAGTAGATTCGCTGCGACTCCCAGGTCGCCGTGGCGTTCGACCTTGACGTGCTGACCGCCGGAAATCGTCATCAGGATGATCGCTGCGGAGAGACGCGGATTCCGTTTGATTTGTTCCGTTAACTGGAAGCCGTCCATCTCCGGCATGCAACTATCGATCAGCACCAGCCGAAATGGACTGCCATTGGCCTCCGCCTGATGGATCGCTTCCAGAGCGGCGCTTCCACTCGCCACAGCCGTTGGATTCATCCCCCATTCTCTTGTGATCTCTGACAGAATGCCCCGGTTGGCAGCGTTGTCATCCACCACTAACAGCGCCATATCTTGGAGGGCAGGGCAGACGTTCGCGATCTCTTGCCTTGTGGAAGCTTCAAGAGCTACGGTGAAGTGGAATGTGCTGCCCTCACCCTCCGCGCTTTCCAGCCAGATTTGCCCGCCCATCAATGCGGCCAGTCGAGCGGAGATGGCTAGTCCCAGGCCGGTTCCACCGAAGTGTCTCGTCGTGCTGCTATCCGCTTGTGCAAAGGCCTCGAAGATAACGGAGTGTTTCTCCGCGGGTACGCCAATTCCGGTGTCGGCCACACTCACGTGCAGTCCGACTTCACCGTGGCCGCAGGCATTCATCTCGACGCGGACGATGACTTCCCCGCGAGAGGTGAACTTGATGGCGTTTCCCACGAGATTGACGAGCAACTGGCGCAACCGCCCGGAGTCGCCGACGACATAAGGCGGTATCTGGTGAGAGACGTAGTAGGCAAGTTCCACACCTTTCTCATGGGCACGCAAGGCCAGCCCCCTCAAGGTCTCACCAATCAGATCCTGGACATTGAAATCGACCGGATCGAGCACAAGCATTCCCGATTCCACCTTGGAGAAGTCGAGAATGTCATTGATTACACCCAGCAATGAATCGGCCGAGGACTTCAACATAAGCAGATAGTCGCGCTGCTCGTGCGTCAGTTCCGTGTCCAGGACCAGTTCAGTCATACCAGCTATCCCATTCATGGGAGTACGGATTTCATGACTCATGTTTGCCAGAAACTCGCTTTTGATCCGGCTGGCCTCCTCAGCTCTACGTTTGGCTTCCAGCAATTCGGTGGTCCGTTGGAGCAGGTCCTTGGCAATGCGGTGACGCTCGGTTACGGCGGACCCCACGAAAAGGCCTGTGGCCGAGACCACGAACATGAGAAGTCCGAACTTGAGAACGAAACCGTCCGTCAATTCGGAGAAGTGCAGGGCGACTACAATCCCAAAATTTAGAGCGAGCAGCCCAGAGACCACTCTCTGGATCCCCTGGCGCATGGCGACCCAAATGATCGGAACGAAGGCTATGAAGAAGAACTGAAAGTGCGAGAACGTCGATCCAAACATGACCCACAGCGAAAGCAATAGCGCGGATATCTGACCCAGGACTTCCACGAACATCCAAATTTTCGAAGTCTTTTTGCGAGGACTTCTATCCAGTGACCGGGCTGCCATCGGCGAACTCGACAGTCGCCCGCGGACCCACGGAAACACGTGGATCAGAAGGAAGGGGGCCACTACCAGCAACCCTATCTCGTCCCCAAGGAACCACTTTGAGGCCGATGACCAAAACTCACCCCACTGGATTGCTCCGTCGGCGGCCAGACATGCAACACCAATCCCGGTTGACAGCAACGCGGCTGCGGTTGTCAGAGAAACATAGCGAACAACATCCCGCCGTCGGCGCAAACCAAGATCGATTTGCAGAGGCCCTCTTAGAACGTATGCCGCTACCCCATAAAATCCGGCAACCGCAATCGAACCTACCGTTTGGCTGAAAGTATTGATGGGCTGGTGGTAGAACAACATTCCTGCAAGCACCCCGCAGGGACCTACCAGGAATGCGTACCACGGACTGATTCCCAACATAAATGCCAGGGCCAGTCCGGTCGCTGGATACCAAACCACTGATCCCAATCGCGAGATTACGATAACCTCGGGCCGGTTTAGCAAAAGAAACAACATTGCCAATGCGAATGAGAGAAGGACATGCCGGAGGATGACACGCGGTTTAAGCATGAGGACGTCTCGCAGTCTGCATTCTCGTCGTTGTAGAGTCGGCGCTCACGTGGTTCATTTGGTGAGCCCGCATCCGCGGTCGATATAAATTCGGTTCGATGGCACGGATTCTTCCGGGTCTTCATTCATGACAATTTCAACTCTGGGTCGCTTCACTGCAACGGACAATCACCCGGTTACGTCCGGTTCGCTTTGCTTCGTAGAGGGCGGAATCGGCAGCCGCTAGCAATTCGAGATCGGAAGTGTCTTTCGAGTCGACGACCCCTCCAATGCTGGCAGTAACACGAATATCTCCGGCCGATGTTAAGATCTGCTTTCCGGAAATCATGTTCCTGGTTCTTTCTGCGATGTTATGCAAATCCTGGAGGGTACAATTGGAAAGAACCGCAAGAAACTCTTCTCCTCCGTAACGCCCCACACAGTCATAGGACCGAACCGCCTGGTTGATGCAGTATCCGGCTACCTTAAGCACCGCATCACCCACGAGGTGCCCGTAAGTGTCGTTGATGGTCTTAAAATGATCGAGATCGATCATCAGGATTCCTGTGGCACTGTCGGAGCGTAAGCCTCGCTGGCGCTCGCTATGCAGCAGGTGCAACATCGCCCCTCGGCTCCAGAGGCCCGTCAGGTCGTCATGTGTCGCCTGAAAACGAAGGGCCTCCCGAGCCTGAATCAATTCGGATTGCAGGGCGAGAATTCGTTTGCCCGCCCGCAGCCGTGCCCGCAATTCCCCAATGTCGAAGGGTTTGGTCAGATAATCGTCCGCTCCTGCTTCCAGACCCGCCACCACGTCCTGTTTTTCATCTTTGCCGGAGACCAGCAGGACGTATTGATAACGCTCGCGTTGTTGTTCGCGAATTCGGCGACACAATTCGACACCGCTAATGCCGGGCATGATCCAATCGAGAATCAGAAGGTCGGGTGCGTGCGACTCTCGAAGAACTCCCCATGCTTGATCTCCATTTTCCGCAGTAATTACCTGATAGCCCCAACTCTGCAGCCTGCTTTGCAAAAGCCTGCGAAAAACGGGGTCATCCTCCGCCACGAGGATGGTTTCGGAGCCATGGCCGCGCGGATCAAAGTTCAGTCCCAGTTTCCGGTCATGATCAACGTTGTGGATGGTATTTCTCCAGAGAGTGCAGGAGTCGAGGCCGCACTTTAGCCGTGTCGCTGCCGGACATTGAGCAGCAATCTTGGGGTGCGCAGCGCAGTTGTGAGCAGGACTCAATGATTTCTTCACGGGTTCCCTGTTGCCTGGCCGGATAGCTGGCTAGGAACTCATGGGTGAGACCTTCTTCTGGGGTTCCCCGATTCGCGAGACGAGCCTGCGCCTCGACCGCGTCCTGCAGAGCTAAGATCCGCTCTCCAACTTTCACCCGGGCGCGGAGTTCCGCTGGTATGGGCGGCTTGGTGATGTAGTCATCGGCACCCGCTCGCAATCCAGAAACGATATCGGCCTCGCTGTTTTTCGCAGTCAAGATAATCAGGTATGCAGACGACACTGGGGTCCCGGACGTCCGTGCTTTGCGACAGACCTGCGGTCCGCTCAGTCCGGGCATGACCCAGTCCAGAATTGCCAGTCGTGGAGCGTCTGGACCCTGGAGCAGCGCCCAGGCCTCGAGCCCGTCTGCGGCCACAACGAACTCGTGGTTAGGCGCCAAGAGCCGTTGCAGCAGTTCCCGGAAGAAAGCGTCGTCGTCAGCGATCAGCAGTTTCATGTTCGTTCCGGTTTCATGAATCCCATTCCTTCACCCCGGCAACCGTTGCTGACGAAGCCAGCGCGATCGGACATCAGAGCCACCAGGCGTCGAGCCCTAAATTGGCGGTCGGCTCCAAGTATGTTTGAGCACGAACCTTGCCATCGAAGATGAGAGGAAATTCAACTCTTCAAATTGTGCAGCCTGGTAAGCGGCTGTGCTTTCAGCATCTTGCGCCAGACCCGATTAACGAACTGCAACATCGCCGCAGTTCGCGGCTCGCAGGTTGTCTGCTTCGGGGACGGATGTCCGCTTATAAGACAGCTCATTAGGAGCCTCCCCGGAAAGTCGATGCAGGACAGAAGAGAGGACAACTGGGGAGCAGTTAGAGGAAGGGCACGGGATTCACAGATAAAATTCAGGAAAGATTGGGGCTGAATTCCGAAGGAGTGGTACCACATGGTCCCTAGATAATTCTAAAGACCCGACCCCGATAGCTTGCTCAGCGGAGGTCGTCATGTTCGGACAATCCACTGACGGCTTGGAAAACACGTTCCAGTAAAGGTTTGGACACCTGGATCCGATAAAATCGTGGCCTTGCTGCGAGGCGTACCGACGCACGGAATACAAAACAGGCGCCCCCTCTTCCACGAGACGGCGCCTGACGTTTCCGATGACAGTAACGGGCCTGCCACTGGCTCGGCCCCACTCCGATCACGCTGCGCGGTTATAGCCTTATGGCCAGCGCGAGGTTCACACCCGGATAGCTCGCGTTGCACAGGTAATACACGCCGTCAATTTCGACGACATACACGTCTTGCGTGTAGAGCCAGTTGCTCGGCCAAGCGTCCACGAATCCGAATGAGTAGCCGCCGTATTGGAAGCGACGATCGCGGTAGTTCGCTTCGCTGACGCGAAACCTGTGTTCCCGTCCGAAATTGGCCTTGTAGCGATCTTCGGGAATACGTCCGCCACCGTTGCCACGAGCGTGATCTTGCTGGTTGCCCGACTTCATCTCCTGGACGTGTTGCTCCCGCGCATTTTTCTCTTCCTTGTTGTTCTTCTGTTGTTGCGCAGTCTTCTCTTGATTGCTGTTGTTCTGATGCGGTGCATTCTCCTGCCGCTTCGCGTTGTCCTCCTGCTTGCTCGTCCCTTCCCGCTTCGCGTGTCCGGTTGCGCCTTCTTATCTTTTCCCGCGCAGGTTTGTCTTTGTTTTCTTCTTGTTGGTCGTGCTGTTCTTGCTGTGCGTATGCCGGAATACCAACTCCGAGGGACAAAGAGAGGACTGCTGTGCTGATCGCTCCAATGAGTTTCATAAAGTGTTGCCTCCGTTATTGAATCGCGAGTAATTCCTGCCTTACCGCAAGCTTCCTGTGGTTGCGTTGACCGGCTTGCCAATGGCTTCGCCGGACACGAGAAGTTCCACTCGTCGGTTTTGCTGACGACCCGAGGAGTTATCGTTGGAGGCGACTGGCAAGCTGTTGCCGAAACCTCTGGCCGACACCGAATTCGTCGCTACGCCTTGCTGCACCAGGTAGTCGCGCACGGATCCGGCACGATTCTCCGACAGCGTTTGGTTCATGGCATCGCCGCCGACGTTGTCGGTGTAGCCGCCGACTTCGATGTTGAGGCCCGGATAGGCGAGCAGAATGCCGGCGACTTTCGCCAGCTTCTCGCGCGCTCCCGGCTTCAACGAATACTTTCCGGTGTCAAACAGAACATCGGACATGCTGACGATGAGGCCGCGTGCGCTGTCGCGAGTCTGAAGAATCGAATTCAGCTGCTCGGACAACTTCGCGCGCATCGCCGCCTTGTCGGTCTCGGCCTGTTGCGCGGCCTGTTGTGCCTTCAGCGTGTCCGCCCGCGATTGGTCGGCATCCGCTTGCGCGGCCGAGAGCGCCGTCGCGGAGGAAGCCTGGCTGGCTGCCATGTCGGATTGGGCCTTCGCGGTCGCAGCCTGTGCATCCGCAGCGTCATTGCGCGCTTTGGCTGCGTCAGACTGAGCCTGAGCGTTGGCGGCTTGAGCATTCAAGGTGTCAGATTCCGCCTGGGCTTTGGCAGCTTGAGCTTTTGCAGCGTCGGACTCAGCCTGCTCCTTGCGCCGCGTCGCCTCATCGGCCTGGGCCTAACGATCTGCGCCTGCGCGTCCGCTGAATCCTGACGTTCATTCGCCAGACGGACATCGTCCATTTTCTTGACTGCGATCGCGCGTGCGTCTTCCGCAGTCTGCACTGCTTCGCGGGAAACTGCGATCAGCGGCTTTTTGTCGATGTGCTTGTTGGTGGCATAGCCATCCGCGTTGTTCATCAGCTTGACGGCATGCTGATAACTGTCCGATGCATACTGCTCGGCTCCCTCGGATTGAGCGATGCGCAGTGCATTTCGCGCTTCAAAGAATTCCAGCGGCAACTTGGCATTCAGGACCACGGGATCGAACTTGTAGCCGGTGGGAATATAGCCGCCGCGTTCCATCAGTTCGTACTTTGCGTTGACTGCTTCGGTCGTTCCCTTGGTCTCTTCGCGAACCACGTTTTCGAGAATCACCACATTGCTGGGCTGCCGGACCGCATAGTAAGGTTCCGCAGTGACGATCAGAGCGAATGCCTGAAGGTCGGTGGTCACGTTCAGCTTGCTGCGATGGTTGCCGCCGAGCAGGACTTCGCCCAGGTTCACGGCGCGGCCTTCGGGCGAAATCGCCCACAGAACGTAGGTCAGATACTCATTGCCGAACGTCGTCGGCTTCTGCAGATTGCCAAATTCCGCTTCGATCGCAATGGACCCTCGCTTGCTGTTTACTTCGGCAACGCCATTCGCCGAAGGCATCAGGTCGGTGCCCGCGAAATCCAGCTTCGAGCTTCCGCTGCGGTGCTGATAGTTGACGGCCTGCACGCTGCGACTAATCACGGTTACCCGGAACGTGGGTGTCGTACTCATCGGTTCGACGGTTAGGTTTTGAGAATTGGTTTGAGCAAACGCGCTCAAACTGAGGGTGATTCCTGCTGCTAATATCAGCTTCGATTTCAAAATGACTCCTTGCGGCAGAGACCTGCTGCATCTGGTTGATAGATTTGTGTGACGTCTTCAGCGATATGGCTGACCTGCTCTACGGGATCAGCAACGTTCCGACGTGGATCCGAGACAGCGAGTGAAAGAGCCCGAACACGTTCAAAAGCCACAACACCACGGCGATGACCACAACGCCGTTGAGGATTGACTTGATGGATCCCTGCATGGGGATGAATCGGTTCACCAGCCACAGCAGGACACCCACCACGATCAGAACTTCCAGGAGTTGAATTAAAGGCATGTCTTTGCGACCTTCCTTGTTTCGCGAGCTAACGCCTCCTCATCCGCGAGGAGAAGTTGCCTGATTTCGATTTTCGGGAACTCTTAGAGTCGAATCGTGTTTGCCGCAAGGTTTGGCGGCATGCACACGGATGAAGAATGCTGATTGGCCTCGACCCCAGCTTAAGAATGAGAGCTGCGAATCAGAGCTCGCGGCTCGTACCCACAGTCAGTACAAGTAAGAATGACAGGTGCGGGATAGTGCGTCTGAGCAAGATAGCTCACAGTGTAAGGATCAAGCGTATGAGATGCCGGAACGGATCAAAGCGCGGAAAGTTTCCAGCGCGCGCGATGAGGATCCATTCCAAGCGGGCGCCCGGACGAGAGCCAGATCGGCCGTCGGGCGTGTGCGCCGGGCAAGTCGAATTCCCGTCCACAGTCGAAGCAGACTCTTGTACGTGCGATGCTTAATGGTGAACACACGGCTGAGGTGACGATGCCTACAGCCAAAGAGGAACTGGAAGATCACCAGGAGAAGTTTCACAAATCCTGCGCTCGCTGGCGGCGTTCGCAACTTCCATTGGCGTCCAGCCACTCGAGCAGAGAGCGCACGCTGGCCCGAGCCAGGGCAATCGCGCAATCCGCTGCTCCGTAATAGATGTTGAGCGTGTCGCCATCGGCGTCCATCGTGTATCCGCACGGGAACACGACATCGTCCACGTCGCCGTGGCGCTCGTACTCCGCTTCTGGCCCGAAAATCCACGAATCTCCTCGAAGCAGGCATTTCTCCGGATTCTCCAGATCGAACAGGGCCAAGCCCAAACGATACAGACATCCCGAAGGCGTATGCCGCACTCCGTGGTAGAACACCAGCCATCCTCTGGAGGTCTCGATGGGCGGCGGCGATAGTCCGATTTTGTTGGCATCCCACCAGGCGCCGCGGCGAGCTTCGAGCATGAGCCGGTGCCGGCCCCAATAGCGCAGGTCGGGAGAGTAGGAAATCCACATGTGCGATCCGAGCGTCGTCATGGGACGATGAATCAGCGCCCAGCATCCGTCGATTCTCCGCGGCAGAAGTGCGGAGTCTTTGTCATCGGGCGGCATGATCACGCCGTAGCGTTCGAAGGTGCGGAAGTCTTTGGTCAGAGCTAGCGACACGCCGGGGCCGCCACGCGAATAGGACGTGTAAGTGACCACGTATTTCTGCAGTTCGGGAACGAAGGTGATCCGAGGATCTTCGATGCCCCAGATTTCCTCCGGAAAATTCTTGGGATCGGCCATCAACGTGGGTTCTTGGTCGATTTGCCATCCATCGACTCCGTTGCGAGAGCGCGCAGCGCAGAGATGCGACAGGCCGCGGCGATCTTCCACGCGGCAAAGCAGCAGAGTCGTGCCGTCCGCAAGCAGCGTTGCGCCCGCATTGAAGACACTGTTAATAGGATAGGGCCAGTCTTTACTCGTCAGGATCGGATTTGCGGGATGGCGATGAAGCAGCGGTTCGAAGCGCGAGGCTCAACAGGCTCACCTGCTTTTCTGCGGGTACGGTCATGAAAGGATTTCCTTTTGTTCGGGCTCTTGCAGCGAGCGCATTTCGAGGAGTGCCATCAGGAACGATAGAGTTGACTCTGCTCCCTGGTTTTCATTGGCGCGGTCGGGGTGCAGGCCGTCCCGGCAGCCGCCGGTGACGGAATCGTAAAGAGGCAGTTGCAGATCGTTGTCGCCGAGGAACCAGTTGAAGGCCGACCAGGCTTCGTTGCGCCATCGGCTGTCACCGGTTACACGGTACGCTTGCAGACACGCAGAAACCGCGCCCGCGGCCTCGAGCGGTTGCTGATCGAAGCGGGCCTTCTCACCATTCTGGCGATAGAAGCCTTGCGAACCGATCGGCACAAAATGGCGATTGATTTCGCAGTGTTGCGTCTGTGATAGCCAATCCAGCGATTCGAGACCGGCGGAGATCATGCGATCATCCGAGCAAGCTGAACCGACCAGCAGCAGGGCTTGGGGCAATCTCGCGTTGCCATAGGCAAGAACGTTCTCAAACCATTTCCAATCCGGCCGCCGGACGGACTCATACATTTCGAGGAGTCGGCGGCTGAGGGAGGATCGGACTTTCTGCGCATCGCGATCTCCGGGATACGAAGCTGAGATATTCCTGAATTCCGAGCAGGGTGTAGGCCCAGGCACGCGGACTGCTGAACTCCAGCACCGCGGGGAGCGAAAACTCGAACAAGCGCCCGGCAGCTCCCCTGAATCCCTGATCTTGGGATCGACCTAGAACTGTCCCCAGCGCCCACAGCGCGCGCCCGTGGGAATCTTCGGAACCGACAGGTTCGTTCCAGCGGCGGTCGTAGCGCAGGAAGTTTTTGAATCTGCCCTTCGCGGGATTGAAGGCATGCTCCAGGAACGATAGATATAAGCCAGCGTCTGCGGAAGGTAGACCTGGTCTTCCAACCGGATCTTTATCCAAGTTGACTCCAGCAGCACCGCGAGTGTCAGCGCGCGAGCATTGTCGTCGGTGGTGTAGCCCTCCCTGCGGTTCGGGATCGTGAAGATCGCATGCTGCAGCATCCCGGTGTCGTCGGTCATTCGATTCAGGTGATTCAGCTTCAATTCCGGCAACTGATCCAACGATTTCTGAATCAGTCGCGAGCCGAGAACTGAACTCTTGGACTTTCCATGCGGTCGCTGCGGACCCGCACGAAACTTTCCATGTAACCCTGCGCGACTCGCTTCCATACCATCTCCCGCGCGAACAGGTAAGCGCGCTTGCGCATGGCGTGACGAATCGCAGGAGTGTCCAGGAGTTCGATCGTCTTATGCGCAATCGCATCGGGATTCTGGAATGGGACCAGCGCGCCCCTGCGGTCGTCCAACAATTCGATCGCATGCCAGTACGGAGTGGAAATGATCGCCTTGCCCGCACCTAGCGCATAGGCCAGCGTTCCGGAAACCACCTGCGCCTCGTGGCGATAGGGAGTGATGTAAATGTCGGCGGCTCCAATGAACTCAACCATCTCTTCGGGACTGACGAAGCGGTTGTGGAAGATCACTTGCGATTCCACTCCTACTTCTTTCGCCAAGGCCTGCAAACTAGCTCGATACTTGTCCCCTTCGCGACGCAGAATGTGAGGATGGGTCGCGCCAGCAACGATGTAGGCAACATTCTTGTGCTTGGACAGAATCTGCGGCATCGCCTGAATTACGTTTTCGATTCCTTTGTTCGGTGAGAGCAGGCCGAAGGTGAGGAGAACCGCTTTTCCTTCCACGCCAAAACGGTCCTTGTAGAAATTGGGGTCCAGAAATGGCAGGTCGGGAACTCCATGCGGCACCATGTCGATCTTGTGCCCGGCACCTTGAAGATCTCTTGCAGGAACTGGGACGACAACTGGCTCATGACAATGAGGCGGTCGGAGAGTTCCGCGATCTCTTCCATGACCATCAGTTGGTTCGGGTCTGGCTCGCGCAGAACGGTGTGCAGCGTGGTTACGACGGGCATCTTCAGGCCACGCAGCAGATGCAGAATATGGCTTCCGGCCGGACCACCGAAGATTCCATACTCGTGCTGCAGGCACACCATGTCGATGTTGTTGAAGTTCAGGAATTCAGCCGCTTCCTGATACGACTTCACCTCGTCCTGAGCGAGCGACCATCTCACCCGGGCGGGATAGTCATAACCCTCGTCGGTGTCGTTGACCGGGAGCGCCAACAGTCGAGCAGTCCCGTACTCTGCGGAAATTGCGCTGCACAGATCGGTGGTGAACGTGGCAATTCCACACTGGCGTGGAAGGTAGTTCCCGATCACCGCGATTCGACTCGGCAGGGAGGCCCTCGACTGCAATCGAGGTGCCGCATCCCTCCCTGTTAAAGGCCGTGGGCCTACGACTTGCAGGAATGGCTTAGGCAGCAGTGTGTTTGGTAGCGACATAGTCCCCTAAATTTGGTGAGAAATGATGACGAAGGGGTCGCGCTCTCGATCAAGCACAAGCAATCGCCGTTCGGTTCTTGTCAGGTGGTGCATCCACCGGTGGATTCTTCTCTTGTCAGTATTCAACAGTCGTGATCTTGCGGACTGGTCAAAATTGACCAGTTTGGCATGGTCGGGGTCAACCCCCGGCGTTGTACGGAAGGGAGTTGGCACCTCATCAGACTTCTGGCGGCACTTACATTCCTTTGTAAGGCTCGTACGGAAGTTCATTCGCTGCAGGCTTGTCGGCATAGGGCTTATATGGAGGGTCAGACTGTGCAGAGGGCTCTTTGGAGTAAGGCTTATATGGAGGTTCAACTGGTGTTTGACGTGAGGGCTCCGATTCAGGAAGTCCTGCTGGAGGCGTTAGCGGAGTCTCGGGCGATTTGTTTCCGCTGGTCACCGATTGTTTGAACATGGGATCGCTCCTGGGAAAGGGATCGGGACGCTGCGGTCATTCTAAACACCGCCACCACAACTTCCAGCGCCTGCTCGTACACCCTTTCCATATAGATGATGCGCCTCCCGATGAATCGCGAGATGGTCACTATTGACCATCTTGTTCACGAGCCACGATGCATCCTGAAGGCATGAAACGCAAACCGAAGCAAGCTCTCGCGGTACGGTGTCCCACGTGTGGCGCGAAGCCGGGCGAAAAGTGCGAACTCAGCACAGGCCTGCCCCGAACAGAACCTCATCGCGACCGTCGTTTAGAGGCCTCGGAAAAGTGAACGATGCGGCGATTTTAGGCGACGGCTGGCTGTGCGAGCGGTGGAGCGAGATGGTCGAAGGCTTCGCGGATCACTCCCGCCGCCGCTACGCTTTCTTCTGCCGTTGGCGTTGAGATCTGAAGCAGTCCTTGCCGGCCAAGGTTAGGAGGCAGCACGAATGAATTCTGGTGCTGCATCGCAGTTTCCAGGATATGCGCCAGAACTTCGGACTGGTAACCATTGTCGAAGCCCACACCGGCGTCATGAAACGAGTTCGCTGACATCCAGTATTCACAGGCTAGAAGCCAATGGCCCCGTGTAATGGATGACCAAATCTTCAGGTAATCCAGTGTGCCAAGCGGAGCAAAGCCGTATTCAACGTGAATCAAGCCAGTTTGCGCGCCATGCATCAAGTCAGCCCAGGACACAACAATGGCAGACTCCAAAGCTCGCTCAAGACTCTGATTCTCTTCAGATTTCATAGGTCAACTCTCCGTCCCACGATCTGAGCTTCATCCTCTAGCCCATTCCGCATTGCGTTGTACCGCCTGTCGTTCCACGGCGCTGTCCAGGTAGCAACTCTGTTGCATGTGTCGCGAATGCGCAGAGACGGTTACGTAGGGCACGCCGAGAAAGCGCCGGGCAACAATCTCTGTCACTTCGAGCCCGTTAAAGTGGAGGTACTCCACCTTTTTCAAGAGCCGCTTAAGCGCGCTCTGAATCTTCGCCGCTCCAACAGAGCCCAGGAACATAACTTTGAATTCTTCCGCAAGGAAAAAAAGATTCCATCCGGCCGCATGGATCTTGCGATCGAGAGCGAAGGCGTCCAGCACCTTGAGCAGGCTCCATTCCCCTGAACAAGGCTCGCTTTCCAGCCCGAGTTGTTGCTTCATCCCAGGCCAGTCCTTCATCAGAATCGTGCCTACTTCAACTGTTGGTGTCATAACTCCCTTAATGAGCGACCGTCGTGATTGTCCCTTTTGTTTGCAGTTCCATTGTGAGTGTCGATGCAAAATAAGACTGCTCAAAAGTGACCACTCTTTGCTTGAAACGGCCGGATGAAGGGCAGTCGATACGGAAACGGGGTTGAGCGATTTATCGGCACCAGGTCTATATCCGACTATAATGATCGGAGATGAGACCGACCGCAGCACTCAAGAGGAACGGATTTGACCCCGACAAGTTTCTAGCGACCATCGGCGAGGGCAGGAAGATCCTTGCTGTTCCGAAGAAGCAGTCGATATTCGCGCAAGGGGACGAGGCCGACGCTGTTTTTTACGTGCAAAAGGGCAAAGTGAGGCTTACGGTCGTATCCAAGATCGGCAAGGAAGCAACGATCGCGCTGGTTAACCAGGGAAACTTCTTTGGCGAAGGTGCGCTGGCCGGACAGCTGTTACGGATGGGCTCCGCGGCGGCAATGACAGATTGTGAGATTCTCCGGGTCGAGAAAAAGACGATGATGGATGCTCTTCATCGTGAACCCGCTCTTTCTGAAATGTTCGTGGCTTATCTGCTGGCGCGGAATATCCGCTACGAAGAGGATCTGGTCGACCAACTATTTAACTCCAGCGAGAAGCGCTTGGCGCGTGTCCTGCTGTTGCTCGCCCATTTTGGCAAGGAGGGCATTCCCGAAACCGTTGTCCCCAAGATCAGCCAGGAGACTCTAGCCGAAATGGTTGGGACCACTCGATCTCGGGTCAGCTTTTTCATGAACCGATTCCGGAAGCTGGGCTTCATTCACTACGCTGGTGGCTCCGAGGGCGCTCTGCAGGTCCACAGCTCGCTGCTCAACGTTGTTCTCCACGACTAGAGTTCGCTGAAGAAAAAGGGCATCCCTCAAGAACTTGGGATGCCCCTGAGGATTAGAATCCCGTCCTCAAATTCTTTGACCGCCTTTGGCAGTCACTCCGTGGGGCTCGGCTTTGACTGTGATCTCCACCATCGCCCCCGCCTTCAATTGCACCTCATTGCCGCTTGCATCGGTGAGCGTGTTTTCGATACGGAGCTCTTTATAAAGGTGGTCGGCTCCCTCGACGGCAATCTGCGCTCTTTCCGGTTCGCTGGGAACGAGGGATGTAATGATCTTTTGGACAGTCCCACGCAAGGTGGTGCTCGCATTAGGATTCATTGTCTCTCCTCTGAACTTCCGTGCGTAGGACCTTCCCGCTACTGCGGCTTTTCGTTCCGTTTCGGCTTTTCCTCTCGAGTCTTCTCTGCCGGCTTATCGGGCGCGGGTTGTGGATGCTGTTGTGCCCTTGGTTCCGACGGGGGAATTGTCCGCTCGGGCTGCGAACGCTCGCTCGGCGGCGGAGTCAGCGGTCGTTGGGCCGGTTCATTCCGGTTGGGCTGGGGCCGATGATCAGCTTGTTCTGCCGGCGCACGATTGGTCTCTGGCCGTCGATCCGGTTGTGCCGCGGGCGGTCGATTGGGTTCTGGCCGGTTATTTGGCTCTGGCTGGTTTGGACGCGCGGACGACGTACGATTCGTCTCTGGCTGACCATTCGCCGCAGGTCGATCAGAGCGAGCAGCATTATTCTCGGGGTGGGCAGCCGGTGTGTTAGTGGAGGGCTGAGCAGCAGCACCATTCACCGGAGCGTTGTAAGGTGTTCCCGCTGGTTTCGCGTGTACAACGGCGCGGTCGCTGAATGCTCCAGGCTTCGGAGTGGCAGCGACTGCCGGTGCGCCGTGGTTCACGGCTGCGCGTTGCTCAGGATTTGAACGTGCCTCCTGCGCATGTTGCGCTTGAGCGGCGACCGGCGGAATATGTCTCTCATGTGCCATTGATTCTTGCTGGGTTGTAGGACGCGCGCTGATGCCGCCGTTGCCACCGTTGTAACTGATCCGGTTGATCGTGGTGCTGTTGATGACCGTCGTGTTGTAAACATTGTGAATGTTGGTGACGTTCACGTTGCTCACTGAGCGGTTGTAGTAGAACTGGCCGTTCTGCCAGCGGCCGCCCTGGTAGCCGTCGCCGTAATATCCATAGCCGTAGCTGACGCCGCCGTAGAAACCTACCTGCTGCCCCCAATAGCCTTGGTTAAAAACATATCCGCTGCCGCCCCAGCCCCAATAGGCCGGAGTCCAAAGCAGTCCAGGTTCCGGTGCCATGACCCACGTACCTGGCACCCAGTAGTAACCATCGTCGTCTCCGGCATAAGCCCAATAGCCCGGGGTCCACAAATATCCGTCACCCGGGCACAGTGGTTGCTCGTAGACCGGCAATTCCGGCGGAGCGAATGAAATGGAGATTCCGATTTGGGCGTAGGCCGCCGCCGAGATGGCGAGCAGCACGAATGCGAACAGAGGAGAGCGGATGGAGCGGGTGAAACTCATTGTGATTCCTTTGTGCCCGATGATCCGTGGCGTGCCCGGTGATGCAGTACTGCTGCGGGCTGCGCTGATGGAGAGGGACTTTCCGAACGAGACGACTGAGACGACTGAGACAACTCTGCCTCGTTCGCAAACTGTACTGCTAGAGAATCTCACTTCCGAGAGCAGCAGTCTGAGCAAGAAAGCTCAGTTCAACTCTTTGCCACCCGCAGTTTTCCTTATGGCAAATTTGCCCGATTGAGTGCTTCCATGAAAGCTGCGGAGAGATTTGCAGGGTTGATTGCACGTGCGGGTGGCCAATCGATCGGCGGAAAATGCCGGGCGGGTGCCCCTTCGGTCGCTGTGCTTTGCCGGTAGCCGCACGAGATGCAGATGGTTCCGATCTCTTGTTTCTCGGTCTCCTTCGATATTTCGTTTTCGCGGACGGCAAGTGAGCCGGTTACGACCGGACCCTGGCACTTGTTACAACGGCAGACCGAGAGATGCAGGTAGTGTTTCTTCATTGTCATTCCCCACGAAGAGTGGCTCTGAAACAGAGGCTAAGCGATCAGCTCGTGTCCTGTCCGATCACAATTGCTCAGTTCCAGTGCTCATGTAAATCATGAGCAATTGTGAACAGACGAATGAATACCATTCACTTATACCTAGTTGAGAATATGACTGCTAACAATACTGTTCTGTGCATACACCAAGATCCGGGGAAAATGGCACTCTTGCGAGAAAAGGGATACGGACTCGTCACTGCTGCCAACGGAAGCGAGGGCCTGCGGCTCCTGATGTCGCATCCTGTGGATGCAGTCGTTCTTGAATACTATCTGGGACTGTTGGACGGGGCGGTGGTGGCAGATGAAATAAGGCGCGTGCGCCCGCACCTTCCAATCGTGATGGTGGCGGACCCGTTGGAACTACCTGCGGAGGCCTTGAAGTCGGTGAATACCCTCGTAGATAAATCCGACGGAGCACACATTCTGTGGGCTGCAGTCCATTTCCTATTGACCACCCCGGTGGTGAAAGAAAGAGCGCCGCGGGGATTGCGCCCGGGCTCGGCTATCGCTCGTAATTCCAGACGGTCGAAAGTGTTGAAGCGGACGCGGGACAGGCTCGATGTCCCATTTTCTCAGGAGATCTGGGCAAGCATCAAGGATGGGACTGTTCAGTTCTGAAATGTGACCTCTGAGTAAGCAGCGGTGGGAGAGAGTTCTCAGATTCTTTGCTCAACGATGACAGTGATCTGCACGTATTTTCCAACTAAGCTGGTTTGAACGCCCTGCCGCACTCCAAACAACATGCTTCGTGGCGCGGCGTGATTAGTCCGCAAAACGGGCACATTCGCTGGGACGCGAAATCGCCATCGTGGGGCTCCAACTTCAGGGACTTTCGCAGTGAAGCGGCCAGAAGAGCGCGCAGACTACGAAGCCTGGCAAGAAATGGATGCGGGGCGAAGGACATAAGTTTAGGATCCTTGCTACAAGCCTTCGAGATTTACGATGGCATGTTGTTGTCGACGATTCTGTGCAAAATTGCTCGCTTTTCTCGGTATGTGATTGGCCGGGGGACATTGAAGTTGCCGGGCTTTCGCCTGCAAGTGAGCAATACAGACCAGCTATCCCCGCATCGTGCGCCCACAATGGCCCTTGAGATGAGCAGTTCCTCTCTCTTTCAGGTCCTCTGAGCTAAGGCAGCTTATCTGAAGTTTTCTCCTCTTAGTTGCGAAGCGCCCAAAGGAAAACTCCCATGAAGAAAACAATGTCACTGTTGCTGGTGAGCGTCATTGGTATGGTTGGAACGTACGCGTTTGCGGGTTCAGCCCGCGAAGATTCAGTCGACCGGCTGGACAGGTCTGTGAATGTTCTGCACGCGATCATGGCAACGCCGGACAAAGGCATCCCCGAAGAAGTGCTGAGCAATGCAAAATGCATCGTGGTTGTGCCCGACTTGATCAAAGGCGGCTTCGTCTTTGGTGGCAAGCATGGACGTGGTGTGGCTACCTGCCGCACGGCGAATGGTTGGAGTGCCCCGGCATTTGTCTCCGTGGGTGGTGGAAGCTGGGGATTGCAGATCGGCGTCGAAGACGTAGACCTGGTTATGCTGGTCATGAACGACCAAGGCTTGCAGCACCTGCTGTCCAGCAAGTTCCAACTCACCGGTGAAGGGTCCGTTGCAGCAGGCCCGGTCGGCCGTCACGCCTCCGCTGGAACGGACTGGAAGATGAACACTGAGATGCTGACCTACTCGCGCTCCAAAGGCGTGTTCGCCGGCTTAACTCTGGAAGGTGCAGTTGTGGAGCAGGATAACGACTCTACTCATGCGATCTATGGCAAGCACATGATGTTCCGCAGCATCCTTTCGGGGAAAGCGACGACTCCGAGAAGCGCGGATGCGTTCCTGAAGGCCGTGTCAGAGGCAGGCCAACAGGCAAAGATTGCCGAAGCCAAAGAAGACACGAAGTAGCTGCAACCGGAGCTGTCGGCAGAACGAATTTGTGACAGGCTGGAACCGCATGTCGGTTCCAGCCGGATCAACGACGCTTGCAACTTGACTTCGCGATACCGGGAAACCAACTTTATGTCTTCTATTCACCCCGAAGTTCGCTAACTGGCGCCGGGTTGCACAAAACCACGCGCGCGAGAGGAGCCAATGATTCAACCACAATGTCCTGAATGCAGTAGCGAATTAGTGCGAGCCCGACGTCCCAGTCGCCAAGTAGTGCCGGGGATCACAGCAAGCTCGTCTCCCGCTTGGCGCTGCGGTGTCTGCGGACGCGAGTTTACAACGGAGCAAATCCGCGATGGCAAACGTGCCAAACCGCTCATCATCGAGCGCTGATAGCGGCCGCTCGTCATGCTATGCATGAGCCTATGCCCACCATCAGATTCATGCGGGCTTCGAAGACATGGGGGCAGCACAATGACGACAGTGGTTTGCGCAGTCTCCTCACTTCTCCTTACTTCGAAGCGCGAGCTCGCGAAACTCCTTAGCCATTTTGTGACTCGCCTTTATTTGCGACTGCGCGAGTTGTCGAGGTTTTTCGGGGAGGTGCAACGCCAAGTCCTCAAGTTCGGCTACTGTTTCCTGTGCTCGATTCGCCTCTCTTTCGAGCAGGCGTTCTAAACTTCGCGTGGCTTCAACATGATCCATGTGCTTTCCCTCTCTAACGTCTTTTCTTCGGGTACAGTCGATTCCAGCGGTCCTCGTACATCTACCGATAAATTCATAAAGAACTTGCGAAATAGCAGACGCATGCCTTTCCGCGCGCTGAGCGATTTCAGGCTGGTAGACGACCGCCACGAGCCGCGCTTCATCGTCTATCAGAGTTGCATCACAACCAGGTCGAGCGCCATTGGACTTTGGTATCGGGCCCTGATTTCAGCATTCGCGTGACCGAGCAGGCTTCGGTCAATGATTCGAAAGTACGGCCGATACCATCGTCTAATTGTCCGCCTCCCATCCTTATGCTCAGATGGCAACAGCCTGAGTAAACACAGCAAGGACAGGGAGATGAAATATGAAGATATTGATGGTGCTCACGTCGCATGATCAACTTGGCGATACAGGCCTCAAAACCGGCTTCTGGCTAGAAGAGGGAGCGGCTCCCTACTTCGTTTTCAGGGATGCTGGCGTTCAGTTGACTCTCGCCTCGCCCAAGGGCGGGCAGCCACCGATCGATCCGAAAAGCGATCGGCCGGAGAATCAGACGCCCGCCCAGGTGCGCTTCAAGAAGGATGAGGCGGCCCAGAAAGCATTTGCCAACACTGTGCGCCTGGCGGAGGTGAAAGCGAAAGACTACGACACGATTTTCTATCCCGGCGGCCACGGCCCAATGTGGGATCTCGCGGAGAACCCCGACTCCATCGCTCTGCTTGAATCCTTCTACAGCTCAGGAAAACCAATTGCGCTCGTCTGCCACTCTCCCGGGGTGCTTCGGCATGTTAAGTACCAAGGCGAGCCGCTGGTGAAGGGGAAGCATGTAACCGGTTTTACGAATGGCGAGGAAGAAGAGGTGAAGCTCACACACGTAGTTCCATTCCTAGTTGAAGATGAACTGCTGCGGCTCGGCGCGATCTTTGAGAAGAAGGCAAATTGGCAACCTTTTTGCATTACAGATAGCCGCATCATTACCGGGCAGAATCCCCCATCATCGACCATCACGGCCCAAGCTCTGCTAACGCTGGTTGGCGCTGAGGTGGTAGCTGCATGAGCGTGCTCGCGTTCTGGCTTTGGCCAAGGTAGCGCACCGCCGCTTTGGCCATCATTTTCGAATGAGCGACTTGGACTAGATCCGCACGGAATCAACGTTTTAGGAAACTCTATAGAGCGTCGGAGGAAATGTATGTCAAGCAACAAGAGTGCAATCGCCATTGACTCAGGGCTCGAATCGTCGAATCCTCTTGATGTCATCCCAAACGAAATACCTTTCAACGTGCCCTATGGTCTCCCGATTTCGCTAGATCGGGCGGAGCGTGTTATTCAAGCCGCAGTGGCAGAGGCCAAGAGTCGCGATTGGAAAATGAACGTCGCCGTGGTCGATTCCGGTGGTAACCTGGTCGCCTTCCAACGCATGGACGGCGCGATGCTCGCCTCCATTCAGATCGCAGAACACAAGGCGCGAGCAGCCGCGACGTTCCGTCGCCCCACCAAGATCTTCGAGGACGGCATCAACCTGATGCACCTCAACTACCTCCTCGCGTTCGACGGGGTCATTGCGTCTCGTGGCGGGATTCCCTTGATTGATCAAGGACTCCTCGTCGGTGCAATTGGTGTTTCGGGAGGTACGGATTCCCAGGACGAAGTGGTCAGCGAGGCAGGCGCGTCAGTAGTTAACCAGCTCCCAACGAGCAGCAGATAATCCAGATCGCTAAGCCTGCGGGAAGCCGCCGAACAATGCGCCGGCGCTAGCTTGAGTGTGCGTCGGAGCGGCTTGCACCTTCCCAGAACGCCGCTCCCGGACTACTCGGCGCCGTCGGCGTGGCCTTATGCGTCGCGAGGCAGCAATCTGAAGTTCCTGTGCCATAGGGGAAGGTTGAGTTTTGCAGATCAGCAGGTTGACCTTCTGTCAACCATGCGGATCCCCGCGATTGCCGGCTCCGCATGGTTTGCATTTTATGAGCAGTCACGACGAAACTGCCTTCGCCGCCGGCTTAGCGTGGGATCTGCCCCAGGTAATACCCGAGCCGATCTTCGACATCCCCAGGCTTGTGGAATCCGCGTGCCATCAGCGCTTTGATCCCATCCTGGGCGGCAGGTCGTCCGAGCGAAGCAATGCAAGCGTCCCACCCGGCGCCGAGCTCGACATCAGGGGACAGGCTGGTGTTGACGAGGCGCTTGGTTTGAGCAATCGCCCATTTGTCGAACTTGGCGATCCGGGTTGCGAGAGCCTCTACGAACGCGTCTAAATCGGCGTCGGGCAGGGCGCGATTCACGTACCCATACGCCTCTGCTTGACCTCCCCTTATGTCTTCCGAGCTTAAGAGCACCTCCAGAGCGCGGTTTCGACCGATGAGCCGGGGCAGCCGAGCCATTGGGCCGCCACCGGCAACCATCCCCACGCCCACCTCCCATTGCGAGATGATGGTCTTCTCACGGCTGGCGAAACTCATGTCACAAGCCAGCGTAATCTCGCTGCCATTGCCCGTCGCCCGTCCGCGGATGAGGGCGATGGAGGCGACCGGCAAGCGGCTGAGGCGCGCGAGGAAGTCCGGCCAAGGCGGCAAGCCCGTTGGACCCTCCGGCATTGAGGTTAGATCCTCGAGCTTGGCTGTGAAGTCGGAGTGATTTAGGAAATAGCCGTCGACCGCGCTGTCGAAGACTACAACTCTGACTTGCTCGTCACTCTCGAGAGCGTTGATGAGTTCCTGGAATTCCTTGACCATTTCCGGACCCATCACGTTAATCGGCGGATTGTCGATTGTGACTCGCCAGTACGCAGGCGACCTTCGAGCCACACGAATTTGAGCGGCTTTGTTGAGGGCGTTTATTTGGGCGACATTCGCAGGTGTGCTTACCGCTGTCATGAGAGTTCTCCTTCGATTGTTGATCTCGGAAAGTGCTAATGAGAAAACATGGATTCGATCCAGCTATCACCTAGGCTTTAAGGACAGTTACGCGAGTCTTAAGTCCCTACGTAGCGTCGCTAGCGGCGCTTGCTCAAGGTGCGTCCCTGGGGACCACTGTTGATATTCGGGACTTCTTCGCCGAGTGCGGTAGCCAGGTCGATTTGATGGTCTTGCTCCTGCACAAGGATTTGCCGAATCTGCTCAGCCAACGCGAATTCTCCGAGAACTTCGCATTGCCGAATGCGGTCGCGATAGTTGCGAATTGTTTCGTTCTCATTTTCCAGATCGAAGCGAAGCATTTCCTTCGCATCTTTCGAAGTCCGTACTGGCTTAGGGGTCACTGCTGGCATTTTCCCGAGATAATCGATCTGCCGCGAGAGCATGAGGGCGTGCTCGAGTTCCTGCTTTGCGTGAATCTCGAGTTGCCCGGCGATGCCCATGTACTCGGCACCTTTGAGCACCTGGGAATAGACGACATAACCGATGATCGCCTGATATTCCCGGGCAAGATCTTCATTCAACAACTCGGCCAGACGATCTCTTGAAATTTCGGTTTCCACTACTGCGGATTTGGATGCAAGCACTTGATTTCTCCTTGGAATAAAATGCAGATTTGACTGCAAGCGCGTCTCATGCGTCGTCCTCTTCGGATAATCGAGTTAAGCTGGACGGATTTCTCCAGTCGGGTTGTGAGTTACGGCGGCCTCCGCTACGAGGGTTTGGCCCGCGTCCTACCCGGCCGACCTTAACCGTACGTGAGGGTAGTGCTCTGACCGACTTCGATGATGTACCCGTCAGGATCGCGAATGTAGCAGCGGATCTCGCCGTATTTAGGAATCGGCTCGGTGATGAACTCGGCCCCTCGACTTTTCCACGACTCATAACACGCTTGAATATCCGCAACACGGAAATTCAGGAAGCTATTGATGTGATTCGGGTTGGGTACGCTGAGCGTCACCGTCGGCTTATCCGGAGTCGGCCCGCCTCCAACGTTCAGAATCATCCAGATATTCGCAAGCTGAAGGTACGCAGGCGCGTTGCCGTCTCCCATGCTCAGAATGCGAGCGCCGAACACCTTTTCGTAGTAGCGAGCCGATCGATCAATGTCCGCGACGGTGAGAAAATGCGCGACGCTTATCCCCTCTCGCGGGGGCATCTCATAGCTCTTCTGTCCGATTTCTACGCTGTTCATTGACATCTCCAATTTCGGTACGTGTCAGCTGGATGGGATGTGACGTCGGCTACAGTGCTCACAATTGCGCCCAACCACCAGCGGCACCTACATTAAGCCCGAAGCGCGAATCTGAGTCTATTGGACGAACGTATCGACCGACACCAAAGTATGAATTGGACCTATCGGGCAAAGACGGGGTATTCCATCGCAAAGCGATCCGGTGCGAAAGGGTGAGAGCGCAAGACAAAAGCTCGGATAGTCATGGACGCATTACAAATTGTTTTGACTCGTTTGCACCAACAAGGCACTGCAGTGGGCCATTTCAATGTTGGCAATCTGGTTCTACTGAAGGCAGTTGTCGCAGCCGGTTGATACGAAGGGGCGATACCATCGTCCAATTGTGTTACCTCCCGCACCTCTGGCCTAATCCCATTTGATCGAAGCACGCGATCGACCTCTGAAATCCGTTTCGTGAAGGAGAACACCCCATGTCTAATCCAGGCGCGGACTCTGTGGCGCAAGAACAAGAAGAACAGAAAATAGAAGCACGCACGACCGTGGAACGTATGGCGGGCTTTGCTCTCGCCGCGACAGTTGTCGGAGCGCTCGCCGTCATCGTCACCACGGCCGTTTACGCGCAAGTTCAGAACCAGGGCAAGTATTCGCTGAAATCGCCAAGTGGCATCGCATTTTCCGACTTCAGGGGATACGAGGACTGGGCTGTCGTCTCTTCAGCTCGAACCGACGAAATACTCAAAGTGATCGTCGCCAGCCCAGCCATGCTCACTGCGTTCAAGGCCGCCGTCCCGGTCAACGGCCAAGCCTTCCCCGATGGCTCCATGATCGTAAAGCTCCAGTGGAAACTGAAGAAGAGCACGGAGGCCTCTTTCGCCGTTGAAGTGCCGGACGTTTTTGCTCAGGCTTTTGTGATGGAGAAGGACAGCAAAAGGTTTCCGAAAAGTGGCGGGTGGGGATACGCGGTCTTCAATTATGATGCCGCATCGGACCAGTTTGCTGCCGATCCCAAGAGCCTTGCGGACTGCGGAAACGCGTGCCACACCGTCGTGAAGGCGAAGGATTACATCTTCCACCCGTACCAGAAGCGTTGAATCGCGGGTTCCCGAGGTCTAGTGACGTGCGAACGTGCCGTCTTTTCAAACACTGTGCATCTGCAAGTACCCTGGTCATCTATTTCACTTAGGATTTCTCTTGCCGGGGCAGCTTCGCCTGAGCCGGCCTTGACTGGCTGCGGAAGCGTGCAGGAGGGGTTTCAAACTCGCGTTTGAAAGCCCGGTTGAAGGCCGCTTCGGACTCATAGCCGACTTCGGATGCGATCTGTGCCACCGAATAACTTGTGGAAGTTAGCATCTGCGCTCCCAACTGAATTCGCCAGTGTGTGAGGTACGCCATAGGCGGCTCGTTGAGGTAATGGCGGAAGCGCTCTGCTAGCACCGAGCGTGACACTCCCGCTTCCTTTGCCAGGGAAGCAATGGTCCACGGATGCGCGGGATTCCGGTGCATTAGCGCCAGCGCCTTTCCGACCTCCGCATCCCGCGCGCCAGCCAGCCAACCGGTTTGCTCAGCTGGAAGGTGGGCAATGTAGGCCCGTAGGGTTTCAACGAACAAAACCTCCGATAATTTGGCCAGGACTGCTTCTCCGCCTGCGCGGGAAGCGTCCGCTTCATTCACAGAAAAGCGGATCGAGTTCTCCAGCCACCTGCCCGACGCGTCGTTGCGAATTGTGACTTTGAACACCGGTGGCAGGCCACTGAGAAAAACCTGGCTTAGTCGTGGCTCGCAGGCCATGAAGCCGCACACGAATTTCGTGATTTCTCCTCCGCCGCCCTGGCGCGACAGCTTCAACCCCTGGGAGAAAATTCGAGCTAGCTCCTTCACCATGTCCACAGCCTTCGACGGACGGCCGTTCTCGAGAATGTGCGCGTCGCCATGCGGAAAGATCACGATATCGCCGGCATCAAGCATGATTCGCTGGCCATCTACCAACCGGGCAGATGCGCGCCCTTCAGTCAGCAAGTGATAAACGATGACGTGCCTCGCACCCGGTGCCACATAGGGCGCAACTGTGTGAGAGGGTGGCGAGCAAAAACCCCACGGAGAGGAGAATTCTCCGTTGTAGAACATAGCCCCCTGGAGCTTCACAACCTTGAGTACTTCGCTGAGCACATCCATTTGTCCTCCCGGGACGCCTGGCAAATGCTTCCGGACTCTCAGGCAAAGCCATAATACGGCAGGCACGCCGCAATCAAGAAAGCCGGACGCGCGGACAAGTATGGACCGCGATAGTGGCGCATAGTAGCCCTCGTTGAAGCCTTCGCAGATGCGAAAAGCGCTTCAAGCCAATTCGAAATGCAAGGAGATGGCGAGTGTCAACCACCGGCGATGTTGTTGATCAACACTTGAAGGGCTTTGGCGAGCACGACATCGATGGCGTTCTCGCTGCTTACTCATCGGATAAGAAGATTGTCAGCAAACTCAGAAATGCCGTTGTGCCGGTCGAGGGAGAAAACAAGCGCCCAGTCACATCGGTCACCATCGAAGAGGTTTGCACCCTTGAATGGAGCATCGGCGGGCCGGCCAGGACCACTGGCACGGTACCCGCCCTTGCCGCAGGTAAGAAATGAGAAACAAACAAAATTGAGGAGGAACTATGAGCACTACTACGTCTGTACCGGAAATGGCTGGTCTGAAGACACGGCTGAAAGAGACCTGGATGGCTGGAGACTACGACCGCTTCTCGCGCTATATGGAGCAGGGCGCCCGCATTTTCTACGAGCAGCTCGACATTCCTTCCGGATGCGAGCTTCTCGACGTGGCTTGCGGCTCGGGTCAAGTAGCGCTATGGGCAGCGCGGGACGGAGTGAATGTTACTGGCGTAGACATCGCGCCGAATCTGGTAGAGCGCGCACAGGCGCGTGCCCGAGCGGAGGGTCTCAATGCTCGTTTCATGGAAGGCGACGCTGAAGCACTCCCCTTTGAAGACGCTAGTTTCGACGTCGTAACCAGTCTGGTCGGAGCCATGTTTGCTCCGCGGCCGGAGCTCGTGGCCCGCGAGCTACTGCGAGTGTGCAGTCCGGGAGGCACCATCGCTATGGGAAATTGGACGCGCGAAGGATTCGTGGGACAAATGTTCAAAACCTTTGCCAAGTTCATAGCTCCGTCGGGCATGCCCGCACCGGTGCTGTGGGGCGATGAGAAGGTAGTGCGCGAGAGGCTGGGCCACGGCGTCTCGGATCTTAATATGACGCGACGTCATTACAGCTTCACCTATCCATTCCCGCCAGCCGAAGTGGTGGAGTTCTTTCGCCAGTACTATGGCCCCACCAATCGCGCATTCGCATCCTTGGATGAAACTTCTTCGCGAAAGCTCCGGGAAGAACTTGAGGAGCTTTGGACGGCACAGAATCGTGGAGGCGATGAGCTCACTGTAGTTGCAGCGGAGTATCTGGAGGTAGTTGCGATCCGCGCCTGAGGTCGGTTGTCGCTGTCTGTATCAAGGCATTGAAATTGCCACAGCGGCATTGGAAAACGTAAGCCGCCTCTTCCAAAGAATAATGGCTCTGTTATGGGACGCAGAAATCCTGGTTCGCACGCAGCCTTTTTAGAGAACTCCTAACGTGGCGAATGACGGGAGCCACGCGTCACGGAAAATCGCCCCGAACGATAGGATCAGCGAAGCGCATACAACCACTAGACGAGCAAGAAAGCCGGACGCTCAGATAAGTAACCACCCATGTTTTGTCGCATACTGGTTCGGTCAATACGCAGAAGCAGTAAATCGTTGCTCGACCATAATTCAAACAGAAAAGGAATGAAACATGTCATCACAGACCATCACTACTGCCAAAATCAAAAGTTCCGTGGGTCGTCGCGCCGCATTATTGGCTGATCGCATCGAGGAAGGCGCAGCCCTCTTGGCTGCCTTCGCTGAAGGAATCTCGGAAGAGGAATGGCGCGCACCGGTGTCAGCTACGGACCGTCGCTCGGTTGGCCTGATCGTGCACCATGTTGCCAACATGTATCCGATCGAGATTGATGTCGCACGAGCAGTCGCCAGCGGGAAGGCTGTGACCGACGTCTCCTGGGGAGTGGTCGCCGACTTGAATGCCAAGCATGCTCACGATCATGCCGAGGAAACAAAGGCCTCCGCGCTCGAACTCTTGCGTCGAAACAGTCGTGAAGCGGCCAACGCAGTGCGCGCCTTCACGGATGAAGAATTAGACCGCGCAGCTCCCTTTTCGTTGAGCTTTGGCGCGCCTGTCACCGCTCAGTTCGTCATTGAGGACCACGCACTGCGGCACAGTTGGCACCACTTGGCGGGTATCCGCGCAGCTTTGGGCCGGTGATTTCGCATCCAAGCCGTGCTTGATCGCTCGTTAGGTCTGGTTCGAGACTCCAGCGCGATTTGGCGTAGCACGCCAGTTCGCCCAAACGAAACATTCAATCATGCGATACCGAGATTAATGGCCGTGCTTGCGCACCCCGATGACGAATCCCTGGGGGTGGGGGGCACGCTTGCAAAATACGCTGCGGAAGGCATTGAAGTCTTTCTGCTAACCACCACTCGTGGCGATAGTCGCCGCTTCCGAGGCTATCCTCTGGACGATCATCGGCATCCCGGCGCCCTTGGCGCTGGCGAACATTCGTGAAAGCGAGCTGCGCGCCGCCGCCGCAGCCTTGGGAGTGCGCGAAGTCTCAATCCTTGACAGCGTCCGGTCGACAGTGTGGCGGGCAATCTGCTGCCCATTTCCTGCACGAGAGAAACTTCAACTTAGTTCCTACAAGTGATTGAAAATGTGGTGGCCAGGGACGGAGTTGAACCGCCGACGCCAGCCTTTTCAGGGCTGCGCTCTACCACCTGAGCTACCTGGCCACTTTCGAAACCCGCAAGACTTCGGGCTGCGAAGTATGTTCGCTTCACGCTAATTGTGGCGGGACGGCCAAACCGAACGGAAGCCTGCCGATTCGAAGCGCTTGGAACGCAGTCGATTATAACAACCGTGTTCGTTTCCCTCAACTTGCAAAGCTCTTCACGAACTCCACCAGACTCCTTAGTGCAATCCCAGAGGGACCTTTCGCGATCCACGGCTTCTGGTCTTCCATCCATGCCGTGCCTGCGATATCGAGGTGAATCCATGGCGTGTCTTCGGCAAATTCTTTCAGAAACATCGCGGCTGTGATTGCGCCTCCCCAGCGTCCACCCGTGTTCATGATGTCCGCGATCGAGGAACGAATCTGTTCTTTGTATTCGTCGTCAAGCGGCAGGCGCCACATTTTTTCCCCAGCTTTCACGTTCGCATCGTGAATGCGGCTGTACATATCATCATCGTTGGCAAAGATCCCCGCATTGTTATAGCCCAGAGCCACCACCACGGCTCCGGTCAACGTTGCCGCGTCGACCAGATGTGTGCACCCGAGTTGCTTCGCGTAATGCAGTCCGTCGGCGAGAACCAGGCGGCCCTCGGCGTCGGTGTTGATGATTTCGATCGACTTGCCGGACATCGCGATCTGCACATCACCGGGCTTCTGCGCTTTGCCGGACGGCATGTTCTCGGTCGCGCACACGATGCCGATGACTTTCACTTTCGGCTTCAGTAGTGCAATCGCGCGCATGGCGCCGATCATGGTTGCGCCTCCCGCCATGTCGTACTTCATCTTCTCCATGCCGTCGGCGGGCTTGATCGATATCCCGCCGGTGTCGAAAGTAATTCCCTTCCCCACCAGGCCGAGGATCGGCTTCGCGGGCGCGCCCGCAGGTTCGTAGGTCATTACGATCAAGGCGGGTGGCTCGTCGGAACCCTGGGCAACGCTCCAGAACGCGCCCATTTTCATCTCTTTGATCTTGTCGGCGCCGTACACTTCGCACTTCAATCCAACTTCGGAACACATCTTCTTAGCGCGGTCCGCCAGGATTGTCGGCGTCATGCGATTGGAAGGTTCGTTCACCAAGTCGCGCGTGAAGTTCTGCGACTCGCCGATAATCTGCGCTTCCGCTGCGGCTTTCTCCAGCGCGCTCTTATCTCCGCTCGCAACCACGGTGAGGTTCTCGATCTTTTGGTCTTTGCGGTCACTGCGGTAGTAATCGGGATCGAAGTTGCCCACGTGTGCACCTTCAACAATGGCGCGCACCCCTTCGACGGCAGGAATACCGGATGGCACAACGAAGGCAAAACTTCGAATGCCGCGGGACTTCAGCGTACGCACGGCCGCGCCAGCGAGGCGTCGCAAATCATAAGCGGAGAATGCCTTCGCACTTCCACCTGAAAGAAGCAGCACCCGCTTCGCTTTCAAACCGGCGGGCTTGTGCAGAAGGTTGGTCTCGAAAGGTTTGCCTGAGACCTCGCCGCTCGCCAAAAGATCAGCCGCAACGGACTGCAATGCCGGATCGCCCGATGCTACTTTCAACTCGGCTTTATTGTTCTTCGCTCCGGATGTTGTAGTCGCATGGTCCAGCACAACCGCGACAAGAGATTCGGTTTCCAGTTCAGCCGGTGTAGAGAGAGAGATTGTCGTCTTCATAGTTGGATATTTTTAGGTCGTTCTTCCAGTATCGTCGGCGAACGGGAAAAAGCGCAAGCGCCGAACCAAATTCGGCGCGCCGGAAGGCTGAATCGGCACCTGCCCCCAAATGATCTCAACCTGCCAGCGCACTCGGAAAGCGGGTCTGAAAATCGAGCAGGCCAACCCACTCGGGCGTCACCGTGATCCGCACCATGGATGTGATCAGGCCGCGCAACTGACTGAGCCACGCCTGGCACAATTTAGGATCAAAGTAGCGCTCGGCCGCGGTGGCGTATTCCGGGACAATGCCCTCCACCGGATCGAGCCGTGCCGTGCCGCGGATCAGCAGCACCTTGTGAGGAAATTCATTGTCGTCGATCGTCAGCGCAACCTTCGGATTCTTGACCAAGGCCTTCAGTTTGGGCGCCTTCGGCGGGCTGGCCATGACAATTTCACTTCCGTTCCAGTGGAACCAGATCGGAATCACACGCGGTGTTCCGTCAGTAGCCACATAAGCGAGGCGCGCTGGTATTTTCGAGTGCAGAAGTTCCTGAGAGGCGGGATGCTGAAGAAGGCTAAGATCTCCTTGTAGAACGGGTAGCATAGCGAACCCTCCTGCGCACCGGATTGTACACTTCCAGCAGGACCAGGAAGCTGACAGATTCGCTCGTCCTTATCGCCGCTGCCCTCCGGCGCGTGACGCTATTCCAGCCTCTGCGATATGATTCACAGCCCAGGTAGTTCCAGGTGACAACTGCATGCTAACTCGATCGAAGGTTTTCGTTCTCACCGTTGCCACAACTTTATGTCTTGCCGCCTTGACCGGGCTGGACTCGGGACATGCGGCCACGCCGGTTCCGGCGAGCGTAGCTGATTTGCCGGAGACGGCGACAAGTGGCGTGCTCTCGATCCCGGACACAACTCTCGCCATCAACTCCTCCACTCCTATGTCGCAGCGGGTCGTACATTATGAGATCGACGCCAGGTATGACGCAGGTAAGCACACTGTCGATGCCACCGAGGTCCTTACCTATCACAACCTGACCGGGCAGGCGCTCGACCACTTCCCTTTCCATCTTTATCAAAATGCGTTTCAGCCCAAGGCCACGTTCGTCCGCGACTCCAAGCTTATGGGGAGCCGCGACGTTGGTTATGCAAAGTGGGAAGACAAGGATTACGGTTCCGAGGACATCAAGAGGATCGAGGTAACGGGCCAGGGAGATCTCACCAGCAACTTGCAGTACATCTCTCCGGATGATGGTAATAAAGATGATAAGACGGTGGTGGATCTGCGTCTGGCTAAGGCGATAGCCCCGGGCGCGTATGTTCAGTTCAAGATCGCCTTTCAAACCAAGTTTCCCGAGACCCAGGCGCGTTCCGGATGGAAGCGTGATTTCGTGCTCGGTGGCCAATGGTTTCCGAAGGTGGGCGTTTGGTGGCACGGAGCCTGGAATTGCCATCAGTATCACAACACCACGGAATTCTTCGCCGACTTTGGCGTGTATGACGTGAAGCTCACGGTACCCGCGTATGAAGTCGTCGGCGCCAGCGGTGTACTAGTCGAAGAAAAGTCCAATCCGGACCACACTAAGACCGTGACCTATCACGGCGACGACATCCACGATTTTGCTTGGACTGTGAGCCCGCGCTATAAAGTCCGGGAGAGCATCTACCAATCGCAGATGGGGCCGATCAAGCTGCTCTTCCTGATGCAACCGGCCCACTGGAGCCAGGCCGAGCGGCACGAGAAGATCACCCGCGAAACCCTTGATCGCTTTGAGAAGTGGTATGGACCCTATCCCTATAAGACCTTGACCGTGGTCGACCCCGAGCCCGACTCGGCTGCAGGAGGAATGGAATATCCCACATTCATCACCGGTGACTCCAGTTGGTTCATGCCAGACGGCCTGTATCTACCGGAACTAGTCGTGGAGCACGAATTCGGACACCAGTACTGGTACGCCATGGTAGCCACCAACGAATTTGAAGACGCTTGGATGGATGAGGGCATCAACAGCTACACCGAAGTCAAGGTGCTGGATTCGATCCTGGGAAAGAAAAGTTCCGTCATCAACTTGGCGGGCATTACGGTCGGGGAGCGGGAACTTCAGAGGCTCAGCTATATCGGCGTGGCCGATCGCGACCCGATGGCGCAGAAGGCCTACGACTACTACAACGGCAACTCTTACGCCGGGATCACTTACGGCAAGACCGCCAGTGTGCTGCTCACCCTGGAAGGCATCATCGGCAAGGAAACTATGGCCAAAGCCATGAGTTCCTACTTCATGAAGTATCGCTTTACCCATCCCACAAAAGAAGATTTTCTGAAGACCATCGAAGAGGCCTATGGCAAAGACCTCCATTGGTATTTCAACCAGGCTGTCTACGGATCGCAGGTGATGGATTACGAAGTGCTCAGCGTCAAATCCTTTCCGGTGACCTGGTACGCAGAAGACAAAGAAAAAGACAAGGACCACAAAGCGAAGGGCGACATCGTTTACCAATCCTACGTGACGCTGCACCGCAAGGAAGATTTTGCTATGCCGGTCGAAGTCGAGATCAAATTCGATAACGGCGAGAAGATTCTTGAGCACTGGGACGGCGTGAGTCGGTGGACTCGATTTAGCTACCAGAAGAAGGCCAAGGTTGTGTCGGCGGAAATCGATCCCGACCACACCGTCCTCATCGACCGCAACAACTTCAATAACAGTTACGTCGTCGAACCGAACTCAAAGGCGACGAATAAATTGTCGACCTATTGGCTCTTCCTCACACAACTAGTCAGCCAGGTTATGGCTTGGTGGACGGTTTAGAAATACCATTTTTGACTCGCATGAATCGAGGATCGAACGAATGAACGAAGATAGAGGCCTGCTGGGCAGCGGCTGGAGCATGGTCGCCCGCAATGGCCGTTACATTTTCTGGTTCTGGCTTTTGAACCTGACTCTTGCTGAATTTGGCACCGCCGCTTTTCGCAAAAGCGCTCACCCCATTCTCGACCAGAGTTTATACAGTGACCGCTTGGTTCATGGCTTTGACCTATCCGTCATGCTCGATCTGTTCGCGCGACCGGAATTTGGATCTATGTCGGCCATGTCCACTCCCGCGCTGTACTTTGCGTTTCTATTCTTCCTGACTACAGCCTTGTTCCTGCCTGGAGTCTTTCAGGGATACGCATCCACCTACAAACTACCTCGCCAGGACTTCTTTCGCGCCTGCGGGCGAAACTTGTGGCGATTCATCCGCCTGATGATCGTTGCCGGCATTGTGATGGGAACAGTTGCAGGATTATTGTTTGCAGCCAACGGCGCTATCGCTACGAAAGCAGGCGAAAGTACGAATGAAGTCTTGCCATTTGAACTTCAGGTAGCCGGGCTGGCTCTAATCTTTCTGCTGATGACGATCTTGCGCATCTGGTTCGATCTCGCGGAGGCCGATGCGGTCTTGAGCGACCAAAGAGCAGTCCGCAAATCGATTCGAGCAGCCTTTCGACACACATTCCGAGGCTTAGGCCGTCTGCTTGGCAGCTACATCGCGACCACTGTCGTCGCAGTCATTGTGCTGTGCGGCGGCATTTGGCTGTGGATGAAAGTTGTCCCACCGGAAAGCGTGTTCGCGGCCTTCGCGTTGAGCCAGATCATCCTCGGTTTGCTGTTGCTGCCCCGTTTCTGGCAGCGCGGCGTGGCCGTCTCCTACTGGCAGCAGCAGATGCTGGTCCCAGTAGTCCCCGTGCAGATCATTGAGCCAGCATCGCCCCCGGCTGTTCCTGTTCCTGAACCCGCCCCTGTAATTCCAGAAATGCCCCTGAATACGCCGAGCGAGTCGAACACGTAACACCGGATGCATTCGTCCGGCGCACTTGTACTCACAGCAGTATGACGGTGATCCCCAAATTTCCCCGTCCAAGATCTGCATCCTTCTTCAATTCTGGTTTCTCTTGCAATAAGCGCCAAGTCCTCTCATCGCTCTTCGACCAGCTTTCGCCAAAAATGCAGTCCCGGATCTGCCCGCCTTCGGCTAACTCGTGCAATCGTCTTTGCACGGCAAGACGAATATCCCCGCCCGCTCCGGTTGACCCATATCCATGAATAACCTTGAAAACAAAAACTCCTTCACCACGGGCAGTTGCCAGCTCTCGTTCAAGCCGGTGTAGTGCTTCTTGAACCAACGGCTTGTCAGATTTGAGATTTACTGTCTTCAAGTCTGGGCCTGGAAGCTATGCCCGCTTGCGGGATCGGGAAATCGCTTCCCGGGCATCCTTATCCGCCGTGCGCCTGCGTTCCGTCTCCCGCTTATCCCAGAGCTGTTTGCCCTTCGCCAAGGCCAGTTCCACCTTCACCCTTCCGTTCTTGAAGTACAGCCGCGTCGGGATCAACGTCAGGCCCTTTTGCTGCGTCTTGCCGATCAGCTTGCGGATCTCTTCCCTGTGCATCAGGAGCTTACGGGTTCGCAGGGGGGCATGGTTATGAATGTTCCCGTGCTCATAAGGGCCAATGTGGGCGTTGAGGAGCCAGACCTCGTCATCCTTAACTAGGCCATAGGAGTCTTTGAGGTTGGCGAGGCCGCCCCGCACGGACTTGACCTCGGTCCCGGTCAAAACGACTCCGGCCTCAAATTTTTCCAGCAAGAAATAGTTATGTGAAGCGATCCTATTAACGGCGGCATCCCTCTGTCCGCTGGCGGTAGGATCGCGGCGCGGCGATTTCTCGGGATTCGCCTTGGTCTGATGTGTGGATTGGCGGGCCATAGGACTGAACGGAGTAGTTATCTTAACGCATGGATCGGCTTCCGGCGCTCGTCTTCGGGCTTCCGGACGGGGGGAGAGCCGGTTCGTCATCGCGAAGCTTGCCGAAGGCAGCAAGCGGAAGCCGGACGCCAAAGGGTCAGCGACCAAAGAGTGTAACTCCCGTGTGCACAAGCACATCGGAGGCAGGAAATCACGATGCTATAATCGCCTCACCGCGAGTTATTTCGTGCATCGAGTAGATTTCCCGCGCAAAAATGCTGACGGGACGCGCCGACACGTGGGAAAACTACTGGTCCGGCAAAAATCGTATTAAGAGGTTTATCGCGTGAGGATTATCGAATGAGACGCCCATTGCGCCCGGCTCTATTGCTATTGCTGGTCGCGCTCCTATCCCTCCCCGCCGTCGCCGACAAAGCTAAAGATTTGTACGAAAAGGGGCAGGATGCCGAGGCTCGCCAGCAGTACGAGGCCGCCTATGATCTGTTCAGGCAGGCCTACGACCTTAAACCGAGAGACCTGCGCTACCGTGCCGCCTTTGAGCACGTGCGCTTCGAAGCCGGCGCCACTATTGTCCATCGCGGTCAGAAACTGCGCGAAGAAGGCAAGCTCGACGAAGCGGTGGCCGAGTTCCAGAAAGCGCTCGCCATTGATCCTTCATCGTTCATCGCCAAGCAGGAATTGACGCGCACGCTGAAGATGATCAACGACCAGCAGAATCCGCCGCCGCAGGCTGCCGGGCCGCCGGCCGGCCTCGAGCAGCGTGTCCACGAGGCCGCCGGACCGGTCGAGTTGGCCGCCATCTCTAACGTTCCGATCACCGTCAAACTCACCGACAAGTCCGATACGGTTTATCGCACCATCGGACAGCTCGCTGGAATCAACGTGCTGTTCGATCCCGATTACACTCCCCGCCCCATCAAGGTTGAACTGAACGGCGTCACGCTGGAAGATGCGCTGGAGATCACTGCGCTGGAGTCGAAAACTTTCTGGCGGCCGGTGACCACCAACACGATTTTCGTTGCCACCGACAATCCCGCCAAGCGCAAGGAGCTGGAACAAAGCGTCCTCAAGACTTTTTATCTTACGAATCTTTCCCAGCCCACCGAACTGCAGGATGTCGTGAACGCGATTCGCGCCGTGCTCGATGTGCAGCGCGTGCAGCAGTTGCTCTCCCAGAACGCCCTGGTGGTGCGCGGGACGCCGGATCAGATCGCGCTCGCAGAAAAGTTGGTCGAGGACCTCGACAAAGCTCGCCCTGAAGTCATCGTCGACATCGCGGTCATGCAGGTGAGCAAGGACAAGTCGCGCACGCTGGGCCTGAATCCGCCCACCAGCGCCACGGTCACCCTGCAGAGCAATCTCAACACTACATCGACAACCACCGGGACGACTACGGGTAGCACGACCGGCACCGGATCCACCAACGGCATCAACCTGAACACGCTGGGCAATCTGAACGCCACCGACTTCCAGGTCACCATTCCGTCGGCCAACTTGTCGGCGGTGATGGGCAACAGCGACACCAAGCTGATTCAGAATCCGCAGATTCGCGCCCTTGACGGACAGAAAGCGTCGCTCAAGATCGGCGATCGCGTGCCCGTCGCTACCGGATCATTCCAGCCCGGCATCGGCGGCGTCGGCATCAATCCGCTGGTCAATACCCAGTTCCAGTATCTCGACGTAGGCGTCAATATCGACATCACGCCGCACGTGCATGCCAACGGCGAAGTCACGCTCAAGATCGTGATGGACGT
This sequence comes from uncultured Acidobacteriota bacterium, assembly GCA_963725565.1. GTDB lineage: Bacteria > Acidobacteriota > Terriglobia > Terriglobales > Acidobacteriaceae > Sulfotelmatobacter. The sequence continues at coordinate 164,313 of CAVRZL010000025.1, forward strand.
TTCCGCCGTCACCGGACAGCAGAACATCGGCGGCATCAGCCAGCCCATCATCGGCCAGCGCAAGATCGAGCACGAGATCCGCTTGAAAGACGGCGAGGCCAACCTGCTGGGCGGAATCATGGAAGACCAGCAGACCAAGTCGTTGAGCGGAATTCCCGGGCTGGCGCAGATTCCAATCCTGAAATATCTCTTCGGCCAGACCACGCAGGATCACTCCGAAAACGAGATCGTGTTCGCCATCGTTCCGCACATTATCCGCGGCACCGATGTGAACGAAATGAACCAGCGCGCCATCGATATCGGTACCGCAACTACGATCGGGTTGCGGCACGTCAACAGGCCACAGCCGCTCCCGCCGGTACACACCCCGTCCGGGCAGAGCGCCCTCGACCTCGATTGTGCCAACTCCATCCGGCCAGGGTCCTTCGCCGGCACGTCCGGCGGCCGTCCGGACAAGCTGCGAGTGCGCCTACGCCAGCAAGCTTCTTGTTCGATCCGCCAACCATTCAGGCGGTCAAGGGCAACACATTTGCCGTGAACCTGCTGATCTCCGGCGCGCAGAACGTTTATTCCGTGCCCGTGCAGTTGAACTACGATCCCAAGATGCTGCAACTGGTGAACGTGTCGAACGGCGGCTTCCTCTCGCAGGATGGACAGGCGGTGGCGCTGGTCCATCGCGAGGATGAAGCTCTTGGACAGTCGCAGATTACGGCCACGCGTCCGCCGGGTGCCGGTGGAGTTTCCGGGCAGGGCGCCGTCGTCACCATGACTTTCGAGGCGAAGGCCACCGGACAGACTCCGTTAACGATCACCCGTGGCGGAGCCCGTGATCCGGGACTGCAAGCCATCACGGTGAACGGAGCGCAGGCCGCGGTGACGGTCCAATAGTCGCCTCGCGAACGCTTCGCGAGTAGCGAGCAATTAAGGACGACGAGATGAAGGTATCCGAGACTTTCAATCCGGGACCCGGCGACAAGGTCACGATCACGGCTTCACCCTGATGGAACTGATGGTCGCGACCACCATCCTGTCCATCCTGACCATGATGGCGCTGCCGCTGGCGCGCGTCACCATTCAGCGCGAGAAGGAAAAGCAACTTCGCCAGGCTCTCTGGGAGATGCGCGACGCCATCGACCGCTACAAGGATGCCGCCGACCGGCAGATGTTCCAGACCAAGGTCGACAGCCAGAACTATCCTCCCGATCTCGAAACATTGGTCAAAGGCGTCGAAATTCAAGGCGGCAAGAAACTTCGCTTCCTGCGTTCTATTCCTGAAGACCCCATGACTAAGAGCAAGGAATGGGGAATGCGCTCGATGCAGGACGATCCCGACTCCGACTCCTGGGGCGGACAGAGCGTGTTCGACGTCTACACCAAGTCGCAGGGAACCGGACTCGACGGCACCAAATATAAGGACTGGTAGATGCTATGGCGACATAAACAAATCCGGGACGTGCACGGCAGCGATAAAGCGCCACCGTCGCTCCAGCAGAAGCAACGTGCGCGCGGATTCACGCTGCTCGAATTGATGATCGTCATCTTCATCATCATGATCCTGGCGTCGATTGCCATGCCCGTCTACAACCAGGCCATCGTGCAGGCGCGCGAGTCGGTGCTGCGCTCGAACCTGAGCACGCTCCGCACCGTCATCTCGCAGTACACCCTCGACAAGCAGAAAGCTCCTCAATCTCTCGATGACCTCGTCACCGCCGGATATCTACGGCAGATTCCCGCCGATCCCATGACCCGGCAAACCAACTGGGAAGTCGTTCAGGAAGACGTCATGATGGCGGTAGACCAGCAGGAACCCGGCATCACCGACGTGCATTCCGCCGCAAACGTCACCGCCAGCGACGGCACCGCCTACAGCACCTGGTAAAGTCCCACATTCCAGCGCCGAAGACATCGGTTCCTTCGTGCACCTTCGTGCCCTTAGTGGTTTAAGAATTTGACTTGCAGACGTAGCTACGGAATTGCGCCCCTCAATCGGAACCACTAACATCTCTCTATGCCCGTCGAAACCGAAATCCAGGCCCCCACCTCCATTCGCGCGCCCCGCGGCAATCAGATCACTTGCAAAGGCTGGCAGCAGGAAGCTGCCATGCGCATGCTGATGAACAACCTCGACGAAGAAGTCGCCGAGCGCCCCAAAGATCTCGTCGTCTATGGCGGAACCGGACGCGCCGCGCGCAGTTGGGAAGCCTATCGCGCCATCGTCGAAACGCTGAAGAAGCTTGACAACGACGAGACGCTGCTGGTGCAATCCGGCAAGCCGGTTGGCGTATTCAAGACGCACGATCACGCGCCGCGCGTGCTCATCGCGAATTCCAATCTCGTCGGCCATTGGTCGAACTGGGAGAAGTTCAACGAACTGGAGCGCGCCGGACTCATGATGTACGGCCAGATGACCGCCGGTTCCTGGATCTACATCGGCTCGCAGGGAATTGTGGAAGGCACATTCGAAACCTTCTCCGCCGCAGGCGAGAAACATTTCGGCGGCGATCTCTCCGGCAAGTTGATCGTCAGCGGCGGAATGGGCGGAATGGGCGGAGCTCAACCTCTCGCCGCAACCATGACTGGCGCGGCTTTCCTCGGCATCGACGTCGATCCGGAGCGCATCAAGAAGCGCCTGAAGACCGGCTACTGCGACTTCATGGTCACGACGCTCGATGAGGCGCTGCGCATCCTGAAGAATGCGATCCGCAAGAAAGAAAATGTCTCCGTTGGACTGGTCGGCAACTGTGCCGACATCATTCCGGAACTCGCCGAGCGCGGCGTCGTTCCTGACATTCTGACCGATCAGACCTCGGCGCACGATCCGCTGAACGGATATGTGCCGAACGGCATGACGCTTCGAGGAAGCGCTCGAACTGCGCAAGCGCGATCCGAAGGCCTATCAGGAGAAATCGCTCGATGCGATGGCGCGCCACGTCGAAGGCATGTTGCGCCTGCAGAAGATGGGTTCGGTCACGTTCGACTACGGCAACAACATCCGCACCTTCGCCTTTCAGCGCGGCGTGAAGAATGCCTACGACTTTCCCGGATTCGTGCCGGCGTACATTCGTCCGCTGTTCTGCGAAGGACGCGGACCGTTCCGCTGGGTAGCGCTGTCGGGCGAGGCGTCCGACATTCACGTCACCGACGATCTGGTACTGCGAACTGTTTCCCGAGAACCGCATTCTGCGTCGCTGGATTGACCTGGCGCGCAAGCGCATCAAGTTCCAGGGACTGCCCGCGCGCATCTGCTGGCTCGGATACGGCGAGCGCGCCCAATTCGGACTCGCCATGAACGATCTGGTAAAGAAGGGCAAGATCAAGGCGCCGATCGTGATCGGCCGCGATCATCTCGATTGCGGCTCGGTCGCATCTCCGTTTCGCGAGACCGAGAGCATGAAAGACGGTTCCGACGCGGTCGCCGACTGGCCGCTGCTGAATGCCTTGCTCAACACGGCAGCCGGCGCATCGTGGGTTTCGATCCACAATGGCGGAGGCGTTGGCATCGGCTACTCGCTGCACGCCGGACAAGTCACGGTGGCCGACGGAACCGACGAGATGGCGAAGCGCATCGAGCGCGTGCTGACCACCGATCCCGGCATGGGAGTCATTCGCCACGTCGATGCAGGCTACGACGAAGCGAAAGAGTTCGCGAAGAAGACTGGCGTGAAAGTTGCCGATGAGCACATAGTTGCTGAACCTTGCTGGTCAGTTCGGGTTTCCCCCTCTTCGCTGTCGGAGGTATTCCCCGGGAAGCGTGACCGCAATTCCTTCGAGTTTCTTACCCAAGTAGCGTCCGAAATGTCGGATGTCGCCCGTCAAGAGGTGGGTGGCACGAGCGTCGATGGCTGCCAATAGGATCGGTAACTCCTTCTCCGGCAAGGAAACCGCGGGCCTAGGGGACTGATTGGAAGGTTCAACCAGGTAAATCGCCTCCACCAACTTGGTGAGCCGCTCTTTCTGAACTTCATCATCCAAGTTGATCCGTGCTTCCTCGACCGCATAACGGGAACTGCACAGGACAACGTCTTTGAGCTTCCAGAGTTGGAGAAGTCCGGTGTCACTTTTGTACGCGGCGGAGAACAACACATTCGCGTCGAGGAACAGGCGGTCCATCAAGCGGGTCGCCGATGAGGAATCGAGTCCGGATCGAGTCCCAGTTTCCGCACCTCTTTTCGCGCCTTTCGGTAGTCGGCATCGTCGACAGCGGTCGACAGCAAGAATTCCGCCTTGCGCTCAGGTGTGTATCGCTCAACCGGAACAACGATTGCGGGGCGGATGAGGATGCCGCCGTCTCTTTCCTCGGCGATCACAATGCTCCCTTCCTCGATGCCAAAACGCTTGCGCAGGCTCGCCGGAACAATGATCGCGCCGCGTTTCCCAACTTTCGCCGATTGCATAATTCACCCCTTAAGACCTGTTTTTCTGTAAATCTGATTATACCGATTGCCTGAATATCAGGCAAACAACCGCGCTACGACCGGAGATCGGGCTTGCTAAGATGCTTTAGCGTGCTTTCCCATCGAAGATCAACCTCAAGCAAGCAGCCTCCGCTGTTCCTCGCGAACATAGGCCAGCTTCTCACTTTGCGCTCCGCTTCCGGGAAGGCGGGCCCGCGCCGCGCCGCAGACCTTAACGAACTCGGCATCATCAAAGATGGCGCGGTTTTGTGTATCGGCGGCAAGATTGTCTCGGTTGGTACTAACAGAGAAGCACTGCGCGATCCCTGGCTCAAAGCGAACCGAAAAGAAATCACTGAGATCGATTGCACCGGCAAAGTCGTCTTACCGGGTTTCGTCGATTCCCACACGCACCCCGTATTCGTCAGCCCACGGTTGATCGATTTCGAAAAGCGGATCGAGGGCGCTTCGTACGGGCAAATCGCGGAGGCAGGAGGAGGCATCCGGTCCAGTCTCGACGCCGTTCGCAAGGCCGCCAAGGGCGCCCTGATTGAAAAGGTATTGAGTGCTCTGCGCGATATGTCCTCACACGGGACCACCACCGTCGAGGCAAAATCGGGCTATGGCTTGACGGTCGAGTCCGAACTGAAGTCGCTGGAGGCGATCCGCGAGGCCAGCGCTCACTGGCCGGGAACGATCGTCCCTACCCTGCTCGGCGCACATGTCGTACCAATGGAATATCAGGGCCGCTCACAAAAATACGTTGAGATCGTCTGTAAAGAGATGATCCCGCAGGCGGCGAAGCGGAAGCTTGCCCAATTCGTGGATGTCTTTTGCGATCACGGCGCATTTACTCCGCCAGAAACAGAGCAGGTCTTTGCCGCTTCCAAGGCACACGGATTGAACGTTCGCGCCCACATGGGCCAGCTTTCCGAAACAGCGTTAGCTTCTTTTTTAAGCTTTGATCCCGCATCTTTCGATCACATGGACCACGTAAGTGAACAAGACATTCCGCGACTCGCCAGCCGCAACACCCTGGCGACCCTGGTGCCCGGAGCGAATTATTTTCTCGGCCTGAAGGACTATCCAAATGCACGGCGTCTCATCGAGGCCGGAGTGCCGGTAGCTCTGGCAACCGACTACAATCCCGGAACATCTCCTACCATGAGTATGCCGATGGCCATGTCATTGGCATGCACGCACATGAAGATGTCTCCGGCCGAAACCATCGCGGCTGCTACCATCAACGGAGCTTGGGCCCTGCGACTCGCAGATCGAAAGGGCAGCATCGAGCCTGGCAAAGACGCCGACCTGGCCGTATTTTCCGTCGAAGACTACCGCGAAATCCCTTATTGGTTCGGATCCGACCGATGCACATTGACGGTGATGAATGGGGTGATCGCATCTCGCGACTGAACTTCCGCAACAACGATTTCATGGTCAGAGAATGGCATCCCACGCGCGCGCACTCTCAAAGTGGAAGCCATCCGCATAAGCTTTCCGAGGGAAACTCAATGAAACGAATTTTTGCAGTGATGACATTTTTCGCCCTGTCCATCTCCCTGGCAGCGGCGCAGAGGCTTCCGGAAGCCGCCCGGCCAGACAATTACAAGCTTACGTTTAGTCCTGATCTGGCAAATGCCACGTTTGCCGGCGACGAGACCATCACCATCCAGGTATTGAAGTCGACCTCGGAGATTACATTGAATGCGGTCGACATCGATTTCCGCTCGGTGACGATCACAAGCGGCGGCTCAACCCAGACAGCCAAGGTCAGTCCGGAGAAGGAAAAAGAGATGGTCGTGCTGACCGTCAACAACGCGCTGCCCGCTGGACCGGCGACCGTGCACATCACCTACACCGGCATCCTCAACAGCGAGATGCGCGGCCTGTATATCGGGAAAGACGATAAGGGGCGGAAGTATGCCGCGACCCAGTTCGAAGCCACTGATGCCCGCCGAGCCTTTCCCTCCTTCGACGAGCCCGACTACAAGGCGAGCTTCGATATCACTGCGGTCGCCGACAAGGGGCAGGTCGCGATCTCGAACTACAAGGTCGTTTCGGACACGCCTGGTCCAGGAGACAAACATACGGTCAAGTTCGCCACCACGGCGAAAATGTCGTCGTATCTGGCAGCACTGGTCGTGGGCAACTTTGAATACGTCGAAGGTTCAGTGGATGGCATCCCGATCCGTGTCTACAGCACGCCGGGCAAAAAGGAGATGGGCAAGTTCGCGCTGGATGCTGCCGAGAACATCGTCGCGTACTACAACAAATATTTCGGGATGAAGTATCCCTACGGCAAGTTGGATCTGATCGGCCTGCCCGATTTTTCCGCGGGTGCAATGGAAAACGTGGGCTGCATCACGTTTCGCGAAGTGATCTTGCTGATCGACGACAAGCAGGGCTCCGCCGACCTGAAGAAGACTATCGCCTCCGTGACCTCGCACGAGATTGCCCACATGTGGTTCGGCGATCTGGTCACCATGAAGTGGTGGGACGACGTGTGGCTCAACGAGGGTTTTGCCACCTGGATGTCGAGCAAGCCGCTGGAGAAGTGGAAGCCGGAATGGAATTTTGATCTCGACGATGTCAGCGGCACAGGTGGAACTCTCAATGTGGACTCCTTGGCGAACACTCGCCCGATTCATCAGGCGGCCGACACGCCGGCGCAGATTCAGGAATTGTTCGACGGTATCGCTTACGGCAAGGCTGCTTCGGTGTTGCGAATGCTGGAATCTTATCTGGGAGAGGAAACCTTCCGAGCCGGTGTGAATGCATACTTGAAGCAGCACGAATACGCGAACGCAACTGCCGAGGACTTCTGGCTGGCTCAGGCCAAAACGTCCCACAAGCCCGTCGACCAAATCATGCCGACCTGGGTCAAACAGGCAGGCGCGCCCATCGTCAATGTGAAAACGCAGTGCTCCGGCAATTCGACAAAGGTGACATTGACCCAGCAGCGCTATTACTTCGATCGGGCAAAGTTCGCGGAGTCCAATGACCAGTTGTGGCAGATACCGTTGTGCCTGAAGGGTTCGGCGAGCAACGCTCCGAAATGCGAACTCCTCACCACGAAGGAGGGAACTTTCTCCCTGCCCGGATGCTCCACTTGGGTTCTCGCCAACGCGGGCGCCAATGGATACTATCGCGTGGGCTATGAGCCGGAAGCTGTCCGGTCGCTCGCCAGCGATGCCGAAACCAAATTGACTCCCGCGGAGCGGATTAGCTTGCAGAACGATATTTGGGCATCCGTGCGGGTAGGCCGCGAGCCGGTAGGAGACTACCTGGCATTCGCCCAGGGTGTTCAATCCGATTCCAGCCGCGCCGTTATGGAAGATCTACTGGGTCGCTTGAATTACATCGGAAAATATCTCGTCAGCGAGAGTGATCGCGAGTCTTATCGCTCGTGGCTGCGACAATATCTTGCGCCACGGATGAAGGAAGTTGGTTGGGAGCCCAAGCCGGGAGAAAGCGATGAGCAGCGGATTTTACGACAGAGGCTATTCACCGCACTGGGCTACGATGCCCGCGACCCGGAGACTCTGGCCGAGGCCCGCAAATTGGCTGACCAGGCGCTGGCGGACCCATCGTCAGTCGATCCGGAGTTGGCCGGCGCGGCTTTTCCACTCGCAGCCCTGACTGGCGGTTCCGACTTTTACGAAAAGCTCATGGATGCATTGAAGAATCCGAAATCGCCCGAGGACTACTACACCTACTTCTTCGCTCTGCCCCAGTTTACGGATCCCAAACTGCTGCAACGCACGCTCGATTATGCGATCTCGCCCGACGTGCGTTCCCAGGATGCCCTGCAACTGGTCACGGGTGTGCTCGCAAATCCAGCGGGACAGCAACTCGCATGGGATTTCATCCGCCAACACTGGAGCGATATAGAAAAGGCTGGCGGACCCTTTGCCAGCGCCCAGGTGGTGGGAGCTACCAGTACTTTCTGCGATGCCCGGTTGCGCGATCAAGTCACCGAGTTTTTCACCGCCCACAAAGTCGAGGCCGCGGAACGCACGTACAAACAGTCGATTGAATGGATCAACAACTGCGTGGATCTCAAATCGCAGCAGGAGCCGCAGCTAGCCTCGTGGCTGGGACAGCATGGCACTGCTAGCGGAAAATAAATTAAATCATAAATCCCCACCTTTCACTGATTTGGCGGCGGGGACTGCTGAACGACTCTGATGTGGGCCTGCTTTGAAAGGGCGCGGCTTCGAGAGTGTACGTGAGAACTAATGTTGCGCGAACACGATGGGGTCAAGCGAGCTCGCCCTAGCCGCGCAGCGGCGACAGAATGCAGCCCACGGCGTAAGCCGTGGGTAAGAAGTGGGGAGACGAGGTAAGCCCCGGATGGGCGAAAGAGAGGTACTCACGCACACACTTCGAGCCGCGCTCTAAGTCCCGCCAAAATCCATCCGGCTTTAGCCGCTGGGAACTCTCGCAACGGCTTTTCAGCACTCTACCAGGGCGCGATGGGCAGCACCAGATGCGACGGCAAGTCTGACGAGCAATAAATTCTCTGCGTCGCGGGAACAAAATCAGATGCCGTCGCTTGATAAATGCTGGGCACAAACTGTTGCGGATTGCGGTCGATCACGGGGAACCACGTCGACTGAATCTGCACCATGATGCGGTGCCCCTTCAGGAAAACGTGGTCGCGGTCCCGAAGCGGAATATTCCACTCCGTTGCTTTGTACGCCGTCAGTGGCTGCGGCTTTTCATAGCTCGTGAGATATCGCCCGCGACGCACTTCCATCGCTATGGGCAACTCGTATCCATTCAGCGATTGGGCATATTGGCCGGGCTTCGGTCCGTCGTCCGGATCCCATGCATCCTTCTGCGCGTTTTCGGGATAGACATCAATAAGTTTTACGATGAAATCGCCATCGGTGCCCGAGGTTGATGCGAACAAGTCAGCGCTAACCGAGCCCGTAATCGTTACGTTGTGATCGAGCGGCGCACTCTCAAAAGTCAGAACATCAGGCCGGTGGTCCACAAAACGCTGGTCCGCGACCTCCCAGGTGCGCCAATCGCCGCCCGGATACGTCGGTGAGATGGGGCGCTGCCGGTACGGAACTGGATTGGCTGGGTCGGAAACGTATTGCCGGTAAGCCTTATCCGTACTGGCCGCTGTGGGCGCAGTAAAGGACAAAGCGCCGTCCATTTGCAGGTATAGGTTCGTGGGCTTCGCCTCCTTCGGAGGCCACGTGGCATACGTATGCCAGGTGTTTGATCCGCTCTGGAAGGTACCGGCCTGCCACCCGGGCTTCTCGCCTTTGCCGTGCAGGTAGTATCGAAAGAAGGGAGCCTCGATATTTTCCCGGAACTCCCGAGCCGTCTCGTGCCCGCCAAACGGAATGAGCCCGATACTTTCGCCCTTGGGGCTTTGCCATTCGCCGTGATACCACGGTCCGGCCACGATGAAGTTCGTATGTTGCGGATCGTTCTCTTCAGCATGGCGGAAAATCTGCCACGGCCCCCAGGGATCTTCCTGATCCCAGAATCCGGCTACGTTTAAGTTGGGAACGGTCGACGCGTGAAGCTGGCGCACCCACGCTTCTTTCTTCCAGAACTCGTCGTAGTCCGGATGCTCCACACTGGAATTCCAGTACGGAATCGATCCGTGAAGGTATTTTGCATTGATGTTCGAGAGCGGACCCAGGTCCAGATACCACTGATAAGTATCGTAAGTTTCAAAGTCGAAGTGCGTGTTCTTGTTCTTGTCCGCCTGTTCCATAACCGCGTATTCGAAATCGTAGCTCTCGCGTAGCGCACCGAAGCGGTGGTCATCGTCATTCATCCACTGGTCCACGGGGGAAGCTTGCTCGCTGATCGCTTTCAGCGCCGGATGCGGGTGCAGCAGCGTGAGCGCCGTCGTCAGGCCGTCATAGGAGACGCCGTACATCCCCACCTTCCCGTTGTTGTTGGGAACATTCTTCAGCAGCCATTCGATGGAGTCATAAGCATCCGTGGTCTCGTTGGTTGCTTTAGGATCGTTAAGGTCAACCCACGACGAGAGATTGAAAACTCCCTCTGACTTGAATCGTCCGCGCAGGTTCTGGATGACGAAGATATAGCCATCCTGCGCCAGTTCTTTCATAGACGCGGGCATTTGCTCAGGCGGTTTCTCCGGAACTCCGTACGGGGTGCGCCGAAACAAAATAGGCAGAGGACCGCTCTGATCGACTGGAGTAAGGATCGCCGTCTGCAAACGAACTCCATCGCGCACCGGGATCATCACTTCCTGAATTTTGAACAGAGATTTCGGAGCAGGTTGCGATGATTGTGATGCGGCCGGAGATTGTTGCACGGCCGCAGAAATCACGAACAGCAGGGGCAAACATATAAAGCGCAGGTTGCGTCGACGCACGAGAGTGGCCTCGAGTAAGTGTCTTAGACTAATCCGAGGCGCAGTATACCAATCGGCCCCGCGCCAGAGAAATTGCCACCACAAACCCACGCCAACTCGCGACGCTAAAACAGACGTCCAATGGAGAAGTTCACTCGGCTCTGTCCCGTCGGACTCACGCTCCCTGCAATCGCGATCGGGCCAACGATGGTATCCGCAATGACCCCCAGATTGAACGTGCCACGCACCACCACGGGGCCGGGATCGTTGCCGGCGGCGCCAAACGCCGAACCGGCCTCATACCATCCGCCCCAGTAAATCTTCTTTCCGATCAGTTGCGGCAACCGGTAAAGCTCGCGCCGGAAGCCCACGGAGCTATAAACGTAGTGATTTCCCAGAAACTCATCGGGAAAATATGCGCCCAGGCGAAACGGCCCGCCCAACTCAAACACCTGGAAAGGCCCAGCGGATCCACGGAAAGTCGTCCCTCCCGAAGCATTGAAAAATAACGAGGTCTTGGCTCCGAGAGGTACGAAATTCGAAGTCTGCACCTCCAATTGATCGATAGGGTGCACGACTCCAGGAGTTTGCAACACGCGTGAAAGACTGGCGACCACACGCGTTCCCCTGCTGGGCACCGAAGGGCTGTCCTGCCCATCCCAGACATAGCGGGCGCGGAATTGCCCGGTGCTGCCATGAACAATCGGGAGGCCGGTGGCGCCCACCAGGGGCGCCAATTTTCCGTCGAACCATTCATAACCGAAACGAAACTCACCTCGCAGTCCGGACTCATAGCCGATATCGAGACCACCTCCAGCACGCTCGTCCCCGAAGACGGCCACGCGCGTCAAACCAGTGAACGAATTGCGGCCATACTTGGATGCGAAGGCATAGGGGGCAACGAAGAACCTGGTCCGGCCAATCGGCTGATGAAACTCAGTAGCTGCCAGATTATTCGAGCCGAACATAAGATCGTTCCGCCACTCGCCTCCGCGATGCGCAATATCCATGAAAGTAACGCGCGTGCCGGCAGAGAAATCGAACGCTGCGACCCCGGCACCTGTCACGTTGACCGCGAGGTCAATGAACGGCGGCCCATACGTCTTCTCATGCGCAGTCACTCGCAGAGACGGAACTCCGTTCTGCACAAATCCTTCATAGCCCAAGTTATCGAATTCACCTTCGCCCGCGATTTGCGTCAGTTGATTCTCCAATTTGGGCAGGTTCAACGGCTGTCCCACGTCCTTACTAAGCCGCTGCTGAATTCTGTGATCGGTATCGCGGTCGGCACCCGTGACCACGATCGAATCCACCTTCTGCAGCGCAGAGTGCTTGCGTGAGTTGCGCTCCTCCAGGTACTGCTGCCACTGCGCCGGATCTTGCATCGCATATTTCAACAGGTTCGAAGACTGGCTGACCGCGGTCTTGTATCCCAGTGCGATGAGCTCGTCGACCCGGTTGTAGTCGTTGATCCAGAAACCCTTCATATCCACCACGACTTTGGCGTCGGCCAGCGAGAGTGAGCGGCGCTCGTTCTGCGTAATCATCACGTCGATGGCGCGCGACAATACACCAGTCAGGCTCTCCAGCTCTTTAATATCTCCCGGGGGATAGTGCAATTCCACCGCGATGACAGTGTCGGCATCCATGCCTCGGACGGTCTCCACGGGAATGTTCTGCACCATGCCGCCGTCGGCCAGCATGCGGCCTTTGATCTCCACCGGCGTAAATATTCCTGGCATAGCCATGGACGCGCGTACCGCTTGCGACAGCGAGCCGTCGTGCAAAACCACCGCATCCCCACTTTGCATATCGGTAGCCACGCAGCGGAACGGGATCGGCAAATCGTCGAAGCTGGAAATTCCTGACTCCGGAAAGGCAATGCGATCCAGCAACAAGCCGACGCCTTGGCCCGGGTTGTAACCGTTCGGCCCTCGCAGACCATCCTTTAAACCGAGAGGCGCCTTGATAAGAAATTCGCGGCGGTCTTCTTTGCGCCGGAACGAAAGCTGCCGGTACACCGGTTCCGGCAAAAGCGCCTGTTCCCAGTCAATCTTCTCGGCGAACGCCTTGATCTCCGTGGGAGACATGCCTGTCGCGTACATCGCTCCAATGATGCTCCCCATGCTGGTGCCGCCGATCCTGTCCACCGGGATGTGATTCTCTTCCATCCACTGGATCACTCCGATTTCGACCAGTCCCAGCGCACCTCCACCGCTGAGCGCCAACCCGATTCGCGGACGCTGGGCAGGAGTCTGAACCGGCTTCGGAGGAGAAGGGTCCTGTGCGCGAACGGCCCATGGTAGAAACATGCTCCACAAAAGAGTGATAACTGCCGGAACAGAAAAACGCCGATCCCTTAATGCCATGATGTGCTCCTGATGAGGAAGCCAGATACTTCGCCAAGACAAGGCGCTGGAGTGAAAAGGTTAGCAGGTTTGTATCGCGCAGTCAGGAAGACGAGCTTAGTGGTTCGACGGTTTTGGCGTGCCCAGATTGGCTTGCGCCTGGTCCACAATGTTATGCACTGCTTCGATCACGATGTCCGGGCGATCGATCTGAATGTAGTGTGCACTGTTCTTGGCGATGGTCTGCGTGCCGCGAGTGGAGAGATGAGCTAATTCTTCCTGCATCTTCTCCCATGCTTCATTGATGGGTTTCGCGAGATCGGGCGCGAATTCGCTCGAAGGCTTTTCAGGATCATGGGAGAGCACGGCCAGCGGCAGATCCCCCAGTGCCCCAGTCGCTGCAGTCTGGAGGGCGCTTTGCGGAAATGCTTGCAGTTCCGCTACCCCCTCCCGTGCGCTGTGCCAGTTGCACTCCGCGGCACGTCGCGCAGGTTCCGCATCGCACAGGCCAAGCAGCCTCGGCAACCCAAAGGGCATGGAATACTCCAGGAATTCAGCCTCCCGTTGCCAACTTCCTTCCATGTTCTTGAGTTCCGCGGGAAATCGCTTTTCCTGATCGGGATGCGATGCATCGACCAGCACCATCCCGGCAACCTCATTCCTATAAAGGCTGGCAAAGAGACGGACGTCGTATCCTCCCATCGAGTGGCCAACCAGCACGTAGGGCGGCGCAACCGCCGCGGCCTGCAATAAGTCATGGAGTTCCGTGGCAATCACGGCACTGGTGCGAGGATTCGAACTGGGATCGCTGTAGCCCAGTCCAGCGCGGTCATACGAGCACACGCGCGTGAACTTGGCGATCGGAGGCTGGACTTTTTCCCAGGAGAGATACGAGTCGCCCAAGCCGGAGTCAAGAATCACCGTTGGACTTCCCTCTCCGGTGCAGTCGATGTGCATCTTTCGTCCACCGACTTCAACCCGCATGCCGGCGGCGCGGTTAAAGCGACGGTCGCGGGCCTCCGCGATATTCTCGTAGAGTAGTCCGGCTATCGCGCAGAAAAGCAGAAGAGAAAGCAAGCCGACGACGATCCGGCGGAACCAGTGGCGAGGCGGCGCGGATACGATGCCGTTATTCATGACCTTGTAGCCCAGCGGACCACCGCTGCAGGCTGGCAGGCATTCTACATGACTGGCGGAATCGTGATGCCCATGATCCCGAGCGTGCGAATCAATTCACGACGGACCACCGCTACGGTTGCCAACAGGAACTGTTTCCGCTTTTCATCGGCTTCACTGAGGATCGGATGACGGTGGTAGAAGGCATTAAAAAGCTGCGCCAGTCGAAAAACATGCTTGGCCATGAACGCCGGTTCTGTGGTGGAGACACACCGTGCGACGACGTACGACGTTTGTGAAGATGCCAGCCACAGTTCCCAGATTTCGTTTCCCGCCTCGCCGGACAAGTAACTTCCGACTTCGGCAGCAGTCAGGTTCAGGTTGTTGAAGAACGTATCTGCCTCCAGCCCTGCCTTGCGGAAAATGCTGGTGGCGCGCACGACGGCATACTGCGCGTAAGGTCCCGTCTCTCCTTCAAAACTGAGCGCATCTTTGAAGTCAAACGCGATCACAGACTGCTTGGTGTACTTCATCATGAAGTAACGCAAGGCTCCGATGGCAATCTGCGTAGCGATCCCCAGCCGCTCCGGTTCGCTCAATTGCGGATGCCGCGAATCCACTTCCTTCTTGGCCGAAGCAATAAGCTGATCGAGCAGGTCGTCGGCCTTCACACCAAAGCCCTTGCGCCCGCTAACGCCGATGAAGGATCGCGCCTTGTCTTCTTCGCTCAAGTCGTAGCCGAGCTCGGCGGCGCAGCGTGGCGTCAGCACCACCATCCCGTAGGAGAAGTGCGTGAAATGATCGGCAGCTTCTCCGTGACCCAGATCGCGCAGGGCTTCCTTAACCGTGTCTTGCGCTTCCGCTTGTCGCACGTCGATAACGTTATAGTTTTCGGCCACGCTACCAAAGTGAGGATGATCTTTCTCACCTTCGGCGGCGGAGATCCAGCAGTCGTGCCCGTTGGGATAGCGGTAGAACTTGCGGTAACCGAAGTCGCGTCCCAGCAGACCAAACTTCCACATGTGATAGGCAATGTCTTTGCCGACATAACCCACGGTACCGTTCGATCGGACGATGACTTTCTGATCTTCCTCCGAGATATTCTCGGAGTCCTGGGAGTCCTCCGCGTCCTCTGTGTCCTCCGTGGTGACGGATTTTGAAGTCCCCGCGCGCCGCATCACCCAGCAGCCCTTGTTCTTGCCCTCACTCTCGAATGTAAGGACGCCGCTTTCTTTCAGCTTAGTGAAAGCCGCATCCCAGAAGTGCAGGTGCAGAATTTCGCTCTCCCGTGGCAGAAAGTCGTACTCGATATCAAGTCGATCCATGGTCTCGAGGTGGCGGCGTAGAACAGCAATCGAAATCAAGTCGGCCACGGCAGCCGTTTCACTGTTCGCGTCTTCAATCCCGTGAAGCGTCTTGAGACGGACTTGCAGGTTCTGCTTGTCCTCGGCGTACCACTGCGACACGCGCGCATAAAGATCCCAGCAGTAATAATCGAAACGCGGCTGACGAGTCAGGGCCTCGATTTCGGCCCGAGACTTCTTCTCGATATGCGTGAAGCCCACGACCACATCGGCCACCTGCACGCCAGTGTTGTCGATGTAGTTCTGAATGTCGACTTCCCTGCCCTCGTAGCGCAACAACCGAACGAAGGTATCGCCCAGGATCGCATTGCGCAGGTGACCGATGTGCGCTGCCTTGTTGGGATTGATACTGGTGTGCTCGACCAGAATCTTTCCCGCAGGGATAGTTGAAGGTGGCTTTTGGTCCGCGGCCAGCGCCGCCGCCATCCACGCGCGGTCAATCTTCACATTCAGAAATCCCGGAGGAGCAACCTGCATTTCGCCGATGCCCTCGATCGATCCGATCTCGGTTTTCACCGCCTCCGCGATTTTCAGCGGGGCCGAACGCAGTGGCTTGGCGTAGGGAAAGATCGGGATCGCGAAATCCCCAAGTTCCACCTTGGGAGGCTGTTCAACGACGACGGCGGATAGCTGGGCGTCGGGATTACGCTGTTTGAGACACTCCAGCACGCGCTGGGCAAGACGATGCTCTAGATAACGATACAAGGAAGCCCTCTAAACTATTGAAGAAACAGTGATTTTATCAGAGCCAGCCGCCGCCGCGCGTTTGACGGAGAAACAACGCTTCCCTATGATGAAAACTCGGTCGCTCCTCGCTGGAAGAATGTGAATCTAGCTCACAGCTAGCGACTGCCAGCATTCTTATGCGCATTGCTTATCTCGAGTGTTTTTCTGGTATCAGCGGCGATATGTTCCTAGGCGCCCTTGTGGACGCAGGAGTCTCCCCGCGCCTGCTGGAAGACACGGTCGCAGCGCTCGGAGTGGGCGCAGTCCTGAAGATTTCACGGGTAATGCGGAGTGGCATTTCGGCAACAAAAGTAGATGTTTGGGTAGATGGCGAGAAAGATGTGGCGCGGGCGCCCTCGCCCGTGCAAGCCGGGTCGAGGCACGATGCTCAGCATGAGCACAAGCATGATCACGAACACACCCATCCGCACTCGCATCCTCACGAGAACCATCATGAAGACAGTCATTCGAAACCACCGCATACGCACTCACATCGCGGACTGACCGAGATTCGCAAGATCATCTCTGCGGCCAAGATCTCTGATCCCGCCAAGAAAACTGCGATCGCAATTTTTGAAACTCTAGGCACAGCCGAGGCAAAGATTCATAACGTACCCATCGAAGAGATCCACTTCCACGAAGTGGGCGCCGTCGATGCCATTGTCGACATCGTCTGCGCTGCCGTGGGAGCGGAAGCCCTTGAAGTAGACGAAATCGTCTGCTCGCCCTTGAATGTTGGAGGCGGCTCTATTCAGTGTGCGCATGGGACTTTTCCGGTACCCGCGCCTGCAACCGTAGAGTTGCTGAAGGACGCGCCCGTATACTCATCCGGAGTACAAGCTGAATTGGTTACGCCAACGGGTGCGGCGATTGTGAAAATCCTGGTTCGACGCTTCGGAACTTTTCCGGCGATGAAGATCGAAAAGACCGCGTACGGCGCGGGCTCGCGCGATTTCGAGCGCAATCCGAACGTGGTGCGCCTGGTGATCGGTGAAGCAACCAAAGAAGCGATGATCAATACTGACACGGTCACGGTCCTGGAAGCGAACGTCGACGACTTGAACCCGCAGGTGTTCGGCTATGTGATGGATCGCCTCTTGGAAGCAGGTGCGCTGGATGTTTTTGGCGTCCCGGTGCAGATGAAAAAGAACCGCCCCGGCACGTTGCTGGCGGTGCTCTGCGCGCCCGAGATCGCGGATGATCTGACCAAGCTCATTTTTGCGGAGACCACCACGCTGGGTATTCGGCGCCGCGAAGAAGCCCGGCAGTGCCTGGCCCGGCGTTGGGAGAATGTTCGCACCCAATGGGGCGACATCCGCATCAAGATTGCCAGCATGAACGGAACCGTCACCAATTACGCGCCAGAATACGAAGATTGCCGGAGAATCGCATCCGAGCACCATGTGCCGTTGAAGACGGTGATGCAGGAGGCGGCACGGGCATACCTCGGAAGTGGCGAGAAACATTGACCACGGCATGCGCGTCTAGCCGTTAAAAGAAAAACTATGGCCAGGAAGTTCTACATTACGACCCCGATCTATTACGTCAATGCGAGGCCGCACATCGGCCATGCGTATACGACGATTGCCTGCGATACGATCGCGCGCCGGCAGCGCCTGTTGGGTGCCGACACGTTTTTTCTGACGGGCACCGATGAGCACGGGCAGAAGATCGAGCGCG
Organism: uncultured Acidobacteriota bacterium; assembly: GCA_963725565.1. Taxonomy (GTDB): domain Bacteria; phylum Acidobacteriota; class Terriglobia; order Terriglobales; family Acidobacteriaceae; genus Sulfotelmatobacter. The sequence goes on from CAVRZL010000025.1 coordinate 182,296, forward strand.
CGGCACAGGCTGCGGGCAAGACTCCGCAACAGTATGCCGACGAAATCTCGGCGGAATTCCGCAATTTGTGGAAGCGGATGGGCATCTCGAACGACGACTTCATCCGCACTACCGAAGAGCGCCACAAGAAGCGCGTGCAGGAACTGTTCCGCCGCATTCGCGACAATGGCTTCATCTACAAAGGCACCTACACCGGACAGTATTGCGTGTCCGACGAACTCTACGTCGATGGCGCCCAGCCGGGAGATCCCTGCCCCACCTGCGGCCGCATCACGGAAACGGTTCACGAAGAGAATTACTTTTTCAAGCTCTCGGCCTTTCAAGACAAATTGCTTGAACTGTACGCGAACCCGGATTTCATTCGTCCCGAGACGCGCCGCAATGAAGTAATTTCATTCGTGCGTTCCGGCCTGCGCGACCTTTCGATCAGCCGCTCGACCTTTTCCTGGGGCATCCCGGTGCCCGACGATCCCAAACACGTGATTTATGTCTGGCTCGACGCCCTGGCCAACTACATCACGGCGATCGGCTATGGATCTTCCCATGCGGGTGCGCAGGCCGCCTTCAACAAATATTGGCCCGCCGACGTTCACATGATCGGCAAGGAGATCGTTCGCTTCCACTGCGTCTACTGGCCTGCTTTCCTTCTGGCTGCAGGCTTGCCGCTGCCCAAAGCGATCGTCGCCCACGGATGGCTCCTGTTTGAAGAGAGCAAGATGTCGAAATCGCGTGGCAACATCGTGCGCACGGAAACGATTCTCGACGTGCTGGGCGCCGACGCGTTGCGCTATTTCCTGCTGCGCGAAGTCGTGTTCGGGCAGGACGGATCGTTTTCCTTTGACGCCTTAGTACAGCGCTACAACTCGGATCTCGCCAACGGTCTCGGCAACTTAGCCAGCCGTACGTTAACCATGATTAACCGGTACTTCAAAGGCGAAGTACCTTACCCGTCTCCAACCGCGGCTAAAACTCCGGCGGACGGAGCTGTCGCCGAAACTGCACGAAAAACGATCAGCGAATTCGGAACGTTGTTTGATCAATTCCAATTTTCGCGCGCGCTGGAGGCAGCGTGGGGTCTTGTCGCCACAGTGGACAAATATATTGTCGAGAACGAACCTTGGGCGCTCGGTGAGAAGCAGGATGACGAAAGCCGTTCCCGGCTAGCCACGGTGCTTTACACCTCGGCCGAAGCCCTGCGCATTGCAACGGCCCTGGCCCACCCCGTCATGCCCGACGCCACGGCGAAGATCTGGTCGCAGATGGGACTCGGCGACATTCAGAAACTCGCCCTGAGCGACCTCGTCTGGGGGCAGTTGCCGCTAGGCACCAAACTTGGCGACGTCCACCCAGTGTTCCCGCGCGCAGATAAGAGCGCGATTGAAAGGATGCAACAGATGGAAGATCAGCAACGAGGTCCAGCCGTCGAAGAATCGAAGGAAACTCCGGCACAGCCGGCGGCGCCGCAAGCCCCGGTGAAGGCCCCAGCGGTCGCAGCGGTATCCGCACCGCCTGCGGCAACCGACGGCGGAAAGATCACGATCGACGACTTTGCCAAGATCGAGCTACGTGTTGGTATGGTTAAGGTCGCTGAGCGCGTGCCGAAAGCCGACAAGCTGTTGCGCCTCGAGATTGATATTGGCACGGAAGTGCGGCAGGTTCTGGCAGGAATTGCCGAAGCCTATGCGCCAGAGACTCTCGTTGGACGCAAGGTTGTGATCGTCGCCAATCTCGCCCCTCGAAAACTGCGCGGACTCGAATCGAATGGAATGATCGTGGCCGCCTCGCTCGAAGGCGGAAAGCCAGTGCTGGCAAGCTTTCTGGAGGATGTGCCGGTGGGCGCGCGGCTGAAGTAGGAGCAGGTATGCGAGATTTCACGATCAAGGACAGGATAGCGCTGATCGACCTATTGAAAGACCGTCGGGTGATGACGGAAGAGCAAGCGGACGTCTTCACCCTAGCGTTATTGGACATCCGCTCGTCGGCGATTGAGATTTACGATGAATATCTGCCGAAGCTGCAACATCAACTAGAGACAAACACCGGCGACATTCAGGACACGATCTGGGACATTCGTGAGGCATGTCGTCACATCGACTATCACTTAAAGGATGCGAAGCTGCCGCCTGGTGCCTGACGGCCGGGAAGCGAAAGATCAAAACCTGGCCTCGCTGCGCTTGGCCGGACGGGCGAAGGCGCCCGTCCCCACACAAAGCGAACGACTAACGACCAACGACTAATGACCGTGTTCGTAGATTCTCACGCACATCTCGACGGCAAGCAGTTCGACGCGGACCGCGAGCAGGTGATCGCTCGCGCGCGCGAGGCCGGGGTGCAAACGATGGTCGCCATCGGGAACGGCGATGGTCCGCCCACGCTCGATGCCGGAGTCCGACTCGCCGAGCAATACCCATTCGTGTACGCGACCATCGGCATCCATCCGCACGAGGCCAGGCTCGCGTCCGACGCAGCGTACGCCGAAATGGAGCGACTGGCGCGGCATCCCAAGGTCATTGCCTGGGGAGAAATCGGACTGGATTACTACTACGACCATTCTCCAAGGGATACGCAAAAAGAAGTGTTCGCCAGGCAAATGGAATTGGCGGCTGCAGCTAAGCTTCCCATCGTGATCCACTGCCGCCCCTCGGATAACAGTTCCAATGCCTGGGACGACTGCCTTCAGTTGATTCAAGAGCAATGGGCCACCCAGGGAATTGGAGGCATCCTGCACTGTTTTACCGGAACGTGGCCGCATGCCAAACGGGCTCTCGATATGGGATTCATGATCTCTTTTGCCGGAAACATGACCTTTCCCAAGGCCCAGCAGATTCGGGATGCCGCTCTCGAAGTACCCCTCGACCGCATCTTGATCGAGACGGACTGTCCCTACCTGGCCCCCATCCCGCATCGAGGCAAACGCAACGAGCCAGCCTTCGTCAAGGAAACGGCGCGCAAACTGGGCGAGTTGCGCGGCCTTTCAATGGAGGAGGTCGGCGCGCAGACTTCCCGTAATTTCTACAAATTTTTCAAAATATCTGAAACCGCTGAAAGCAAAGTTCCGGCGCGCTGACCCGCACTTCTGATACCCTCAGATTAGGCTTACTTTTCTTTCAGAAAGATTAGAAATCTATGCCCGATAACAGCTTCGACGTAGTCAGCAAGGTAGACCTGCAGGAGGTCTCGAATGCCATCCAACAGGCGCTCAAGGAGATTCATACACGGTTCGACCTGAAGGACTCCAAGTCGAATATTGAACTAGAAAAAGACGCCATCGTACTGCACTCGGCCGACGAATATAAATTGAAGGCCGTCAACGATGTCCTGCAGCAGAAACTGGTCAAACGAGGGGTCTCGCTGAAGGCTCTGACCTACGGAGCGATCGAACCGGCCGCGAGCGGCACATCGAAGCGCCGTGTGACCCTGCAGCAGGGCATCGCCATCGAAAAGGCCCGCGAGATTGTGAAACTGATCAAAGACTCCAAAAAGAAGGCCCAGGCCTCGATTCAAGGAGACCTGGTGCGCATCAGCGGCAAAGATCGCGACACGCTGCAGGAAGTGATCGCGCTGCTCAAGCAACGCGACTTCGGAATCGATTTGCAGTTCATTAACTATCGAACCAACTAGAGCGTCAAGACATTGAGTGCGTCCGCCACTATCAACGGGAAAGAAGTTTTCGATCTCCTGAAGGACGACCTCGTCGCCCTGGAAGACGAGTTTGGCCGCGACACCGTGTCCAGCGTCGAAGCCATCACCGAGATCGGGGAGTACCTGCGGGCCGGCGGGGGCAAACGGATCCGCCCGGCATTGCTGCTGCTCGCCGCGAAGTTGTTCGACTACCAGGGAAAAGGCGCGGTCCGGCTGGGTGCCGTCGTGGAGATTATTCACACCGCGACCCTGGTTCACGATGACATCATCGACGAAGCCAAGACCCGGCGTGGGCGTCCAGCAGCGAACACGCAGTGGGGGAATTCCAAGTGCGTCCTGGCCGGCGACTGGCTCTACATGCAGGCCTTCAAGATCGCGGTGCGCGAGCGCAATTTCCGCATTCTCGACACCCTCATCGAACTGACCCAGCAAATGGTTGAGGGCGAACTGCTGCAGATGGAAAAGCTGGGCAAGCTGATCACGCTCGACGAGCACTTCGACCTGATCTTCCGTAAGACTGCCTGTCTCTTCTCAGTCTGCATGCGCCTGGGAGCGATTCTGGGCGGCGCCACTCCCGAGCAGGAAGCCGCGCTAAGCCAGTACGGTCACGACCTCGGCATGGCGTTTCAGATTGTGGACGACGTGCTCGGATCTCACCGCGTCGGAACAGGTCCTGGGTAAACCGGTAGCCAGCGACTTGCGCGAAGGGAAGGTGACCATGGCGGTCATTCATGCCCTGGAACGCTGCACACCATTGGAGCGGGAGAAAATCGAGACCATCGTGGAGCAAAGAGCCTTCAACGGCGTCACGCATGCGCAAATTCTTGAGATCCTGCAGCGCTACGGCTCCGTAGAAGCGGCGTATTCCCGTGCCGCACAATATGCGGAATCGGCGCGGCATTCCATCTGCACGTTCCCCGATACGGAAATCAAGCGCGCCCTGCTCTGGGCGCCCGACTTCGTAGTAGCCAGAGAAAAGTAGATCTCTCAATTTACCGGTGAGCCGCCGATTTCCCCTGTGTTCCTCTGTGTCCCCCGTGGTGAAAGCCTTTGACTTCCCCGCTACGCCCCGAAATTTAAACCGCATCGAGGCACCACATAACGATCGCCATTTTCAACGCACTACGCTGGCTCTGCCGTGAATCCTCCTTTTGTGAGCATTATCCCGTCCATTCTTGCCCATTCTGTTGTGACCCAAAGCACAAAAATGACGAACGTGCTTGTTTGATTCGCATCACTTTGATGGGTGATGAGAGCTACAGCTTTTCGCGCCGGGTCGCCTCATGATGCACCCAGTTGATGGGGGTGCTCGCCAGATCGGAAGGCTAATGAGACGCACTGGCATGCGGTGAGGCACGGCAATTGCGACCTCACTCCTCTCCCCTTGGCACTTGGGAAAGGCAAGTCGCTGAGGGACCTGTCCGCTGTCGACGGCCCGTCAACTAGAGGCAGCGGCTTCAGTCGAAGCTTTCGATGAAAGGCGCCCTGGTTTTCCGACGCGCCGGCCCGGACAGGGCCGGAGAGACTTCGAGTGTAGGCCGCTGCTTCGCTCACCCTGTTCGAGGAAAGTCCTCCTGAGAGACTCGCTCCTCGCGCTCAAAGCCGGACGGACCCCATCGGATCCGTCCGGCTTTGTTTATGAATTAGAGCAAGCAGCACCCTTGCCTGTGGGAAAATGTCAGAACAGACTCGCCCATGGAAATTGCCGTACCGTTTTCTGGTATTTACCCAGCAGCCGCCATTAGGTAGTCCTCGACTCCGGCAACCAACTTTTGCGCGCCTTCCGATGTCACGCCCCGGTTGGTATGGCCAAGCCTCGCACCTCTTCGTTTCGTAGCTTCTCGGCGACCTTCTCTACTGTTAAGGGCCTGCTGAAGTAGTAGCCCTGAGCTTCGTCACACTGATGGTCCCGCAAGAAGGCCATTTGTGCTTCGTCTTCCACACCTTCAGCGATCACTTTGAGCTTGAGGCTTTTCGCCATGCTAATGATCGCGGTTGTAATCGCAGCGTCCTCAGGCTTGGTAGCCACGTCGCAGATAAACGAGCGGTCGATTTTGAACTTGCTCACTGGAAACTGTCTCAAGTAAGCGAAGCTGGAATAGCCAGTTCCGAAGTCGTCAATCGCCAGCATCACGCCCAAAGCTTTTAGTTTCTGAACAACGGATAACATGACCTCCGCATTGGCCAGGAGCATGCTTTCCGTCAGCTCCAATTCGAGATGCTGTGGGGCGAGGGCAGTCTCCTCAAGCACTGTTCTGATGAGTTCGCAGAAGCCCTCCTGGCGAAATTGAACTGCGGATACATTTACCGCTATCGTCACGGCGGGAAGACCCTCATCTTGCCATTTTCGGGCCTGAGAACAGGCGGTCCTCAGCACCCATTCACCAATCGGCACAATCAACCCGCTGTTTTCGGCTATTCTGATGAACCTATCGGGTGCCACAAGACCGAACTCAGGATGTTGCCAGCGGAGCAGGGCCTCCAACCCAGTGATCTTTCCTGAGGCAATATTCATCTGAGGCTGGTAGACCAGGAACAATTCTTCGTTTTCCAGCGCCCGGCGCAAGCTGTTCTCCAGGGTCAATCGTTCCACGACCTGAGCATTCATGTCGGCGGCAAACAATCTAAAGTCGTTCCGTCCGCTGTCCTTGGCGCGATACATAGCAGCATCCGCATTCTTGATCAGGTTCTCGCCGTCCTGGCCATGCTCGGGATAGATGCTGATGCCCATGCTGCAGCTGACATGCAGGGAGTGCCCTTGGATGACGAATGGAGCGGTCATGGCATCCATAAGCCGCTCGGCGGCGACTGCAGCGTCACATGGGTGCTTTACCTGACTCAACATGACTACGAATTCGTCCCCACCCAGACGGGCCACCGTGTCTTGCTCCCGCGTCCATGCCTTGAGCCGCTCCGCAACTTTTTGCAGGAGAAGGTCACCGACTGAATGCCCAAGGGAGTCATTGATGTCCTTGAACCTGTCGAGGTCGAGGAACAGAAGCGCGAGTTTGCCGTTCCGCCGCCGTGCTCCCGCAACGGCCTTGGCCAGGCGATCCTGAAGCAAGGTCCGATTGGGCAGGCCCGTGAGGTCATCGTAGTAAGCCAGGAATTGGATTCGCTCCTCGGAGAGTTTGCGGTCGGTGATGTCGCGGAAGTACCAGATTCTGCCACGATATTGCCCTTGCGAATCGACCAGCGGCGCAGAGTACCGGTCGAAGACCTTTCCATTCTTAAGTCTGAACTCATCCCTGGTCTTTTCATCCCGATGGCTGTACAGATATTTGACTTTCTTGACAAACGACTCGGAGTCTTCGACCTTATCCATCAGATGCTGGAGCACGATCTCGTCGTCTCTTGCCTGCAGCAGTTCCTCGGGTATTTCGAATTGCCGCCCGAATTGCTGGTTTGCCAGAACGATATGATTGGCGTCATCGACCACCAAAATGCCGTCGATTGTCGTCTCTGCTTGCGCTTCCAATAGGGCCGTCTTGAACAACAACGCCTCCTCTGCCGTCTTGCGCCCGGTGATGTCCTGCTTGATGGCAATGAAGTATCGATTGGCAGGGTTGTGAGTTTCCCGGATCACGGGCGTGATTGTCATCTCTTCGGTATAGGTTGTTCCATCTTTCCGGCGGTTCACAATCTCGCCGTGCCAGACTTTGCCGGATGAAATGGTCGACCAGAGCTGGCGATAGTAGCCCTGCGGCTGCTTGTCGGATTTCAATATCCGAGGGTTCTTGCCCAGTACCTCCTCCCCGCTATAGCCGGTCATCGCCGTAAACGCCCGGTTCACCCACACTATCGTGCCTTCGTGATTGGTGATGACAATTGCATTGGCAGCCGCTTCGAGGGCAGCGGATTGCAATTTCAATTGCTCTTCAAAGCGTTTGTGAGCAGTGATGTCCCGCTCAATTGCCGAAACTCCAGTGATTCGCCGGGCAGCATCCTTTATCGGTGAAACCGACACCGAGACATCCCGGAGGGCGCCGGCCTTGGTGAGCCGTTGGGTTTCCAGGCTTTGTATCGGCTCCCCATTCAGTATCCGCTCGCGGATGACTGGCAGTTCTGCTTGTTTTTCCGGAGGCAACAAGAAAGATATGTGTCGTCCGATGACTTCCGCCGAGGTGTAGCCATACATCTTTTCTGCAGTCCGATTCCAGCTGGTGATGACTCCGTCAGCAGTCTTACCGATAATGGCATCCTCCGAAAACTCCACGATGGCGGCTAACCGCTGCAGGGTTTCCTCGGTGTGTTTGCTCGCCGTAATATCCCGCGCTGCGATCAACTCCGCTTCAATGCCCTGAAATTGCAGGTCATGACCGATAATTTCGACATCGATGATTGTGCCGTCTTTCTTGCGGTGCCTCCAGACTGTGGCTTCTTGCAGCCCATGAGTTCGAACTGCGGTGACTTGCCGCAGAACGGGAATGTCTTCTTCCGGCCTGATGTCCGCGATGGTCATCGCCAGAAACTCTTCTTGCGAATAGCCGTACTGTCGAACCGCCGCCTCGTTCACAGCCAGGAACTTGAGGGTCTGGCATTCAAAAACCCACATAGGAACGGGACTGCTGTCAAACAGAAGCCGATACGCTATCTCGGACTGGCGCAGCGCCTGCTTGCTTTGTCCTTGCCTATGCTGGATCACCATCGCGCGTGCCGCAAAAGTCATGAAGGCGAGCGCGAACATCACGCGAGACAGCGCAGGATATGTTTCGCGGACCTGGTTCAGGATAAGCAGGCTACCCAGTGGGTAGAGCAGCGGGAGAACTTGATTTACCACTCGTTGTGAACTCGGAGAGCCATCTGATTCGCGCTCCTCCGCGCCTTTCCATGTGGCGGCTATCAGAATCGGAGCCGCCAGCAAACCGCTCCAGATCAGGTCAAACCACCCTCCCGATTGCAGGCTATGATGGGGATCGAGGGCATAGGAATCGGCGATCCCAGAAAGAATTAGGAATAATGCTATCCGCCACAGCAGTGAACGAATGGCTCTCGATTTTGTAAGCCAAGCTCGCACAACAAACGTCACCACCAGGAGTCCATCAAAGGAGATATTTCGCGACCATATGATGGGGCCGACGCGTAAGGCGGTGGCAGGCGACCACACCTTCGGCGAGAAGCACAGCAAAATCGCCACCCAAAAGATACATATCTGCACGAAATCAAAAATGTGCAGCCTGTCAAAGTGATCGGGCTCACCATCCGGGTCGAGAAAGGCAAGCAGGCCAAACGGGATCACCGAGACAAAGAACAGGATTTCGTCAAGGCTGTCGAGCCGGTGGTCGCCAGACAGCTCGAGGTAGACTCCCAGCACTTGAGCGACCACCCACACCGCGAACGTGATCGCGAGCAATCGCCAAGCGTATCGCGCAATGCCACTGGATCGCCGAAATGCTTCGATACACGCAAGGCTACAAATCGAGCCCAGGACGAGTTGGATAAGATCGGAAAGAAGGGGACCGGGAGCCCGGTGACCCATGCTGGCCAGGACCAGGACTTGCCCACTCACCAAAATGCAAGCCGCCGTGATCAGGCTCCTGGCAGAGAACCGGTGTGGTGAGCTTGGTGTCGTAGCTATGATCGATTGCGCGGGCATGGTTGACGAATGGCGCAGCTGTGGCCACGACGACCTCGATCAAGGGGAGATGCAAGTGGGCAACCATTCTCAACATTACAATTCATTGATTTTGCTGGAGTTCGACGCAACGACAAAAACCCGATTGTCTGCCATACGGACGTCTTTCTAAGTTTGGGACTTTCGTCTCGGCGAAAACGCCCAGCACCAGAGGCGGCCGTGGCATGGTGCCGCGTGCGCATCAAGAACATAGGGCGCTCACAAATCGGCACTGATGGAAAAGCTTAACGACTTGAGAAGGTTATACTGAACCCTTTCTGGATAGGGTTGAATCAAAGGGATTTTCCGAGTTCCCTGATGAACAGCTTTCTCTCAATACTCGCCCGGCACGGCTACTCGTTGACCTTTGCGACGCTGTTTGGTCAGGCGATGGGGCTTCCGTTGCCCGCATCGGTGGCGCTGATTGCCGCCGGCGCAGCCGTTGCCTCCCCATCCCATCACCTACTGGGCTCAGGAATTCTTTTTGCCGCCGTCATCGGACTGCTCGCTGGTGACCTGATTCAATTCTGGCTGGGGCGTTACACCGGCTGGGCGTTGCTGGGCTTCCTTTGCCGCCTCTCGATGAATCCGGAAACCTGCATGCTGCGGTCGGCGGAATCCTTCTATAAACGCGGCAAGCTGACGTTGATCATTGCCAAATTTGTCCCTGGCCTGAACACCATGGCAGCTCCGCTTTCCGGCAGCATGAAGATGCGGTTCAGTCAGTTTCTCGGCCTGGATTTTGCGGGATCTTTGCTCTATACCATCACCTACCTCGTCGTGGGATATGTTTCCCGTGATTTCCTGGCCGCTACCCTGGATAGCTTCTATGCCGCTGGACGGCTGATGGAAGTCCTGCTGATCGTCGCCGTGATGGTCTACGCCGGCTATCGTGTGCTGCAGTTCCGGAAATACCGCACCTATAACGTAGTGCCGCGCGTGCAAGTCGCGGAACTCGCTGCCCGTTTGGCCGCGGGGGAGCAGGATCGAATCCAAATCATCGATGTACGTAGCCACGGCTACTACGACATTGGAGCCGAGCGCATCTACGGCTCGATCCGGATCGAACCTAACAACCTTGATGAGGAAATCAAGGCTCTTCCCAAGGACAGGGATATTTATCTGTACTGTACTTGAGCGCGCGAAGCGACTAGCGCCCGGGTGGCGCATCTACTGCGGGAAAGAGGATTCAACACGTTCGTGATCGTGGGCGGACTGACGGCCTGGCGCAAAGCCGGAGGTCATCTCGAGTCCGTGCCCAAGAACGACCTCGTTAAGCTTCCGACCTTCAGCTAGATCTCTTCGGCATTGCAGAGCTCAGGCCCCGAATTGCCGCAAGTGATGATCCAGATGTTTGTACATCCCGCGGCTCCAATCCTGCGGACTTAGCGCGCCAAAGAAGGGATGAGCATGCCGCGTGCACTTGGCCTCTCCCCCATCGTGAAATTGTTGCACGCATATCTTGAGGCGTTCCTGTTCGCGCACAAAATCTCTCTGATCCGAAATGACCAGTTTCTTGTCAGTCGGACTATTTCGTGAGAATGGCTTTTCGTTTGTGTAAATCGGCTTCACCAGCGGTCCAATCAGCCTGCCAATGAAGATGCGCGGCGGATTGAGCCGTCCGGAAGCCATATCTAACGCGGCGGAACAGTGGGCCATCATCTGACCCACATCCATCTTGCCCCACTGCCGCTGCGCCGCCGGTTGCAGGCTGTCGATCCGCGAAATCAATTCGTCCACTGCCTCATGCTCAAATAAATTCTTCATTATTGACCTCTCGTACCGCAACTTGCGCCGAAAATCATAGCATCCAGAACACGCAGATGTTTGCGCTGTGCATTTGACCCCGAAGTGTACAATTGGGCGGTTTTGCCATGGTAACCCTTCCCGGAAACCGGGCAGTCTGCGTTGGCCCTTCCGGCGAGGCCACCGCTACAGCTGCACATCAGAGCACTGCCATGAACCGGGTGCTGCTCCTTCTGGCACTTTCGGTCCTTATTAACTACATCGATCGCAGCAATCTCTCGATCGCCGCGGAGCTCATCAAGGGGGAACTTCGTCTCTCGGACTTGCAACTGGGCACTTTGCTCTCCGCATTTTTCTGGACCTACGGCTGCATGCAGATTCCCGCCGGGTGGCTGGTCGACCGCTTCGATGTCAAATGGGTCTTCGCCGCTGGCTTCTTTCTTTGGTCGACCGCTACCGCCGCCACCGGACTGCTGCACGGATTCGCCGCGTTGATCATCATCCGAGTAATCCTTGGCATCGGCGAGTCGATCGCCTTCCCTTCCTATTGCAACATTCTCAGCACGCACTTCACGGAGAGCCGTCGCGGAGGCGCGAATGCTGTAGTGATCACCGGCCTCGCCCTGGGGCCAGCGATCGGTATGGCGGTAGGAGGAACGGTAGTCGGTCATTTCGGCTGGCGTCCTTTTTTCATTTTCCTCGGAGTGATCGGCCTTTTCTGGCTGGTCCCGTGGGCAGGGTGGATGCCACGCCGTCCGCCGCTCGCAACCAATGTAAGTTCCGAAATTAAAGTCACGATTACTGACCTTCTGCGGCTGCGATCTGTGTGGGGAACGGCGGTCGGACAATTTGCCATCAACTATTGCCTTTATCTGATGGTCACGTGGCTGCCCAGCTATCTGATCCGAGGCCGTCACTTCACCATGAGCGGCATGGCGAAAGCCGGCGGCTTCGTCTTCCTGCTCGACGCGGCGTCCGCCCTCGCCTGCGGCAAACTTTCAGACCGCTGGATCGCATCGGGAAGCTCTCCCACGGTGGTGCGCAAAGGACTTTTGGGAGTTGGGATGTTGGGACTCGCAATCTCTCTGGCCGGAGCTGCGGTGGTTCCGGATTGGGCCATCGTGCCTGTGATGGGCATGGCCGGAATTTTCCTCGGCATGGCCGGAGGAAACTGCTGGGCCGTAACCCAGACCATGGCCGGACCACGCGTGGCCGGGCGCTGGGCCGGCGTCCAGAATTTTGTGGGCAACTGCGCCGGCGGAGTCGGCCCTGCGCTGACGGGATACCTGCTCGGCCTGACCGGTCACTTCTACTGGCCTCTCGTAATCGCCGCCACGATCGCAGCCATCGGCGCCGTGAGTTGGGTCTTTGGCGTCGGCCCCGTTGAACCGATGGACTGGGAGCGGATGCCAAACCGAATCCGCATTCCTATTGAAGCTGCACCGGGCGCCGCAAGGCCGTAATACACTACCTGCATGCCGCAGGAAGTCGAAATCAAATTTCAGGTTCGTGATACGAAGGCCCTGGTTCGCCAGTTGAAAAGCGCCGGCTTCCGGCTGAAAACCGCCAGAACCCGCGAGATGAATACACTCTACGATCTGCCGGGACAGTTGCTCAGGGCCCGCAAGCAACTTCTGCGCCTCAGAGAATATGGATCGGACTGGAAACTCACCCACAAAAGCAATTCCAAAGTCGCCCGCCACAGCAGTCGGGTTGAGCTCGAAACCAAGGTCAGCGACGGGAAGAAGATGGATGCGATCCTGCGCGCTCTGGGATATTCTCCGTCATTCCGCTATGAGAAATTTCGCGCCGAATGGACCGACGGCAAGGGACAAGTCGTAGTCGACCAGACTCCGATCGGAGATTTTTGCGAGATCGAAGGCCCGCCGCGCTGGATTGACGCCACCGCAAAAAAGCTGGGCGTAAAGCGCGAGGATTACATCACGAAAAATTACGCGACTTTGTTTGCGGAGTGGAAGCAGCAGAGCAAAAGCCCGGCAACCGAGATGACATTCAAAGCGGTGAAACGCTGAGCTGACGGGAAATAGCGTGCGCATTTTGCTTTGTCATCCTGAGTCGCGTGCCTTTCGCGGCGAAGGATCTATGCAAGTTGCCTGTAGTGGCCAACGCTGGAGTGGAATTGCATAGGTCCTTCGCCGCATAAACCGCGGCTCAGGATGACACAGCTATGGATTCGAGAGAGACAGGACTTCTCGGAGCTGGTTTATTGAAGGCTCATTCCTGCGGACGAAAAAGTCAAGACCTCGACTGGCTAAAGCATGCATCCGGAATGGTGCAGACTCGTTGTAAGCGACTGAATCCGCGCCTCCTAAGACCCAGAAGCTCTGTGTAAATAAACCTTTGTAACTGTCTGACAACACAGGACATAAATACAGCCGTTAAATCGGTTTAACTTGCCGCGCCACGGCGAGAGATTCCTGACCCTTGGTCAGAACTTGATTGCTCCGTCTGCCGTAATCAGATGCGCGGCATCAGGTATTTCTCACCACAATCTGCCCGAGCACTTTGCCCACCTCGAGACCACGCACGAACAACTCTTACGGATGGATTTTGAGGTAATTGATTCCATGACAATGTCGGCTCCCGCACCCGAGGTAGAGTTGGAGGTGGCAAAACCAACCAACAGGCTCGGGAGAAAGGAGCCGAACGATGATCATTATAGGAGTAGATTTCCATCCCGAGTTTCAACAAATCGCTTTGCTCAACACCACGACCGGAGAGGTCGAGGAGAAACGGCTCGCACATCCCGAAGAGGCGGAGAAGTATTACCGTGCTTTGGCGACTGCAGGCGAATCCGTGCGCATCGGCATGGAGGCCAGTGGACACGGACGCTGGTTCGAGCGTCTCGTAGCCGAGTTGCAGTTTGATTTGTGGATCGGCGACGCGGCCGAGATCCGCGCGAAGCGGGGGCGCAAGCAGAAGACGGATCGCCAGGATGCACAGCATATTCTGAAGCTGATGCTGAAGGATGACTTTCCGAAGATCTGGGTGCCGAGCTGGGCGAACCGGGATCTGCGGCAACTGTTGTGGCATCGGCATCGCATGGTGCAGGCGCGTACGCGCGTCATGAATCAATTGCAAGCGGTCGCGTTGAACGAAGGTTTGCACTGCAAGAAGAAGTTGTGGCGCGAGCATGGGCGGCAGCAACTGGAATCGTTCGCGCTGGCTCCGTGGGCGAGCCGGCGACGGCATGATCTGCTGGAGTTGCTGGATCGCCTGAATCCGGCGATTGCGGAACTGACGCAGGCCATCGAACGCGAAGTGGAGAACTATCCGGCGGCGCAGCGGCTCAAAACACACCCCGGAGTGGGCATGCTAACAGCGCTAGCATTTGTGCTCATACTGGGCGACGCGGAACGCTTTCACTGCGGCAAGCAGGTGGCCAGTTATCTGGGACTGGTGCCGCTGGAAGACTCGAGTGGCAATCGCCGGCGCCTGGGGCACATTACCAAGCAAGGCAGTTCGATCTTGCGTTTCCTGCTGGTGGAGGCGGCGCAGGTGACGGTGCGCAGCCTGCCGGAGTGGCGCAGCAAATACTTTCATCTGGTGCTGCGGCGCGGACGCAAGATTGCGAAAGTCGCCATGGCCCGCCGCCTGGCCGTGCAGTTGTTCTGGATGATGCGCAAGGAGTGGGATTACGAGCAGCTGAAAAAGTTCGGTTCGCACGCGGGACAGCCCGGAAATCGCCATGGTGTGCAGTCGAACACCGAGTAATTGATTGGGCGTCCCGCTCCTCTTTGTGAGGAGTTCGAAGTAGTAATCATGATCGCAGTATGTGACCGAAGAGATGCATGGGTCGGACCGAGATTCCGAACCTGAAAACCGATTACGAGCGAGCCTTTGATTGGTATGGCCATTTCAACAAGAGCGAAATGGCGCTCTTCTTCGAGTGCACGGATAGGTATGTTCAAAATATGCTTGACACCGCCGACATTGTCAGAGAGGCGATTTTGCAACAATAATGTTCGGATATAACCTCAGTGGAAGCGACTAGTTCCTACTCGATCGTGAACTTAGCTTGTCGCCACCCCGTCTCCCGTCCAGCAGAGTCGGAAGCCTGCACTTCAAGACGATAGGCACCTTTTTTCAGTCTGTCCGTGCCGAGTTTTAATCCAACTGGGATGAGCACGTTTCGCGGCAATATCCACTTGGCCGCGCTCATCGGTTCTGTGTTCAAGACCAACGAGTTAGTTCTCAAGTCGGTAACTCTCGCTCTGAGATAAACCGTGGCCTTTTGTTCTTTAAGTTGCTCTTTCAGAAGAGGCTCGTAAATTTCAAGGTAGAGGGCGACGGGAGTGTTCTGTCGGAGGTGTGTATCTATGTCCGGAATGAACTGGAAACTCTTGCTCATCAATGGAGTTGGCACGACTGACGCAGGAGTAAGAGTCGCTGCGGCGCGTACCACCCAGGACGCGTCACGCTGGATGCTGCTCAAAGCAAGATCGCTGATAGCAAGCTGCTGGCCGTCGAAGCCATTCACCTGCACAGGCAGCCGGGCCTGTCCGAAACTCTTCTTTCCATCGCTCACGACCACGCGCACTTCGTAGTCTCCTGGGGATAATTCAATCTGCGTATCGAATCGACTCGGAACAGGCATGTCCGGCATCTCCCCTTGCCGATTCTTCAACCATTGCGGCAGCCCCCCGGCCGAATCCCAGTTGCAAGCCACTGAGTTACCAAACTGCCCCGCAATTTCACCGTTGCGCTTGTAGGCAATTCCGAGGACGTGCAAGGCCAGGTGCTTCTTTAAGCAATCATGATGTTGCCAGACTTTCTGCGGCGCATCGAACTCGACAGCTATCTGAACCGTTGCTGGTGCGTTGGAATCGTGTACCTGAACCAGATATACGAAATCCGCCTCCGGCAGCATCGTTGCTTTCCCAGTTGGCAAACTGTCACTGACGAGAGACAAAACAGCCGAGGACGAAAAGGCGAAAGCACGCATTGCGACCTTGATTGACCCCTGTGCCGTGGAATTTACCAGGCCCCGCATTTGCGTGCCGAGAGTCGTTCCCTCCGCCATTGACGCGTCGAAATCGTCTGAGTTTTTCGGCGCACAATACCGATTGCGGTTTAAAACAACATCGTATGCTTCCGCGACTACCCGCATGGGGCGACATTCGCCAGGTTCCAGAGCCGGAGGAGTATATCCGATTAGATACGTCGAATAGGGCACCTCGAAGTCTTCGAACTTTTCAGTAGCTGTGTCGGGACCGTGACGTGCCCAAGGAGGATAGCCCCACATCCCGCGAGTAGTGGGGGAGAATTGCCAGTGTCCCGTAATGTCCAGCAAGGGGAAATCAGCTTCCTTGAGGTAATTGATACTCTGTTCCGCCCCGTTGTCGAAAACGTGAAAATCCTTTGCGGTTAAGCCTCGGGCTGGTACGGGTATTCGCTTCACGAGTTGCGGTGGGAGCCTACTGTGAAGCTCGCTCGGAATTGACGATTCGTTGGTGCTATTGTCGCCGTCGCGCTTCCATGCCGCCGCAACAACAAGAATCTGCCGCGCCTCAGTATGAAATTTAGGAATGTCAGTAGGCCCGGACTGTTCGTTTGCAGTTGGCGGTTTTGCTTGCCCCGCGGCAAAGCAGGTTGAGACCAGAACGAAAGCCGCCATTGCAGTTCGCTTTTTCACCGCTATAAGTGTAGCGGAACAATTTCTTATGCACAGACTGTTTCAAACGGGCCTTAGCACAAGCTTGCGCCGTTTCTTCGCTTAACGGACGAGATTTTGAGCAGATCGAGATCTAACGGACAGCTGCGGGCCAGCCGCTCCATCCCATCGAGAAGAAAGACCGGCGGACGAGATAAACATCTCGTCTCCGGGAGTACCGTACTCCAGGAATAAACCCGAGTTGCCCCATCGAGCACCTCGGCGTTAGTCTGGCGCGTCACCCCACAAGGAGGAAGTCGATGAACCGTCGCCATTTCCTCGGTCTCATGGGATCCGGGATCGCCGCAGCTCAGACTGGACAGCCCCGCTCCCTTGCCCCGGAGCTTTCTTCTCCCGCAGCATCCCGCCCGAACTTCCTCTTTATCATCTGCGACGACCTGGTGTTTCGCAGCATTCACTCCATTAACAATCCCGAGGTGCATACTCCGAACCTCGACCGCCTCGCGGCCTCTGGCGCCGCTTTCACGCATAGCTTCCACCAGGGATCATGGAGTGCCGCGGTCTGCATCTCGAGCCGGACCATGTTAAACAGCGGCCTCTCTGCGTTTCACGCCGAGGATGGCTTCGACGATGTGCCCAGCTGGGGACAGACTCTCGGCAACGCTGGATATCAGACCTACATCTGCGGAAAGTGGCACCTGGATCCGACCGTGCTGCAGCGCAGCTTCCAGGAAATGGGGCCAATCGGCCCAGGCATGTTCGACTCCACGCCCGAAGGAGGTGCCGCCTATGGACGCCCGCGTCCGGGTGATAACTGGCAACCCTGGGACGAATCTCTACAAGGGCACTGGATTCACACCCAGCTGTGGCGAAACCAGACGCCGGACCGGATTCAGCATTCTGCCGCGTTGTTCACCGACGTCCTCATCGACCATCTCCTGAAAAAAGCCGCACGTCGCGAAGCTCCGTTTTTCATCTATCTGGGTTTCAACACGCCACACGATCCGCGCCAGGCGCCGCGTGAATACCTCGACCTCTATCCTGAGGACAAGATCGAAGTGCCGCGCAATTTCCTCCCGCAACATCCATTCGACCAGGGGGATATGCACATCCGCGACGAGATGCTTGCGCCATTTCCACGCACTCCCGAGGCCATCCGGCTTCATCGGCGTGAATTTTACGCGCTGATCAGTTATACCGACACCCAGGTGGGGCGCATCCTCGACGCCCTCGAGCGGTCCGGGAAAGCTTCGAATACCTACGTCATCTTCACCGCAGACCACGGGCTTACCGTCGGCGAGCACGGACTCATGGGCAAGCAGAATCTCTACGATTGCAGCGTGCGCATGCCTCTGCTCGTCGCCGGTCCCGGCATCAAAGCCGGCGAGCGAATCGATTCGCTCGTCTACTTGCAATGCCTCTACGCCACAACGTGCGACCTTGCGGGCATCCCGGTTCCTTCAACGGTGGACTTCAAGAGCCTCGCGCCATTGCTCCGCGGGGAAAGGTCCGTTCCCTATGAGAAGGTCTTCAGCTATTACAGGGATTTCCAGCGCATGATACGCACGCCGACGCATCAGCTCATCGTTTATCCGCAGGTGAAGAAGGTGCAGCTTTTCGACGTGGAGCAAGATCCGTGGGAGATGCATGATCTTTCCGGTGATCCCGCCTCCGCCACACTCCTGCGGGAACTGGGCGAACAGCTCGTTTCGCTGCAGCACGAACTTGGCGACAAGTTGAAATTGGATCCCGCGCTTTTCCGCAAGGCATGAAGTGAATCATGTCATGCGGTCCCATTACACGCATATTCGATCGACTAGAACTCGTACTTCAGGTCATAGTCCATGTTCGTCGGCTTACCCATGAGCGTGCCTGGATTAAACCGGCATTGCTTCGCAGCTTTCAGGGCATCATCAGCCAATCTCGGATCACCGCTCGTCACTGTTGCATCACCGACCGTGCCGTCGGTTAGAACATCCACGACTACAACCACAACACCGTGAATCCCGTGACAACTTTGCCCGACACTACAATCCGGTTTCACCAATCTACGGGGATGAGGTGGCACCACGGGGGATTTCTTGGTTTGACCGCTAGCCTCATTCATCATTGTCATACCAACGAAGACGAGAATGGCGAGAACCACAGCAATTCGTATGATCTGCTGAAGCATGCCAACTCCTTTCAGACTTAGGAGTATAGAGATCAGGGCAGATTTCTGCGAACCGATAGTTGGCGAAGGACATTAGCACAAGTTTGCGCCGTTTCTTCGGCTTACGGGGGTGCCCCACCCTTGCCCCTCCGCTCTTTGGAGGGACAGGGTGGGGATTTTGACTTTGAATTTTGACTGCGATCAGCCTACTAAAAGTCAAAGGCCCCACCCTGTCGCACAAAACGCGACAAGGATGGGGCACCCCACTCATACTTACTCAGATTCGGTTTACGCGCCGTGACACTTCTTGTACTTCTTGCCCGATCCGCAGGGACAGGGATCGTTGCGCCCGACTTTCTCCTGCCCGCGGACGACCTGCTGCACCGGTTGCGCATCTCCGGCTCCGGCCATGCGCGCCTGTTCCAATTCACGGCGCTTGCGGCGCATGAAGGCTTCTTCCAGTTCGTCGGCTGACGTCGAAACCATTCTTGGCGGACGACGTCCGTTGCCGTCCCCAACATGTGTAGCGGGCACGCCTGACTCTGGGCCCCGTCCCGATGGACCTGCTTGCGGACCGCCACCGCCCTGGCCCTCTCCGCCAGGCCCTCCATCGTCGCTCCTGGGCCTCTCCAGGATCTGCATCAGGTATAGATAACGAACCGTGTCTTCCTGGAAGCGCTGCATCATCGCTTCGAACATGTCGAAGGATTCTTTCTTGTACTCAACCAGCGGATCGTGCTGGCCATATCCGCGCAGGCCGATGCCCTCTTTCAGGTGATCCATGCTCAGCAGGTGGTCTTTCCACTGCTGGTCGATCACGCTCAACATGATCATGCGCTCATGGTGGCGCATGGCCTCGGGTCCGATCAGTTTTTCTTTGGCTTCGTAGCGTTGTTTCAGCTTCTCGAAGATGGCGTCGCCGAGTTCTGCACGATTCAAGGTCTCCGGCTTCACGCCCTCCGCCAGAAAATCCACTCCAAAGCGCGTGAAGATCGCGTCTTTCAGGCCTTTGATATTCCAATCGTCGACGTGAGCCTTGGGCGGGCAGAACAGCTCAAGCTGATCGGCGAGAATGGCGGAAACGTAATCCTCCAGAATCAGATCTTTCTGCTCGGTCCCTTCGAGCAGGCGGCGGCGCAGGCCATACACGGCCTCGCGCTGCTTGTTCATCACATCGTCATATTCCAGCAAGTGTTTGCGCGACTCGAAGTGCTGGCCTTCCACGGCCTTCTGCGCGGTCTCAATGCGGCGCGTGATGAGCTTCGACTCGATGGGCACGCCTTCTTCCATGCCCAAACGCTGTAGGAGGTTCGACACCCACTCCTTGGCGAAGATGCGCATTAAGTCGTCTTCGAGCGCCAGATAGAAGCGTGATGAACCCGGATCACCCTGGCGGCCGGCGCGTCCACGAAGTTGGTTGTCAATGCGCCGGGACTCATGCCGCTCGGTGCCTAAAATGTGCAGTCCACCGACAGCTGTCACTTCATCGTGTTCTTTGTCGGTCTGCTCTTTGTAGTGGTTGAAAGCGGCGGCCCATTTGTCGGTAGGGACCGTGTACTCATTCCCGTTGTAATAGAAGATGGAGGTTTCCCCGTCTTCCTGCGGGCCTTCAATCTTGCCCTGCGCCACGCGGAGTTGTTGCGCGATACCCTTCTTGACCATCTCCTGCTTGGCCATGAATTCGGGATTGCCGCCCAGCAGAATGTCCGTACCGCGGCCGGCCATGTTGGTCGCGATCGTGACCATGCCTTTGCGCCCGGCTTGCGCGACGATCTCAGCCTCGCGCTCGTGGAACTTTGCATTCAACACAACGTGCTTGATTCCTTTTTCTTCAGCAGGTCCGACAGCCGCTCGGACTTCTCGACCGAGGTAGTACCCACCAGTACCGGCTGGCCTTTCACCGCGAGTTGCTGGATCTCGTCCGCGGCGGCGAAATATTTCTCCTTCTCCGTGCGGTACACGATGTCGGGATTCTCGATGCGCAGCATCTGCTGGTTGGTCGGGATCACCACGACTTCCAGCTTGTAGATCTTGTCGAACTCGGTCGCTTCCGTTTCCGCCGTACCGGTCATTCCGGCCAGCTTCTTGAACATGCGGAAGTAATTCTGGAAGGTGATGGTGGCGAGCGTCTGGTTCTCGCGCTCGATCTTCACACCTTCCTTGGCCTCAATGGACTGGTGCAAGCCGTCGGACCAGCGGCGTCCGGGCATCATGCGTCCGGTAAATTCATCGACGATGATGACTTCCCCGTCCTTGATGACGTATTCCACGTCTTTGCGGTAGAGCGCATGCGCCTTTACCGCGGTCTCGACGTGATGCTTCCAACCCCAGTTCTCGGGGTCGGCAATATTTCCAATGCCCAGCAGGCCCTCAACCTTTTCCCATCCTTCATCCGTCACCGTGACATTGCGATGCTTTTCGTCAATCACGAAATCGCCGGTATATTGCGGTGGTTCGCCCGGCGGACCTTCGATGGTCTCGCCCTTCTCCAGCTTCGGGATGATGCGATTCACTTTGTAGTACTTGTCGGTGGACTCTTCGCTGGCGCCGGAGATGATCAACGGGGTACGAGCTTCGTCGATGAGGATGGAATCGACTTCGTCGACGATCGCGTAATTGTGCCCGCGCTGCACACAATCCCGGATGTCAAACTTCATGTTGTCGCGCAGGTAGTCAAAGCCGAACTCGTTATTCGTTCCGTAAGTGACATCGGCAGCGTAGGCCGCCCGGCGCTCGTCATCGTCCAGATCGTGCACGATAACGCCAACCGTCAGCCCAAGGAAACGGTAGAGGCGCCCCATCCACTCCGAGTCGCGTTTTGCCAGGTAATCATTGACCGTGACCACATGCACACCGCGTCCGCTGAGCGCATTCAGATATACGGGAAGGGTGGCTACCAGCGTTTTACCTTCGCCGGTTTTCATCTCCGAGATCGTGCCCTGATGCAGCACCATGCCGCCGATTAACTGCACATCGAAGTGCCGCATATTGAGTACGCGGCGGCCGGCTTCGCGCACTACGGCAAAGGCTTCTACCAGGATTTCGTTGAGCACTTCCTGCAGGGCGTCGTACTGCTCTTTTTCGGCGCGCTTGATCCGGTCCAGACCATCATCTTCTGCGCCTTCGACACCCGCATCGTTGCTCGGCGGCTGGTTCCCGCCCGTGCCGCCCAGATGGCTGAGGCGCTCCTGTATTCTTTGCCGGAACTCGTCCGTCTTCGCGCGGAGTTCCGCGTCGGAAAGCTTCTGGATCTGCGGTTCAAGCGCATTAATGGCCTGCACGTTCGGCATCAAAGCCTTGATCACGCGCTCGTTCTTCGTCCCAAAAACCTTGCCTAAGAGTTGGTTAATCAAACCGGAAGTCCTTCAAAAGGCAGAGCCTGCCTTAATGCTATCTCTAGAAGCCTAGCATATTAGATGCGCCCGCCGACCCTCGCGAATGTTAGGCGATACCCCCAAGTATAATGGCTGTCTGACCAAGGAGGCCCTTATGGCCACCCGCCTCTTTTCCGCGGTTGCCCTTGCCGTTCTGTTGGTCGCTTCCGCGACGTCCAAAGACAAGAAAAAATCCTCGCTGCCGGAGGATGTTTTGCGGGCTCGAACCGTGCGGGTGGTGATCGAACCGGATGCCGGCGAGCCGCTGGATCAGCCGAACGCCAACGCGACGGCCCGCGACAATGTAGAGAGAGCCCTCACGGAATGGGGACGCTTCAATCTGGTCATGGACGGCCAGGAGGCCGATCTGATCATCGCCGTGCGGACAGGAAGCAGGGCGATGCGTCCGACGATGAAAGGCGGACCTATTGATCAGCGTCCGGGCCTCGGCCAAACCACGGACTCCAGTGTCCGCATCGGCGCACAACGGGGGCAACCACCTCCGCTCGGCGATCCGACGATGGACCCACAGAGCCAGCGACCACATATGCAGAATGAGATGGGGCCTGCGGACGACATGTTCGCGGTTTATCGCGGTAGTATGAACGATCCGCTGGATTCGCCTCCGGTCTGGCGCTATATCTCCAAAAATTGCCTGCAAGCGCCCCAAGTCTCAGCCGTGGAGGAGTTCCGCAAAGCTCTCGCCCAGGCGGAGCAGCCACAGCAGTCTAAAAAGCCCTAAGCTGCTGGGGCGTCAAGGAGCCTTTTCGCGGATGAACGTGTTTGGAACGCCGGGACGGATTCTTTTTACAATCGCAATCGCCTGCTTCGGGGCTCACTATCTCTCATATGCCAGCGGCACGAGCCTGGCGCCACCGGGACCTCCGTGGTTTCCCGATCAACGCTCGTTATCGTGGGCGGTAGGGGCCGCTTTGCTGGCAGCAGGGCTGTGCCTCGCGCTGGAGTGGAAGCCTCGGTGGGTTGCACTGTTGTTGGGAACAGCTTTACTGCTGCGCGCCATATTCATTCACATCCCGCAGGTCCTGCTAAGTGTGCGCAATCCAGGTCCATGGACGAGCATGGGAGAGATTCTCTCCATTTCCGGCGGGGCCTTCGTGATCTCAGTTACCGAGAGTATCTTCCGCACGAAGATGTCGACTCGGCTCGCGCAATGGTTGTTTGCTTTCCCGTTGTTCATTTTTGGTGCCCAACATCTGATGTACGGCCATTTCGTGGCTACATTAATCCCCGACTGGATTCCGGCGCGGCTGTTCTTGGCCTACTTCATTGGAATTGCGTTCATTCTCGCGGCTCTGGCCATTATTTTCCGGCGGATCGCGCTTCCCGCGGCCTCGCTGCTGGGAGCGATGTTTTTCTTGTGGGTGGTGATCCTTCACGCGCCGCGGGTGGCGGCATCTGCGCGCAACGGCAACGAATGGACCAGTTTATTCGTGGCTCTGGCCATGGCAGGGAGTGCCTGGTCGGTCGCAGGAACCTTTGCCAGTAAGAAATAGCGGACGATTCAGACACTGCGTCCCGACCCGCTTTTCGTGTATATTCCCCACGACCCATGCCCACCTTCTACGACCGCTTTGTCGAATGCTCGGAGCGCTGGCCCAACAATGTCGCGCTGGAACTCCAGCGTCACGATCAGATTGAAAGCTGCACTTACGGAGAACTGCGCCGCATGGCCGAGTCCGTGGGGCGATGGATCACGGAACGCGGCTTCCCTCGCGGATCGCGTCTGGCCATCCTGGCCGACAACCATCCCCGCTGGGTCGCGGCTTACCTCGGAATCATTGCTTCGGGATGCGTGGTTGTTCCTCTCGATACCGCGCTGCACGACGATCAAGTCACGAAGCTTGCTGAAGGACAGCGGTACGGTCGGCTGTCTTCTGCGATGCGAAGCATGTTGCCGTGGCGAAGCCTGCTGCCAACAAACTGAAACTCGGCATGATTCTGACGGACCCGGATCGCATGTCCAAAGAGTCGAGCCAGGAACAATGGCTGGGCACATTGCCTGCCATCTTCGAAAAAGGTTCAGCCGGGTTCAAGCCAGCAGCCGCCAACAACGATGATCTCGCTTCCCTGCTCTACACCTCGGGCACTACCGCCGATCCCAAGGGCGTGATGCTGACTCACGCGAATTTTCTGGGCGAGGTCGAAGCCGTTTTTGACTGGGTCGAACTTGGCCCGAGCGACGCTCTGCTCGGCGTGCTGCCCTTGTTTCACGTGCTGGCCCAAATGGCCAACCTGCTTCTCCCGCTGGTCAAGGGATCGCGCGTCGTATATCTCGAAACGCTGAACACTACCGAACTGCTGCGGGCGTTGAACGAGCGCAATATCACTGCATTCGCCGTCGTGCCGCAGTTCTTTTATCTGATTCACGAGCGGCTCACGCAGGAGATCGCCAAGCGTGGAACGATCACGAAAAAAGTTTTCGCCGCCATGGTGGCGCTCAATCGCACCCTCCGCAAGATTGGGATCAATCTAGGTCCAAAGTTATTCCGGAAGGTACACGACACGCTGGGACCGAAGATGCGCTACCTGGTCACCGGCGGCTCGCGCTTCGATCCGGAAATCGCGCGCGCTTTTCACGATCTCGGTATCGACGTCTTACAGGCCTACGGGCTCACCGAAACCACAGCTGCCGTTTTCGCCAATTCGCCTCACGACAACGAGATCGGCTCTGTAGGCAAGGCGATGAAGGGTGTCGAGAGCAAGATTATCGATCCCCAGCCGCAGGAGGAAGGTCCTCCAGTCGGTGAAGTGGCGCTGCGCGGCGCGGTCGTGATGAAAGGATATTGGAATCGTCCCGACGCTACTGCCGCCGTCCTTCGCGATGGATGGTTCCTCACCGGCGATCTGGGATACTTCGATTCCAAAGGCCATCTGTTCCTGACCGGGCGCAAGAAGGAAGTCATCGTTCTGAGCAATGGCAAGAATGTTTATCCGGAAGAGATCGAGAGCGCACTATCTGAAATCGCCGTTCATCAAGGAAATCGCCGTGATGGGCCTGGAAGGCAAGCCGGGCGAGGGTGGCGACCGCCTGCACGCGGTGATCGTTCCCAATTTCGACGTGCTGCGGCAACGCAAGGTCGTCAATGCGAAAGAGGTGATCCGCTTCGATATCGAAGGGCTGTCGCCGCAGATCGCCTCCACCAAGCGAATCAGCAGCTACGAAATCTGGCAAGACGATCTGCCGCGCACAACGACGCGCAAGATCAAACGCTTCGAAGTTGAGAAACGCGTCAAGGCCAATCAAGCACGAAAACTCGACTGACGACGCCGATTTACCGGCCGAGAAGCCTTTAACGGCGGAGGAATCAGCATGGCTCGAGCAGCCGGACGTGCAGCGCGGCCTGAAAATTATTAGAGACACTTCGCGCTCCGCACCTCCCACGCATGCGGCCCGCGCTCAACCTGGAACTCGATCTCGGACTCGATTCGATGCAACGCGTCGAAGTGCTCAGCCAGCTTGAAGAAGAACTCGGCGGCAACGTCGAAGAATCGCAATTGAGCGGAATCTACACCGTCCGCGACCTGGTCGATGCGGTCCTGCAGAGCGCATCCACGGGCGCGGGCAAACCCGGAACCCGCCAGACCTTCGCGGGATGGACATGCCATCCTCGCGGAAGATCCGGACGATCCCGACGTACTCGCTCTGACTCATCCCAATCGCCTGAATGACACTTTCTGGTACCTGTTCTCCCGTTTGTGCAGATCATCGCGCGTGACCGTTTCCACCTGAAAGTTAGCGGACTCGAGAAACTGCCGAAGAGTGGCGCCTTACATCATCTCTTCGAATCACCAGAGCTATCTCGATCCGCTGATCCTGGCGAGCGTCCTGCCGCCAGATGTTTTTTAGCGTACCTTTGCAGTCGGCACCAGCGACATCTTCGGCAAAGGATTCATGCGGCGCCTGGCACGCTCGATCAAGGTGGTCGTGCTCGATCCGGATGCAAACTTAGTTCCGGCCATGCGGGCCGGCAGCTATCGGACTGCGGCATGGTCTCGTGCTGATTCTCTATCCCGAAGGCGAGCGCTCGATCGATGGCCTGCCCAGAATCTTCAAGAAGGGCGCAGCCATCCTGTCGATTCACCTGCAGGTGCCGATTGTGCCGGTGGCGATTGAGGCTTTCATGACGCGTGGCCGCGGAACAAGCCGTTTCAGCGGTTCGCTGCCGCTGAAGATGGTGAATTTGGCGATCCCGATCCAGCCGCCCCCGGAAAGTCGAGGCGTCGGAAGAGGCCTACGAAAAACTCACCGCCGACTTGAAGGCACGGATCGTTGGAATGTGGGAAACGTTGCGGGAGAATCGCTGAGGCGAGCTCAGGCGCTTGCGCTCGCCGCCTCGCCGCCGAAAGTTCTTGGTGAATCCGTCTACGATCAGCGAATCGTAACGTCCCTGCGCCCGCCGCATGACTTCCTGTCCCGCTTGTGCTGGCGACAATTTCTTCTCTCCATTTCCGCTGATCAGCGACTCATACTCTTCCGCCAGCACCAGAATCTGAACTTCAAGGGAAGCATCGTCCGGCTTGGTGCCGGTCTGCCGCAGTTGCCGCTCTTCGAGGAAGATCGGAATCGCGCGCCGCAGTGATCCGCCCATCGCGCTCGCATTGGACAATTCCGCCTTGCGGGCCGGCTTGCCCCGCTGCAAGTCTTCTTGCGAAACCTGGGCTGCCTTGCACAGCACTTCGTTGGTGATGCCCAATTCGTTCATGTTGAAAAGCAAAGCCGCGGTTCGTATGTCTTCGACGCTGCCCGCATCGAGACCGACACCCTTCGGCAATGTTGGTAGCACACATCGAGATCCGGTAGGCATGGGCGTCGCTGTATTTCTGGTTGGCAAGAAAGTTCTGCAGGATGACCAGCATGCCGTCGTAGCCTTCTTCCATCTCCCGCAGCGTCTTCTGATTGCGCTCGTAAAGCGTGCCGGTCGCATATCCCGCGACCATCAACACGCCGCCCCAAACCGCCAGATCAAACCACTTCGTCAAACGGCAAATCGATGCGACGGCTGAACATCGCGGGATTCAACGCAGCCATGACCACCACCAGGACGACGCTGGCGAATGCCGTGAGCGTGGCGTGACGACGTCCGAGATGATATGCCGAATAGAGCGTGGGCAGGAAAAAGAAGACCAGCGCCATGCGTTGCGATGCGACCAGAAAATTCAGCATCGCAGCGATGACCACTAGGAACAGCAGTAGCCATAGCTCCGGATTGATCTTACGCACCAGCGCCTCCACGGGGCAGAAGTCCTGAACGGCGCGGTTCAGGAACTCCCGAGGGCACCCGTCCCACCATTTTCGGATTCTGCCTGGAATTCCCAGATTACTGAGGTAATAGGGCGCAGCGGCCTGATTACTTCGCGCGTGGATGGGTCTGATCGTAGACCTGGAGCACGTGTTTCATGGAGAGCTGCGTGTAGCGCTGGGTGGTCGCGAGGCGCTCGTGACCGAGCAGTTCCTGAATCGCACGCAAATCTGCGCCTTCTTCCAGCAAGTGCGTGCCGAAGGCATGGCGCAGCGTGTGCGGATGCACATCCGGCGAAAGGCCCTTGGCGACTGCGATCTTCTTGACAATGCGGCCAACGCTGCGGGTGGTCAGGCGTCCACCCCGGTGGTTAATCAAGAGCGCCGCAGAATTCTTTCGGCTTTCTGCCAGGGCCGCTTGCCTTGCCGGGAGGTAAGCAGCCAGAGCACTCTTCACCGAATCGCCGAACGGAACATAACGTTCCTTCTTTCCCTTGCCGCGGATCAGAATCGCCTCCGCGCTGAGACGGATGTCGTCCAGATTGATTCCGGTGAGCTCCGAATTCCGGATTCCGCAGCCGTAGAGCAACTCCAGCATCAGCCGGTCTCGTTCGGGAAAGGAAGCCGTCTCCGGCAGCTGTCCATCGAGCACAAAATTCATCTCCTCGATCGTAGGCACGCGCGGCAACTTCTTCGCCAGTTTCGGAGTCGCAACCAGTTTGGCGGGATTCTGTTCCACAACGCCCTCGCGGGCGAGCCAGCGGTAAAGCGAACGCACCGCCGCCAGCGAGCGGGCGACCGAAGTCTTGCCCAGTCCCTTTTCGTAGAGTTGCGAAAGGAACCCGCGGATCGCGATGTGGTCGATGGATTTCCAGCCGCGCGAACCAGCATAAGCGGAAAAATTGGCCAGATCGCCGGTATAGGCCTTGATCGTGTGCGGAGATGCATTGCGCTCGCGCAGATGGCGCAGGAAGTCGGCAACGGCCTTTTCGACAATGGTTCTTGCTTGTGACATGCGCAATTTCAGATTGCAGATTTCAGATTGCAGACTTCATCGTAAATGCTTATTCCTTCACTCTGAAATCTAAAATCTGAAATCGACAATGGTTCTATCTTGCCTTGGCGCGCGGATGATGCTTCTGATATACCGTCCGCAACCGATCGAGCGCCAGATGCGTGTACACCTGGGTCGTAGAAATATCGGCGTGCCCGAGAATCGTCTGGACGGTACGAAGGTCGGCGCCGTTTTCCACCATGTGCGTGGCGCAGGAGTGCCGCAACATGTGCGGAGACGCATGCCGTCCCGAAGCCGCCGAAGCCTCTCCCACCATTTGCCATATTCTCTGTCGCGTCAGCTTGCGCCCGCCACGCGCGATAAACAGTAACGGCGAATTTGATCGCATTCCCTCCGTCGCTGCAGGGTGCCCCACCCTTCTCGCGTTCTTAGCGAGAGGGTGGGGTGTTTTTGACTCTTTCATCCCCGCCAGGGTTGAACGCCCATGCTCCAGGTACTGAGACAGCGCGTCCTGCGCGGGCTTCCCTAGCGGCACAATCCGTTCCTTGTCACCCTTGCCACGCACCAGCATGTAGCCAGATTCCAGTTTCAAATCTTCCAGCTTCGCTGACGCCAGTTCAGAAACCCGCAGCGCTCCCGCATACAACAGTTCGAGCATGGCCCGATCGCGAGCGGCCAGCGCAGGTCCGTCCTTCGACTCACGATGCGAGGACGCCAACGCCGCAGACGGAGCAGCGAGCGTGGCCTCAACCTCATCCCGCGCCAGTGACTTTGGCAAAACTTTCCACTGCCGTGGAGACTCAATGTCCAGCGTGGGATCGTAGTCGATACGCTTGTCCAGCAGCAGATAGCGGTACAAGTGACGCAGAGCTGAAAGCTTCCGCCCAACGCTGCGGCCGTCCACTTGGTTGGAAAAGAGTTGCTGCAGGAACTCTCGCACGTCAGTGCGGCGGGCAGTCAGTAGCAGTCGCTTGCGTTTCTCGATGAACTCCGCAAACTGACCGATGTCCGTCGTATACGCACTGATGGAATTCAGCGCCAGTCCCTTCTCGATGCGGAGATAATCCAGGAAATCTGCAAGCACGCGCGAATTGGTTTCTGAGGGCATACGAGAAGAGATGTAGTATGCGCGTTATCGGACGCTGGGAAAAGTGATGAGGCGGATGCTCTGGCTTATTAACCAGAAAGTGGGTCCAGCAGTTCTTCGCGACCTTTGCGAATTCCTTTGCGCTCTTTGCGGTCAAAAGCTTTGAACCGCGAAGATCGCGAAGAAAAACCGCAAAGTTCGCGGAGAAATCTCGACGTGCTTCAATTTCGCAACGCCGAGCCGTCACTATTCTGATAGGGGGTTGGCCCATCCTTATGTATTTCCCTTCCTAATCAAAAATTGGGGCAGCCTCAGTTTATGAGTAGATCGACAAGTCAAAACCTGAAGCTGGGCCAGCCAGCCCGCCACCGCATTTCCTGTGTATCACCGATGTGGATGCCATATTCGTGTGACAGAAGTCATTGACACCACAGTGCCCTGAAGGCAAACTTGCCTCGTCTGTTAGGTGGTTTTGATGACTTCTGTATCTGCAGCGCAGTCACGTCCTGTCAGTAAGGCTATTCTTTCGACTCTCTGCACCGTCTTGATTTCCGCTCTCGTGATGGAATTGGGATGCGCTTCAAATGGAAGAACTATCACGAACACTCCGCCGATAATTTCAGTTGAGCCAGGGAATCAGAGTGTCCGAGTCGGCGGGTCGGTTACGTTTTCTGTGGTTGCCAGTGGAACGGCCCCTCTCAGCTATCAATGGAGCAAGAATAATGCGGCCATCAGCGGCGCCACGGACGCAACGTACTCAACTCCCGCAGCTGTGACGGTTGATGCTGGGGCAGTCTTCAGCGTGACCGTGACAAACGCCGAGGGCTCGGCGTCAAGCACGCCTGCGACGCTCGCCGTCCTGCCCCGTGCGCCGGCAGACGGCGATTGGAGATTCCAAGGCATCGATCTTCCGTTCACTCCGTCCACTATTCTCGCTACCAATCTCACCCCTCCTTGGGATTGGTCGTATCCCAATTCTATCGGCTCCCCACTCACGACCGGCGCAGCGCCGGGAATCTGCGTCCCCGGGGTCGCTTACGACTGTTCTTGGGGCTATGTGGTGGCGGCAGCGCCCACTGGCGTAACGGGAATCTCCAGCTATTACGCGCTGGACGCACTCAATAATCTCGATTCCGACCTGAACGGGCTCGCAATGACCAACATTGTGATCACATCGCTGGACATTGAACCCGACAACCAGATATTCGGCGATTCATGGTTGCAGACATCAGGGCAGGGAGCATTTGTTCTGCAACAGCAGTCGGTTGACCCAACCCAAGTCCATGCTGTCGCATCGCTGCTAGGGTCCCAAGGCCAGGTGATTACGGCCGTATCGTTCAAAGGCGGTCAGATCAGCGTGCTTTCCTACCTGTGGCAGGGCGACACAACCACCACTTACGATGTGATGGTTGCAACCGCCACGGCCTCTAATTTCTGGACCCAGGCTCAGGGCCTCGCGCAGGATGGCTACATCATTACTGCAATGGGAGGCAATCCCACCGACGGAATTGTTCTTGTCGGCGCAAAAGTCAAGGGCGACACCCTGTCACGGCCCTTTCAGTACTCGACGACCGCAGGAACTCAGGGACAAGTTCAAGGCGACACGCATAGCTTGGTACGCCTGATCTACATGCCCAACGAAACGGACTCGTTCAACGAGCAGTAACAGATTCAGGGCGACGCTAGAAACGGGCCGTTAATAGCAAGGTGGCCAGCCCTCACGATGCAATCCCGTGGGCATTACACCCTATGGCGGGTGGCGCACCCATATCTCTTTGACATCTTGCAACTAAGGGTGCCCCATCCTTCGCGTTTCGCGAAGGGTGGGCGGGATGCTGCCGACAGAAGTCTCGCCGTTTTCTGCACACAGTCCATGGCGTACGCGTCTGTGGTTCCCACCCTTGCGCAAAGAACGCGCAAGGATGGGGCACCCACGGTTTGTACTCGGGCCGGAAAGGGTGGGGCACCCGGCTACGTCTCCGCGACTGCGTTCAGCAGTTCAACCGCGTAGAGTGCCCCTTCCGGCGTTTCCTCGTGCTTGAAGTAGGCGAAGACATCGCGTCCTTCCGCCATGTGCTGCCGGATGCGGTTGATCATCGTTGTCCGCTCCTCGCCGGTGTAATTCGGTTTGCGGAAGCGATAGTAGACAAACGGCGCCGTCACCACGTCGGGAGTATCCCTGGTTTCTGTTTCTGCAACGCATAGAGCTACCTTGCTGGAACGCAGCAGGTCCCAGGTTACATCGCTGAACCATGATTCATTGCGGAATTCAAATGACGCCGGGACGGTCCGCGGCAGAATCGCAAGAAAATCCTTGAGCAGTGCGGTGTCCGCTTTCAAGTTGGGTGGAAGCTGAAATAATACGGGGCCGAGCTTTCCCGCCGCTGCTAGCGGCTCGATCGTGGCCAGAAATCGCGGCACGAAATCTTCGGTCGCTTTCAGGCGCTTGATGTGCGTGATCACCTGGTGCGCCTTGATCCCGAACCGGAAGTGCGCCGGCGTTTCCTGCATCCACTTCTGAATCGTCGTCTCTTTCACCAGTTGCCGGAAGGTGAAATTCACTTCGACGGTGTTCAGACGGGTCGCGTAGTGGCTCAGGAATTTTTTCTGCGCGAGTTTCTCGGGATAGAAATCAGGCTTCCAACTGGGATAAGCCCATCCGGAAGTTCCTACGAAGAGTTGCGCCATGATGGGATCTGCGGCTTAAAGCGCCGTCCGGGATTATACCTTGCTCCGCTTTTTGCCCGCCGCACCCTTGGTGCCAGCCTTCTTCGCAGGTTTGGGAGACTTTTTAGGCCGGTGATCGTTGCCGTCAGCCTGCGCCGCAATTTCAATCGGGGCCGCCGCTGGAGCAGCCGCCGCTTTCAGATCGGGCAACTTCTGCTTCAGCGTGAGTAGCGGCTCGAACAGGTCTCCGTTCTTTTCGAATCGCGCAATCGTCTTGGGCGCTTCAAATACCAGCAGTCCGGCATCTTTTTTCTTGAGCGCGCCCGCGACCTCATCCCATGTGACCGGAGTCGACACCGTCGGATGCTCCCGCGCCCGCAGGGAGTACACCGCGATGGTCGTTTTGTGCTCGTCATTCTGGCTCCAATCGACAAACACTTTCCCGGTGCGGATCTTCTTCTTCATGTCCGAAACCACTTGCTCGGGATGCTCCTGCTCCAGCAATTGCGCCAGTGCCCGGGAAAAAAGTTTCGTCGCGTCGAATGTGGTCGGCGTATTGAGTGGAACGTAAATCTGCAATCCCTTCGACCCAGAAGTCTTGGGGAAACTCTGTAGGCCGAAATGCTCAAAGATCTCGCGCAGCCACATTCCCACCTGGCAGCACTGCACGATATTCGCCGGGGGCCCGGGATCGAGATCGAAGACCATCTCTGTCGGACACTTGATGTCCTTCGCCAACGCCAGGGAGGGGTGTAACTCCAACGCAGCCAAGTTTGCCAGCCAGACCAGCGTCGCCAGATCGTTGGCCAGGATGTAGTTGACGGTTCTGCGGCCGCCTTCGCTCCAGACCGGGGCCACCTTCACCCAGTCCGGCTTGTGCATGGGCGCGTTCTTCTCGAAGAAAGGCTCGGCGTCGACGCCGTCGGGATAGCGTTTACGGGTCAGCGCGCGGCCCGACAAATGCGGCAGAAGTGCCGGCGCGATCCGCACGTAATAGTCGATTACGTCCTTTTTGGTAAACCCGGTGGCGGGATAAAGGACCTTCTGCAGGTTCGACAGCTTGAGGTTCTGACCCTGAATTTCGACGATCGAGTCCGTCACGTTGAGCTCCGCCTTGAGATTGTGCCCTAAACTAGCGTGGACGCAAAATACAGCGTGTTCCTCCCCGGACGCCCTGTTTTCGGCCCCACGGTTTGACAATGCCCCGTCTGCCCACGTACTTTCAAACTTCTGCCCTGCTGGCCCGTCCAAACCATGTCATTTGCAGGCATATCCGCTCAGTCCGTTGGAGGTCCCATGAAACACCGAACTCTGAAAATGGCCGTCGCAT
Organism: uncultured Acidobacteriota bacterium; assembly: GCA_963725565.1. Classification (GTDB taxonomy): domain Bacteria; phylum Acidobacteriota; class Terriglobia; order Terriglobales; family Acidobacteriaceae; genus Sulfotelmatobacter. Next base: position 215,818 of record CAVRZL010000025.1, read on the forward strand.
TCATTCTTCTTACGGCTTTTGCTCTGGCGCAGGACGTCGCGTCCTTCGAAAAGCGTGTAACGGTCAAGAAACTGTCCAACGGCCTGACGGTGATGATTTGTGAGCGGCCCGAGGCTCCGGTCTTTTCCTTTTTCACGCTCGTCGATGCCGGTTCCACCCAGGACCCCATGGGCGCCACGGGCCTCGCTCATATGTTCGAGCACATGGCCTTTAAGGGCACCGACAAGATCGGCACCACAGACTACGCGGCGGAGAAGCCGGCCCTGGAAAAAGTCGAGACTACCTACAGCGCCTATCTGACCGAGCGTGACAAGACCGTGGGACAGGATGCTGCGAAATTAAAGCAACTAGAAAAGGACTGGAAAGACGCGATCGCCGCCGCCGACAAGTTTGTAAAGTCCCAACGAGTTTGGCAAGATCATCGAGCAAAATGGCGGCGAGGACATGAACGCCAACACCAGCTACGACTAGACCGCCTACCACTACTCGCTGCCCACGAATCGGCTGGAACTTTGGGCCTATCTCGAGTCCGAGCGCTTTCTGCATCCGGTCATGCGCGAGTTCTACAAAGAGCGCAATGTCGTCATCGAAGAGCGCCGCATGCGTACCGACAGCAATCCGTTCGGACGCCTGCTCGAGCAGTTCACCGAGGAGGCATTCGTTGCTCATCCTTATCATCGGCCCACGGTCGGCTGGATGTCCGATCTAAATCACTTTTCCGCCACCGACGCGCAGAAATTCTTCGATGAGTATTACATCCCCAGCAATATGGTGTTGGCCATCGCCGGAGATTTGAAGCCAGATGCGGCCATGCCGATCCTGGAGAAATACTTTCGGACGGCTACCCGTGCATCCCACGCCCGATGAGGCGGTCACCACAGAGCCTCCGCAGAATTCCGAGCGGAAAGTCGTTTTGAAAGAAACGTCGCAGCCCATTTACATTGAGGGCTATCACCGGCCCGACTACCGCAGCAAAGACGATGCCGTGTTCGACGCTATTACTGATCTGATGTCGGAAGGCCGCACCTCCCGCCTCTACCGTTCACTGGTGCGCGACAAGAAGATCGCATCCTTCTCTGAAGGCCTCACGGGCTATCCCGGAATCAAGTATCCGCATCTGTTTGCGTTTCTCGCAGTGCCTCTGCCAGGTCACAAGCCGGAGGAAGTTGGCCACCGCGATCCATGAAGAGATCGACCGCCTGAAGAAAGAAGATATCAGCGACGACGAATTGAAGATGATCAAGACCCGCAGCAAGGCCAACCTGATTCGCGGCCTGGCCGACAACTCTGGACTGGCCACACAACTGGCGATTTATCAAACCCGCTATGGGGACTGGCGCGAACTGTTTCGCTCCGTCGATCGCATCGACCAGGTGACCAAGGCCGACATCCGCCGCATCGCCAACGAGGTCTTCGTGGATACAAATCGCACCGTCGGCGTGATTGAGAACTCGGGTCATGGAGGCGCCCCTCATGGCGGCGAACAACCTGCGGACTCTTCCGCGGACCAGGGAGGTGCGCAATGAAGCGGACACTTATCTTCTCTTTAGTCGTTTCGATTGCCGCTCTATTCGTCTCCGTCTCACCGGCGGCCGCCCAAGCCACAAATTGGAAACAGATCCAGATTCCGCAACTGCCCGCCTTCAATCCGAAGCAGCCCAAGCGCGTCGAACTCCCGAACGGCATGGTGATCTTTCTGCAAGAGGATCACGAGTTGCCTCTGATTGATGGCACCGCTCGCATTCGTGGCGGCTCCGTCAATGAACCCGCGGACAAGACCGGGCTGATGGACATCTACGGCGAAGTCTGGCGCACAGGCGGCACCAAGGCCCAGACCGGAGATCAGTTGGACGATTTCCTCGAAGTTCGCGCTGCCAAAGTAGAAACAGGCGGTGGTCCAGACTCCACGACGATCAGTTTTTCCTGCCTGAAAGGCGATCTGGACGATGTATTTAAAGCTTTTCTGGACGTGCTGCAGAATCCCGAGTTCCGCGCGGAAAAGATCGATATCGCAAAAAAGGGAGAAGAAGATGGCATCTCCCGCCGCAATGACGAAGTCGGGGAAATTGCTCACCGCGAAACGGTGAAACTCGCCTACGGACCAGATAATCCATACGCGCGTGTGCCCGAATACGCCACTGTGGCGGCCGTTACGCGACAGGACTTGATCGACTGGCACCACAAGTACGTTCACCCGAACAACATCATTGTTGGAATCAGCGGCGACTTCGATTCCGCCGCGATGGAAAAAAGACTGCGCAGCGCGTTCGAGTCCTGGCCGAAGGGTCCGGCATTTCCCAAGAATAAAATCCAATACACTCCCGCCAAGCCCGGCTACTATCTCATTCCAAAAGAGGACGTGAACCAGAGCAACATCCGCATGGTCGCGCTCGGCACGACTCGCGACAATCCCGATTACTACGCGATCAGCGTCTTCAATGAAGCCTTTGGTGGCGGATTCTCTTCGCGCCTCTTCAACGATATCCGCACCAAGCGCGGCCTGGCATACGGCGTGGGCGGCGGCATCGGCACTAACTTCGGGCATCCCGGCATCCTTCAGGTTTCCATGGGGACGAAGAGCCAGAGCACGATCGAGGCAGTCAAGGCGGTGGACGAGGACATCGACCAGTTGACCAAAGAGCCCATCACCGACGACGAAATCCAGCGGGCTAAAGATGCCATCCTCAATGCGTTCATTTTCCGCCTCGACTCGCCCGACAAAATTCTGGCCGAGCGCATGGCCTACGAATATTACGGATACCCGCCCGACTGGCTCGACAAGTATCAGGCGGAAGTAAAGAAGGTGACCGCCGCCGACGTAAGTCGCGTGGCCGCCAAGTACCTGCACAAGGATCAACTGGCTGTGCTGGTGGTGGGCAACACGAAGGAGTTTGACAAGCCTCTCTCCTCGCTCGGCCCGGTGAAGGAGATCGACATCACGATCCCTCCGCCCGCCGAAGCCAAGGAATCCAAGGAGGAGTCCAAACCTGCGGCCTCTAACGCCGAGGGCAAGGCGCTGGCCGCTAAAGTCGCGGCCGCCATGGGAGGCTTGCCCAAGCTGCAATCCATCAAGACCATGCATGTCAACATCGCCGAGAGCGACTCTGGCGGCCCGCCCTCTCCTGTCGATGTGTATCTCGCATTCCCTGACAGCATGCATGTGGAGATGCAAATCCCTCAAGGAACACTGACGATCGTAGCGTCTCCTGGTGCAGCGTTTATGTCTCTGCCCGGCATGGGTTCGCGGGGCATGCCTCCGGACCAGAAAGCGGAAATGCTTTCGCAACTTCACCATGATCTCGTCTATGTCGGGCAGCACGCGCAGGATCCCAGCTTCACCTTCGCGGCCGCGGGCTCAGAAAAGATTGGCGACGTGGACGCTGCCATTCTCGATATCGGCGGACCGATCCCCTGGCTTCGCTGGTACATCGATCCCAAGACCGGCTACATTCTGCGCGAGAAATATAAGGGCAAGGGACAGTCCGGCCCATTTGAGGGGGAGACAGAACTGTCCGACTGGCGTTCGGCTGACGGTCTGACGATGCCGTACAAGCACGAAAATAAGCAGAATGGTCAGCAGTCGAGCACTGCGGAATTCAAGAAAATCGAAATCAATCCGCCACTGGATCCGAAGTTATTTGAAAAGCCCGCGGAAAAGACGAGCGGCCAGTCGTAGGAGGGTTTGCAAACCGCACGAGGTTTATCTGCGCGTGTAGCACTTTCGGTTTTGCAATCTCCGTTTACTGACTTGGGCTCGGGTAAGTCCTGTACGACGATTTTACCCGCGTCGTCGAAAATTCATCCCCATATATCCCCACTAGGGCATACGCCTTAGCTCTCGCCAAGCCGATGGTGCAGCGAGGTTTGCCGATTCTTTCCAGGTTGGCCACCCCCGTGCATTTTGTAACTGGTCCAACTCTTTTTGTTCAGGAGGTTATCGAACTTTTATGAAACGCACAGGAGTGACAACTCGACATTGGCTGGCAATCCTGGCTTTGAGCGCGTTTACTTATGCGGCTCCTGCCGGGGCCCAGTCCGCGATTCCGCAGGATCGCGACTCTGATCTGACCCGGCAGCAGTTATCGGCGTTCGATCAGTTTCTTGATAACCATTCCGACCTCGCTCAACAGATCCGCAATAATCCGTCGTTAGTGAATAACGAAGAGTTCGTGGCGAATCATTCCGATCTGCAGCGCTACCTGCAAGAGCACCCGGAAGTGCGCGAGGATTTGAGCCAGAATCCCAACGCCGTGCTGCATCAGGAGCAGCGCTTTGAACGGCGCGAAGACAGAGAGGCAGACCGGGATCGGGATCGAGATCGCGGTCAGGATCGAGATACGACTCGCCAGGAACTCTATAACATGAATAGTTTCCTCGACAGCCATCCTGAGATCGAGGAGCAGGTTCGCAAGAATCCGTCGCTGCTCGAAGATAAACAGTTCGCAGCAAGCCATCCGGCCCTGCAACAGTTCCTGGCGGAGCATCCTGAGGTCAGGGAAGAACTCCGGGAAAATCCCAACGGATTTATGGCTGCGGACCAGCGCTTCGACCGACGGGAAGACCGGACCGGACGTCGTCCTGAATTGGCGAACCTGGACCAGTTCCTGGACGGACATCCGGAAATCGCCGAACAGGTCCGCAAGAATCCATCGTTAGTCGACGACAAGAAGTTCGTCGCAAACCATCCCTCTCTGCAGCAGTTTTTAGCGCAGCATCCTCAACTGCAGGACGAATTGCGGGAAAATCCCAACGCGTTCATGTCCGCCGAACAGCGCTTCGACCAGCGGGAAAACATGGGAAGCCGGGCTGGCGATCGCGATGTAACTCGCGGCGAACTGGCCAACATGGACCGCTTCATGGATAGCCATCCGGAGATCGCGGAACAACTCCGCAAGAACCCGGCGTTAGTCGACAATAAAGAATTTGCTAAGGCCCATCCTGAATTTCAGCAGTTCCTGGCGGAGCATCCCGGAGTACGCGAAGAGTACAAGGAGAATCCGAACGCCTTCATGCGGCAGGAGAATCGTTTTGACACTCACGAAGGATACGGCATGGGCCGGGATCGCGATGTAACACACGGCGAACTCTCCAGTTTCCACGAGTTTCTGCAGAGCCACGGCACGATTGCAACCGAACTCTCAAAAAACCCGTCGCTGGCCAAGAACCAGGAATATCTGGAGAACCATTCGGATCTCAGCACATACCTGAAAACGAATCCGCGAGTGGGCGCGGAGTTGAAAGAGAACCCGCAGTCATTCCTCAAATCGGCGCAGAGTTTTGATGCGACGACAAAAGGCACGGCTAAGTTCCCGGCAACTCAGCCGAAGCTGAAGTAATCAAGTCATAGCTGCGGGGAACGAAGAGCGGGCCGCAGTGGCCCGCTCTTCCCGCCGCAAAAACGCAAACCGCGTCACGGCTGAGTTCTTCAAGGGGAGGCTCGATGAAAAGTAAAATGTTCGGAGTGATTGCCCTTTCTCTGTTGGCGGCGATGCCAGTATTTGCCGGCGGCAAGAAGCATGCACAGCGCGCGATGATCGAAAAAATGGAGGCGGTTCCGTGCGGCGCCAAGGAACGTGGCGTCTCCGGCATTGGCAGCGTGTTCGCCTCGATTGGGGCAACCCATATCGATTCGGATGAGAAGCTGTGCCCGCAGTACATGCTCCGCACCGATGATATGGAGTACCACATTCGTCCGCTCGATCGGAAGCACGCAGTGCTGCTCCCGGTGGGACAGGAAGGCGAATTCAAGATTTCAAAAAACGTTCTGGAGATGAAGATCCCGGATGGCGACCACAAACGCCGCCGCTACCAGGTCGTCGCCATGTCGCCGATTGACCATTCGCAGACTCCCGACATCGAAGGCGCAAAGATGAAATATGACAGGTCTCAGCAGCCGATCAGCGACAAGCGGCTTGCGGATAAGTTGCCCCCGACTCCTCCCACGAAGCCGAATTGAAGAGACGTGAAGACTGGGGACAGACGAGGATTAGCCGTGTTTCGTTTCGGTACTTTCTAAAACTTAGTGAACGTTCCGTCTGTCCCCTTATCTTTATGATTTCTACTCTTACCTCACCGTCTGCATCAGTGAAGCCGAACTGCCGTCGAAGTTTGTACTGCCGTTGTATGTTGCGCTGACAGTATGACTGCCTGCAGCCAGCGATGACGTTGTGAACTTCGCGACGCCTCCGGTTAGGGGCTGCGTTTTCAAAACCGTTGAGCCGTCATTGAAGGTCACGGTGCCGGCGATCGTACCGCTGTATTGAGGGGTAACGGTCGCGGTGAAAGTCACGGACTGCCCGAAACTCGATGGATTCAACGAGGAAGTCAATTTGGTGCTGGTGGTGTCTTTATTCACGATTTGAGACGTATTCGACGAACTGCCGCCGAAGTTTGCGTCGCCGCCATAAACCGCCGTAATCGAGTGCCTTCCCGCGGTTAGTGCCGAGGTGGTAAAGGTGGCGGCGCCACCACTTATTGTTCCCGTTCCCAGCACGGCTCCCTGTTGGAAGGTGACGATCTCGCCGTCGGGCGGAGCGCCCATGCTGGAATTAACTACCGCAGAGAAAGTAACGCTCTGGCGATATGCGGATGGATTGGGCGAAGACGACAGAGTCGTCGTGGTTGCCTCTATCACGACTTGGCTGAGTGTCGGTGACCGGCTGCCGGAGAAATTTGAATCCCCGCCGTATCGCGCAGTTACGCTCTCCACCCCTACCGGAATTGCGCGAGTGGCAAAGGTAGCCAGGCCGCCCACCAGTTTTATCTTCTCAAGTCCAACATTAGGGACATCAAACGTTATCGTGCCCGACGGGGTGCCCCCGGATGGTGAAGCGACTGTGGCGGTGAAGCGTACAAGCTGGCCCGATATGGCTGGGTTCGCCGACGAAATCAGCTGGATATTGCTGGTCGCATAGAAAACCTTGGACACGAAAGCATCGTTTGCATCGCCACCGAAGACTGGCTGCAGGGCATTCACAGTTGGAAACTTCTCGTCAGTAGTGCCAGCGATGTAAGCGGTGCCCGAACTATCCACTGCGATCGCGGCTCCTGCGCTTTGCGACACGTGCGTGCTATCAATGCCAGGGTCAACGGAGTAAGTCATCTCCGATCCTGCGGGGTTCAGTTTGGAGAGGGAAGCATATGCCTGGCCGGTGACGTAAGCGTAGCCCAGAGAATCCAAGGCAATCGCGTAACCACCAACATCTCTAAAGTAGGTGGAGTAAACCAAAGCTCCTCCCGAAGGGTTGAACTTGGTCACGAAGGTATCCCCATAGGCACAATAAGGAAGGCAACTAGGATCGAGAACGCCGGGAGTGACAGGGAAATCGGCGGAAGTGGTGTAGCCAGTGACATACGCACTACCCGCGCTGTCAATAGCAATGCCATTGGCTCGGTCATAGCCGCTGCCGCCCAGATAAGTGGAATAGACGAAGGATCCTGTGGTGTTAAGCATTGTCACGAAAGCATCGTGCTCTCCTCCTCCGTACGCGGACTGGAAGGCGCCCTTCGTTGGAAAGTTGCTCGAATCGGTCACCCCTGTGATATAGGCATTGCCGGAACTGTCCAGTGCGATGCCGTATCCGTCGTCCTCCCCGCTTCCACCCAAGAAGGTAGAGTAAAGCAAGGCCGACCCGGCGATGTTAAGCTTGGCGGCGAAGGCATCATAATACCCGCCACCGTGGGTTGCCTGAACAGGATTCTTTCTGGGGAAGTCGGCTGAACTCGTTGAGCCCGTGACGAAGGCTCTTCCCGCACTGTCGATTGCAATCCCCGACGCCGAATCCGAACTGCTTCCCCCCAGATATGTCGAATACACCAGAGCCGATCCCTCGGGATTGAGCTTGGACACAAAAGCGTTGACGGTACCGTGGTTGGTAGCCTGCAAAGGATTCTTAGTCGGAAAATCCGTCGAGGTGGCTTGGCCCGAAATGTAAACATTGCCCGCGCTATCCACGGCGATCGCGGACGCGAAGTCATTGCCGCTGCCTCCCAGGTAGGTGGAGTAAACCAACGCCGTTCCGGTTGCGTTTATCTTGGTGATAAAGGCGCTGTACCCGGCAGTGGTGTGGTTGGCTGGTTGCAGCGGGTTCATGGTAGGAAAGTTGGTGGAAGTTGTGGCACCCGCAACGTAAATATTGCCTCCACTATCCACCGCAATGCCCCCTCCGAAATCCGAACCACCCCCGCCGAGAAAGGTGGAGAAGATGACTGGGTCAATGAAGAGCGGTTTGCTGGAGTCGTATTTTGCGAGTTCAAACCCCACTCGATTATTGGCAACCGCATAATGAGCGGAAATCTTCTCGCGTGCGCCATTTGCTTTTCTTTGATACACCAGTGGTTTCCGCCAGCGAATTTCATTTTCGTTGGCGCCCATCGTGAACACCAGCTCGCCATGCTTGTTCCGACTTATTCGCCTCGCTCCGGTAATATCGAACGCGATGTTGTGCGGGTCCGCCCCCGGGCCTACGATGAAGTCGTACTCGAACTGTCGCTGGTTACCGTAAAAAACCAGGTTGATGCCGGAGTAGACCCCTTCGTACTTCACCTTTGCATATGTCGGAACATCGGTCCGCCATTTTCCGGAGTCATCGCCAATGAAATAGTTGCTCGTACCCGGCAGCCGATCCACTCCGGTCATTACGGGCGAAGGATTGGCGTTGTGCAATTTCATTCCCAAGCGGCCTGGGGACGATTTGTCTTTCTTCTGATGCGGCGGCACCAGCACTGCTTCATCTTCCATCAAAAAAAGCGTTGTGCCGCCTCGCGAAATAAATTTCACGCGCGCGTCCACTTGGCCGTCGTTTGCTTCGAAGCTAAGCGGTAACTTGCCATAGGTGTCGAGAACCTTACCTTGCGTTGCCCTGCTTGGCTGAGACGCATGAACCGACGTGACACGTGGCGTTGGATTGAGTTGAGAAACAGCCGGCTGGGAAAGCAGGAAAGTTATAGACAAAAACTGTATCAGGCAAGCCAAGCAGTCGAGCTTCATAGAGTGGACCATCCCGTCTGAGTGGCCGAAAGACAACGACTTAACGAACCATCCAATGGATGGCGCAAGCGGGGAGAAACCTGCGGGATTATCCCTTCTTTAGGAGTGAGGGTCAAGGACGATAGTCGGCTGTTAGGTCTTCTCCGCGGAAACAACTTGGCTAGACGGGACGCTCCCGGGATTTCGGACGCCCCTAATGTCCGTTGACAGCCCGACAAGCCCTTAGTATCATAGGCGAACAAAAGGCGAATCCTCATGCCATCCCTTCCCTTCTTCCCTACCGCCGCCAAGCCCCGCCTCATCGGCATTGCCCGCCTCGCCAGCGCGGGAGAGTCTCTCAAGGAAGGGCACAACGTCGAATACTTCACCCTGCCGACCAAGTCGCTGCTCAACCGCTGCGTCAGCAACCGGCAGATGCCGTTTACCTGGACGATCAATCCCTATCGCGGCTGCGAATTCGGATGCCGCTACTGCTATGCGCGGTACACGCACGAGTTCATGGAGATGCGCGACGGCATGGAGTTCGAGCAGAAGATCTTCGTGAAGCAGCACACCGCGGAATTGTTGCGCCACGAACTGCAGGCGCGTGAGGCCGGACGAATCCATCGCGCTCGGGACCGCGACCGATCCTTACCAGCCGGCCGAGCGCCGCTATGAGGTCACGCACGCGATCCTCGAGGAATTCTCCCGTCACCGTGGATTCGAATTGGGCATCGTCACCAAATCCAACCTGATCGTCCGCGACCTCGATCTCTTACAGCAAGTTGCACAGTCGAACAAGCTCTCGGTTCATATCACGATCACTACGCTTAATACGGATCTCGCACGCATTCTCGAGCCACGCGCGCCACGTCCCGACCTACGCATGGATGCGGTGCGCTCGCTGGCTCAGGCCGGTCTGAGAGTGGGCATCAGTTGTTCTCCGGTGATTCCCGGGATCACCGACTCTGCCAAGGATCTGGAAACGGTAATCCGCGCGGCCTCCGAAGCGGGAGCGGACTATGTCTTTGCCAACCCGCTGTTTCTCAAGCCCTGCTCGGCCGCGGTGTTCATTCCTTTCCTCGAAGAGAACTTTCCTCACCTGGCGGCGAATTACCGGCAGCGCTATCAGGATCGCGCCTTCCTTCCGCCAGCCTATGCCAAGCGTCTCTCGTCGCTGGTAGCGAGCCTTCGGGAAAAATACAAATTGACTCGCGCCCATCGCCGCAGCAAATCTGCTTTTGCTACGAAATGGCCGGTGCAGGCCTTTGATGAGCAGATGAAATTGTTTTGAACCTCCCCGGCGTCATCCCGAAGGACCGCGTTTTCACCAGCGGGCCGAGCGATATCCCTCAACGGAACATTCATCTCACGGGAGATCCCTCTCTCCGCCTGAACAACGGCTCCGCTCGGGATGACTATAAGAAGGAAAATGAAATCAAAATTCGGAATTCGCCGCTCACGGCGGTACAGCTCCTGCGATCCTCTATAATTCAAGAGAACGCGATGGGCACTGCCTCCCCACCCACCGGACAAGCTTCCGCTCAGCCGCTTACATTCGGAATGCGAATGCGCAATTTCTGGCGACGTGTCACGGAAGGTCTCGAGGTCAGCCAGCTCTGGTCGCAGTTCGAGTCCGAAGCCCGCGCCAGTTACCGCCTCTATTCCAAGGATGTCGCGGCCAAGACTCCGGAAGGACTCACCAACCGCGGCCGCCGCATCCATGTCATCAAGGAATTCTTCTGGGCCGTCTTCGAGAAGCTCTCTCCGGCGCGGCGGGTGCTGCTGCTCGTAGCGCTCGTTCTGCTCGCCATCCCGCACGCGGGATTGAAATACAACGGCGAGGGCAACAACGTATACGCCGTTGAAGTGGATTTTCACTTCTGGGCGGCGCTCCTCCTCCTGCTGCTTTTGATCCTTGAGATTGCCGACCGCGTGGTGATGAAACGCGATCTGCAAATTGCGCGGGAAATTCAGACCTGGCTTCTTCCCGGCGCACCTCCGCAGATCCCCGGCCTGGCACTGGCCTATGCCACGCGTCCCGCCAACACAGTCGCTGGAGATTATTACGACGTTTTCCCACGTCCGGGCAAGACGAACGAAGAAAACCGCGTCGTCCTCGCCGTTGCTGATGTCGCCGGCAAAAGTATTCCAGCCGCGATGCTCATGGCGACATTCCAGGCGAGTTTGAAGACCCTCTCCACCGCGCTGGTCGCTCTTCCCGAGCTCGCTTCCAACATGAACCGCTATGCCTGCACCAACAGCCAGGGTGGATTGCGTTTCACCACGGCATTTCTGGCGGAGTACGATCCCGTCACGCGCCGCCTGGACTACATCAATGCCGGCCACAACAATCCCATCCTGCGCCGCGCCAGCGGACAGATCGAGCGCCTCGATGTAGGCGGCCTGCCCTTCGGCATTCTGCCGGAAGCTAAGTATGAGTCGGCGACCATAACCTTGGCTCCCGGCGACTGGCTGATCATCTTTACGGATGGATTGGTTGAAGCGGAAAACTTTCGCCAGGACGACTACGGCGAAGCACGATTATTGTCCGCGTTGGAAGCTGGAAAATCAGTAGAACCGGCGGAACTGCTCAAGCGATTGATGGCGGAACTTGACCTCTTTGTCGGCAACACGCCGCAGCACGATGACGTTACCTGCATGCTGGTTAAGTCGGAGTAGTCAGATGCCGATGGATTCGCATTCGACGCGATCAATCCCCACGTAGGAATTTGGACGAAGGTAGGGATGCTTCGACTCCGCGAGAGGCTCGCGTTCGCTCGCCTCTCGCTGCGCTCAGCATGACAGGGGCATGGGTTGTCATGCTGAGCGGAGCGGTGAGAGCGAAGCGAGCCTCACCGCGCAGTCGAAGCATCCCTGCCGCGTTCTTACTCTATCCATCGATGCCATTGCGAAGGCCAGTCGACCCCAAGCGCAACTTCTCACGCCTCCGCATTTTTCATTTGCTTTGCGCTAGTTTCGCCAGGTCCCGCCACGTGACCAGCTTGATCTTCCCTTGGGCCAGGGCCTGCCGGAACGGTTCGCTGGTGAAGAAATCGTAATCGCGCTGCCTCCAGGCCGATCCCCAGGTAGAACGTTCGCGCGTGGCGGCACGCAGTTCTTCATCGTCAAAACCGGGATGAATCACGAACTCGGTGACTCCCGGTTGCAGGTTCTTGAGCGCCGCGAGATAAAAGTCCGCCCACTTCTCCGGCGGAACGGTTGGTTCAATCGTAACCGTGTGGTCGATCACGATATCGCCCGGCCCCAGGCTCGATTGCAGATACGGATGCTCGGCGAACCAGTCTCTCGTCACGAACACTGGCAACTTGTAGTCGTGAGCCACGCGCAGCATGGCATCGAACAGTTCCTTGCCATTCATGATGAGGCGGTACTGGTGCGAGTCCAGATGCGTGGGATGCACTCCCATCGCCAGCGCCCGCTCAACCTGGGCTCGCAGTTCGATCTCGACATCTTTTGGATTGATGTGCTGATTCCCTTCCCAGTCGTGATGGAAGTATCCGTTCGCGTCCACCAGGCTTGGCACCTTGTCCGCCGACGCCACCGGGCCCCAACGGTAATACACGCGTTCGCTGGTGAGCGTGAGGTGCAATCCAAAGTCTGCGTCGGGATGGGACTTGGCGTAGTCGGCAATTTCCGGAAACCACGGGCAGGCCACCATCAAGCTGGCCGAATTCACCGCATGAGCTTCAAGAGCCTTGATGGCGGCCGCATTCACGGCGTGCGTTTCGCCCAGATCGTCGGCGTGAACAATGATGAGTTTGGTGCTGGCAGGATATCCCAGGCGTTGCGCGAGTGTTTGCGCAGATACAGCAAGAGGGGATAACAGAAGCGCAACCAGAAGCGTTCGAAGAAAAGAAGAAGAGATCATGGCCGATTAGTAAAACACATCGGCGCGCAAGATGCAGGTCTTGGGTGTTGGGTGTTGGGTCTTGGGTGTTGGGTGCTTGGGTGTTGGGTCTTGGGTTTAGGTCTAAGGTCTAAGGTGTTGGATCTTGGGCCGAAGTCTGAGGTCCGCGGTCTGAGGTCCGCGGTCTGAGGTCGAAGGACCGTCGAGGAACCAACCGAAGACCAAAGACCCGACCTAAGACTCCCCCTTCTCCGCCTCATCGGCAATGCCGATTTTCGAGAGCCGGTAGCGCAATGCATTGCGCGAAAGGCCCAGCAGCCGTGCCGCCTGGCTCTTGTTCCCGTTGGCACGGCGCAGCGCTTCCTGCACCATCTCGTCTTCCCACTGCTCCAGAGTCATGCCGTCGGGCAGAAATCCGGGGTCGCCGTTCGAGGCTTTTGCCGGACGGATATCCAGATGAATGTCTCCCACCTCGATCTGTGGCCCCTTCGATAGCGCGCACGCTCGTCTCGACAATGTTCTGCAATTCCCGCACATTTCCCGGCCAGTGATAGTTGACAAGAATCTGCATAGCCTGCGGCACGATGCCCTCGATCGCCTTGCCGGACTCTTCTGTGCACCTCGAGATAAAAAGATTCACCAGTTCCGGAATGTCTTCCTTGCGCTCGCGTAGCGGAGCAATGTCGATGGGCACGACGTTGAGGCGGTAATAGAGATCTTCGCGAAATGTGCCCTGCTCCAGCGCCGCGCGGAGATCTTTGTTGGTCGCGGCGATCAAGCGGACGTCGACTTTCACCGTCTTGGTCCCTCCCAGGCGTTCAAATTCGCGCTCCTGCAGCACGCGCAGCAGCTTCACCTGCGTCGCCGGGGGCACGTCGCCGATCTCATCCAGAAAAAGGGTTCCTTTGTCTGCGAGTTCGAACTTGCCGGGCTTGCTGGCGACCGCTCCGGTGAACGCACCCTTTTCAAAACCGAACAATTCGCTTTCCAGCAGATTTTCAGGAATGGCGGTGCTGTTGATTTTGAGAAACGGTCCCGGCTGCGCGTCGCGATTTTTCATGGATGGCGCGCGCAATCAGATCCTTACCGACGCCACTCTCCCCACCCAGCAGGACTGTTGCGTTGGTCGGAGCAACTCGCTCCACGGTCGACGAGTACTTCCTGCATCTTCGGACTGCGCGCCACCATATTGGGATAGCTGTAGCGCTTGCCCAGCGCCTCGCGCAGTGACCGGTTTTCTTCGCGCAGGTTGCGGACATCCAGTTCCTTGTGGATGACCATCCGCATCTCGGACAGCGAAAAAGGCTTCAGGACATAGTCGCTGGCCCCTGCCTTCATGGCTTCCACCGCGGTTTCCACGCTGCCGAACGCAGTCATCACCACGACCGGCAGAGCGGCATTCTGCCGCTTGATCGTCTGCAGAAACTCGAGCCCGTTCATGCCCGGAAGTTTCAGGTCGGTCAGCACCAGATCGATGGGACGGTCCGCGCAACAACTTGAGCCCGGTCTCAGCATCTTCCGCGGAAAAAGTCTGAAAGCCGTCATCGCCCGAGATTGAGTTCGAGCAAGCGGCGCATCTTGGCTTCGTCTTCGACAATCAGAATGCCGGCCATCCGCGCCTCTCTTTCCGTCCAGTGTCTCTCACGAAATCACCAGATGAACATTGTCTCCCACCGCGTTGGTTTGGCCTGCGGCGGGGAAAAATATGACGAAACTTGCTCCCGGTCGGTGCGGGTCATCGCCGCCGGCAATATCTGAGTCTTCGATGCGAATCGAGCCATGATGTCCGTCGATAATTTTGGACACGATGGAAAGGCCCAGCCCCACGCCGGTCTTTTTCGTGGTCACGAACGGATTAAAGATCTGTTCCCGCAGTTCCGGTGCGACTCCCGGCCCCGTGTCGGCAATGCGCACTTCTACTCCATCGATGCTGCCCGGCCGGGAGTTGCGTCGCGACCTTCGCGCTGTAACTCGCATCGCTCCTCCGTCCGCACCCATCGCATCGTAGCCATTCTGAATGATGTTGACGAACGCTTGCTCGCAAAGACTCTCGTCCATTGGAACCTGCGGCAGATTCGCCTCATAGTCTTTCTCCATGCGGACTGTGGATCCTTTCCACAACTGGGCGACGTCGTTCCATGCCCGATCAAGCACTTCCGTGATCTCCCGAGGCTCCAGATCAGCATGCAGCGGCCGGGCAAAATCCAGAAAGCGCGTAACCAGGGCGCTCAGCCGATTGGTCTCGGTGGAGATGTAGCCGGCAAGTTCAGTCGCGAGCGGATTGGATTCTCCCAGCTTCTGCGTCAGCATTTCCGCCGAGCCCTTGATCACGCCCAGCGGATTGCGAATCTCATGCGCCAGTCCGGCAGACAACTGCCCTAGGGCCGCTAATCGCTCGGAGCGCCGCGCGTCGGCCTGCGCCTGCTCTAGACGCCGGTTGGTTTCCGCGAGCGTCGTCGCCAGCTCCTGGTACCGCTGCGTCTGTCTCCTTATCTCAACTGCGAAGCGATTTACCAGCATTCCGGCCAGGTAGAGGAAGAGAATGCGAATGGCCAGCAGCCAATAACTCTCCACCGGGATCTCTAAATCTCGAATCTCAGGATCGAAAAGATAGGAAGAGTAACTGGCCGCAGCTAGCGTCGTCCAAAACAATGTCGCCCATGGTCCGAAGAATTCCGCAGCGGTAACGATGGGGAGAAAGTAGATCGGCCAATAACTGCTATTGATGGCGACCTCGCCCGTGTGATTGATTAAGAGCGTCGCCAGACCGATCTTGAGCAGGACAACATAGACCTCGCCACGCCCCGGCACTCGGGAGATCAACCAGCGTTCCATTAACTGGACGACTCCGAATGCGAGCAGCAGTTCTTGTTTGTGAACCTCCTTCACCGGCGGAATTAATGCCAGCCCCAGGAGAAAGAGCAGCCACAGTACATCCATCCAATTGAGTTTTTGACGCTCGGCTTCACTCATGGCGCTGCGGTCTCGATGTCTCGATGACTAGCCTGCTGGGAAGGTCGCTGCCATGCAAAACATAACGCCGGGAGAGGTTGAGTCCCTCCCGGCGTTGCTGGAATCGGTCGCCTGGTCCGCATGCTCATCTCATGCGAACCCTATCACAGTGCAATGTGTCAGCGTCAATGCCCCTTCTTCGAGGGCTTCTCCTGTTTCGGTTCCGGCCGCGACTGTTGCTGCCTCTGTTCATGCTGAGGCGGGCTGGGCCGCTCCTGGTGCCACTGGTTGAACTTCTGCTCCTGCTGCTGTTCCTGTTGTGGCGTGCGCGGCTGCACCGGAGGCGTCGGCCGGACCCGCGGTTGAGACTCGGGCGGAGTGGGCCTCATCTGCGACTGCGACGGAGGAGCCTCACGAGTGTTCTGCTGCTCCCGATTTTGCGGCGGTTCCGGGTTCCGGTTTCCCGGCTGCGGGGTCCGAGCGTCGTTCTGCTGCTCATAAGTTCGCGGCTGGGTTTGCGGCATCTGGCGCACCTGATTGTTATTGTTCCCGTTGTTGGGCTGCGTAAACGGACGGAACTCTCCTGGCGAGCGCTCGCCCTGGCTCGGTGAAGACCGCACCGGTCCCACTGGACGCACCAGCGACTGCTCGTTGAGACGTCCGCCGAACTGGGCTTGCCGCTGTTCGATTGGACGCTGCGGCGCCGGAGGTGTCCTGACCGCGACTACTTGCCTGCTGATGACCGCAGCCGGAGGCCTCCGCGTTACCGGTCGTCCCGCTCCTACCACGCTGGCGCGAATGGGCTCAGCACCGACGCCCCGGCTTACCGGAGCATTCATGACTTCCCGCGCATCGACGCGCATCACGTTCTGGGCTACCGGACGCGCATTCACGAACGCTTCATGCGAGACCACGGTGACGCCGTTGTTCCCCCGTTGATTCACGTAGGTAACGTTGTTGATGGTAGTGCGACGGTTGACGATCACCGTGTTGTAAACGTTGGTCACGCGGGTCACGCTCACCGAAGTATTGGTGATGTTCACGTTGTTCACGTAGCGACGGCTTACGCGGTATCCGGGAACATAGACTTCTCCTGGCGCCAGTGGGAACCATCCCACTCCCACTCCTGCCGAGAAGTGGAATCCCGGACCGCCGCCCACAAAGGCCACTAGTGCGGGAGCCCACACCGGTCGCACGACTACCGGTCCCGGCACCCAGAACCATCCGGCATTCACAAATGCCCAGCGTCCATAGTGGAACGGAGCAAATCCCCAGGGCTCGTCTTCTACCCAGGTCCAGCCCCACGGGCCAACATAGGCCCAGTGGCCAAAACGATACGGAGCCCATCCGCCCACGATGCCTCGCGGGCGCCAGCACGGCCCGTAACCGGCGACATAGCTCCAGTCGCCATATTCGTCGAGATCTTCATATCCCGTCATTTCCCGGGAAACGTAGTTTGCTGAGTCGGCCCGGTCTTCGCGATCGTCGCGGTCAAACGCCCATGTATCGAACTGATCGCGACTCCGAATCTGTCCCAGGTCGTAATCGAGATGCTGCTCGTTGCCCGTAAACGTGGCGGACTGATTCGCGACCACGGTGTAAGTCAATCCTCCACCGGTCACGCGCCCGCGGCCATGCCAAACCGTGGTTACGGTCTGGCTGCCGTCCTCGCTCACATCAAGGCGGTATTCCCCGGGCTGAAGTATGTTGAACGCCAGGTTGGGCGTGTCCACTTCATAGCTATCGTCATCGTCGACATGCCGTACACGCAAAATCAATGATCCTTCGGCCAATCGAATCTGCGTGGTGTGGTCGTCCAATGCAAGAAACGTGATCCCGGTTTTTGAGCCGAGACGCAGAGCGGTAGAGCCCACGTGGACTTCCGCCCGCGAATTCTCATCGGCCCACAAATCGTCACCCGTCACCATTGGGCGATTGGGCACTCCAGTCACCCAGTCATCCTCCCCCGCGGGTCGAAACGAGATCGACCCCTGCGAATAATTCAGGCGCCCCACGCGTCCCGGAGGATCCTGGGCTTGATCTTGAGCTTGATCTTGGGACTGATCTTGAGCCTGAGCCTGATCTTGATCTTGAACTTGGTCCTGTGGTTGGCTCTGCGGCTGGTCTTGCGCTTGATCCTGATCGGCGTTGTCCTGCGCGCGCGCCGGGAGAGAAAGTTGTAGCACGAATGCAAAACTCGTGAGTAGAACGAACGAGGCCCACAACTTGCGTGTTTTCATGAGGTCCGCCCCTGAGGGAACTAACGTCAAGCTGATCTTACCCTCAGGCCTATAAACACGGTAGAGACGCTTTAGTTTCCTGCCGTGGCAAGTACTTGGCGAACATAAACTTGCAAGATGAGCTTCTCGTAGAGACGTAGCTTGCTACGTCTCTCTAGCCAGGATGGCGAATGACACCACTATCGACTCGATTCACCAACGTTCCCGCGGGTGCTCGGATGCCGCCGGCAGAGACGTAGCAAGCTACGTCTCTACGGACGGTTCGGCGGTTACATGTTCAGTTCTTCATCTTCGGACGCGCACAGGCATCCACGATCTTGGTCGGATCGATCGCATCCTTGTCCACCTGCTCCTCCATGATCTTTCCATCTTTTCCGATCAGGAAGTTCACGCGGCGCGGAGCCTGATATTCGTCTTTGTAGATTCCGTACTCGTGGGTGACTTTGCCGCCCCAGTCGCTCAGCAGCGGGAAGGTAACTCCAATTTGGTCGGCGAAGGCTTTATTAGCGAAGGCGCTATCCATGCTCACACCCAGGACCTGGGTGTCGGAAGCTTCCAGGGTCTTCAGATTCGCCTGGAAGTTTTTCATTTGCTGGGTTCAACCACCGGTGAAGGCGAAGATATAGAACGCCAGCACGACGTTCTTCTTGCCCCGGTAGTCACTGAGTTTTACGTCTTTCAGATCGTTGCCGTCGAAATACTTCAATGTGAAATCCGGAGCCGCATCCCCTACCTTGGGCATGCTCGATCCCTCCTTTTTTGTCTGGGCAATCGCCGGAGCGCTTGTCACCAAGGCGCCAGCCAGCACCAATCCTGCCATGAGCAGTCCTGAGTATTTGGTTTGCATTCGAACCCCTCCCACCGGAGTGTTTGCCCAGAATACTCTGCCTGGCGTTTGCGGTAAACTAGGTAGGCAACTCGGTAACCCTGCCACGCCCCTTTCACGTTGCTCCTACCGAGCAGAACACAGTACATTTCAGTCGAACTGGTTTCGCCGCTAGTCCGCGGAATTGAGGCCAATAGCGCCATGAGCCCTGCCACGCTGAATGACATCTTCTTTGCAGCGATAGAACGCAATCTCGATCGCATGATGCTCTACCGCGATTCGGGAAAATGGCTGCCCATCTCATCGAAGGAGTTCGGCCAGAGAGTGGCCCGCACCGCCCGCTCCCTGCACGCCTGGGGCATTCGGCCGGGAGACCGCATTGCCATCCTCAGCGAGAACCGTCCTGAGTGGCCGGCCGCGGATATGGCCAGCCTGTTGCTGAAGGCGGTCACGGTTCCGCTCTACACAACCCTGACCGCGGAACAAACGGCCTTCGTCCTAAATGATGCGGCCTGCCGCATGATTTTTGTCTCTTCCGACCAGCAACTGCACAAGGTCCTGTCGATCCTGCCGCAAACACAGATCGAAAACATTATTGTTATGGACCAGGTCGAGTTCACTGGCGATCTCGCTCCTTTTGCCGACAAATGCGTCTGCATGCGGCACATGACGCGCGAAGGCGCAGACGATCTGGGCAGCCATCTTGAAACTGAGGCTCGCTCCGTCACTCCCGACGACTTGGCGACTATTGTTTACACCTCGGGCACGACCGGTACATCTAAAGGCGCGATGCTGACGCACGGCAACATTGCGTCCAACATCCAGTGCTCGCTCCTGGGATTCAATATGCGCCCGGGCCTGGTCAGCATCTCATTCCTGCCGCTCTGCCACATCACCGCTCGCCATGTGGATTTTTCCATGCTGTATCACGGCGTCACCCTGGCGTATTGCCCGTTCATCGAGCGCCTGCCCGAAGCGTTGCAGGAGGTGCGCCCCTCGGTCTTCGTAGCCGTACCGCGCGTCTACGAAAAGATCTATGCCCAGGCAGAGCACAAGGCCAAAGGCTTTCCCAAACGCGCAATTTTTGATTGGGCGTTATCTGTAGGAAAGAGTCATAAGCCGGAGATCCTTGCGGGACAGACTCCGTCATCGCCAGCCTGGAAACTCGCCAACAAGCTGGTGTTCTCGAAGATTCGTGAAGGCATGGGAGGGCAGGTCGAAACTTTTATCTCTGGAGGAGCACCACTGGGGCGCGAACTGGCTGAATGGTATGCCACCGTCGGCATTCGCATTCACGAGGGCTATGGGCTTACCGAAACATCTCCGGTAATCGCGCTGAACACGCCGGGCAACCATCGCATCGGTACCGTCGGCAAGATTCTCGCCAACCTGGAGGTACGCATCGCCGAAGATGGCGAGATTCTCGTGCGCGGCCCGTCCGTTTTCCAGGGCTATTGGAATCGTCCGGAAGAAACCAAGGCAGCCCTCTCGGACGGCTGGTTTAAGACCGGAGACATCGGCAACATCGATGCCGATGGATATCTCTCCGTCACCGACCGCAAGAAAGATCTCATCAAAACCTCGGGCGGCAAGTTTATCGCGCCTCAGCCCATCGAGAACTCTCTCAAGCTGAATCCCCTGGTAGGTGTACCCGCAATTTTAGGGGATCGCCGAAAGTTTGCCGCCGTGATCGTGTCTCCAAATTTCGCAGCCCTCGAACAGTGGGCGCGCGCCAATAACATCTCGTTCTCCTCGCGCCAGGAACTGGTCGCAAATCCGAAGGTGCAGAGTCTCTACGAAGGGATCGTGGAAGGCATCAACCAGAATCTCGCCCGCTTCGAGAAATTAAAGCGAGTAATTTTGGTCCCCGACGAATTCACTCCCGACAACGGAGTTCTTACACCCACCATGAAACTCCGCCGCCGCGTCATCGAGGAACGCTACAAGCAGCAGATCGACGAACTGTATGCCCAGGCAGAAACAGCGTCTGTAACCTAGCGTAGATGGATAGCCGACAGGCTGTGTGGGGACAGCCGCCCTCGGCTGTCCAGGCGCGCAGCGCCGCTCGGTAGCGCCGGCATCTTGCCGGCTGTCGCGGCGGCGTCCTCGCCGCCGCACTCGCTACGAGCACGGCCCTTCGTGCTTCCCTGCCCAGGTTTCATTACAATATCCCCATGTCGGACTCATTGAGTCATTGCCGGACGTTCCTTCCGCTCCCGCCTCATCGTCGGCACGGGAAAATACAAATCTTTCCAGGAAACCGCGCGCGCGCTCGAAGCCAGCGGCGCCGAGATGGTCACGGTTGCGGTGCGCCGCGTCAATCTCGATCGCAGCAAGGAATCGCTGCTCGACTACATCGATCCCAAGAAATATTTCCTGCTCCCCAACACCGCCGGATGCTATACCGCGGACGAAGCCATCCGCGCCGCACGCCTTGGCCGCGAGGTCGGCCTCTCGGATTGGGTGAAACTCGAAGTCATCGGCGATCAGGCCACGCTTTATCCCGACGTGCAGGCAACGCTCGAAGCCACCCGCGTGCTGGTCAAGGAAGGCTTCACAGTCCTTCCCTATACTTCCGACGACATCGTCTTCGCCAAGCGCTTGATCGATGCCGGAGCGGCGACGATCATGCCGCTCGGCGCGCCCATCGGCAGCGGCATGGGCATTCAGAATCGGCGCACATTCGCATCCTGCGCGAGATGATCACGGCGTGCCGCTGATCGTCGATGCGGGAGTCGGCACGGCCTCCGATGCGGCCATCGCCATGGAACTCGGCGCCGACGCTGTCCTGATGAACACCGGCATCGCCAACGCACAAGATCCCGTGCTGATGGCGGAAGCGATGAAGCATGCGGTAATCGCCGGACGCCAGGCGTACCTCTCCGGCCGCATGCCGAAGAAGCTCTACGCGACGGCAAGTTCCCCGCTGGAAGGCGTAGTGCGGTGATTATTAGGTGGCGCGGGCGCCCTCGCCCGCGTCTCTCGCTATAATCCGAAATGCGATCTTCGGACACGAATTAGGTCCAAAAATAAAGGGCGGCGCGAGCCGCCCTTTCATCACACATCTAAAGATCACATCAAAGCATCTTTGCGCTGTCCACGTGGATCGAATCACCCTTGACCGAACCGGTCGCGGCAATGTGATGGCCTTCATGGCCTTTAAGCGCATCGGGATTGTCGACCATCAGGATCTTCTGATCCTTGTCGGTCACGATCACCATCTTCGCTCCGGCAGCCAGGCACTTCTTGGTGCAGGCCTCGGCTCCCGCATTGGCGCCCTTGGCGCCGCACTTGTCGTCAGCGACCCACCCGTTGACGGTTGCGCTCTTCCCCATGTCGTCGAATGCCAGAGCAGACAGGGCGAGCACAAAACATACCGCAATACAAATCAGCAGCACTTTTCTCATGGCCGGTTGTTCTCCTTTTGAAATTCAGTCTGCGGCCCCACGCCGCAGCGTACCCACAGTGTTCGAAGGTACCGCCTCTCCGGGCGGCCGTTCGAATTGTTTTAGCGGTAAAGCAGACGAACTATACCACAGGGGAACCAGCAAGTTGTCAGCTTACGGACGTGTCTCCCGGTGGAGGTTGCACGTGAAGAAATCAGGACGGACTATTTTTTCGCGGAGTGATTGACCACCGGCGCGGGCTGCGCGGGAGAGGGCTGAACATAGACGTATTCACCCCGCTTGGCATATCCCAGTTGTTCGCGCGCTTCTTTTTCGATCGCCGTTTGATCGCTCTGCAAGCCCTGAATCTGCTGGGTGTAACGATCCTTCTCCTGTTGGGCCTGCACGATCTGCTTGCGTAAGGCCTGGTATTCGTCACGCTTCTGCTTGTACACCACCATCCCGTTGGCGCCGAACATAACATGGACAAACAGAAAGCCTGCAAGCAGGGCTACCGCGATGGTCGCGATACGGCGGCGCAGTGAATAGATACGCGTCGCTGCCGGACGGGCAAGTTCAATCCAGGAGGCGGCGATAGCCTCAGCCTGCGGCGCTCGCTCGGCCATGGCTCGCAAACCGTCCTGGGGGCGCGGAATCTGATCGATGCGGAACAACTGCTTCACAGAGACACCCTTATTCGAAGGTCTAACTTCATCGCCGCCGACTTCTCCAGGCCGCGCTCGCTACCGGCCCTCGGAGTACATGCGGATCAGACTTCAACTTTTCAGTGGACTTCGTCTTCACCTCCGGCGTCAATCGGAAGTTCTCCGGTTGCGGAAAGAAGGAACCAAGCTGGTTACTGCTCTCCGACGTACTTAAGACCGATGGACGTAACGTGGGCAAAGGTGAACTCCTCGGCCATGACCGCGCGCCAACCGGACGTCCGAAACTTGATTTGCGTTAGCATATGGTTCGATCTCCACGAAGCCGAGCGCCGAAGGCTGGTTTCATATGACCGACAAACGAATCGTCCTGTCTACCGCGGGCTCTGAGGAAGAAGCACGAAAGATTGCGCATCACCTGGTCGAGAACCAACTGGCCGCTTGCGTGAACATCATTCCTCAAGTCGAGTCCATCTATCGATGGGAGGGTAAGATCGAGTCGAGCCGGGAATGGTTGCTGCTGATTAAAACGACCGCGGAAAAAGTGACCAGGGTGACAGCCGCTATTCTCGAATTGCATTCCTACGATCTTCCGGAATGCATCGCGATTGCCATCGAGGGCGGCAGTTCCGCTTACATGGAATGGATCGACCAGTCGGTAAAGTAGCGGTCAGGCGGAACGATTGGCAGCCACGGATGTTCACGGATACTTCGAGTGTGGTGTCCCGCAAATACGTGAACAGAGTCGACGATCCATCGAAGAGGAGATGCGAGAGTATCGGTGCTGCAGGCAATAGTGCAGGGGTCCTTCGCTTCGCTCAGGATGACACGCTGAATTATTACGCGAACTTCCGGGGCATCACACTAGCGGGCGGCGGAAAAAGCCCTTTGCGGGATCGTAACGCAATGCCCTGATACGAATCTCGATTTTTTGGCAGCCTGCTAGATCGCCTTCAGTGCCTGATCCAGGTCGTCCAGAAGATCGTCTACATCTTCGATTCCGACGGAGATTCGCACCAGGCCATCCGTAATTCCAATCGCTTTTCGACCCTTCACACCCAGCGCTGCGTGGGTCATGGTTGCGGGATGCGAGATGAGCGTCTCGACTCCGCCGAGCGATTCGCCGAGCGAGCAGACGCGCAATTTCTTGAGCATCTTGTTGGCGTTCTTCAACGATCCGGTCTCGAAGGTGATCATCGCTCCGAAGCCGCTCATCTGGCGCTTCGCCAGTTGGTGCTGCGGATGGCTGGCGAGACCGGGATAGAAAACCGCTTTTACTTTTTTGTGCTTGGAGAGGAAGTCGGCGACGATGCGGCCGCTGCGGTCATGAATCTCCATGCGAGCAGCGAGTGTCTTCACTCCGCGCAACACGAGCCAGCATTCGAAGGGCGAAAGGATCGCTCCTGACGCTTTCTGCAGGAAGGCCAGTTGGTCGGCGTGCTCCTGTTTGGCGCAGACCACAACTCCGCCCAAGCCGTCGCTGTGTCCGTTCAGAAATTTAGTTGTCGAATGGACTACGAGGTCCGCTCCCAGCGCGAGAGGTTGCTGGAAGTAGGGAGACATGAATGTATTGTCCACGACCAGCAACGACCTTTTTGCGGCGGCAGATGGCACTGATGGCCGCAATGTCGCTCAGCCGCATCAGGGGATTGGTTGGCGTCTCGATGTAAACCATGCGCGTGTTCTTGCGGATGGCGCGTTCGACGTTCTCCGTGTCGGAGGTATCGACGTAGGTAAACTCGAGTCCGAGATTTGCCATGACCTGGTTGAACAGGCGCGGGGTTCCTCCGTACAGATCGTTGCCGCAGACGACGTGGTCGCCGGACTTCAATGTCGTCACGATGGCGTGGATCGCAGCCATTCCACTGGCGAAGACCCGCGCCGCAACGCCTCCT
>CAVRZL010000026.1:0-30292 GCA_963725565.1 uncultured Acidobacteriota bacterium
CGACAGGGGCAGGCGAACTACGTCTTCTATCAACTGGCGGCGAAGCAAGCCGCGGGAGGCATCTATCCGGGAAGCTGTAACGGTTCGAACACATCCGGATTTCCCACTGCCTCCTGCATATTCAATGACGTGACCGTGGGGAGCAACATTGTTCCTGGGGAAACGAGTTCCGAATATCAAGCCGGGGCGGGCTATGACTTGGCCACCGGTCTTGGATCGGTCAATGTGGCAAACCTGATCAGCAACTGGAGCACCGTGGACTTTAATCCCACGACAACCGCATTAACATTGAATGGCGGTACTAGTTCGATCTCGATCACGCATGGTCAATCCATAGCCGTGGCTGTCACAGTCAGCCCGAATACTGGGACTGCTAAACCTACCGGCGACGTTGCTTTGCAGGCTGGCTACAGTGGTTCCGTTCCCAGCAACGCCCTTGACCTTCTTTCCCTAAGCGGCGGACAAGCTGGCGGCTCGACTAACTCAGTACCGGGGGGCCCTGCTGGTTCTTTCGATATATCGGCACATTACAGTGGCGACGGTACCTACGCCCCGAGCGACTCCAACCGGATTAAAGTGAACATAACTCCCGAACCTAGCACTACGGCTTTGAGTCTGCAGGCGTCAGACTTGTCTGGCCGCTCGGTGACAAGTCCCTTTCCATTCGGCAGTCTTGTGTTTGTACGAGCAGATGTAGCGGGGAAGTCTGGATATGGAACGCCGACCGGAGCGGTCACGTTTACAGATAGCTTCGGCCCACTTCCGACATCGAATCCGCAGGTAAGTCCCCCGATTGAGGTGGCCAGCAGTCCAACTCTTAACAGCCAGGGAAATACCTCGATCGGAGACGGAATCATCAGCTTCGATGCGGGCAACCATACAATTTCAGGAAGCTACTTAGGGGATGCGAGTTTTTCCGTCAGCGACAGTGCGCCAATAAGCTTTACAGTCCAGCCTGGCTTTATCGGGGTGTCCGGGCCGACAAACGTGATGATCAGCAGCCCCGGCCTGTCGGGCACCACCTCTGTTGGGATCGTCGCCTCCAGCAACTTCACGACCGCGATCAATTTTACGTGCAGCGGTCTCCCGGCAGAGGCTACCTGCTCTTCCGCCTCGGTCACTGGGTTGGGGCCGACCACCGTCGTGAACGCCAACATCACCATCCGCACGACAGGACCTCATACGGTGAGACTGCAATCGAATCAGAACACGTATTACTACGCGGTGCTGTTGAGCACCGGATTGCCGTTTGGGATTTTCTTCGTGCCGGGGGCGCGGCGACGTCGATGCGTGGTCGCTCTGATGTTCGTAGCGATGGTTATCACGGTGCCCGCGTGCGGAGGCGGCGGAGGAGGAAGTAAGTCTCATCAAGACCCCGGCACGCCAGCTGGGACCTACACAGTCTCTGTGACGGCGACAGGCGGTGCTATCACGCAGCAGGGATCTTTCACACTCGTCCTCCAGTGAAACCATGGGCTGATTTCAGTCTCTGAAACCACGCCGCTGGAAAGTTCAGGAGAAGCGGCGCACGCTTTAGCGTTCGTGGAATGGTGTACGATTTAGTCGCGCATCATTCCACATCCATGAAACTTTCTGCCATCGCTTCGGCCATCGACGCTCGTCTGGAAAACGGTTCTCCTGACATCGACATCAACGGACTCAACGGGATTGAACAGGCTGGGCCTGGTGAGTTGACGTTTGTCTCCAACCCTAAGTACGCGGCGGCGGCTCGGAATACTCAGGCGTCGGCCGTGATCGTTAGCGAGCAGTTCCCTGCCATTCCGGCGGCGATGTTGCGGTCGAAGGATCCGTACCTGGCCTTTGCTCGGGCGCTGGAACTATTTCATCCTGAACAGAAATATGCTCCGGGCGTTCATCCAACGGCAGTGATTGATCCGACGGCGAAGATTGCGAAAGGTGCGCACATTGGGCCTTATGTTGTGGTCGGAGAGAATGTCGAAATTGGCGCGCATGCGGTGTTGCTGGCGCATGTCGTGATTTATCGCGGGGCGCAGATCGGGAAGAAGTTCTTTGCGCATGCGCATTCCGTGGTGCGGGAGAACTGCCGGATTGGCGACAATGTGCTGCTGCAGAATGGCGTGGTGATAGGGGCCGACGGCTTTGGATTCGCGAAGACTCCCGAGGGACGCTGGCACAAGATTCCGCAACCGGCCCCGGTGATCATCGGGGATGACGTCGAGGTGCAGGCCAATTCGTGTATCGACCGCGCCAGCGTGGGCGAGACGAAGATCGGGCGCGGCGTAAAGGTCGACAATCTGGTGCAGGTTGGTCACGGATCTCACGTGGGCGACGACGCCCTTCTATGCGCGCAGGTGGGACTGGCGGGATCGACTGAGATTGGGAATCGCGTCATCCTGACCGGACAGGTCGGAGTGGTCGGGCACTGTAAGGTCGGGGAAGCCGCGATCGTGACTCCGCAGAGCGGCGTGGCCAACGATATTCCCGCGGGTGCACTGGTGAGCGGAGCACCGGCCGTGGATCACCGGGCATGGCTGAAGTACTCGGCGATCTTGCCGCGCCTGCCTGAACTTGTGCGGGCGGTGCGGGGTATAAAGGCAAAAGAATAACCACAGAGGGCGCAGGGGATCACAGGGTATTTCGGAAAAATCGGCCTCCCTGCTACATAACATTACGGAGTGGACGGGAAATCTCAGCGGTACCGCAGGAAGAAGTAGACCATCGCACCGACAATCAGCACTGCAAGAATAAGGCGGAAGACCTTGCCGAAATTGCTCGCCTCGGGCGTGATCGGAGAATTTTCGAGAGTACCGTTCAGTGTGCCCAGATCTGTCGTCGTGATCAAGTCTTTCGCCTGAGCAGAGCCGTTTAGTGTAGGACTCTGCGAACTCCCGAGGCTTATCTTCGGAGAGCCGCCATTGAACGTGAAAGCACTCTTCCGGTTCAGAACCACCTTGATATTTCCAGAATTGACTTGAGAAGCGAGTGCCTGCGAGAACTCCGGCATGAGGTGCTTGCCGGCGAATCCAAGGAATTTTTCTACGAAATGGCTTTCAACCTCTGCCTGGGTTGCGCCTTCGATCACTCCGACACTCGGATCGGCGGAGTGGATGGCGAAACCGCCGTCCGGCTGGCGCTCGACATGGAAGTTCAACTCCGTATGCTTGTTTTCCAGCGCTAGTTTGAGAGCTGGAAATTCGGCCGAGAGGGCGTTGATCATATTCTGCTGGATTTTCTGTTGAAGCTCCAGGCGCGTGGGGGCCTCGACCGGTGGAACCGACGGGTCGCTGGCGTGCGCAATGAATCCACCCTCCGGCTTCGCTTCGATCCGGTAGGCGAACTGCGTGATCAGCCGTTTTAGATCCATAGTGCGGATTCTATCGCCAAAATAGGCGGGGCGTCCTGATTACCTCGGTGCTGTCCGTCAGGCTGGATTGCGGATTCGAGATTTCAGATTGCAGATTTTGGATTGCAGAATGACGATTTACGACTAGCAAGATGACTGGCCCGAATCTTCAATCTCAAACCTGGCAGCTATTCTCCGTGTCAGGTTCGCTGGTTGTCCGCCGCTTCCTTGCTCCCGTGCCGATATTCCTCGGGTAGGCCGCTTTCGATCACAGCACGGACTTTTTCCATGAGGCATTCCCGGTCGCCGAAATCCTGGGGTTCGATGGGCTCGTGAAAGATGACCTGCACTGTCGCGGGCTTGATGGCGAAGCGCGCTTTCGGCATCGCGTAATGCGTGCCCACAATGGTCATCGGAATTACCGGAACTCCGCACTCGACCGCCAGGTAAAACGGGCCTTTCTTGAAGGGCAGAAGCTTGCCATCGAACGATCGCTTCCCTTCTACGTAAATCGTCATGTTTAGGCCCTGCTCGACGACCGCCTTGGCGGCCCGAACTGCCTCGATGCCGGCATCGCGATTGCCGCGATCTACAGGAACCAGGTTACCGAGACGCATCGCCCGACCGAGGATGGGGACCTTGAACAGTTCCTTCTTTACCATCACCGAACTGCGCTTCGGAATGAGCGGGATTTGAATCGGCGGATCGAGATTGGAGACGTGATTCGTCATGAAGATGTAGCTGCGCGAGTGATCGAAGCGATCAAGGCCGATGGCTTCGACCTGCACCCCGGTGATCCAGATGCCAGCGCGCGCTCCCCACATGAAAAGCCGGTAAAGCACTCGTACATTCCCCATGATGAAAGTTGCGGGGAACCCGATCAGCCCGGCGATGGGCGCGGCCAGCGCCCAAAGCAGCAGCATCGCGATGGTGCGGATCATTGGGCGGATGCTCCTGGGGAGCTTGCGGATTCCGCCTGAGCTTCGCCCTTGAGCCAGGCGACGCGCCTGGCCCGCTGCTCGGCGGTGACCTGATCGAGATCTGTCACCGTGTACGAGACTTCCTGGCGCGAGGCGACCTTCCATTTCAGTTCCCGTTCGGCTCCGCGATGCGAACGCGCTTTTGCCGTGAGAATGTCGCCAGGGGCGAGGCGGGCCAACTGCTGGCGGGATTCCTGTCCGGCGGGCTTGCCTTGGAGTTCGGTGATGATGTCGCCTACTTGCAGGCCAGCCTGCTCCGCTGCACTCCCGGAAGTGACCTCGGCAACGGACATGGGTCCATCAAAGTTGCGGGAAGCGACGAAGCCAGGGTCAGGAACTTCGACGCTCATCGGTTCAACGCGGAGCCCGACCGAGTGTAGAAAGTCATTCCAGGGAATTTCTTCGGTTCCGGCAACGTACCTGGTGAAGAACGAACCGAGGTCGGCATGAGTGACCACTTCGGCGGCTTCGCGGGTTCCGTGCGAATCATCGAAGAAGCGGCTCTTCTTCGCGTAATTGGCGTTCATCCATTGCAAGACTTCGCGCATAGAAGCTTGGCCATGGCTGGCATCGCGCACCGCGAGGTCGAGCATGACCCCCAGCAGTTCCCCTTTGTTGTAGTACGAGATGCTGCGTTCGGGCCGCCGGTAATATCCGTTGCCCTCAAGCCAGGCGTCGAGACTGGATTCTTCTACGGATTGTGTCAGGTGCGCTGGCCGGCTTTCCAGTTCGGTGATCTCATCGCCGAGGTTGCGGAGAAACTGCTTCTCGTCGATCAGCCCAGCTCGTAATTGAATGATCTCTTCGGCGGTGCTGGTCACGCCCTCGCTGAACCAGAGAGCTCGCGTGTAGTTTTCTTTTGTGTAATCGATGGGCTCGAGCGATTGCGGGCGGATACGCTTCACATTCCAAAGGTGAAAGAATTCGTGGGCAGTGACGGCGTTCAGTGCGTAAAGATTCTGTTTGAGCACGTCAGCACTGATATCGATCGCAGTGGAGTACGCGTGTTCCATGCCGCCCCCGGCTGGTCCATGAGGAAAATGATAGAAAAAAGTGTAAGTGTCGAAGGGACGGTCGTTCATCCAGCTGATAGCCGCGGCGACGATTTTATGCAGGTCTCCGACGATTTTAGCGGGGTCATAGTCGGCTTGGTCTGCGTCGATGATGACCCGAAAGTGGGCTCCGGATTCATCGAAGTCGGACTCCTGGAATGTCCCGATCTCGACCGGAGAATCGACGAGCCGGTCGTAGTTTTCAGCAACGAAGGCACCGTCCTCCGATTTGAGGGGCGTAGCGATGTGCCACCCGTTCGGTGTATGGCTGATGTGCAGCACTTGAATGGCGTTTCGGCCATCCGCTGGATACATCAGAATTTGCGCCAGATTGAAGAATGCGTGATGCGAGTTTAACTGCGCGCCGAAGGGACCGAAAGAATCCACGTAGATCTGATATTCCACGATCGCTCCGGCAGACGCGCCCTGAATTTGCCAGCGGCTCTTGTCGAGTTCGCGGACCGGGAGAGCGTTGCCGGAGCGATCCTTGGCGCGAATCCAGTTGACGAATTGAGAAAAGTCGCGAACCTGATAGAGGGCGTTCCAAACTGGAAGTTGAAGCTCGCGGGCCGCGGGTCCTGGTGCCAGGGCAATCTGCACCTCAACCAGATGCTGCTCTGGGTTGGCAAGCGAAAGCGTGTACGAAACTCGTTCTGACGGAGCTTGCGCTGCAGAGCCCAAGGCCAGAACCATGAAGCAAATTGCGACGCCGGCAGCGCGGGAATAGGGACGGAAGCGGTCGTTCATTTTGTTGCCAATAACTGGCGCAGACGCGCGGGGAGTTTTTCATAGATGCCGCCAAAACCGCCATTCGAAAGAATGGCAACCACATCGCCGCTGCGCAGTTCGGGAGCGATGGTTTCCACGATGGCATCTGCGTCGGCGAGAAGTCGCGCGGGGCGCCCGTTCTGCTGGATTTCTGCAGCGAGCGCGGGAAGTTCGAGGCGTTCCTTTTCGGGGACAGCTTCCGAGCGAAATACCGCGGCGACGATGATCTCGTCGGCCTGAGCGAGACTCCGCGCCAGATCGCTCTGCAGGACTCGACGGCGGAGTGTATTGGACCGCGGTTCGAGAACCGCCCACAGACGGCCTCCGGGATAACGGGCTCGCAGCGCCTTCAAGGTTCCGGCGATAGCCGTGGGGTGATGGGCGAAATCATCGATGATAGTGATGCCATTGACTTCGGCTTTGACTTCGAGGCGGCGCTTCACGCTCTTGAACGTCTTGAGTGCGGAGGCTATCGCTTCTTTCGAGATGCCGCACGAATTTGCCAGGGCGGCCGCGGCGGTTGCGTTCCAGACGTTGTATTCCCCTGCCAGTGCGAATTCCAGATCAGCCCATGGTTTGTTGTCGTGCAGGACGGTCCAGGAGGTTCGTCCGGGATCGAGGCGGAGATTCGTGACTTTCCAGTTGGCCCGCGATCCCGCCCCGTAGCGTTCGACGGGACAGAATGCTTTGGCCAGACAGCGCTCCAGGCTTGCACTCTCGGTTTTATCGCCCACCGAACCGTCAAAGGCGATGATGCGTCCGCGCCGCGGAATCAGATTCACGAGACGCTTAAATGCCGTTTCGACGGCGTCGAGATCCTTGTAGATGTCGGCGTGATCGAACTCAACCGAGGTGAGAATGATGGAGTCGGGAAAGTAGTGCAGGAACTTTGGGCCTTTGTCGAAGAAGGCCGTGTCGTATTCGTCTCCTTCGAGGATGAAGTGCTTCCCTTCGCCGAGACGGAAGCTGGACCCGAAGTTTTCTGCGATGCCTCCGATGAGAAACGAGGGATCGAGCTCGGCGGAGTGGAAGATCCAGGCAAGCATGGATGTGGTCGTGGTCTTGCCGTGGGTTCCGGCCACGACCAACACTTCCTTTCCCCGCAGGAATTCGTCGTGCAGCAACTGAGGCAGCGAACAGAGAGGAATGCGCTGATCGAGCACGTACTCCAATTCGACGTTGCCGCGAGACATGGCATTGCCGATGACGACGAGGTCAGGGCGGGGTTCCAGATTCTTCGGGTCGAAGGGTTGGGCCACAGGAATGCCGATTGCGCGAAGGAAATCCGACATCGGAGGATAGGCCGCGGCATCGGACCCCGTCACACGGAAGCCGCGCTGCTTCAGCATTCCGGCAAGGGCTGCCATCGCGGTGCCGCAGATTCCAATCAGATGGATGTTCTTCGACTCAGTCATATCGACAATTCAATCACCCCAACGGCGTTAACACTATGTGGAGAAAATAGATCACGAACTCACCGCAGATTCCAAAATAGTGAGGCTTACTTTTAGGTTTCGCACCGACAGTTTGGTTCTCACTCCGAATGGCAGCGTGATGTTACCGGATGACACATGCCCGGACTTCAGGCCATACGCTACGGGTATTCCAAGATCCCCGATAATGCGCGTGATAACTTGCTGCAGCGTGTAATCCTGGCTCGGAGCCTGAATACAGTCGATCATCTCTCCGAACACGATGCCCCGCACGGCATCCAGGTGTCCGCCCAGTTTCAATTGCATCAGCATCCGGTCGACCTGATAGGGCTTGGCCGCAACGTCTTCGACAATGAGAATCGTGCCGGCCGTTTTGATTTCGCACGGAGTACCAAGCGAGGCAACGAGAATCGAGAGGCATCCGCCATAGAGAGTGCCCTCCGCTTCGCCGTCGGCGAGACCGGTAACATTCGAGTTTAGCGGGACCTCCCATGGACCAGTAAACGACATCGCCTGTTGCCAGGAAATCAAATCCACTCCGTCTTCGTGCGCCCAATCTTTGGCGACCATGGGGCCGTGAAAAGTGACGAATCCGGCGGCGTCGAGGAAGAGTGTCAGAAGCGTGGTGAGGTCGCTATATCCGACGAAGATTTTGGGATGAGCCTTGATTTTGGCCAGATCGATCTCGCGCAGTAGGTAATTCGCTCCGTAGCCTCCGCGCGCGCACACAATTGCGCGGATGTCATCGCGCTCGAACATCTGCTCGAGTTCGCGGGCCCGGCGGGCAGCAGATCCGGCAAAGTAAAGATCGCGATCGAGAATGGAGTCGAGGTAAACGGGGTTGTAGCCAGCACGCCGCAGAGCTTCACAGCCTGCATCGAGATCGGCCTGCTTCAGATTACTCGCAGGTGCGACGATGCCGACCGTGTCTCTGGGGCGGAGGGCGGGAGGCTTGACGAGTTGGCGAGTGGAAGAAGACATGACGCGATCGGCGTTCAGGTGAGAAAAAATTCCCCGCGACAAACAAGGTGAGCAGGGCCGCGCAGGAAAATGTTCTTGCCTTCGCTGCGGACAGTCTGCGTGCCACCGAGGGCGTGAACCCTCACGGGAGACTCGGCGCGTTCGGTGTACATTGCGGCCATGGCGGAGGCGCAGGAACCAGTGCCCGACGATTGGGTTTCACCGACGCCGCGTTCGAAGAACCGGACAGTAACGTCATGCTTTCCGGTCACGGCAACGAATTCGACGTTCACGCCCTCTTTGAACTGCCCCGAGCGCTGGATTTCTGCGGCTTGGGATTGCCAGTCAGAGGGGAACGCTGAGACAAAGAGTACAAAATGCGGATTACCCGTCGAAACGGGGACTCCGTGCGATTCGCCCGTTCGAGTCTTCACACTTAGCTCTTTGTTGACCTGGGCTGCGCCCATATCCATCTCAAATTCATATTGCCAGTCGCTGCTCGAAGTCAGGATGCAGGTTTTGAGGCCAGTTCCGGTGTGAAGCGTAATCTTCTCTTTTCCTTGTTCCGAGCACAGGTACGCGGCGACGCAGCGAGTGCCGTTGCCAGATATCTCGGCTTCGGACCCATCGGCATTGATGAGACGGATCTCAGCGTCGGCATGGGAGTGAGGAAGCAGCCATTCCACGCCATCGGCGCCGACGCCTTCGTGGCGATCGCAGATGCGTTGAGTGAAACTGCTAGCGTCGGCCGCAGGAATGAGCGAGGCATCAATCAGCAGGAAATCGTTGCCACAAGCGCTGGCTTTAACAAACGGGATCGTGCGAACGCCGGGGATCACTCGCGCTCCACGCGTCCCAGCGAAGTCGCGCTGCCCAGAACGCTGGATGCTTTCAAGAGTCGGAACAATTCCTTCTGCTCGCGGCGGCATCCTTCAACATCGAATTGCAGGCGGATGTGCTGACCGGTGTTGCCGGTGCTCACGTTTTGCATCAGCCGATGATGGCTTTCGAGGATACGGTTTACTTCGTTGCTAACCTCTTCTACGCTGGCGCCGGTCACCTCGTAACTCGAAAGAAGAAGCTTGAGATTGAGAGTCTCTTCGACCTGGCCGAGGAAAAACAGGGTCAACAAAACAAGTCCGGTGGCAAACACGGCGGTGACGTAAAGTCCGCCACCGGCGGCCATTCCGACGGATGCCACTACGAACAGGGTCGCCGCTGAGGTAAGCCCGGTGGTGAGGCCGCGCGTGTGCAGAATCGATCCCGCGCCGATGAAACCGATGCCCGGGATGATCTGGGCCGCGATGCGAGTGTAATCCGACGGCTCTGCAGCCAGGCCGCGGGAGAGCACGGTGAACAGCGCAGCACCGAAGCAGATGAACATGTTGGTCCGGAGTCCGGCAGCGCGGTGCTTGAGTTCGCGCTCCAAGCCGATGAGTCCACCGAGGATCGCCGCCAGCAGAAGTCGCAGGATCGAGCTGGCGACAAAGCCGCTCGACATCTCGCGGTGCATCAGGTCGACGAAGTGCTGCCAACTCATAGAGAAATCTCAGGCGCCTCAAACATGGTCCGGATGTGCAAATTTTATCATCCGGCCTATGAGCTGCCGCATTAACCCGCGTGATTACCTCGCGCGGTACAGGATCGCACGAGGCTGCCCCGTCACGTGGAGTTCGATCAGTTCACCGAGATGCTTTTCATGTACGGCCTGCCAGACCGGGTCGCCCTCGAACGCCAGGACGAAGTCGGCATACTTAGATGGATCGGCAAGAGCACGTTCCCAGAGGCCGTTGGGATCACTGGGTTGCTTCCAGACACGATGGTTGCCCTCGTTGATTGTGCGTTTCAATGGGACTGCCGCCCGCTCCAGCGCCCCAACCTGGTCGCCCACGAACATCAGCAGCGTGGAATCTGGAGGAAGCTTTTCGAGCCAACGGGCGACTTCTATTTGAAGTTGATTGCGTGTGCGCATGTTGGTTTGCACTTCCTGCAGACAAATCGGCGTCGCTTGCCACACTGATGCGTAGCTGGCAGCGACGAGTACGAATACCCCCAGGATGCTGGCAAACCGGAGGCGGGGTTTCCACCCATCCCTGCGCAGTAAGAGACAGATCAGAATCGCCATCGAGAAAGCAAACGCCGGAAGCAATTGCAATCCGTAACGGACGTTGTAGTGGGTGAACGGCCACCAGTTCGGAATGAAGATGGGAACGCCGCCATAGGCAATTGACAAGGCGTAAAAGAGAAGCGGGACGAGCAAGAACAGGAAGGACACCCACATCGGTAATGTGGATGAAGTATCGTTCAGGCGTCCACCCGCCAGCCGCGCCGCGATTACGGCGCCGACGGCAAGCAA
Source organism: uncultured Acidobacteriota bacterium (assembly GCA_963725565.1). Classification (GTDB taxonomy): domain Bacteria; phylum Acidobacteriota; class Terriglobia; order Terriglobales; family Acidobacteriaceae; genus Sulfotelmatobacter. The sequence goes on from CAVRZL010000026.1 coordinate 10,875, forward strand.
TATCCACGTGCGTTGCACCCATTCATTGTGTGCGACGTTGTCTTCCGCAGACTTTACAAAATAGAGTCCTGCCAGAAACGGGTTACCGCTGCCGGGATGTCCAGGATTGCCGGCGGTCTGCGTCTTGCGCTCGATCGCCTTGGCGGAATACGGCCCATTCGCGAACTCGAGGGGATTGCGATAAACGATGCCGTTATAAGCCAACCAGAAAATCGGTGCGGCGGCGGCGATCAACACAAACTTGATGGCTTCAGACCGCGAACGCTGACCGCCAAGAAAAGATTGCAGCAACACAACGCCCGCCATCGCTGCGGCCAGAAACCATCCGTCATAGCGAGTAAGGCACGCGGCCGCCAGGCATAACCCGCATTTCTTGAGGGCGCTCGGGTTTCCACGAAATGAATCAGTGAAGTAGGCGATGGCCCACAAGGAGAATGCGAGGTAGACGGTTTCTCCCATCGCGGTGGACTGCATGTAAATCAGATTCGGATTCACCCCGTAGATCAGGGCAGCAGACCAGGCGGCGATTCTGGCCGGGCCATCCCCCTCCCTGCCGCGCGAGAGAACGCCGCGTGTCAGGCGGAACATTCCGACCACACTGAATACATAAGCAGCCATGGACGGGATCGACCCACCTGCACCCCAACGCCACATCTCAGTGGAGACAAGGAATGGAATCATCAGCAGGTGCGGAAGCGGGAGCCATACCGTACCTAACTGCAGCAAGCCGGGCGTCTTAGAATCAAACACTCGACGTGCAATGTTAATGTGGGCGATGGCGTCGCCGTACAGCAACACCTCAGCCTGGCGGTAATAGAACAAGAAGGTAAAGATCGAGACGCAAGTGGCAAGCCATGCCAGGAGGTTGAGATCGGAGTCGGCCGGGGATGGAGCGGGCTGGTTCTTTGCCGGCTTACGCATTGGATTGGGGAGACACGGTCTTAGGTTATCGGTCTTAAGGTCTTGGGTCTTAGGGTAACGAAGTTGAGTTTCGTGAATCAGCCTGTGGCACCAGGCGTACGCCTATGACCTACGACCGCAGACCCTAGACCTAGTCACCTTTCGAGCCTACTCCAGGTGAGTAAGTTCGCGAAAGATCTGGAAGCGGGCTTCGATTTCTTCGCGGGTGAGCGACTGCAGACGCTCAGTTCCAAAGCGCTCGACGGCGAACGATCCCATGACTCCTCCATAGAACAGAGCACGCTTGAGCACTTCTCGGTTCAGTTCTTTCTGCGAAGCGACATAGCCCATGAAGCCTCCGGCGAAGGAATCTCCCGCGCCGGTGGGATCTTTCACTTCATCGATCGGCAACGCTGGAGCGCGAAACGGATGGCGCCCGATGCCGAAGGCCCCCTCGCGGAAGAAAATCGTCGCGCCGTATTCGCCGTGCTTGATTACGAGCGCTTGCGGGCCCATCGCCAACACCTTCTGCGCGGCCCGTGGCAGGTTGGTTTCGTGCGCCAGCATCTTCGCCTCGGTGTCGTTGATCAGCAGCACGTCGACCAACTTCAAGGTTTCGGCAAGTTCTTGGGGTGTGCGGTTGATCCAGTAATTCATGGTGTCGCAGCCGGTGAGGCGGACGCGCGACATCTTGCGGCGAACGTCAGCCTGTAGCGTGGGCTGGATGTTGGCGAGGAAGAGGAAATCGGTGTCTTCGTATTCTTTCGGAATTCGAGGCTGGAAAGTTTCAAAGACGTTGAGGTCCGTATAGTCGGTCTTCGCTTCGTTGAGGTTATCGGTATACGAACCTCCCCAGCGGAAGGTCTTGCCGTGGGCACGCTCGAGACCGCGAATATCAATCGCGTGCTGCTGGAAAACGTTTTCCTGTTCAGGACCGAAGTCTTCGCCGACAACGCCGACGACGCGGACTTTGGTGAAATAGCTGGCGGCCAGGGCAAAATAAGTGGCGGCGCCGCCAAGGATATTCTTCGCGGTGCCCGAGGGCGAGGTGACATCGTCGAATGCTACGGAACCGACTACGAGTATGCTCATGATTTTTTGGCGTTCATTTGTGTGCCGAGTGAGATCGAGAACCTGAACCACCAAGGACACGAAGTAGCACGAAGGAAACCTTTATTTTTGTTTTGACGGCGGTTGCATGTACTTACCCACAATTAACTTCAACTTCTTTTTCGTGGCTGGGGGAATGCTTTTTTGATCGGTCAGGATCGCGTGGGCCAGGGCGGATCCGCACTTGCAGGAGCGGCTTTGTGGCATGTAGGCCACGGTCTGACGCACAACTTTGGCCGCGTTCTCGGCATTTTTCACCAGCACGGCCACGATCTGGTCAACGGTCACGGAATCATGATGGGGATGCCAGCAATCGTAATCAGTAACCATGGCGACCGTGACGTAGCAAAGTTCCGCCTCGCGGGCCAGTTTGGCTTCCTGCAGGTTGGTCATGCCGATGACGTCCATGCCCAAGCCACGGTAGACGTTGGATTCCGCCTTCGTGGAGAACTGCGGGCCCTCCATGCAAAGATAAGTGCCGCCGTGCTTTCCGACGACGCCTGCTTTTCTGCAGGCGGATTCGACGACGCCGGCGAGTTCTCCGCAGATCGGATCGGCGAAAGCGATGTGGGCCACGAGTCCACTGCCGAAAAACGTGTCCACGCGGTGCCGTGTACGGTCGAAGAACTGGTCAGGAATCACAAACTCGAGAGGCTTGTGCTCTTCCTTGAGAGATCCAACAGCTGAAATCGAAATAATGCGCTCAACGCCCAGTTGCTTGAATCCGTGAATATTGGCACGGAAATTGAGTTCGCTGGGAAGGATGCGGTGACCGCGTCCATGACGCGCGAGGAACGCGACTTTCCGGCCTTCGAGCGTGCCGCAGACATAGGCGTCGGACGGCGCGCCGAATGGAGTCTTTACACGGACTTCTTTGACTTTGCTTAAGCCGGGCATGGAATACAGCCCGCTGCCGCCAATGATGCCGATTTCCGCCTGTGGCAAGCATCCTCCAGAATGCGTGAACGCCTTTGAATCAAACTGGTGATTATACAGGACGGATTCTTGCGCTTGAGTGTTGGGCGATTACGTCACAGAGCGTTCACCACGAAGGGCACGAAGGTTCACAAAGGAAAGCCTGAGCTCGGCGTACCACCTAACTCCAGCAGTTGCCTAGTGTGGAAAGCTACAATTTAGAGTATGCGGATTCTTACGGCAGCGGTCGCTCTGCTTTGGTTGAACGGCCTCACTGCGGCGCAAACCAGAACCGATCCCCAGTCCGTGACCGTTCCGGCCACGATCGATCACAATCGGGTCGTCATTGATGCCCAGATCCAGCTCGCCGATGGCTCAACTCAACGTGTCCATGTTTGGGTTGACAACGGAAACCCCGAACTAAACCTTTCACGACGAATCGCAACCTTGCTAGGCCTGACGGTGAGTTGCAATGACCAGGAATGTTCCTCGCCGCCCCCTTCCGCGCTCGTAGTTGGAGGGATGACGATTCCTTTGGGCGGAGCGAAGGAGGCAAAGATTCCTTTACGCCCGGTGAACGCGGCGGGGGTTCTGGCGCCGGGCATGAACGCCGACATCAATCTTCCCGCCAGCATACTGCGTCACTACGATGTGCTGATTGATTTCCCGGGGCGCAAATTCTCCATTGGGATGCCGGGTACCCTCCGTTTTTACGGATCGAACTCGAAGGTTCAGGTCACGGAAAACGGGCTCATCCAAGTCCCGAGCCAGATCGAAAACAAGAAATACAACCTCGCACTAGACGTGGGTTCCTGCATTAGCTTTCTGTCAGAGGAATTGTTTGACAAACTGGCTGCGGCTCATCCCGACTGGCCGCACATGACGGGCGCGGTTGGCTCGGCGAACATGTGGGGAGCCGATGCGGAAACAAAGTGGAAGGTAATGCGCCTCGATCGTGTGCAGTATGGCCCGCTCTTCTTAACGAATGTTGCTGTCGTCGCCTTGCCCAAGACTGTGCTGGATTTCTTCGAAAAGCGGGCAGGGATGCCGACGACTGGCCTGATCGGATCGAATGTCCTGCAGAACTACCGCGTGGGATTGGACTACGCGCATTCGATGGTTCACTTCGAAGTAGGCCGAACCTTCAGTTTTCCGGACTTCGATGTGGTTGGACTGGTATTGCGTCCGGAGGACGACGGTCGCTTCACGATTCTTGGAATTGCCGACTTTGACGGCACGCCTTCCGTGCCCAGCGGACCGGACGGGGTTCAACCCGGCGATCATTTGGTGGCGGTCAACGACATTCCTGTTCGCGGATCAACGATGGGGCAGGTGTGGGCGATGCTCGGCGGAAATCCAAGGCAGGAGCGGAAACTGACGATTGGACGTGCAGGCAAGCAGTTTATAGTCCTGGCAAGAGTCCAGCATTTCATCGGAGAACTTCCGGACGAGAAGGAAGGCAAGAAGAAAAAGAAGTGAGAGCGCCGGTGCTGCCGTTCAGTGCGCGGCTTGTGCCCCTGCGAACACTTCTTTTTCCAGCGTTGACGTGGTGGTTGTGTCGAGACTCTCGCTCACGAACACGGTGTCACCCTGTTGTTCGATCACGATTGTTCCTTCCTCACTGTTCCAGGTGTGGCGGCCTTTCAGCGGAGCGGGTTTGGAGTCATCGTTCGACATCGTCTGCGGGTCGGACGCGGGCGAATCTGGGCCTCGAATTTCGTCAGGCTTCTTGTAGCGCTGGTTCAACGACCGGGCGTAGATCCCAGCAAAACTGGCAGCCGCTTCCGGACCGGACCAGCGCGACACGTAGAGCAGTCCCAGTGGGGCGGCGGCATCCGTTTTCGGTTTCGCGGCGTAGTAGTATCCGCCACGCCACTCGGGATACATCTTTTTCGACAGCGGCTTGCCGGCATACTGCTCGATCAATACCGCTACGTCAAACTCACCCATCGCTCCGATGTCGAATTTCTTGTAATCCTTAAAGTCATGCTTGAAGTCGGGGACGCGCATGGGTTCGATCTTCTCGTTCGCCATGTAGGTTTCCGGCTGCATGATCTGCCGCGTGGTGTGCGGAGGATTGTGCAGCACAGCTGCGAAGGCTTTCTCTTTCCCGCCTTGCTGCATCAGTTTGATCACAAAACCCATGCCGTAGCTGTAGGGAAAAGTGAGCGACTCTTTCAGAAAGATAGGCGCCTCGTTGAATACCTTGGTGCTGGCGCTGCCCGTCAGGGTTTCTTCTTCCATCGAATCGACCAGCGCGGGGGATCCGGTGATGGTGTGTCCCGTGGGAGCGATGGCGTATTGGAACATCATGGCTTGCGCCTGACCTTCAATGACTGCTTCGCGCGCGTTATCGATCTCGTCATTTTCAATGTCGGCCGGCGTGGGATCCTTGCGGATCTCGCCTAAATCCTTGTCGCCCTTCTTCATCCACTTTTGCAGGTTGATCTCCTGATCCTGCAAGGCATGGGTAAGTTCGTGGGCCATGACCGGCTCTTGCTCTTCGATTGGCACCCAGTCGAGCATATTCACGGTCTTGGTTTTGGGATCGTAGTACCCGGCTACCTCCTCCTTGAGAAGTGCCATCAGGAAGGTCTCGAGATTGAAGTCATGGGGCAGCAGGCCGAATTTCTTGAGCACGAGTTCGGAGCGGCGCAGTCGCTGCGTATCTTCGTCGTTCAGATGCTTGGTGAGGTAGGAGAAGACCTCATCCCGGCTGGTCAGCTTGCGCTTTACATCGTGCTTGATCGGAAGACCCGTTTGTTTGCTGTCAAACTGCATGATCTCGTCGACGGAATGAAACAGCTCTTCCGCCTGGCGGGGGGTGATCTTGACTTCGCTTTGCGAAGGCTGATCCGGAGGAGGAATTGGTTTAGTGGGTTCCTGCGTCGACGGAGATAGCGCTGGTTGCTCCGGCTGACTTTGGGCAACAGCGCCGGGTGAACAGGCGCCTGCAAACAGCACGACTGCTAAAAGCAACCATAGGATCCCACGGGAACGCGCTTCGACTCTGTTCATTACGTTTGAGTTTATACGTTTCCGTATACTTTCTCCCATGCCCTTGTCATTCTGAGCGGAGCAGTGAGCGCGCTTAGCGCTCACTGCGGAGTCGAAGAATCCCTGCCAACAAACCACACTTTGAGTTGCGGATCGCTCCCGATGTGCGCGCGCAGCAGCGTTCTCAGTAGTAGGGATCCTTCGACTCCGCTCAGGATGACAGAGACTTAGACAGCCATTCAGCAGCTTCCCGCGTTCCCAGTTTGCCGCCGACGTCTTCCGTGGTTTTCTTCTGGCGGACTGCTTCCAGAACTGCATCTTCGATCTTGTCCGCCTCCGTCCCAAGATTGAGATGCCGGAGCATCATGGCTGCGGTCAGGATCGCGCCGAACGGATTCGCCACATTCTTCCCTGCGATCGGCGGGGCGGAGCCGTGCACGGGCTCGAACATCGACGTGCGGCCGGGATGGATATTGCCGCTGGCGGCCATTCCGAGGCCTCCCTGCAATCCGGCGGCGAGGTCGGTGATGATGTCGCCGAACATGTTGTTGGTGACGATTACATCGAACTGGCGAGGGTCGCGGACCAGCTGCATGCAGAGCGCGTCGACATACATGTGCTGCGCGGTGATCTGCGGGTACTCGAAGCTGACTTCTTTAAAAGCACGCTGCCACAGGCCTCCAGCGTGAGTCATGGCGTTGGATTTGTCGCACATTAGAACTTTGCTGCGCGGCGAGCCATCGAGCTTGCGGTGATCTTTGCAGTATGCGAAGGCGTATCGGATGATGCGCTCTACCCCTTTGCGCGTGTTGATGTCTTCCTGCGTAGCGATCTCATCGGGAGTTCCCTGCTTGAAGACGCCGCCGGCATCGGTATAAACGCCTTCGGTATTTTCGCGCAGGACGACGAAATCCACGTCTTTCGGTTCAACATTCTTCAGGGGGCACAGCGCAGCATCGAGCAGGCGGACCGGACGGACATTGGCGTAGAGGTCCATCTGGAAGCGCATACCGAGCAGGATTTCCTTGGCATGGATGTTGGTCTTGACACGAGGATCGCCGAAGGCGCCTACAAGGATAGCGTCGAAGTCGCGAGCAAGCATGGCGAATCCGTCGGGCGGAACGGTGGTCTGGTCACGAAGATAGCGGTCGGCACCCCAATCGAATTCGGCCAGCTCGACGGCCGCGCCCGAGGCTCGAATCACGTTAACCGCCTGCGGAATCACTTCTTTTCCAATGCCGTCCCCGGGAATGACAGCGATGCGCTTTCTGGTTGCGTTTTTCTGGTCCACTGCAGGAACGTTAACACAATCGCTATAATCGAATACAGGTATGGGGCTTACAGCATTACAGGCACACGGTGAAGGATTGGGCGCAGCAGCCATCGCAGAGTATCGGGGCGCGGAGACCGCCGCTCGTTTCGGCGATCCTCAGGCGGAGTTCGGGGCATTGCGCAACCAGTGCGGAGTGTACGACCTCGGCTTTCGCTCAAAGATCTCGCTAACAGGCGCAGATCGCACGCGGTGGCTGAATGGGATGGTCACCAACAACATCCGCGACCTGGCGGTGAGCCACGGGCTCTATGCCTTTTTGCTGAATCCGCAGGGGCACATCCTCGGCGATCTTCATGCCTATAACCGGGGAGAGTCGATTACCGTCGACACCGATTCCGGGCAGGTCGAAAAGATTTTGGCCACATTCGATCACTACATCATCATGGACGACGTGGAGGTCAAGAACCTGACTGAGGAACTGACAGCACTGGGGATCGGCGGCCCACGGACGCGCGAAGTGCTACTTGCAGCCGGCTTCGCTATTCCCGACATGCAGCCTTTGCAGCTGGAGTCTGTTTCATGGAAAGGTGTCGAGGGTACCCTGGTTCGCGGCGAAGATGAACAGCGCGATACGTACGAGATCTGGATAGCGCCCGGTAGTGTGAGGCAGCTCTGGGATGCCCTGCGAGCAGCCGGTGCGGCGGCGGTCGGATCAGAAGCCCTGGAGATGGCCCGGATTGAAGCTGGCGTTCCGCGGTATGGAGTCGATATCCGCGAACGGGATCTGCCGCAGGAGACCGAGCAGGCCCGCGCGTTGAACTTCAACAAGGGATGCTACGTGGGGCAGGAGATCGTGGAGCGCATTCGCTCTCGAGGTGCGGTCCACCGAAAGTTTTCCGGTTTTCTCGCCGATGCCAGCGAGCAAATCCTCCCTGGGGCCAAAGTAGTCTCAGGCGAGAAGGAAGTGGGCGAGATTACAAGCGCTTCTACCTTACAACTGGCGGCTGGCAAGAAGACGGTTGCCCTGGGATACATTCGCCGCGAGATTGGTACTCCGGGGCGTGAAGTTACGATTGGCACAGCAACGGCTCGAGTGGCGCAGCTGCCCTTAGTCGAAAAGGCGCTCTCGAACGTTGAAGTTTCTCTAGAACAGCGGCGAGCTTAAGCAGTTCTGCTCTCCGACTTTTTGCGATTTCTGAGGAAGACTTATGGCTGAGAAGAAACACGAGCAATCCAGTTTTACGGTAACCGATCGCCGGCTATTCACACCCGATGGTGAATTGCGGTCCGAGACGCGGGAGGAGAATGAAGTGCGGGAAGCGACTCCAGTTCCTGCCAAGGAAGCAGCGCCCGCCGAAACCATTCCGGCACCCGCAGCCGTAGACAATCCCGACGAGCGCGAGATGCCGACGCCACCTACGAGCGCCGAGCAGGAGGCGCAGGCCGCGGCCTACAAGCAATCCGCAAAAGACTTGGACACGCAAGTCGAGTTGAGCGGGCATTCGGTAAAAGATTTCGAGATCACGTTTGAGCGCTTCATGGCGTCGCTTTATATGACGGCCATGCTGCAGCTCGGATTGATGCGGCAACAGGGTGGGCAGCCGCAAGTGGATATCATCGGAGCGCGGCAAACTATCGACACGCTGAGCCTGATTTCGGAAAAGACCAAGGGGAACCTCACTGCCGCCGAAGAGAATTTCCTGCAGAACAGCTTGTACGAATTGCGCATGGCTTACGTGGAGGTCACCAACGCTCTCGCCCGGCCGCCGCAGCCCGGCCCTGCCACGGGAACAACTGGAAGATGAAAGCGACTTTGACCGTGTTGGGAAGTGGGACGTCAATGGGCGTGCCCACGCTGGGATGCGACTGCGCCGTCTGCCATTCCAGCGATCCGCACGATCGGCGGACCCGGCCTTCCATCATGCTGGAGTACGGCGGCAAAGTTGTCCTGATCGACACCACCCCGGATTTTTATGTGCAGGCCGTTCGAGAAAAGATCACGCAGGTCGATGCCGTCTTCTATACCCACACGCACGCGGATCATATTCTCGGAATCGACGACCTGCGCCCATTGAGCTACCGGCACAAGCCGGAAAAGTTACCGCTTTATGCCCGCCCGGAGGCAGCAGCGTTTCTGCGCAAGATGTTCACCTACATCTTCGACGCCGACTACAAATTCGGCGGGCTGCCCCTACTGGAATTACGGCCTATCGACGGGCCCATCGAGGTCTTCGGTGTGCGCTTTGAACCCGTGGTTGTGATCCATGGGGAGACCCAAATCTACGGGTACCGCTTCGGCTCGGCAGCCTATCTGACCGACCACAGCGAGATTCCCGCCTCATCGATGCATCAGCTAGAAGACCTAGATATTTTGTTTCTGGATGCGCTGCGGCACAAACCTCATCCCACACATTCGACGGTAAAGAATTCACTCGGCATTGTAGATAAGCTGCGGCCGAAGCGAGCGTTCTTCACGCATATTTGTCACGATCTGGGGCATGAGGCGACTAACGCGACGCTCCCGCGGCACGTGCGGCTGGCGCATGACGGGATGAAGCTGGAGTTTGAAATATAAGAGCGGGCGTCGGACCTCGGACCTTTGCAGTAGATCCGCGACGGATCGGGCACAAATCTGATTTGAATTATCGGTTGCGGAGCTTTGACGCCCGACGCCTGAGGTCTGACGCCGGTTTTGCTTTCTATGCTGGTATTTCGCCAACTCGAGGAAGTTCCTGCCGGCTTCGGGCCGACGTTCGCGAGCGTGGGGAATTTTGACGGTGTGCATCGCGCCCACGCGCACGTTCTGGGCGACATCGTTGCCCGGGCGCGGGCCGGCGGAGGCAAGGCGGTCGCGATCACCTTTGAGCCCCATCCCAGCAGAATTCTGAAGCCTGAGTCCGGATTGAAACTGCTCACGCCTTTGCCGGAGAAGCTGCGCTGGCTCCAGGGCACGGGAATCGATGCTGTCCTGGTCCTTCCCTTCGGACGCGATCTGTCGCTGATGACTCCACGTCAGTTTGCGGAAGTAGTCCTGAAGAACGGACTGCACGCCCGCGAAGTGCATGAGGGCTTCAACTTCCGCTTTGGACACAAGGCTGCTGGAGATGTGAAATTGCTGGCCGAACTAGGACACGAGATGGGGTTCGAGGTTACGGTGTATCCGGAGATGAGCCTGCGCGGAGAGACCGTGTCGAGCAGCCAGATTCGCAAACTGGTCGCCGCGGGACGCGTCAGCCGCGCACGGCATTTGTTGGCGCGTCCGTTCTGTATCCTGGGCGTACCCGGCCGCGGCCGCGGATATGGATCGAAATACACCGTGCCGACCATCAACCTGGCGCGCTACGAAGAACTCGTGCCCAAACATGGCGTCTACATCACCTGGACGCGCGTCGGCACTGAGCGCTTTGATTCCGTTACGAATGTGGGAGATCGTCCGACATTCGGGGCCGAGCTATTTGCTATCGAGACGCACTTGCTGAACTTTCATCCCATCGAACTGACGCCGGACACCGAGGTTGAAATCTGCTTCCTCGAACGGCTGCGGGATGAGATCAAATTTTCCTCCGTGGAGGAACTGCGGGAGCAGATCGGGTGTGATGTAAGGAAAGCGCGAAGGTATTTTCATTTACTACAAAGAGTCATTCCCGGCGATCGAGCTGGGTAGCGCCGACCTCCCGCCGGCTGTCGCGGGGCCGTCTCGGCCGCGCAGCCGGGTTGGAGCTCGGGGCTTCGCGAGGAAGTCGAAGTCAAAGGCTTTAACCACAGGGGGCCACAGAGGAACACAGAGAATCGGCAACTCATAAGCTCGATCTGTTTTAGGCACTACACTAGCTTTCTTTCTCCACTCGTACTCCCAGCCACAACAAGCCTGCCACGAGCGCTAATCCTGCCGTCAGAGTCAATGCCGCTTCCCATCCGATGCGTTCGGCGAGCCACGGGGTGAGTGCGGGCGAGATTGCGCCGCCGATATTGCTGCCGAAATTCATGGTCCCACCGGCAATACCGCTATGTTCTCCGGAAAGTTGCGTCATGGTGGCCCAGAAGGGACCCTCTGTACAGATCACCAGGACAGTGCACGCGGTGAGGGCGGCCACCGCAATTGCGGCGCTTGGAGTCCGTGCTCCGACTACGAGAAGAATTGCTGATGAGGCAAGTGCGATGAGAGGAAGACTGCGGCGTCCCCACGTTGCGCCCCATCTCACTACAGCCCAGTCTGAAAATATTCCACCCAACGGAATCGCAACCGTCGTTGCGATCCAGGGCAGCGCGGTGAAGCTAGCCGCTTTCAGCATCTCGATATGACGGACTTGGACGAGATAGAGATAAAACCAGAAGATGAAGATGTAGCCAAGATATCCCTGCAGGAGATAGCTGCTGAAGAGAAACCAGAAACTTGACGACCGCAACGGCCGAGCTTCCGAACCGTGTCTGGCTAGGTTCGCCGCTTCCTTGTTGTTCTCTCGCGCGTGGTGCTCGTGCGGCGCAAATACCCACCACAGCAATCCCACGACGGCGCTCAGCGATGCAGCCGCCAGCAGTGCGATGCGCCATCCGTAGCGCGTCGAGATGGGCGCGAGCAGCAGCGGAGTCAGTGCCGATCCGATGCCGACGCTGGCCAGCACGAGGCTGTTCGCTCTCCCTTGCAGCCGCGCTGGCATGGTGACGGCGATAGTTCGTCCCGATGTCGGGTACGTTGGAGCAGCAATCACGCCGAAAATCGCTCGGATCAACCAGAGCTGGGGGACGATCATCGCCACACCGAAACCATGCCATCCGGCGAGTGCAGTAGCGATCGTTAGCAAAGTAAATCCGGCACAGAGCGTCAGGAAAATGCGGCGCGCACTGATGCGATCGGCGAACCATCCTGAGGGCACCTGAAACAGGGTGTATCCGATCAGGAACGCGCTGAAGACTGTCCCCATCTGCGTCTGGGTCAGGCCAAAGTCGTGCATGATGCCGGGCGCGACCACAGTGACTGCGACTCGGCACACATATCCCGCGGAGGCCGCCGCCATTAACAACAGGACGAGGCGCTTGCCCCCGGAAACGGGCTCTGGACTTGTTATGGAAGGCGTTTGTGAAATAGAAGCTCCGAGTGGCCGGGAACGATGTAGTCCTTGAGTTCGGCAACGAAGTTGTAACCGTGACTCCGATAAAAATTCTGGGCGCGAGGATTGAACGACGACACGAGCAGGAAGACGTGGCGGCGGTCGTGGTAGCGCTCCTCGGCGAAAGCCAGCAGCTTTTCGCCTATGCCTTGCCCACGCGCTTCTTCCGCGACGGCGAAACATGCAATGTAGGGCGATCCTGCTAAACCGTAAGGGGCGAGCAGGATGAATCCCAGAGAATGACTAGTGTCTGCCTCGCGGGCCACAAAAAGCTCAGTGCCGGGGCGTGAGAGCGTTGCGCGACAGCCCTGCAGATCGCGCTGCAGCGTGATCCAGGGTTCGTTCTGGGCCATCAGGCGGGCGCACCACTCGGCATCTGCGGGCTGTGCAAGTACGATTTCGATTCGATCCATTGCCGATTCAAAGTGACAGCGATCCTAGCAGATCGGGCTTATCTGGGGACAGCCACCCGCCTTTGTCCGGTCTCCAGAGTTCTTGGGGCTTTGGGATTCGCGGCGGCTCTGGTTGCGGCCCCGTCTGTGCTGTTACGGATGGCGCGCGCGGTGTTCTTTGTGGGCATCCTGCCGGCGCTGGCCGCGTGGATCCTGCGCAGAGTGCCGGAGTCGGACGTGGCAAGAGGCGACGCCGCGGGGCCAAGAACAACTTCACCCACTTCTCGCAAAAGAAGCGAGAAATGGGGCACCCCCATTTTCGTTCCATCTTCCGGTGGTTCTTAGAACCAAATGTTTATTCAATTGGATCAACGACGACTGAGTCCTGCTCCGCTCCACCCTGTCGCGGTAACTGCACGATCACAATGGCCGACAGCACCAGCACAATCCCCAAAGTCTGAACCGGGCGCACGCCTTCGCCGAGCAACACCGCCGCCAGCAGGATTGAGAACACCGGCTCCAGGCAGCTGGCGATGATGGCTCGTGTGGGTTCGAGGTGCTGCAGGCCGAGGAAGTAGAGCGAGAACGATCCCAGTACCGAGATCATCGAGAAGACGAATAGAAAGCCCCACTGTGCAGGCGTGTAATGTGCGGCGACCACCTTCCACGGAGGATTGATCACAAACCAGAACACGGCGGAGGAGGCCAGCGTCCAGGTCAGGACGCGCCAACGATCGAAACGGGCGAGGATGCGGTGTCCGCCGACGTTATAGAAGGCGAAGGAGAATGATGCCAAGAGCGCGGCGATCAGACCGTAAGAGTCGATGCGCAGCGGCGACGCGGACTTCGCGCCCACGATCCCGATGGTCAAAGCAATTCCGGCGATGGCAACCACAACCGCCGCGACCTTCTGCACTGAGAGCTTCTGTTGCCTGCGCGCCACCACGTACAGCAACACCCATACTGGCGCCGTGTATTGCAGAATGATCGCGATGGCGACACTCGTTCTCTGAATCGCGACGTAATAGAAATAATTCGAGGCAGCCACTCCCAGCATCCCGAGAACGAGACATTGAATGAGATCGGACGCAGGCATTTTGATGCGCTGCCATCCCCGGCGCCCCACCAGCGCAGCAACGATCACCAGCAGGGAGAATGATGCCCGCGTCTGCGAGAGGATCAGTGGATCGATAGGATGCATCGCCTCTCCGGTGAGGTGCAGTTTGCCGGTGAAGACGGCGCGCCCCAGTGCGGCGGAAACTCCCCAGAGGAATGCCGCCGACGCGATGAAGAAATACCCGCGCAGAGGGTGACTTCGATTGGGAGTTTGGGCGTTCAGGATTCCGGTACCGAATCCGATGATGGAGCCGCATCGAGGAACTGGTCAAGCCGTACGGGATCAAATCCGGTAACCACGTCTGGGGTTTCGCCAGTTAGAAATCACCAGGGTAGGAGTTTCGTCGCTCTCGTACGTTTCCATCATGTCGCGGCGGGCCTGCAGGTCGGTGCTGATGTCGCGCTCTTCGAAGACGATTTCGCGGGCTTCGAGATAGATGCGCATCAGTTCGCAGGAGAAGCAGCCCGGTTGAGTGAAGAAGAGGACGCGCATACTTCTGAAGCCTACCCTTCGCTGATGTATTCGATTTGGATCGTAATTTTCGCCGTCTTTTGCAGCATAGCCGATACCGAGCAATATTTCTCTTTCGAAAGCCGCACAGCGTCTTCCATGGCCTTCGCGGAAACCTTGCCGCCTACGCGATACTTCACTTTAATTTCCGTGTACACCGCCGGATAGCCTTGCGACCGCTCGCCTTCCGCACTCACTTCCAGGCTGGTAAAGGGCTCGCGCTTCTTTCGCAGAATCCCAATGACATCTGAGGCGGTGCAGCCGCAGAGGGCGATTAACATAAGTTCCATGGGTGTGTTTGCCGTCTTCTCTTTCGCGGTGTCCATCACGATGGCGTGTCGCGAGGTGGCCTCAGCTACGTAGCGTTCGTTGTCGGTCCAAATCACTTTTGCTGAAGTCACAAGCTATCTCCGGTTGTCCGTACTGGGTTCGGGATGAATCAGAACGCGAAAAAGTTCCGGCGCGTCCTGTTTGAAACGGATTTCCAGTTCCGTCTGGATGTCATGCACACGGGCCAGGGAAAGTTCGTCGGAGAGCGTGCAATGACACGACAAATAAAGGCGACCCCGGACCCGCTTGAAGATGAATTCGTGTACGTCGAGGATTTCGGGAAACTGGGCGGCGACAGTCTTCAAGCGATGCTCGAGCTCGGCATCGCCGACTAACTCTTCCGGCCTCTCGATGGTAGCGGGCTCGCTTTCGATATGTGTCAGGATATCGGCGATTTCTGGGACGTCCATGCGCATCTCGGCTTCGAGCTCGGTAACCTGGTCGTGTGCCTCTTTAAGGCTCATGCGTTCGTCGAGTTCGATGTGCTGTTCGACGTGCAGGTGTCCGGCGAGATCTTGCACGCTGATGTCGTGCACGTTCAGATTCTTATGCGTGGCGACAGCGCGAATGCGATCGAAGATGTTCTCCGAATGCTGGGCCCGAGGTAGAGGCTGTACTGTAACGTCGGCATTGGGCAAAATACGGCGAACCGATTCAGTTACTGCTGAAGCTAACTGGCCGGAGCGCTGGAAGGTGACCGTGCGATTCAGCCCGACCGCTAGATCGGCGAAGTAACGGTTTCCGGCCCGGCGGATCCGAACACGATCCACTTCCAGAACACCATCGACGCGTGAAACAGCGTCGTAGATCTGGGATCGTACGCCCGGAGGAGCGGCATCGAGCAGCGCATCAATCGTGCGCCGGGCCAGGCGCCAGCTGACCGAGACGACAACTCCGGCAACGATGAGAGCGGCCACAGGGTCGGAATCGCGCAGCCAGTCGATCCGGTAGTTGCGGCCCAACATAACCAATGCAAGTCCGAGAACGACCACGCCCGCCGACCAAATGTCGGTGGAAAAATGCAGGGCATCGGCTTCAAGGGCCTGGCTGTCGTATTTCGTGGCGATGCGTCCCAGCGCACGAGAGCGCCACCAGTCCACACCCATAGAGAAAATCATCACGCCAAAAGCTGCGATGGAAGGTTCAATTTCTATGTGACGGAAAAAAAGCCGCAACACCGCTTCGTAGATGATCCATGCGCACGTCAACAGCAGCAGACCCGTTTCCACAAAGGCGGAAAAATTCTCCACCTTGCCGTGGCCGTACTGGTGGTCGGCGTCGGCGGGCTTGTCGGAGACTCTTACGGAGAAAAACGTCAGGATCGATGCGATAAGATCGAGTCCGGAATGCGCAGCTTCAGAAAGAATGCCGAGACTTCCGGTGGAGACCCCTACCACAATTTTAAGACCGGTGATGACGACCGCCGCCAGCACGGAGTTCCCCGCTGCGGCACGTTTTTCGGCACGCATCAACTCCGCGGAAGGAACCGCTGGGCTGGTCGACATGCTGGCATTATCGCTGTTGGAAGTGAAAAGCGACAAGCAATGCTTCGTGGTACCGGATCCCTATCAGGGCCGATCCCGCCGTTGTGCTAGGATTTCCTGCTAGGCATTTACACCTTTCTGGTGGACTCATTCTGGAGGTTGCGAGTTATGGGTAAGAGTTGGTTGCTGTGTGTTCTGTTGGGAACCCTGGCATGGGGGCAAGCCGCGCCACCGCCCCCGTCCCAGACGCCGATGGGAAACCCGACGCAGCCTCAAACACCGGCGGCGCCGGCTGACACTTCCGCGTCCGTCGCGCCGAATGCACCCGTGATCACGGTGAAGGGCGTGTGCGAGCCCCTGCCCAAGACCACGGCGGCGAAGGGCACGACCGCGAAGCCCGCAACCAAGACTGGCGCTGATGCTACCCCGTCCGCGGATTGCAAGACCGTCATCACGAAGGCGCAATTTGAGACCCTGGCTAATAACCTTGCTCCAAATATCACCCCGCAGCAGAAGAAGCAACTGGCCGGCGTTCTGCCCCGCCTGATCGCCATGTCGAATGAGGCTAAGAAGAAGGGACTGGAGAACACTCCTCAGTTCAAAGAAAAGGTCAAGTTCAACCGTATGCAGATCCTGGCTCAGCAACTGCAGCAGAGCATGCAGGAGGACGCTGCCAAGGTCCCTGACGCCGACATAGAAAAGTACTACCAAGAGCATCAAGACCAGTTCGAGCAGTACAACGTCGATCGTATTTTTGTGCCGCGCACCAAGCAGGGCGGCGAAGCGGAAGCCAAGGAAGAAAACGAAAAAGACGAAAAGCTGAGCGAGGAGCAACAAAAGGCGAAACAAGAAGCCGAGAAAACCAAGGCGGATGAGGCAGAGCAGGCGATGACCAAACTGGCCGGCGACCTGCAAAAGCGAGCCGCGGCCGGAGAGGATTTCGCCAAGTTGCAAAAGGAAGCGTTTGAAGCGGCGGGGATGAAGATCGAATCTCCTACCGTAAATCTACCGAATGTGCGCCGTACTGGCCTACCCGCCGGTCATACAGCAGTCTTCGATCTGAAGCCGGGGGATGTTTCTACGGTCATTAGCGATGCCGGTGGACATTACATTTACAAAGTCAATAGCAAGACACCGGTGAGCCTCGAGCAGGCCAGAACCGAAATTCACAGCAAATTGCAGAACGATCGGATGCGCGAGAAGACCGAAAAGTTAAATAGCTCATTCCAAGTGGAAACCAACGAAGCGTATTTCGGCCCGGCAGGCGCGGGTCCCATGATGCCACGTCCGTCGCGTCCCCGCCCCGGCATGCCCGGGGCAGCGCCATCGACTCAGCCGCAAACTCCGCCTCCGGCGCAACCTCCGGCGGCCAATCCGAACTGATGGCCAAACCTGTCGTGGTGGTGACCGGTGTTTCGGGTAACCTGGGATCCAGGCTCTTGCCGCTACTCGGCAGTTATTCGGTGATCGGCGTAGACGTGAGCCCGCCGCGAACTGATTCCGAGTTGCAATTTGAGAGCCTAGACCTGGGAGAGGAGTCGTCTACTCGAACTCTGTATGAGCTACTGCGGGATACCCATCCCTATGCAGTCGTGCATCTTGCCTTCGTCATCGATCCGGTGCGCACCGGCGTTCTCGACGTGGAGCGCATGTGGCAGATCAACGTAGCGGGGACCGCGCGGGTGATGGAGGCGGTGACCGAAGTCAATCGAACTGCCGACGACGGCATCAAGCAGTTCATCTTCCCCAGCAGCGTCTCCGCGTACGGTCCGAATTTTCCGGAACCAGCTACCGAAGATTCCGTGCTGGGCGCGCATACCCTTCCTTACGCGGTTCACAAGAAACAGTCGGACGAGGTAGTGCAGCAACGTTGCGCTGCGCTGCGGGGATGCAGTGTTTACATTTTGCGGCCGCATATTTTCGCCGGCGCCAGCGTCGAGAACTATCTTATGGGAGCTTTCCGCGGCACGCCGAACGGCAAGAGCGAGCGGGCCGAGAAGATGCGGGCCGCGGGCAAGCGGCTGCCCTGCATGCTTCCTCGCGGACGGCAATATCTCGACAACAAGATTCAATTCATCCACGTGGATGATATGGCGCGCCTGATCCGCCACATCCTGCAGCGGGAGCCTGAGCCTCAGCGGCTGACGGTACTGAACGTTGCCGGACGGGGAGAACCGCTGACATTCGCTAGCTGCATCGAGATGGCTCATGCGGAACTGGTGCGCGTGCCGGGCCAGTGGGCCATGCGGCAAGTGCTCCGCTTCCTGTGGAAGCAAAAGATCTCCGCCATCCCGCCCGAGGCAGTTCCCTACATGACGGGACAATACATCATGAATACGGAGCGACTGCGGCGGTTTCTCGGGCCGGAGTACGAGCACGTAATCCGTTATTCGATCACCGACGCGTTCGCCGACAGTTTCAAACCCACAGCACAAAACTAAATCAGAATATTTTTACTTGAAGCGGGAATAAAACTACCGATCCGGCAGTTTATGCTATGGAGGTGCCCGACCAACGCTTGCCGGCTGCGACCTTTGAAGATCTGGCGCTGCCTCTTTTTGACCAGCTCTACAACTTCGCGCACTGGCTTACGCAGGATCGGCCGGAGGCCGAGGATCTCGTGCAAGAAACGTTTGCTAAAGCGCTGCGCGGCTTCTCTGGCTATCAGCCGGGCACGAATTTTCGAGCGTGGATGTTCCGTATCCTGCGTAATTCGTTCTTAACATCGCGGACTGGATTGAAGCCCACGGTGCCCTTAGAGGACGATGCGCCCGATACGATTGCATCCGCTGATCCCACACCCGAAAGTGTTCTCATTCAGCAGGCCAATCGGGAGATCGTTCAGCAGGCGCTCGCCGAAATGTCAGTGCCATTCCGGGAGATTCTGTTGCTCTGTGATGTGGAGGAAATGTCGTATCAAGAGATTGCTCAGGTTTTGACGATTCCCACAGGAACAGTGATGTCGAGGTTACATCGCGCGCGCAGGGCGCTCCGTGCACTGTTAGCCGACAGAATCCAGGGAGGTGCCCGTGGCGTGTGAGGTCTGGCGGGGAAAACTTGACGCCTACGCCGATGGCGAACTCTCTCTCCCCGAAGTGAACGCGCTGGGGAATCATTTCCGGGAGTGCCCGAATTGCGCCGCGGAGGCCTTGACGCGCGTACAGCTGAAGCGATCCGTGGCTTTGGCCGCGAAACGTTACGAGCCGAG
This sequence comes from uncultured Acidobacteriota bacterium, assembly GCA_963725565.1. Classification (GTDB taxonomy): domain Bacteria; phylum Acidobacteriota; class Terriglobia; order Terriglobales; family Acidobacteriaceae; genus Sulfotelmatobacter. The sequence goes on from CAVRZL010000026.1 coordinate 30,219, forward strand.
TGCTGAGCTTCGTGCCAAAATTGTGCGGAGCTACGGAGCAAAAACCGGCCGTAGCACGACCTGGATCTGGAAGA
>CAVRZL010000027.1:0-63311 GCA_963725565.1 uncultured Acidobacteriota bacterium
TTGGGCGTACGCCCTCGCTCCTTTTCTGCCGGCACGTGGTACATCGCGTACGTCGTGAAGAACAGCAGGGCCCAGCCGCCGCCAATTCCTGCGCGCGCCAGAATGCGGTAGCGCTCGCCTCGCTCGAACCAGATGCCTGCCCCGAGCAGCACGCATCCGGTCACGAATCCCACCAGCACCTTGCCGGCCGGCCCCATCGTCTTCAGTTGATACGCAGAGGAAGAACGCGACGCCGAGCACGAGCAGGACGATGCCCAGCTTATTCAGCCAATCCGTGCCCAACATCTCTTCTATGTCGAGCGCTGATCTAAACCGGTCAAACAGCGATGACGGAATTTCTGTCGAGGCAAACGACGCTTGCGGCGCGGGAACGCTCGGAACCACCAGCGGTGGAGGCGGAGCCACGGAAGGCGGGACGGGCGCAGGCGCGACGGGAGCTTTGTCAAGCTTGCGGGTGACGTAGGCTTCGGCTTGGGTGCTGCTCGATTCGGAGACGCTCGCCATGGGAGAAATTGTGGCGCAGGGGACGCGGCAACTTCTTCTGATCTACCCGAAACAGGTTGCGATGCTGGAGTGACTGATCCCTGGCTGCGCAGTTGCTGGAGCTCACGTTCCAGCGCATAGACTCGAGCCGTTACATCTGACCAGCCGCCTGGTCCTCCAGGCGGTCCCTCCTGCGGCGAATGCTGCCGCGCCACACCAGCACCCAAGGACCAACAAAGATGAGCCCAACCAGCACCAGCGCTACGATGACAATGGAAATTTCATCCATCAGTGCCAGAGTTCCAGAGACGTCGGAACCTTAAGGTGCGCGGATTCTACTAGATACTCTGGCCCTTCGCTAGGATCGCTGGCACACGCACACAACTGGTAAATCTCACTCGCATGAAAGGTTGATTCGAACCTTCAGCCCCCTGTGCTACTATCTGCTGTCGTTCCGGAAGTGACGCGCGTGTCTACTCCCACTCCGACCGTCCCAGTCGAGCCTTTGCCGACGAAACTCGCGTCGAAACCCAAACGCCCTTTTCTCTTGTTGATATTCCTCGCCCTCTTCCTTCTCGCCATCGTTTGGATCGCCACCAGCAGCAGTCCGCTCGCCCAGGGCATCCAGGAACTCGGCGGCGATAAACACGATCAGACTATTGTGGAGACTCCATTTTCGGTCTCGCCGCACAACTTTCGTTACTACAAGTTCTCCCTGCCGGAAGCATCGACCAACGTAGCCATCCTGGGAGATTTCGCGACCTCCTCACAAGCCGCCGATCGCCACGAAGCCAAGGCCACGGTTCCGGGCGATGACAGTGGAATTGAAGTCTTCGTATTGAGCGAGTCGGCCTTCGCCATCTGGCAGAAGGGATACGCCACCAGTTCCGTGTACGAAAGCGGCCGCGTCACTCAAGGGACGCTGCACACCAACCTCCCCACAGGCGCTGGAGTTTACTATCTGGTATTCAGCAACAAGTTGGCATCCAAGACTGCCAAGCAAGTGAATGCCACCGTTCTACTGCGCTACAAGAGCTGGCTTCCCGACTGGATCCGGCGAATGAAAAGCGATTCCTAGCTAAAACGCGCTGTTTGTGGCGCTTCTTCGTTATTCCGTAAGTAATTGATTCCAATGCATGTTAGTCGCGTCCTGGTTACCAGGACCACATGCTTTGGTTACTTGCTCACTCTTGCCGGATCAATTCCACTTGATAGCGGCATACCTGTTTCAGCCGAGCGAAACGGGTGAGGAATACGAGCGTAAGTCTCGTTTCGCAATCGGTTTGGTTCGAGGAAAGATCAACTTAATTCTCTGAAGGAGTTAACCAGTGCGTAAATTTATGGTTGTTGCTTGTGTGTTCGGATTGTTCGCTGCGTCCGCCATGGCGGCCGAGTCGGGGAGCTATCCGAAGGCGGAAGTTTTCGGTGGCTATCAGTACTCCCGTCTCGAAGGTGGCGTCAATGCCAATGGCTTCAATTTTCCGCCAACGCGAATTTCAACAACTATTTCGGCATCACCGCCGATCTCGGTTCCAGCTATACGACCCAGAGTGGAGTCAGCTTCAACAACTACACCTACACCTTCGGGCCTCAACTGGCGCTGCGCGCTCAACAAGGCCTACACGCCTGTTCGTTCATGCCCTGATCGGTGGCGATCATGCTACGGCCTCGTTTGCTGGGGCGAGCGGACCGGCAACGGGTATGCCGTTTTTGGCCGGCGGTGGAGTCGATTTCAACTTCAACCACTACATGGCTTTCCGCGCCTCGGTGCGACTGGATGATGCTTCACAGCAATGGCAGCACCAGCAGCAAGAACTTCCGCATGCCGATCGGCATCGTGTTCAAGTTCTAAATTAGGCTGCAACAGTGAAGGGCGGCGCAAGCCGCCCTTCTTTTCTCAGTGCTGAGAGTTGCTAGTGTCACGCGTCACGCAGATTGACGTTGAGCATCGCTTTCCCCAGTGTTTCTTGTGCCCCTGTGGCGAAAGCTTGATTTCTCGTAGCGCATCGATCTCTTCAATCTCGGAAATCCAGTCGGGACGCTTCAGGACTTCGCGCGGCTTGGGACCATCGGCGGCGCCGACGATGCCGTCCTGCTCCATCAGATCGATCAGGTGCGCGGCGCGTCCGTAGCCGATGCGCAGACGCCGCTGCAGCAGGGAAGTCGAGGCCTTGCCGAACTCCACCACCAGCTTTCACGGCATCGCCGTACATCGGATCGTCTCTCGCCTTCGCCAGCTTCACCGATTCTCCGCCACGATCCGCCAGCTGCAGCGGCTTCGCGCTCTTCTTTCGGCGCTTCGAGGAACTGTTGCTGGTATTCCGCCTGAGCGCCTGCGCTTTCCAGAACTCGACGACGGCGGCAATTTCTTTTTCGGTGACAAACGGAGCGTGCAGACCGATGCACGCGCGCCGATCCTGAGGGCAGAGTACAGCATGTCGCCTTTGCCCAGCAGCGCTTCCGCGCCGTTGGCGTCGAGAATCGTGCGCGAGTCAACCTTGGTCGCCACGCGGAACGAAACGCGGGCCGGGAAGTTTGCCTTGATCAATCCGGTGATGACGTCGACCGAAGGCCGCTGCGTCGCCAGCACCAGGTGAATGCCGACCGCGCGCGCCATCTGCGCCAGGCGCGTGATCGATTCTTCCACGTTGTGGAATCGAGCATCATCAGGTCGGCCAACTCGTCGATGATGATGACGATGTAGGGAATCGGCTTCTCGTCCGATTCTTCGCCAAACAGACTCGGCGTGTTGCCCTGATCGAAGAGCTTGTTGTACTGGTCGATGTTGCGCACGCCCTTGGCGGCCAGCAGCTTCAACCGCCGCTCCATCTCGCGGACGGCATTGCGCAGCGCGTTCGCCGCCAGCTTCGGCTCGGTGATGATCGGCGTGTAGAGATGCGGAACGCCTTCGTAGTTGCCCAGTTCCAGCCGCTTCGGATCGACCAGGATCAGGCGCACCTGATCGGGCGTCGCCTTGTACAGGATCGACATGATCATGGCGTTGATGGCGACGCTCTTGCCGGCGCCGGTCGATCCGGCGATCAGCAGGTGCGGCATGCCGGCGAGATCGGCGGTGACGATGCGGCCGTTGATGTCCTTGCCCATCGCCATCGTGAGCTTCGACTTCGAGCCCATGAATTCCTGCGACTCGATGTTCTCGCGCAGCCAGATGATTTCGCGCTGGCGGTTCGGCACCTGAATGCCGACCGTGCTCTTGCCGGCCATGCGCTCGATCAGAATGCTCTCGGCCTTCAGCGCGAGGCAGAGATCGTCGCACAGATTGGTGATGCGGCTGTACTTGATGCCGGCTTCCGGCTTGAACTCGAACGTCGTGACGACCGGACCAGGATTGATCTGCGTGATCTGTCCGTGAACATCGAACTCGGCGTACTTTTCGGTGAGCACCTGCGCCAGCAACTTGAGTTCGTCGGCATCGACGGCCTGCTGCTCGTCGGGACGCTGCAGCAGGCTGCTCGACGGCAGTTTGTAGCCGCCGGCGCAATGCGCGGCATCGTCGTCTTGGCCTTCTGGCTGCTGTCGGCGCGCTCGGTGACTTCGGGATCCGCAGCCGCATTCTTCGGCGAGACGGTAACGGCTCCGCCAGAATCCCGCCGGTTCGCAGCTTGGCTGGAGCTGGCGCTTCTTCTTCGGCCATCATGCGCTCGATGCCGGTGCGGCGCGGTTCAGGCTGCGCTGCAGCCGGACGACGTCAGGACGCGACTGGAATCAACTGCGTCTTCACGATCGGCTTCGAGATCCGGCGCTGCTCCAGTTCCTTCTGCTGCCGCTTGCGTGGCGCGCTCCTCCTGCCAATCTTTGTAGCGATTCCACAGCGCGGTGACGAAGGCAAAGCGCGTCGGAGCCCAAACCTGAATCGCCGAGAACGAGAACGCCGTCGAGAGATAAAGCGCGACCGCCAAGAACGGTGGCGCAGACGATGTACGCGCCAACCAGATTCAGGTAGTGAATCAGGAAATCGCCGATCACGCGGCCCAGCAGGCCTTCGATCGGAATCACGTGCATCCAGCGCAGCTGTCCGGGCAGCAGCGCGAGCATCGCCGGAACGAACATCAGCAGCCAGATTCCGCCCAGGCTCTTGGCCAGCGGAGACTGCACTTTCATCGAGCGGAACCAGCGCGTCGCCGAGCATCGCCGGGAAGATGATCAGCAGAAACGCTCCAACGCCGAAGAACTGCAGCACCGCATCCGCGGTATAAGCGCCGACGATGCCGATCCAGTTGCGGGCGGCGTGCGATCCGGTCAGGACCGAGGCGCTGTTCCACGAAGGATCGAGCGGCGAGTACGAAACCAGCGCGAGGAAAAGGAGGAGCGCGGAGACGCACATCAGGAATCCGATCAGCTCGTTGAGCCGCCGGTTCCCGGTGGGGACAAAAATCGTTGCCAGATAATCCATGAAGGCCGGATTCATCGCCGAAGACACGTCCTCGGCGCCGTAATCGGCCAGAGCCAGTACATTATGCCAAGAAGCGGAGGTTCCGACAATGAGGGAATATTGGACGGTGTTTATGTGGTTATCGTAGCAGGACTGTAGCTGGCTACGTCTAGTGCCGGATAGAGACGCCAAGTGCTCGTGGATAGCAAGACGTTGCAAGCAACGTCTCTACGAAAGCTTCGCGGCAAATACCAGCACCAGCACTCCCGACGATGATCCGGTAGACGGCAAACGGAGCGAATCCGCGCTTGCGGACGTAGCGCCATGAACCAGGCGACCGAGGCGTAGGCGACGATGAACGAGACGACGAAGCCGATGGCGAGCACGATCCAGCCATGCGCATCGATCTGCGCGACGCCGATCGGATTCTCGCCTTTTCCGCGCAGCGATTTGTAGAGCGTGTAGAGCGTCGCTGCAGCCATGGTCGGAATCGAGACGAAGAACGAGAACTCGAGCGCTGAGGCGCGCGACATTCCGGCAATCTGTCCGGCGGCGATGGTCGACATCGAGCGTGACGTTCCCGGAAAGACCGCCGAGAAGATCTGGCAGAAGCCGATCCAGATCGATTGTCCGAGGCTCATGTCTTCCATCTTCCAGGTGTGAATGCTGCTGTTGCCGTTCGGACCGGCGGCTTCGGCCTTGGCGTGCATGGCGTCGACAATCCACATCACGATTCCGCCGATCAGCAGCGACCAGCCGATGATGACGATGTTCTCCAGGTGCTTGCCAATCACCTTGGTCAGCAGAAACGACGGAATCGCCGTGACCACGAACGCGACCATCGTCAGGCCGAGAGGATGAGTCAGCGCGGTGCGGTTCCCGCTTTCGCCGCGCGGAAACGTGGAAAGGAACTTGGTGATGCGGCTCCAGAAATAAACCGGCAGGCACAAAATCGCGCCGAGTTGAATCACGATGGAATACATCTTCCAGTAGCCATCGGACAGGCTGATGTGCAGCAGTGCTTCGGAAAGCCGCAGGTGCGCGGTCGAACTGACGGGCAGGAATTCGGTGAGGCCTTCGACGATGCCGAGGATCAGGGAGAGCAGGTAGTCGTTCAATCATCCTCCGAGGAAGTAAGGAAAACAGTATCTCAGAGTTGCGCTGATGTTGGGGAGTTTCAGGAATGGTGTCGCGCTGCGACAAAGCGGATCCCTACAAATACCATCCGTTCAATATCATCCGGAAATCTGTCATCCTGAGCGGAGGAGTCGTCTGCGAATGCAGACGACTACGGAGTCGAAGGATCTCTACCGCAATGTTCACGCGTTGAGGCAAGAGAGAATTTCCAGGCAGGGATCCTTCGACTGCGGGATTGCTCCGCTTGCCGCGGAGCAATCCCTTCGCTCAGGATGACATTCCGCTCGGCATGATAGCGCCGGAGGCTTAGTCGCCGCGTTGCCGTACGTGGGCACGCCCTGCTGAATGTAGAAGACCAGATGTTTGCGCGCGCAAGGACCAGTCGCTCTGCCCGTACTGGCTGAGGATTTTCTGCGCCAGTCGCCAGGGCGCGGTTTTTCGCTTCCTCAGACTTCTTCATGATTGGCTTCGGTCTTGTAGATTTCGATCAACGCCGATTGGCGCCAGGCCGCGTCGTACAGCGCCTCGGCGCAGCGGGCGATTGCTCGTGCTCTTTGGCGTACTTCTCGTACATCTCGGCTTCTTTTTCCGGACACTTCGACGCGGCTTGCCAGTCGCCGCACAGTTTGTTTTCGAGCAGGTGGAAGGCGGCGAGATCGGCCCACTTGGTTCCGGAAAATTTCTTGATGACCAGCTTCATCCACTCTTCGTCGATCTGGCCGCGCATGTAGGCTTCGCGCTCGCGGGCTGAAGGGCGAGTCATGACATCGGAGCGCTCCATCTGCCAGCGGATGTCGGCGGCGCGGTACAGGCCTTCGGCGGCCAGCGGCGATGTCGGAAACAGATCGTAGACGCGATAGTAGAGACGCATCGCGTCCTGGGCGGCGTCGCGGCGTCCACGGCGGCGGCTGGCCTCGTCTTCGGAATTGGCGGCTTCGCCGAAGACGATCTTGTCGCCGTTGGGCGTGCTCATGCTGACCAGCGCTTTGCTCGAAACCCATCCGGTGATGGTCTTGCCCTCGGATTCAGGGTCGTCTTCGTCGGAATCTTTGCGGGGTTCGCGGATGATGGCTTCGACGTGAGTCCAGTCGCGGCTGGTGTCGATGATGATTAGTTCGTGGCCGCGTCCGGCTTCACCGAGTTTGGCGGTGTCGGCGCTGGGCGAGACGCGAATGGTTTCTTCCTTGACCAGAGTTCCGCGCTGGGCCTGGGCGAAAGCAATCGATGTCACCAGCGAGAGGACAGCAACGAGAAAAAGCAGGCGCAATTTCATATTTTAAGATTATTGGCTGTACCGGCGCAGCTTGCAACGTCAAAGCGAGGTTGCCCCACCCTTCTCGCGTCTTTCGGGAGAGGGTGGGGAATTTGACTTCTTGTGCATCTGATACTGTCCCATTACCCCCGCAACTGGTCCAGCATTCCCGGCTCGATGTTCCCGCCAGAAATAATGGCAACGTTCAGTTTCGTCCGCGGCAGTTGGGCTGCGTGAAAGATGAATCCCGCTACCGAGACCGCTCCGCTGGGTTCCGCGATGGTATCCGGATTCGCGCTCAGATACTTCATCGCCAAGCGGATCTCGTCCTCGGTGACGGTGATGATGTCGTCCACATACTGGCGAATGTGCTCAAAATTGATGTCCCCAATACTTTGGGTACGCAGTCCGTCGGCCAGCGTGCGCGAGACTTCTTCAGCAGGGAACTGGACCACCTTGCCGGCGTGGAGGCTGGCCTGAGCATCTCCCGCAAGCTCGGGCTCGACTCCGATCACTTTCACGTTCGGATTTGTAAGCTTGATAGCTGCCGCGACGCCGCTGATGAGGCCTCCGCCACCCACGGGGGAAAAGACGGCTTCCACCTCGGGAAAGTCTTCGAGGATTTCCAGCCCGATGGTGCCTTGGCCGGCGATGATCTTCTCATCGTTATACGGAGGAACGATGACATATCCGTGCTGGGCAGCGAGTTCCTCCGCTCTGATTTTGCGTTCGTCCGATCCGGGACCCACCAGGATTATTTCCGCGCCCAGTTTGGCTGTCGCCTCACGCTTGATCAGCGGCGCATTGTTGGGCATCACGATCACCGACTTCACTTTCAGGGCGCGGGCGGCGTAGGCCACGCCCTGAGCGTGGTTGCCGCTGGAGTAGGAGATGACGCCGCGCTTGCGCTCCGCATCGGAAAGTGAGGCGATCTTGTTGTAGGCTCCGCGAAGTTTGAAGGCGCCGATGGGTTGCTGGTTTTCGGGCTTGAGCAGAAGGCGCCTCGGGTCTTCGGCGCAGAGCGGGAAGGCGATCAGGCGCGTATGTCTCGTGATGCCTTCAAGACGGGTGCGGGCGGTTTCCAGGTCGGAGACAGTGATCATGGGGGCGACGGTATGCGATTTTAGAAGAAAACTTCCGGGGACACGTTGAAGCGACGGCTGAGTTTGCGGATGTGTTCGACAGTCAGAGCGCGCTTCCCGCGGAGTACCTCGGAGACGATGCTGGGTGTGCCGAAAACCTCGAGCATATCCTTCTGCTTGAGGCCGTTGGCCTGCATGAGTTCGCGCAGAACTTCGATCGGGGAGGCCGGTTTGAGGGCATACGCCTTCTCTTCGAAATCCTCGATCAGGACTGTGAGCAACTCCGCCAGACGGCGCTCCGCGGTGGTGAGTCTCTCGCGTCTCCGGTCTAGTGTCTCAAGCATGGTGATGCAGCGCTCGTTTTCCTTCTCGCTATGGATGACTGAGGGCATCGTCCGGCGAAGAAGGGACGCGTATTCTATTTGGGCTGTTCCAGTACTCATCGTTTCCATCTTTCCCGGTCATATTCCGCGTGGGTTAGCACGTGGCGTATATAAATCCGGCAAAACCGGTAGTTGATTTCCGTGATCAATCGGTAATTGTTTCCCCTGATGTTGAACACAGTCCATCGATCAACGGCGTCGGCCGAAGCAATAGTCTTTCTGACGTCTGCGATATCTTGCCAAAGAGCACGTTTCGCGACTCGGAACCAAACGTCCAGAGCAGTCTCAACGTCAGGATATTTCCGCGCAGCCTCTCTAAGTTTCTTCCTGCTGATCACATGCATGGCCGCTGTCCTCTCCGCAGTTTGCCTGGTGAAGGGGCGCTGCTTGCGGTTTCGCATCCGGTGGGATGCGGCTGAGGAGAGAAAAGAGCGGGAACGCTCTACTTTGCATTCTGTGGGTATCTTAGTTCGCAAATTGCGAAGTTGTCAAGTTCGTTCAAGATCGGCCGGCTGGATTGTTTGCCCAGGCAAATGTTCCGTTCAGATGACCGGATTCGGCAACTTTTCTATCGGGGGCTCGGCTTGGCCTTTGCTGGACGGACGAAGGCGTCCGTCCCTACATGTGCTGATCAGATCTCCAGAATCACTGGCATGATCAGCGGGCGCTTCTGGCTCTGCTTGCTGATGTAGCGCTTCAGGTCCGCGCGGATCTTTTCTTTGATGACTCCGTAGTCCGCTTTCTCTTCTTCGCTGGAGTGGGCAAGCGTGTCTTCCACCATGCGCTTTGCGCCCTCCATGAATCCGTCTTCGCCCACATTGAAGCCGCGAGTCACGATCTCCGGCGCCGTCTCAACTTCTCCGGACAGTTTATTGATGGCGATGATGGGCAGCACGATGCCGTCTTCGCTGATATGGCGGCGGTCTTTGATGATGAGGTCCTCGACTACGTCGGTGCGGCTGCCCGAGTCAATGCAAACGCGTCCCACTTTGATGCGGCCGGTTTTGCGGGCGCCTAGTTCGTCGAATTCGAGAACGTCACCACTTTCGATCAGCATGACTTTGCCCACCGATCCGCGCATCGCGCCCGCCATTTCAGCGTGCAGCTTCAGTTGGCGGTATTCCCCGTGCACTGGGATGAAGTAACGCGGCTTGACCAAATTGATGATGAGCTTTAGCTCTTCCTGGCTGGCGTGTCCGCTGACGTGAATCGGGGGCGAAGTGCCGTCTTCGTAAATAACGTGGGCTTCGCGGCGGAAGAGGTGGTCGATCATCCGGTAAATCGTCTTCTCGTTGCCCGGGATGATGCGGGAGGAGAGAACGACCGTATCGCCTTTTTCAATCTTCGCGTGCTTATGATTGTCGACCGCCGCGCGCGAGAGCGCCGACATCGGTTCGCCCTGGGTTCCGCTGATCAGCACGCAGACTTTTTCCGGTGGGAAATTCTTCATCTCCCCGGGATTGATGACCAGTCCTTCTGGGACCTCGATGTAGCCCAGATCCTCGGCGATCTCCGCCGAATTATTCATCGACCGGCCGATGAACGCGACTTTGCGTCCGTGCTGGTGAGCGAGTTCCACGGCGAGATTGATGCGGTGAATCGAAGACGAGAAGCAGGAGATGAACAGGCGGCGCTTGGTGTGGGCAAAAACCTCGTCGAACTTGCGGCGGACGGCCCGCTCGCTGGGCGTGTATCCCTTTCGCTCCACGTTGGTGGAATCCTGAAACAGCGCCAGCACGCCGCTCTTGCCGTATTCGGCAAAGGTGTGCAGGTCGAACAATTTGTTGTCTGTGGGGGTGGGATCGACTTTGAAATCCCCGGTATGAATGATCACCCCGAGCGGCGTATGAATCGCAAGCGCCACGCAATCCACCAAGCTGTGCGTTACCTGGATCGGATGGATGGTAAAAGCTCCGGCCTTGAAGCGCTCGTTGGCGCGCATCTCGCGCAGGTCGGCGTCATCGAGCAGTCCGTGTTCGTCAAGCTTGTCCTCGACGTAGGCGAGCGTGAACTCGGTGCCCCAGACGGGAACCTTGAGTTCGGAGAGAATCCAGGGCAGGGCTCCGATGTGATCCTCGTGGCCGTGCGTCAGGATAATGCCGCGGACGCGATGCCGATTTTCGATGAGATAAGTAATGTCGGGAACGACGATATCGACGCCGAGCAGTTCAGCTTCGGGGAACATGAGCCCGGCGTCAATGACGATGATGTCATCGCCCCAGCGGACGGCCATGCAGTTCATACCGAACTCGCCCAGGCCGCCCAACGGGACAATTTGCAGTTTTCCAGTTGGCATGGAGTAAGGAGAATGCTAGCACAGGGGAGAGGGGCCAGGGGCGAGTGGTCAGTGGCCAGTTGTCAGTGATCTGTGTGAGCAGGGATCTCTTCAATGGGTAGCCTCGACGGCAAGTGGATTGTGACCCTAGCCCCTGACCCCTAGTCCCTGGTCCCGATGGCATTCCCGCGCCGTGTGCGGTAAGGTGAAAGCATGGGCGACGAGCAGAAATCGTGGCTGCGGCGGCGCGTAGAGACCGGTCTCATGAAGGGGCTGACCCGCGCCTATTCGACGGTGCGCGTCGATCCGGAAAAATTCTTGTGGCAGTTGAGGGCGGCGTATCGCGTGCCGATCAGCGGGTATCACGGCGTGTTTTCGTTGGAGATTGGCGAACTCGACGTGGTGGCCGATTCCATTATTCGCAGTGGAATGAAGATGGCGGCGCTGGAAGGCGCGGGATTCGGGCTGGGCGGGTTGATGACGATTATGCCGGACCTCGGGATTCTTTCCGCGATCACCATGCGTACCATTCAGAAGCTGAGCCTGCTCTATGGGTTCGAATTCAATACCGATGACGAGATTGCCGAGCTGTGGATCGCGGCCGCGAGCGCGGCGGGAGTGGATATCAGCCGCGAGTTACTGGAAAAGGAAGTCGTCAACAAATTCGTGCCGCGAGTCATTCAGCGAATCGCGGCGCGGACCAGCGCCGAAGTCGTGGAGAAGTGGGCGGGACGCCTGATTCCGCTGGCCAGTTCGGCGATTGGTGCGGGATTGAACTACTGGTTTGTGCGTGCCTGGGGAGAGCGGGCGCGAGCGCACTTCCGCACACGGCATTTGCAATTGCGGCAGAGTGCGCGTTTGACGGGCGATCAATTTACATTGTCATCCTGAGCGCAGTCGAAGGATCCCTGCGTCGCCGGCGGCTTCCAGCCAGCAGCAAGGCATTCGCCCGCAGGTCTGCGCCATTGTTCATGCGTTCACAAGGGTGCTTTGGATAAGCCGCGGGTGTCGCTAAAGTGAAAGGGGTCCTTCGACTCCGTGACGGCTTCGCATTCGCGAAGCCGTCCCTCCGCTCAGGATGACAACCTAAATTGGTTCGGGGCTGCCCTCGCACCCCGCGCTCCTGTGATACAAAAATAGAGATGCCTACATTTTCCTGCTCAGCCATTCTGTTCGATCTGGATGGAGTTCTGTGCGATTCGACGCGCGCGGTCGACCGCGAGTGGCGCGCGTGGGCGGCTCGCAAAGGCGTTGACGGCGACGCCATCATGGCCATCGCGCATGGCGTACGTACGGTGGAAGTGATCCGGCAGGTGGCGCCTCACCTCGATGCCGAGGCCGAGGCGTTGCTAATCGAAAATGAGGAAGCCAGCGATCAGGAAGGCGTCACCGTAATGCCTGGAGCCGCCGATCTGCTGCAGTCGATTCCTGCGGGGCGTTGGGGAGTGGTCACGTCCGGGTCGCGGCTGTTGGCGACGAATCGCCTGCGCTATTGTGGATTGCCCGTCCCGAAAGTGTTGGTCACGTCCGATGACGTGACCAACGGAAAGCCGCATCCGGAGCCGTATTTGATGGGCGCGGAATTGCTGGGAGTAGATCCGGCGGAGTGCCTCGTGGTGGAAGATGCTCCGGCTGGGATTCAATCGGCGCGGGCGGGCGGGAAGAAAGTGATTGCAATCGCGAGCACGTACGCGGCGGAGAAGTTAACAGCGGCCGACGCGGTGGTGCAGAGGCTGGCGCAGATTCAAGTGACTGCCAACGGGGCCGGGAAGTTGAGAGTCGAGGTGCGGTAGGGAAACACAATTCGAGTCAGTTCGACCCGCTACCTGAGCCACTCCTCCAACTCAATTCCTCGATCCGTCTTTTCGTCGCGGTACTTCACGATCACGGGCGTATAGAGCGACAAATTCCAGTCGGCTGGGGCGGCACCCTTTCTTACGGCGCGCGAGCCGGGGACGACGACCGCATTTTCTGGAACCTCAAGCGGTCCGTCGGCGCTGGCTCGATAGACTTCGCCGCGGACCAGATCATAGAGCGGAGTCGAGCGCGTCAGGATCGTCCCCGCGCCCAGCACGGCTCTCGCCCGCACCAACGTTCCTTCATAAATTCCGCAGTTGCCACCGACCAGCACGTCGTCTTCGACGATGACCGGGGCGGCGTTGATTGGCTCGAGGACGCCTCCGACTTGTGCGGCGGCGCTCAGGTGGACGCGTTTGCCGATCTGCGCGCATGATCCGACCAGGGCGTGCGAATCGACCATGGTGCCTTCGTCGACGTAGGCTCCGACGTTGATGAACATCGGCGGCATGCAGATGACAGAGGGCGCGACATAGGCCCCCTCGCGCACCGACGATCCGCCGGGCACGACCCGCACCCGATCCGCGACCGTGAAACTGGCGGGCAGGGAACGTGTCTTTGTCGACAAACGAGAGCCCGTCACCCATCTCCGTGATCACGCCCAGCCGAAATCCCAGCAGGATGCCTTGCTTGACCCAGGCATTCACCATCCATCGGCCATCTTTCCTTTCCGCGGCGCGAATCTTGCCTTGCGTCAGTTGATCGCGGAATTCCAGAAACGTCTTGCGCGCTGCGGGATCATGTTCGACTTCTCCCTGCGCGGACAGGCGCTCGATGGATGCTTTCAGAAGGCGGACCTCAGGCGTCAGACCTCGGACATCAGACATGCGTTGGTTTCGACTCGGTCTTTCTCGTCGGTTCTACGGCTCGAATAAGCAAACAAGAATAGCAGGATCGACGCTGACGTCCGAGGTCTAAGGTCCGACGCCCGAGGTCCGCTGCCCGCTACACGCACTTGCACTCACTGCGAATGAGCACGCCGGTCATCCCGTGGGCGACTTCGCGGGCTTCGGCGAGCGTGGCGTAGGGGCCGTGCCAGCGGGCGTGATTGGGATCGTGACCCGAGGGGCGTCCTTTGCCGTGGCTACACTGGCCGCAACTGCTGCGGTGCACGACAATCTTGTGCGGTCCGGCAGCCCAGTTTTCGTAGATGAAAAATTCCGGCGCTGCCGCCGCGGGACCGGCAGGCTTGGCGATGAGTCCAACCTCGGTGGCGACCTTTTGCACACGCGCGCGTGTTTCGCGCCGCATCGGGAGGAGCGGCAGACGATAGACCTCTTCAATTTTTCCCATCATCGCCAGCACCGCTTTTACCGGCAGCGGGCTGGACTCAATGAAGTTGGCCTGCATCAAGGGGAGATATTTGCGCTGCAGGCTGCGCGCGGTGGCCCAATCGTTGTCGAGCGCGGCGCGGGTGAGCGCGGTCATCTCGTGCGGAATTTCGTTAGAGGCGACTGAAATGATTCCGACGCCGCCCAGGGCGATCACGGGCAGCGTCACCGCGTCGTCTCCCGAGAAAACGAGAAACGTTTCGGGAACGGAACTGATGACCTCGGCAACCTGCGTCATGTTGCCGCTGGCTTCTTTCACTCCCGACAATGTTAGGGATCTCGGTGAGGCGCGCCACCGTTGCAGGTTCAAGGTTGGCAGCGGTACGGCCAGGGACGTTATACAGGATGATCGGCTTGTCGACGACCGCCTCGGCGATAGCCTTGAAGTGTCGATACTGGCCCTCTTGTGTGGGCTTGTTGTAATAAGGCGAGGCCGTCAGGATTGCGTTGACGCCCGTACGCGAGGCGAGTTCTTTGGCTTTCTCCACCGCTTCATGCGTTGCGTTGGAGGTCGCGCCCGCGACGATAGGAACGCGTCCCGCAGTGACTTCGATCGTCGTATCGATGACGTGCAGCCATTCGTCATGCGTCAGAGTCGGCGTCTCGCCGGTGGTGCCGCAGGGAACGAGGAAGTCGATGCCCGACTCGATCTGCCACGCCACCAGATTGCGCAGGGCCGCGTCGTCGATCGAACCATCCTGGCGAAAAGGAGTTACGAGCGCAGTGCCACAGCCGCGGAGTTGCATAGGGAAAGCATAGCGCGAATCAGCGGAGAGGGAAAACGACTGCTCGTGTAGGGGCGGACGCCTTCGTCCGCCCCGCGAGCGAAGCGAGCGTGCTGGCACGCTTACCCTAAGCCGTATGGCTAGCACAGGCGAATGCGCGCCTTGCGCGCACCCCGGACGAGGGCGTCCGGGGCTACATTCCTGGATCAGAGCTCACGCCAGATGTCTTTGAAATCGTAGAAGCCTTTTTTCCCCACCAGCCACTCGGCTGCCTCGGACTGCGCCTTCGGCGAAGCCGCGGCGGGATTTGGCGTCGTGGCAGAGATAGATGCGGTCGGCGGCCGATTCGAGGACGACCTCGTGCAAGCCTACAACTTCGCCTTCGCGGAAGGAGGTGATTTCCAGAGCTTCCGCAGCGCCGCTGGCTTCGCGAATCAGGTGCTGGAGGTCGATCGCGGTGCCGGAGGGCGCATCTTTCTTGTGTTCGTGATGGCGCTCGAAAATTTGCCCGGAATATTCATGACGAAGCGCGGCGGCAGCGGCGCGGGCGATCTCGAGAAAGAGATTCACGCCGATGGAGAAATTGGCGGCGTAGAGGAACCCGGTGCCGTGCTCTTCGACCAGTTTGCGCACACGGTCGACTTCTTTGTACCAGCCGGTTGTGCCGACCACCATGTTCTTGCCGGCCTTTACGCAGGCTTCGATGTGCGCCAGGACGCAGTGTGGGGCGGTGAAGTCGATGACGGTGTCGATGGCGTGCAGGCCATCGGCGTGAGCGCTGCCCATTCAGGTTGTCTTTGGAGCCGACAACCTGGACATGATGCTTGCGCTCGGTGGCGACTTCGGCGACGAGCGATCCGGTTTTTCCGCGGCCCAGGAGAAGAAGGTTCATCGTCTGACAGCTTACCTCAGGTATTTACATTGCGGCAGGGGTAGAGATGGACGATGCGCGGGCGGGACGCCCCCGCGACAGCCGGCGGGACGCCGGCGCTCCGTTCATTCTCCGCTTTCCACAGGCCGGAAACATTCCATTCGCAACATTCACCTAGAGAGCCGCATCCCATACCAGCGCCGCGGAGCGGAGGCTTATGGATCAGAACAAACTTATGCTCGTAATCGTCGTCGTGGTAGTCGCTGTCGCGGGAATAGCCGCATTGCCTTTGTTAGCTCGCGGAAACGACGCAGCCAGAAGCTGCGCGAACGTTTTGGGCCGGAGTACGACCGCGTGCTGCGCCAGGAAGGCGATGCGCGCAAGGCGGAGGGCGTGCTGGAGTTTCGTGAGAAACGGCGGGAAAAATTCAAGATCCAGCCACTCTCGGACACCGATCGGTCGAGCTTCGCCGTGCGCTGGAACGAAGTGCAGGCTCGCTTCGTCGACGATCCGCGCGGAGCGGTCACCGTCGCCGACAGCCTGGTCACGGACGTGATGCAGAAGCGCGGATATCCGATCGGCGAGTTCGAACAGCGGGCTGCCGATATCTCGGTGGATTATCCTGTCGTGGTCGATAACTACCGCGCCGCGCACGACATTGCGTTGCGCCACAGCGCGGGCAAGGCCAGCACGGAAGATTTGCGGCAGGCGATGGTGCATTACCGCGCATTGTTTCAGGAGTTGCTCGACGAACGTCCAATCCAGCAGAGAAAGGGAGCATAGACATGGCGACGCCATTGAGGAAAGATGAACCGGAATTTGATAATGACGAAGAAATCACGACTGCCGATCTGGCGCAGGGCAAGCGGCCAACTGCAGACCGATTTGCGCGGGCCACAAGCAATATCAGCGGAGCACGGCGTAGATCAACGGAATCTCGACCAGCGAAATCTGGAGCAGACTTCGAGAGCGAATCGGAGCAGGGGTCCCGAGGGAATGACAACACTCCATTATTCCCAGGGGATGAACTCGACGGCCTGCGCACGCGCTGGAAGGAGATTCAGACAGCATTCGTGGATGAGCCGCGCAAGGCCGTGGAGCAGGCGGACGGGCTGGTTGCGTCGGCGATGAAGCGACTGGCGGAAGTGTTCGCCGAGGAGCGGTCAGGACTCGAGCAGCAGTGGGATCGCGGAGACAGCGTGTCCACGGAAGATTTGCGCGTGGCCCTGCAGCGATACCGGACGTTCTTCGACCGCCTGCTGTCGGTCTAAAAACAAAACATGTAGCCCCGGAATTAAAACACGTAGCCCCGGACGCCCTCGTCCGGGGCTGTTGGCCACAAAATTCAAAGTCGGCCGTGGCGGAATGCGTCCGCCGCTCCGTGTGCGCCTTCAAGCGAAGGTTTCGTGATCCAGTTCCGCGAAGAATGTTTTGTGCAGGCGCTGGATCACGTCTGGGACTTCGTCTTCTTCAATGACAAAGGTCAGATTGATTTCGGACGCTCCCTGCGAGATCATGCGAATCTTCTTGTCGGCAAGTTCCCGGAACACCAGCGCAGCGATCCCCGGAGTTTCGCGCAAATTCTCTCCCACCAGGCAGACGATCGCTTTGCGGCCTTCATATTTCACGTCAGCCAGCTTGGCCAGATCGGCTGCCAGGGCGGGAATTGCCTGATTCGAATCCACGGTGAGCGAAACGCTAACCTCCGACGTGGAGACCACGTCGATCGCAACTTTGTGCCGATCGAACGCCTCAAAGATGGACTTTAGAAAACCATGCGCCAGCAGCATGCGCGGAGCCGCTACGTCGACAATCGTGATCCTCTTCTTGGCAGCGATAGCCTTGAAAATATTTTTGCTGTGCGGAGCGCGGGTTGTGATGCGCGTGCCCTCGCACGCCGGATTGCGCGAATTCAAAACATAGACCGGAATATTCTTCTGGATCGCCGGCAGCACGGTCGCAGGGTGCAGAACCTTGGCCCCGAAGTACGCCAACTCCGCGGCCTCGTCGAAGCTGATGACCTTGATGCGCCGGGCATCGGGGCAAATGCGCGGATCGGTTGTGAGAATGCCGTCCACGTCGGTCCAGATTTCGATGCGCTCCGCGTTCAGGCCAGCTCCGAAAATGGCTGCCGAGAAATCCGACCCACCGCGCCCGATCGTGGTGGTGATGCCCGCGCGATTGGCCCCGATGAATCCGCCCATCACCGGAACCTGTCCGTCCTGCAGCAAGGGCTGAACTCTCTCCTGCAGCCGGAGGTTGGTTTCGTCATACTGCGGCACCGCCTGCATGTAGTTGCTGTCGGTGATCAGGACGTCGCGCGAATCGACGTGGGCGCCGTTGAGTCCGCGGGCGGCGAAGGCGGCGGCGACAATCTTGCTTGATAGCATTTCGCCGAACGCCGCGACGTGGTCCGTAGTCCGAGGAGTGATTTCGCCGACGGCCGAGATGCCGCGGAGCAATTCGTCGAGCGCCTCGAAGTCCGAGCCCAGTTCGGAATGGAATTCGGTGAAGCGCGCGGTGCCCAGCAGCTCGCTGGCAGTGTTGTAGTGGCGCTCCTGCAGCGAGCGGCAGAGCTTGAGCGCAGTCTTGCGTTCGCCGGCGCCTGCCGCGCTTGGCCATGGTCAGCAGCGTGTCGGTGACTTTCGCCATGGCGCTGACGACCACGACGGGTTGCTGCGCTAGGCGCCCGTGCACGATGGCAGCGACGCGGTCGATGGCCTTGGCGTCTTCTACGGAGGTGCCGCCGAATTTCATGACGATCATCGGCGGGGCTCCGGACGGGAACTACGATTTTCATGGAGCATGACGCATGTGTGGGGGGGACGCCCCCACAACAGCCGGCGGGACCCTTCGGCTTCGCTCAGGGCAGGCTCTGGCGCTACGCTTCGCGCACGGCGGAGCTTTTTCATCCCAGGTAGCCTTTGGCTTTCAATAGTTCCGCGTTCAGGACGGCGGCCCCGGCGGCCCCGCGGATCGTGTTGTGCGAGAGCACGGTGAACTTCCAGTCGAGCACGCCGCACGGCCGGAGGCGGCCGACGGCGGTCGTCATGCCGGCGCCCATGTCGACGTCGAAGCGGGGCTGCGGGCGGTCGCTGGCTTCGAGGTAAACGACGGGGCGTTCGGGAGCGCTGGGCAGCTTTAATTCCTGCGGCTCGCTGCGATAGCTGTTCCAGGCCTCGATGATTTCTTCCGCCTTGGCTTTCTTCTTCAGGCGGATCGAGACCGATTCGGTATGCCCGTCTTCGACCGCGACGCGATTGCACTGCGCGCTCATGGCAAATCCGCCGGGAACTACTTTCGAACCATTGAGGTGGCCGAGCAGTTTCTTGGTCTCCTCTTCCATCTTCTCTTCTTCATTGCGGATGAAGGGGATCACGTTGCCGAGAATGTCGAGCGAGGCGACGCCGGGATATCCCGCGCCACTGATGGCTTGCATGGTGACCGCCATGACGGTCTCCAGACCGAATTTCTGATCGATCGGCGCTAACGCCAGCACGAGGCCGATGGCCGAACAGTTGGGATTGGTCACGACAAATCCGCCGGACTTCTTGCGCCAGCCCTGAACATCAATCAGCTTGATGTGGCCACCGTTGACTTCGGGAATCACCAACGGGACATCTTCTTGCATGCGCAGCGCACTGGAGTTCGACACTACGGCGCAGCCGGCTTCGGCAAATCGGGGCTCAAGTTCGGCGGCGATCGAGGAGTCAAGAGCGGCGAAGATAATCTTGGGCGCACCCTCCGGAGTGGCCGGAGACACCTGCATCTTCGCTACAGCCGCTGGGATGGCTGTCTTCAGCCGCCAGCGCGCGGCTTCGGCATAGACCTTGCCCTCGGAACGGTCGGAGGCAGCCAGCCACGCCACCTCGAACCAGGGATGGTGCTCCAGCATCTGGATAAATCTCTGTCCGACGACACCCGTGGCGCCGAGGATCCCTACAGGAAGTTTTCGGTTCATGGATACTTGGAATTTTATAACAGTCGCGCAGCTGGAAGTTTGTCTCGGCAAACTCTGGCTGTGGACGGTAGCGACGACGGCATTAATGTGAGGAATGTAGGGGCGGACGCCTTCGTCCGTCCCGCCGAGCGCAGCGAGGCGTAACCCAGCGAGTCTGCCAGTAACGCTTTGACCGCCACAGTCCACTCGCACCCATTTCCCAGCGGGGGAACGATCGTATCGAAAGTCAGTAATCGCGCAGAAAGTCGCAGACGATGGCTACAGAATCTGTCTCCACCTGCCGATAGGGACAGTGGAGGCAATCCATGCCCGAACTACGGCAGAACTTTTTCACCAAAGAATGGGTCATCATCGCGACGGAGCGGGCCAAGCGGCCGGAGGAACTGGCTACGCATCGGGCGACGCCGGATGTTCCGGCATTTGTCGAAACCTGTCCGTTCTGTCCGGGTAACGAGGGCAAGACTCCGCCTGAAGTGATGCGCTTCCCCGTAGATGGCCAGCCCTGGCAGGTGCGGGTGATTCCCAACAAGTTCGCTGCGCTGTCGAGCGATGTCCAGCCCACGCGCAGTCTGCAACATTTGCGGCGGCG
This sequence comes from uncultured Acidobacteriota bacterium, assembly GCA_963725565.1. GTDB lineage: Bacteria > Acidobacteriota > Terriglobia > Terriglobales > Acidobacteriaceae > Sulfotelmatobacter. The sequence continues at coordinate 20,340 of CAVRZL010000027.1, forward strand.
CATCGACGGATTCGGATTCCACGAAGTCATTGTCGACAGCCCGGATCATTCCCGCTGCATGGCATTGTTGAGCGATGAGCAGGTCTCCCGAATTCTGGCGATCTACAAACAGCGTTACAACGTGCTCAGCCTCGATCCGCGGGTGAACCACATCACCATCTTCAAGAACCATGGTCTCGATGCGGGTGCGAGTCTGCAGCATCCCCACTCGCAACTGATTGCGACGCCGGTGATTCCCAGCCAGGTGCGGCACCGCTTGCATCGAGGCATTGCGCCACTATGACGATGCGGGCGAATGCATGTTCTGCCACATGGTGGAGCGCGAGGTGGAGGACAAGACTCGGGTCGTGCTGAAAAACGAACACTTTGTCGCCATGGAAGTGTTCGCCTCGGCGACCCCTTTTGCTACTCACATCTTTCCCCTGCGGCATATGGCCAGCTTTGGCGATATCACGGAGATGGAGGTCATGGATCTGGGCCGCAGTTCTGCGGATCTCTGTTAGCGAAGATTTATGTCGGCCTGGAGAATCCTGACCTGAATTTCACCATTCGCAGCGGCCCGGCGGAATACGCCGGTGCCCGCCACTTCCACTGGTATGTGAGCGTGATCCCGCGGCTGACGCGGGTGGCGGGATTCGAATTGGGCTCGGGGATGTTCATCAACACGGTGCTGCCGGAAGCCGCGGCAGAGTTTCTGCGCAAGGTAGAAATCGGAGAAGGTTGCGGGGGCGGGAGCGGGAAGTAGTCGGACGTCAGACTTCCGACCTCAGACCTCAGGAATACAATCGCGGATTAGATCAACGGATTCCAAGCTGCAGTCCGAAGTTTGAAGCCGAGGTTTAAGATTGAAGGGCCGAGGTCGAAGGTCTGCGGGCCGAGGTCAGGTTCTATGCGTTTCCTGTCCCCGAAACGGATATTCCGAGAGGGGTCCGAATTTCTTCTTCTCGGCGTACAGACGCCAGCGCCGGAAGACAATGCGGAGGCTGGCCATCACCGGGATCGAAAGATAGACTCCGAGAATGCCGGCCACTTCGCCTCCCGCCATCACGCCGAAAATCGCGGCGAGGGGATGCAGTTCCATGCTCTCGCCCATGATGCGCGGAGAGGACACGTAATCCTGAATCAGGCGCCAGATGCCGAGAAAGATAATCAGCACTAGCCAGTGGGGATATCCCAGCAACAAAGCAACGACTGATGATGATCGACCGCCGCGACGAGCGGCCCGATCACCGGAATGAACTCCAGCACGCCGCCCAGGCGTGCCGAGAAGCACCGGATTCGGAAACTCCCGATCGTCCAGGAACGCAGAGTAGACGATCAGGGTCAGTGCCGCGAGCGTCAGTTGCGCACGAATGAAGTGCGCCAGCATCTGGTTCAGGTCGTTCAGCACGTTTTCCAGAAATTCGCGCTGCGGCCGCGATTGAATGGTCGACAGCGAGAAAGTCGCTGAACGACGCGTCCATCTTTCAGGAAAAAAATCGAGAGAAGCGGGACGACAAAGAACAGCCAGGCTTGCTTGGCGACATCGGCGACGCGCAAGCCCGACGCGTTGCGCCAGTTGCGTGATCTCATCCTGATGGCTGACCAGAAACGATTGCACAAAATCGATGGTCGCCTCGCTCCAGCCATGGTCGGCACCCAGCTTGTTTCGCGATCTGACCGGAACTCAGCTGCGACAGAAGATTGGGAAGCGACTGTCCTAGCCGCGCTCCCTCGCGCGTCACCTTGGGCCCGACCACAACGAAAAACACAACTACCAGCGCAATCAGCAGCGTGTAGATGACTGCAATCGCCCGGCCGCGCCCTTGAGCACTGCTTCCAGGTGCGCCACCAGCGGGCTCATCAGGTAGGCGAAGAAGATGGCGAAGAGAAAAGCGATGAGGGTGGCACGGGCGACGTAGAGAAAGCCCAACACGAGCGCGAACAGCAGCACCGTGACCAGCACCCGCGCCGTACGTGAGTCAGCCAGCAGCAATAAGTTTTCCAGGGCGATCTCGATTCTGCCGCCGGGCGGACTTCAGTTAGTCCCGGACTACTTCCGTGTTATCGGCAGGAATCGCCACGCGCATCAGCTTGAATTGATCTTGCTCATCCACCCACAGGGCCCAGGCAGAAGTTTTCTCCGCTCAGGTTCAAGCGCAGCAGTTCGCGCTCGGTGCCGCGAATGGTGACCTTCTCTTTGCCCACGAGTTCCATACGGACGCTCATCGAGGTCTGATCCTGCGGCACAAGCACGCCAAAGGGCGTCGGGCCCTGGTGGCATTTCAAATTTCCGCCCTCCGGCTTGCAGTCGGCCGCCAGGTACCGCCAGATCAATACTTCGCGATGCACAAAAAAATTGTTGTCGAGAATGGCTGACGTGCTGGGCATCAGAAAAGGCTTCTCCGCGGCTTTGTTGGATGCCGAAACGGAGATCTTCTCCAAAAGAAAATCGTTGTTCGGAGTACCGTCAGCGAACCTCCCGAGGACTGGCTCCATTCGTAATGCAGCAGATCACCCGAGGACGTAATCGCGAGATCGGATTTTTGCGTGACCGGATTCGCGACCCCGTCCCCTTTGAGTTGAGCCTTGATCTCATTGCCGGAACTTTGCTGCTGCACGGTAAAAGTTTCGGTAGCGACGCGCTGGCCCTTGATGAAAACACCAAACGATCCGGAATCGACGGTCTGCGGGGCGCCGGGCTTTTCTTTGTCTTTCTTGTCGCCTCGCGATCCGGCAAAACATGCCAGCGACATCGCAAGAACGAACACCAGGGTGTGGCCAAATCCGTTTGCGAACTTCACTCGACTTCTCCTTGGACCATGCGGACTTCGATTTTTCTCAGGCCGAGCCTTTCGGCAATCTCGGCCGCAATCTCATCCACCGTACGGCGGCCGGTTTGAATTGTGACCGAGGCGTTGGTATAGCTGGGGCGTCGAGCCTCGTACAGTTCGCGAAACTGCTCTAGGCTGCGTAGTAAAGGCCGCTCAGTTCCGGCTTCGCTGGCCTGCAGGCAGCAGCGCTGCCATAACTCCTCTACCGGGGCATCCAGAAAAACCGTCGGCACGCCCGACGATCGTAACAGGTTGGCATTTTCGCTCTGCACGAAGGCTCCTCCGCCTAAAGCGACGATGCGAGCCTCGCCGCCCAATCCGTCCAGCACATTCTGCAAAGCGCTGTGTTCGGCGCGGCGGAATGCAAGTTCACCCGAATCGCGGAAGATCTGAGCCACGGTGCGGCGTTCGCGGCGCTCAATGCGGTCGTCCAGGTCTTCAAAGATCCAATTCAGCCGCTCGCCCAGCACGCGGCCAACGCTGCTCTTGCCGGCTCCCATGAAGCCGACCAGAAAAATCACCTGGCATGGAGATTGGGGCGCCTGCTGGTGCGGAGACTGCTCCTGCACACGCGTGCGCGGCGCGCCTAACGTTTTGCCAGAACGCTTCTTCAAACCTGAACGATCCGGATTTCTTTTCTTATTTGGCTGAGCGTTTTCTGAGGTGGATTTTACCACTGAAGCTGCGCAAGACTACCGTCGATGACACCGCCGCGCGCCCCATGGTACCCCAGAAGGCACTTCCTTCTTTGAGGACGAACGAAGTGTGCTGCTTGGGTTGCAGAGGGATGTCGTCATGCACCTCTCCGCGGACAGAGCGGGCGCTCACGTCGGCGGAGGTGGAATCAGGAACCGTGGCCTCGATGTCACCGCTGTGGCTGGTCAGCCGATACTCGCCGGAATCCCCAAAGTCTCCAACATAGCGGATGCCGCCGCTGGTGGAGATCACCTGTACCAGAGGGCCATTCACGCTGTTCAGCGTAACGTTGCCGCTCAAAGAGTCTACTTCGACATGGCCGTCCTGCACGTTGGTGAGAGTCACGGGACCATTGAGAGTCTTCACGTGGACGTGCGCTTGGCTGAGGTCGCGGAGTTCGACGCTGGCGGCGGCGCCTTCCAGAGTCACATCCCCGTGGAGTTTTTCCGCGCGCAGAATACCGGCACTGGAGTGCAAAGCCACGCTGGCGTCGGGCGGAACCAGGATCTCGTAGTCCACGCGGCCGGATTGGGTGTCAGCTCCGGGCAGCAGGTGAGATTGAATCTCAACTCGATTCCCGACCACATTGTTGTCCACTTCCACTTTGTCAGAGAACAACACGGCGTTGATCACGACCACATTGCCGGTCGAGGGCTTCACCGATACTGAGCCGTAGGGGTTGTTGACGGAGATGCCCGCCTTCGGTGCGACGTTGAAGCGAAATTCCTTGTGCGTCTCGGCCGCCAGCGTTCCGGCCGCCATCGTCCCAGCCATCACGCTGATTACTGCGAGTTTGGTGATACGCCCGCCCATATGTTTCCCCACATCCGTGCCTGTCTCCAGCCCAATCAGCGGCTGGGCCTTAAACGTTACTGCATCGAACGATCCAAAGCCAACTCGAACAGCATCGCCTTCTCCTGATACGCCTCCATCAGCGAGCGGCGCGCCTCTTCGTCATTCGGATTCGCGGCGACGCTGTTTTTTGCGTCCTGGATGTATTCGTTCACGTGCCGCAGATTCTCTGTGTATTGCGCCTGCAGAGCCGGTCCCTGCTGCGCAACCTCCGCCAGCAGATCGTCGTCGTTCAAGCCCGCAATCGTGACATCCGACCCCGTATCAAGAGCGGCGGGATGCGTTACCACCTCATTGCCCGCAAGCGGTTGAGAAGGTGAATGCGGCCGCACGATGATTCCCAGGGTGATAAGTAACGCCGCCGCAGCAGGCACGGCCCAGCGCGCCCAGGACCAGGTACTGCCGAACGAAGGCAGAAGGGAACGGCCGGCACGCTGCGGCCGGATGATGCCCTCCTGCCGTAGAGCAATTTCAATCGAATTCCAGACGCGGGGGCTGGGTTCGTTCGCCGCGCGCAGTTCGCCCGCCGTGCAGGCAATCACCAGCAGGTCCGCCAGCAAAGCCGAGCACTCGCGACAATCCTTTAAGTGAGCCCGCTGTTCGGCAGTGCCGCCGTTCTCGTTTTCCGTCAGGCTTTGTTGCAACTCAACGCAAGTCATACAGCTCTCCCCAAGCCTCTGCTGCCTCAGTGTGCTGCCATTCCAAATCGTTCAACTCGTGCGGCTTGCCCTGCATGATACCGCCAGTCTGCGCCGGCTGGTACCGTTCCTGATTTTTTTCCTGTCTCTTACTTGGTTGCATGTATTGCCGCTCAGGATTTCTCCGCCTTTTCGGCTCGTTGCATTCTGAGCAGATCACGCAACTTCATCCGTGCTTTATGTAACTGGGACTTGCTGTTCCCGATCGAACACCCCACGATCGTCGCGATCTCATTATGTTCGTAACCTTCGACGTCGTGAAGCACAAAAATCGTACGGTAGCCGGGAGGGAGGTCTTCCACTGCCTTCTGCAATTGCAGCCGGTCAATGGATCCGGCCAACGCCAGGTCTTCCGCTCCAAAATCCTTCTTCGGAGTGTCGTCCTCGCCCGCCTGCGTGGTTTCTTCGAGCGAAACCACTGGAAGGCTCTTCTTTCTTAGATGCATCAGCACTACATTGACGGAGAGCCGGTGCAACCATGTCGAAAATGCCGATTCGCCGCGAAACGTTGCAATCTTGCGATACAGCTGCAGGAACGCTTCCTGGGTCAAATCTTCGGCTTCGGCCGTATTCGAGGTCATGCGCAGGCACAGCGAATAAACTCGTCGCTTGTGCTTATCGTAGAGGGCCTGGAACGCCTGGGCGTCCCCCTGCTTAGCCCTATCGATCAGTCCAGCTTCAAGCGAATCGTTGGCCTGCTTCTGTTCCGGGTCGGTCAAGTTGCCTTTTCCGGCCGCACCCCGTGAGATGCGGCTAACTATCTTTACGTTGTATGGCTTGCGGGTAGTCGAGATTAAACTAAGGTAACGCCCGTATTCAAAATCTGAGAGTGATTCTACCGTTCTTTGGATTCTTTGTTCAGATGCTTCGTCGCCGGAAATCCTTTGCTTGCGACGTGTTGAACGTCTCGATTCCTCAACTACAAAACCCTATCCCGAATTTGGAGTCGCAATCTTCGTAAATTTGTAATTTTTATGTCGCCCTAGCCATTGGATTTCGCCGTCGTGATGGTTTCCAACCCGTGGCTGTGGGTACCTGTTTCCCGTATCCGCAGCAGGATCGCCAGCGCCATCCCGATGAACCCAAGCACCGAAAAAATCCACATTCCCAGGGCATATCCGCCAGGATTGCCCAAGCCGGCGTGGGAGTAATCATTGGCTCTCCCGATCAGCAGGTTCAGGAGGAAAAACCCAATCTGCTGGATCAGCGTCATGAGGGCATAAGCGGTTCCCAACCTGGACTGATCCACGATATACGCCACCGACGGCCACATGACGGCAGGAATCAGCGAAAAGACAATTCCCATCAGCGCCACGGGCACATAGAGCGAGACCGAGGAATAAGCCATCATCAGGTACACCGGCATGAGCAGGAGCGATCCGAACATCATGAACCAGGCGCGCTTGCCGATCCGGTCGACCAGCAGTCCGAACAGCGGCGTGGCAATCATCGCGGTCAAAGGAAGCAAGCTGTTGAGGTTACCGGCTCTCTCCAGACTGAGCACTCTGGCCGCTTCCGTGGCCGCTACGCCTCCGTGGGCAGCGAGAATCTTATTGGTGAAGAAGTCGATAGCGAAGGTGCGGAACGGAAAGATCGCGGAATAGAACGTGAAACACAGGCCGACGACTAACCAGTAGGACAGTTCGAAGCGGAAGATGCCTTTGAATTCCAGCTTGTCGGTCTGTCCCGCCTTGGCCAATTCATATTGCTTCTCGGCATAACTCTCCATGGCCCAGTAGATGGTCGAGCAGACCATGGCCAGAACTCCGGCACCGACCGCGATCAGCAGCGGGCGCTGCCAGCTGGGTTCCCCCGCAGGCCCCTGCGGATAAAACGCCCGGCTTGCCCAGGTAGGAGAATTGTCCGCTGCGACCGAGGCCAGTCGGGCAATCGTCAGGTTGATGCCGAAGGCAAAGCTGAGTTCCTTGCCCTTGAACCACTTGGCCAGCGCGGTCGTGACCGCGACAATCATCGACTCTGCGCCCAGGCCCAATACCGTGCGCCCGACGATCATGGTCACGGCGTTTCCCTGGGATGCCGTGATGACCGAACCAATAAAACAAAGCACCGCAAAAACCAGAATTGCCTTCTTCGTGCCGATGCGGTCGATCACGATTCCGCCGACTAAGAGAGTCGCGACTGCGGCCACGCTGTAGCTGGCATTCAGCCATCCGAACTGAGTAGCGGAGAATCCCAAACGGTCGATGAAAATCCGCTCCAGGGCGTTGATGCTGTCATAGATGTAGTAATTCCCCCCCATGGCCACGCTGATGATGATCAAAACCGCCCAGCGGTAGGAGACAGAGGGTTGCGGACGAGTGCTTTCAGCCATTCGGGCCCTTTTCTGCGCAGGTGAAACCGTGTGGATTCGCGAGCAGAGAAGAGTAGCAGAAGTGTGCGGGTAGCTCCTAGCGGAGGACCCCGGCGCCCCTGTCATAGCCCCTGTCATGCTGAGCGTAGTGAGAGCCGAGCGCAAGCGAGGCTCTCACGGAGTCGAAGCATCCCTACCCTTCTTCCTACCCGCTACCGGCGTAGAGATGATCGCGAAGCCGTCCGCATTGGATTGATCTGGCATCGGGCTGGTACCCGTGGATGAAGTTGGACCGCGGCAGGGATGCTTCGACTGCGTGTTGAGGCTCGCTTCGCTCCCCCTCATCACTCCGCTCAGCATGACAAACGTGGGAGCGCTGATCCGGACAGCAATGCTGCACGATCCCCCAACCCCTGTCATGCTGAGCGTAGTGAGAGCCGAGCGCAAGCGAGGCTCTCACGGAGTCGAAGCATCCCTACCCAGCCCGATTCCCACCATGGGAACGATCACATTGAATGTGACCCTGAGCACAGCCACACGCCGTGTTTCATCAAAGAATTCTCCCATGCCCCGAGACCGGAGATACTACTGCGTGTACATCATGGGCAGCGTGACCGGGACGCTCTATATCGGCTTCAGCGGCAACCTGCACCAAAGAGTCTTCCAGCACAAGTACCATCACTTTGAGGGATTCACCGATAAATACGACGTGACGCGATTGCTTTATTGGGAGTCGTACGATGACGTGCACAGGGCTTTAGCCCGCGAAACTCAACTGAAAGGCTGGAGGCGGTGACAAGAAGGTTGCGCTGATCGTGCGGAAGAATCCACATTGGATCGACTTGGCTTCGGAGTGGTACCCATGGATGACGTTGGAAGGTGGCAGGGATGCTTCGACTGCGCGCTGAGGCTCGCTTCGCTCCCCTCACCGCTCCGCTCAGCATGACAGAGTTCGGAGTTTAGAGCTAAACGCCCCCAACCCCTGTCATGCTGAGCGCAGCGAGAGGCGAGCGCAAGCGAGCCGCTCGCGGAGTCGAAGCATCCCTACCATCTTTCAATTCGCGTGCGGGGAATGATCGCCTGAATCCGTCCTGGTCGGAGTTGTTCCCCTGGATGAAGTCGGAAGCTGGGCAGGGATGCTTCGACTGCGCGCTGAGGCTCGCTTCGCTCCCCTCACCGCTCCGCTCAGCATGACAAAGTTCGGAGTTTAGAGCTAAACGCCCCCAACCGCTGTCACGCTGAGCGTAGCGAGAGGCGAGCGAGTGCGAGCCACTCGCGGAGTCGAAGCATCCCTACCATCTTTCAATTCGCGTGCGGGGAATGATCGCGTGAATCCGTCCTGGTCGGAGTGGTATCCCTGGATGAAGTCGGAAGCTGGGTAGGGATGCATCGACTGCGCGGTGAGGCTCGCTTCGCTCTCCTCACCGCTCTGCTCAGCATGACAACGTTAAGATCTGCCTGCCAGACATGCCAGGCATAGCAGCAGATCAACTCCCCACATACCTCGCATACAGGCTTCGCGCCACCGCCGTGTCCGTCGTGCCTTTGATAATCGCCCGCCCGTCCGGAAACAGCGTCATCTCATAGGGGTCACGCCAGAACTTCAGGACGAAGTCGTTATGCCGAACCACGCCGTGTGGTTGCAGCCGACGATCCATCTCGACGAAGTCGATGGGGCGCTGGCGTTCATGAATTTGCACGGAATTCCTGCCACAGAGGGTGATGTGCGGACGGCCCTCTCCGGCCAGATGAATGAAATCGCGGTCACCGCAAGCCCGGCAGCCCACGCGCGGTTTGTCGGCGGAAATTTCGGCGTGTTCGTTGGTCCAAAGGTCGAAGGAGAGCAGTGTTCGTCGCAGCATGTGGCGTGCTCGTTCCGCCAACCAGAATCTTCAGAGCCTCCGTCGCGGCGATCGACGCCACCAGGTTGACCGCCGAATTTAGAATTCCAGACGTCTCGCAGGTTTCAACCATCCCATGAGGCGAATCGGGGAAGATGCAAGCCAGGCAGGCGGTTTGCCCGGGTACAACATTCAGGGTAACGGCGTAACTTCCCACGGCCGCTGAATAAATCCATGGCAGCGATTTATCCACCGCGTAATCATTAATCAGATACCGCGTCTCGAAGTTGTCGGTCCCATCCAGGATGAGATCCATTCCTTCCAGCAGAGCTTCAATGTTCCCTGGTGTCAGGTCCTCCACTCTCGGCTCAACCACAATTTGCGAGTTGAAAGCAGCGATCTTCCGGGCGGCAGCGATGGCCTTCGGCAAGGACTCGGCGGCGTCAGACTCATCGAAGAGAGCCTGTCGCTGCAGGTTACTGGGCTCGACGTAATCGCGGTCGATGATGCGAAGCGTGCCGGCTCCGGCCCGAGCCAGCAGGCCTGCCAGGGCCGAACCGGTGGCTCCGCAGCCCACGATGGCCACATGTGCCTGGGCCAGCTTTCGCTGGCCTTCTTCGCCGATTCCCCGAAAAAGAATCTGCCGGGAATAGCGCTCTTCGAGCGCTGCGGACTGCCCCGCGCTGCCAAATCTGCCGCCGCCGCTTTCCTGTGCCAAAGAGGTCACCAGTCCTGTGCCGTAAAACCTTTATTATAAGTGGCTGGGTCGAGTGGAAGTTTACTTTGGTGGGTTGAGTCGAAGGGCTCAGCTCATACAACGACTCATTGTGCGCATTTCATCGAAGCCAATAAGCGCCTGATCAGGGACAACTTTGCCGAGACCGCTACGCCACACTTCTGACCGCGATGCTCTGGGTGTGGATTGCGACATTGTCTTTGCGTTCCACGGCGCAACAGCCAGCACCGGTTGTGGGCGCGGGGTACGAGGGGCGGAATGTCCATGTGATCAATCTTCCCGGAGTTGCCGAGCGCGATCGTGGCCACCTTTTGCAGTTAATTCCGCAAAAATCTGAAACCCCGCTCGATCGCGGCCAGATTCGCGACAGTATCCGCGCGCTGTATGCCACCGGCCGTTTCGCTGACATTCAGGCGGAAGTCACTCCCTCCGGGGCGGGCGTCGAACTCAGCTTTGTCACTTCGAACAATTTGTTTGTGGGCGCGATTCGCGTCGAGGGAGCTCCCAGCCGCCCTACCGCGAACCAGATCGTCAATGCCTCGAAACTTCAACTGGGAGAGCTTTTTACTCGCGAAAAGCTGAACCGCGCCTTGGAAAATATTCGCCAATCGCTGCAGGAGAACGGATACTATCGGGCGCGCGTGACGGCGGAGAGCACTTCTCACGCCGAAGACCAGCAGACCGACATCCTGTTTCACGTCACGACGGGTCCGCCCGCGCATGTGGGCGAGGTAAAGCTCACCGGTACATCGACGCTTACACCGGGTGAACTGCAGCATCTCGCTCATATGAACCCGGGGGACCGCGTCACGGCTTCTCGGATCAGCGATTCCCTCCGGCGGTTGCGCAAGAAATTCCAGAAACAGAATCGCGCGCTCGCGCAGGTTTCGATCGCCGAGCAGACCTACCATCCCGAGAACAACGCCCTGGATTTCACCTTTCAGATCGATCCCGGTCCGGTGGTCTTGATCTACGCCACCGGATACCACATCAGCCGCGGAACCTTGAAGAAGCAAATCCCCGTCTATGAAGAGAATGCGGTCGACGACGACCTGCTGAATGAAGGCCGCCGTAACCTGCTGGATTACATGCAGACACGCGGACACTTTGATGCGACGGTTGATATCAAGAAAGAGACGGATGCCAAGACCATGCGGGTGATCTATGACATCGATCCGGGGCCGATCCACAAGCTGGCATTCATCGAGATCGCCGGCAATAAGAACTTTCTCGACACTTCCAAGTTGCGTTCCTACCTGCAAATTCAGTCGAGCCATCGTTTCCTGACCCATGGCCGATATAGCGAGACTCTTCTGAAAAACGATGTGGCGACGCTGCAAGGACTTTACCGGTCGAACGGGTTTCACCAGGTCCAAATTAAGACTACGGTGGACGACAACTATCAGGGCTCGCCGAACAAACTCGCCGTGCGGATCGACATCGAAGAGGGAGCGCGGACGCGATTAGGCGACGTGCATGTGGCGGGAAACCAGAAGGTCCGCACGGCAGATCTTCCGGAATTGACCACGCAGGCGGGCCAGCCCTACTCGGAACAGGATCTGGCCAACGACCGGGAAAGAATCTTGGGCTACTACTTTAACCACGGATTCCCCAATGCATCGCTTGAGATTACAACCGGCCCTTCCAGCACCCAACCCGGCCGGGAAGATGTGACTTTTACCATCCAGGAGGGCGAGCACTTTACCGTGGACCAGGTGATGGTCGGGGGGACTGAACACACGCGCGATTACGTAGTGCAACGGGAACTGCAGGTACGTTCGGGAGATCCGCTGAGCCAGCAGGACTTACTGAATACGCAGACGCGGCTTTACGACCTCGGCATCTTCAGCCAGGTGGATACGGCGGTACAGAACCCTGAAGGCAACGATCCGCAAGAAGAACGTTCTGGTGCAGGTGCAGGAAGCCAAGCGCTACACCTTCACCTACGGCGTCGGACTCGAATTCCAGACCGGCACAGCCGGCGGGATCGAATGCGCCCCAGGGAGCGACCGGTGTCAGTCCGCGAGTGGAGTTTGACGTGACTCGTCTGAACTTCGGCGGCCGTAATCAGACCTTGACCTTCCAGTCCCACGTCGGACGACTGCAACAGCGAGGACTGATCAGTTACACGATCCCGAAGCTGTTCGACAGCGACAAGTGGAAGCTGATCTACACCGTCTTCTACGACAACAGTCTCGACGTTGCCACCTTCACTTCGCAACGGCTGGAGGGAAAGATCGACCTGCGGCAGCAGATCGGGAACTCTGGAGTCGAGCCGGGGACGCGTCCCGGCCCAAGTTCAATCACCTACCGCTTCGACTTCCGGCGGGTCAAGGCGAGCGATTTCGCGAAGGAATTCACGCCGGGCGAAATCGCGGTGCTCTCTCTGCCCGCCCGCGTGGGAGGTCCGGGATTCACCTTTATTCGCGACAAGCGTGACAACCCGCTGGAGAGTACCAAGGGCAACTACTTCACTCTGGACGGTTTCACCGCGTCCGGTTTTCTTCGGTTCCGAAGCCGATTTCGGCCGCCTGCTGGCCCAGAATTCGACCTACCAGGCATTTGGAGGAAAGGGAAAGCCGGGACACCAGTTCGTCTTTGCCCGTTCCACCACCATCGGACTGGAGCAGCCGTTCCGCGGCACCAAGGTACGTGCCGCCCGGCTCTTGCGCTACTGAACCCAACACCAATGAGCCGACTTGCGACGGGTATCTCGTCACATCCCCCTGCCGGAACAATTCTTCGCCGGTGGCGGCAACTCCCATCGCGGCTTCGGGTTAAATCAGGCAGGTCCTCGCGATCCCGATCCTCGGGCTTTCCGGTGGGCGGCACCGCGCTGTTCGTCAATAACCTCGAACTGCGCTTTCCGCCGGTTTCGCTGCCGTTTCTGGGAGAGGGATTCGGCTTCGCCATTTTTCACGATATGGGGAACGTCTTCACCGCGCCGCACGACATGTTGAAGGGCCTATTGCGCTGGCATCAGCCCAGTACCCAACAGTGCTTGTCCAGTGGTACAACGACCTCACAGTACTGTACCGCTTTCAGCAACAGCGGTTATGATTACACTTCGCATGCGGTGGGAGTGGGCGTACGATATAAGACACCGATTGGGCCCTTGCGTTTTGACTTTGGCTACAATCTGAATCCGACCAGGTATTTTCAGACGGTTCACGACGACGGATCCGGTCACCGGGATACACGACGACCATCGTTGGAGACGCAGCGTCTGCGTCATTTCAACGTGTTTTTCAGCATAGGCCAGCCATTCTGATGGATATCAGTTTCGTGCAAATAAAGCGATCGCGGTGGTCGGCTGCACTGCTGTTGTCTTCGTAAGCGCGCTTGCGGCTTCCTGCGGCCCGTGCCGCCGATGTCATCGACCGCATTGTGGCCACGGTCAACGGCCACATCATTCTGCAGAGCGACTGGGATGAGGCGCTGTGCTATGAGGCCTTGCTGAGCGGCCGCTCGCTCAGCCAGTTCACCGATGACGACCGCCGCGCGGTTCTCGACCGCCTGATCGATCAGGAACTGCTGGACGAGCAGATGAAGTCGGCGTCATTTCCAGCATGCCTCCGAAGAGGAAGCCGCGGGCCAGGTAGCCGAGGCGCGCAAAGCTGTATCCCGAGGCTGTCGACACGATGACGGCTGGCAGGCGCTGCTTGCCCGCTTCGGACTGACGGAGAAAGCGCTGGTCGCGCATGTGCAGCAGCAGATCGACCTGATGCGACTGGTGGATGCTCATCTTCGTCCCGCGGTGCAGATCGATTCCAAGAGCGTCGAAGCCTATTACCGCGACAAGTTTGTCCCGCAGTTAAAGCAGTCCGGTTCCGGGGATGTTCCGTTGGCAGATGTCTCCGCCAGGATCCGCGAACTGCTCACCGAGGAAAAAGTCAACGAACTGATGGTTTCGTGGCTGCAGTCTCTGCGTTCGGAAGGCAAGGTGAGCATGCCGGGCGCGGCTGGATCTCCCGAGGAGGGAGTGCAGACGCGGTGACCGAAGCCGCCGCCAGACCTCGCCGCTGGTGGAAATATCTGCTGATCGCGATCAGCTCGTTTTCCTGGTCGCAGTTCTGGCTGGGCTCTGGTACACCACCACCAATTCCTTCCAGGCTTATGTGCGCGGCCGGATGGTCGAAGAGGTCGAACGCATCACCGGCGGCCGCGCCGAAATCGGCAGTTTCCATGTTGTCCCCTTCCACCTGCAGGTCGAAGTCCGCAACATCACCGTGCACGGCAAGGAAGCCGCCACCGATGTTCCGCTGGCTCATGCCGACATCTGGTCGCGCAGATGAAGGTCATTTCGTTTCTGCGGACCGAGTTCGGCTTTACCTCCTTGACCCTCGAACATCCGGTTGTCCACATCGCGATCGGACCGGACGGCGCCACCACCAACGTTCCCGCCTTGCGCATCGAGCCGCACATTCCCGCCGATCTTCGCGTCGAGCAACTGTTCGCGCTCTCCATCGATCACTTGTCGGTGCACAATGGCGAGTTGCTTTGGGCGGACCAGAAGATTCCTCTGGACTTCTCGGTGCAGGGCACCAACCTCCAGATGGACTACTCCTTCCTGCATGGCCGTTACGAGAGCCATCTCGCAATCGGAAAAGTCGACACCACGTTCGAGGATCTCCGTCCGTTTTCCTGGATGACGACCATCGATTTCAGCCTGGCTCCGACCTTTGCCGACGTGAAGTCTCTGCAATGGAACTCCGGTCGCACGGTGGTGAAATTGAGCGGCAGGGTCAGTGACTTCCGCAATCCGCGACTCGATGGCAGCTACGAAGCGCAGATCGATCTACCCGAGGCTACGGCGATCGCCCGACGGTCCGATCTGCGCGAGGGCATGGCTGAATTCAAAGGCAACGGACACTGGTCGCTCAACGAGTTCACGACTTCGGGAGCGGTGGTGCTGCGCGACCTGGCATGGCAGGATGAACAATTCGTCTTAAAGAAAGCCGCGGCCGGAACCGATTACCAGTTCACGGATCAGCAGATCAAGCTCACGAAGCTGCAGGGAAAATTGCTGAGCGGCACATTTACCGGCGACGCCCAGGTTGACAACTGGATGCACAGCGTTCCTCTTCCGGCGAGCAAAGGTCAGAAAGAAGATATGCCGGTGATCTCCGCAGCCAAGCCTCTCAAGAGAGGGGAGAAGCCCAAACCACCGGAAGTGCAGAGCGGAGTCGTCCGGCTTCGTTTGCGCGATGTGTCGGTGGCCGAAGCGGCGGCCGCTCTCGATGTTCCCGCCCACCCGCTGGGAAAGTTTCATCCCGCCGGCACAGGACTCGGTAGTGTCGAAGCACTCTGGAAGGGGACTCCGAAGAATGCCGAGGTCAGCTTCGGCTTCGATGTGAGCCCGCCCGCGCGGGCGGTCGCGCGTGAATTGCCCATCACGGCGCATCTGCAGGGCAAGTACCGGGCTGCGAACGACTCGCTCGAACTCGCCAAGTTCGATTTGACCACGCCGGCCTCGAAAGTTGAGGCGTCCGGACTGCTGGCGGCTTCTTCGACGCTGCACCTTTCCATCTCCACCTCGAATCTGGAAGAGTGGCGGCCGCTGGTGACCGCGCTGGGCGGACCTACCGATCTGCCTTTTCGAGTGGATGGCAATGCGACCTTCAACGGCGTCGCCGGTGGAACGTTTTCCTCTCCCACGCTCGCCGGGACTCTGGTCGCCGAGGATTTCGAGTTCACCGTGCCGGCTACTTCGCGGACTCCCGAGAAGCAGGTCCATTGGGACTCGCTGGCCGCCAATATCCAGTACTCCGCGCATGACGTTTCCTTACGCGGAGGTTCGCTACGACGCGGAGAAACCAGCGCCGACTTCGAGGTCAACGCGGCTTTGAAGAAGGGGCAGTTCACCCAGAACAGTCCGTATACCGCGCGGGTGAATCTGCACAATGTCGATGTGGCCTCGACTGCGGCCTTGGCCAACCTTGATTATCCAGTCTCCGGAACGGCGGACGTAGTACTGCAAATCTCGGGCACGCGCGCGCATCCCCAGGCTCAGGGACATATCCACGCCAGCAATGCCTCGGCTTATGGCGAGCCAATCGAGAGGTTCGACGCCGATCTTCATGTCGACCCCAACGAGACGTCTCTCGAATAATATCGACCTCACTCATGAGGGAGGGGATGTGACCGGAAACGCCGCTTACGCGCCCGGCACACGCGGATTCCGTCTCGACCTGGTGGGCAAGAACTTCGATCTCGCTCACGTTCGCCAGATTCAACTCGACCCGCTGCCCATCGAGGGGCGTGCCGACTTTACCTTGAAAGGATGGGGCACGCTCGATGCGCCGGTGATCAATGCCGATATCCGCACCCGCGATGTCATGTTCGACCGCGAACCGGCCGGCGCCATGGACTTCCAGGCTAGCACTCAAAATGGCGAACTGCGGCTGAACGCCCGGTCCGAGTTTTCTCACGGCACGTTGGCGATCGAAGGAAATGTCGATATGCACGGCGATTTCCCCGCCAAGTTCTCGGCTCAATTCGATCACTTGGACGCCGATGCCTTATGGCGGGCCTATCTCGGGCAGCAACTGACGGGGCATTCCTCGGCCGGCGGCACCATGACCATGCAGGGGCCGTTACGTTACCCGCGACAGTGGAAGGTTACCGGGGCACTAACCGACGTTGCCGTCGATGTGGAATACGCCAAGCTGCACAGCCAGGGTCCGGTGAACTTCACATATGCCGAGCAGACGATCCACATCGATCCCACCCACATGGTGGGAGAAGGAACCGATGTTACCGGGCAAGGTTCCATCCATTTTGCGGGTTCCAAAGAAATCGATCTGTCTGCCGAAGGACAGGCGGACCTCAGGCTGCTCGGAGGCTTCGACCCGAACCTGACCGCTTCAGGTGCGATGAACCTGCACATGACGGTGCGGGGAACGCTGAGCAATCCTCTTCCGCAAGGAACCATTCTCATCAAGAATGGCGGAGCTAACTACGCCGGTCTGCCCAGCGGGCTCAGCGAGATGAACGGCTCCCTCACCTTCACGCAGGACCACGTGCACATTGAGCAACTGACGGCGCGCACCGGTGGCGGCACGCTCGACCTGAAAGGTGACGCCACTAACTACAATCGCCAGTTCAATTTCAACCTGACGGCGGTGGCAAAAGATGTGAGACTGCGGTATCCGCCGGGAGTGAGTTCGACTGCCACCGCGGAACTACACTGGGTGGGCAGCCGGTCGGCCGTCGACCGTCTCCGGCGATATCCTGGTCAACAAACTCGCGGTTACACCGGGCTTCGATTTCGGATCCTACCTGGAGAAGAGCCGGCAGTCGGCTTCGATCACACCGGCGAATTCGCCGCTCTATAACGTGAAACTCGATGTGGGCGTGCAGACGACTCCTGAACTCCAAATGAAGACAGCGGTGGCGCGTCTTTCCGGGGATGCCGACTTGCGCCTGCGCGGTTCGCTGGCGCGGCCCAGCGTGCTGGGGCGGGCGGACATCCTGGAAGGCGATGCGACTTTCAACGGCATCAAGTTCCGCCTGGAACGAGGAGACGTGACCTTCGCCAATCCGGTCGCGATCGAGCCTCAGGTCAACTTGCAGGCCACGACGCACGTCCGCAATTACGATCTCGATGTGACGGTCACCGGGACGCCGGAACGGCTGAACATCAACTACCGTTCGGAACCGCCCTTGCCCAAATCCGACATCATCGCGTTGCTGGCCCTGGGCCGCACCAGCGAGGAGTCGGAGCAGTTGCAGCAGCAGTCCGGCCAGAGCTTGTTTACCGACGAAGCCACCAACCTGATCATCAATCAAGCGATCAACCAGGCGGTGGGCGGTCGCATGCAGAAATTATTTGGCGTCAGCCGCATCAAGATTGATCCCCAGGGACTGACCACCGAAACCAATCCCACGGCCCGCGGTCCGCAGGTGACGATCGAGCAACAGTTCGCCAACAACCTGTCGCTCACCTATAGCACCAACGTTTCGCAGAGTTCGCAGCAGATCATCCAGGGCGAGTACTACATCAACCGCAATATTTCGGTGGTGGGCACGCGCGACCAGAACGGCGTGGTCAGCTTCGACGTGCGCGTGCGCCGCCGCAAGAAATAGAATGACTAAGCTATAGCCTGAAAGATTGCGAAAAATAGGTGCGCACTCCAGCGCTGGATTCTTTGCGATCTTTGCGGCTGTTCTTAGCACCTTCGCGGTTAAAAGCTTTTGAACGCAAAGCCCGCGAAGGAGACGCAAAGTACACAAAGGACGGCACGAAGTGACGACATTCTGCGACGCAAGTAGCAGCAGATTCTAAAAGTCCCAATGACCTCTCCTGCCGATTCCCCGATTTATGCTGCCCAACGCCAACTCATGGTAGAGACGCAGTTGCGCGCGCGTGGGATTGCGGATGAGCGCGTGCTCGATGCCATGCTGCACGTGCCGCGCCATGAATTTGCTCCGGAACAGTATCGCGATCAGGGGTATGAAGATCATCCCCTGCCTATCGGCGAGGGCCAGACTATCTCTCAGCCCTACATGGTAGCGATCATGCTCGAAGCTCTCGGCCTCACAGCAAATGACAAGGTGCTCGAGGTCGGGACGGGGTCTGGGTACCTGACAGCACTGCTGGCGGCACTCAGTGCACATGTGATCTCGATCGAGCGCCACGCCGCGCTCGCCGATGCGGCTCGCACACTACTTTCGAACATGGGATACTCCAACGTCCGCGTAATCACCGGCGACGGCAGCCGCGGCTTCGCGGAGGCGGCCCCCTATGATGCGATCATCGTTTCGGCCGCCGCTCTCGAGTTGCCGCATCAACTAGTGGACCAGCTTGCCGAAGGCGGACGCCTGATCATTCCCGTAGGCCCCGAGGAGTCGCAACAATTGCAATTCATCCGAAAACGAAACGGCCAGCCTCACACCAGCTTGCGAGAGCTTTGCCGCTTCGTACCGCTGGTGTCGGAAGGCCACGGATCGTGACTGGCTAGAACCGGTTTTTGAGAATTCAGAAGCCACGCACACTGGCTAAGACTGCGGGGAGAGAAGTCAATGGGAGAGAAGTCAATGCGTGTGATGGCGATTTTTCAACAGCTTCATTACCGAGGTCACTGGGTGGCTGGCAGAGATTGGGTTCATTATGAGTCAGAGATGAGCACCGAATCTGTGCAACGGACTACGAATTGGTGGGGGCGTGCGAGCACCATCAGCCTGTTCGTTTGGTTCCTGTACTGGTTCAAGAATGAACCTCACGGCGCGACCGGACAGATTTTGCTGTGGGCGCCTTTGGTAGTCATTCACTTGTTAGCGATTCAAGCTGCAAGAAAACGCTACGGATGGATTTACCTCGCGCCTTTGGGAGTGTTCTGGATAATCATCATCATTGCTCTTTCGGGTGGTATTCCAGTGTCCTGAACGCGGCGACGGGATTTTGAGCGTAATCGTGAGATTTTACGACAGCTACGCTCTTAGACGAGCAACCTAACGGACTCCATCACTAACGTAGCACCCTTTTGGTGCACGCAGTTTCATCTTCCAGTCCGATGTATCCCTCAGTTCAATTGAGTGGTATCGCCCAGGCTTCCCAACATCCGCAGGGACAAATGTCACGGCGTACATGTTCTCAATCTGTGCTCTCATGGATGGAAAGATCTCGGCGAAGTTTGGGTAGAGAAACGCATGTCCGCCCGTCTTGTCGGCAAACCAACTTAGCCCGACGCTGTCCGTTATGTTGGAATTCTCGCTAGAATTGACAGCAAATATTACAGTTCTGGCCTCCAGTGCGGCAGCAACCGCTGTGTCGCGTGTCACATGGCTCATGTTGTCACGGCCGTCGCTCAGGATTACAAGCACCCGGCGAGAAAGTTGTACAGGATCAGCTTGCATGCGTTTCTTACAGGCCACGTAGACCGCATCAAACAAAGCGGTCCCGCCGCCGGGAACTAGATCAATCTTGAATTTCAGAAACTCATCTCTGCTCATGAACCCTGAAACCTCTGGGGTCTTGTCAAAATTAACGACAAATACTTTGTCTTCAGGTGTCTCTAGTAACTGACTCACAAGCTCTGAAACCGCCTGAACGCCTGGTTTGTACAAGCCATTGCGTGCTTCCGAGTTACTGGTGTCAATTAGGATCCCTAGTCGTAGAGGTAGGCTCTTAGGGGCTTGGATGGCAACATCTGAGTGTAGCGGGATTTTGCTGTCCAAAACTGAAAGATCGATGGCCATAGTTGCACTGGTTGGGTTTCCATGGCCGTCAACTACAAAGAAAGGCAGAGTCACCGTTTTGCTCTTGGGTGGCACCTGCTGTTGAGGTGCTTGTGCGAGGGCGGTACACCACGCTCCAACCACTAGTGCACAGATCCAACATGTGCAGCTTTTGTTCATGCGCGACCCCTTTGTGCCGGAGTTGTCACGGCCAGCACTCTACGGCAAGCGGCCTAGCACTTTCAGTGATGACGGTCACCTGACGAAAACAGGCCGTTTCGCTCATTGACCCGGTTGCGATTGTACGCTGGCGGTGTGCTCGAACCTCATGAACAGCCGCTGTGGGCTTTCATGGACTTCTCAGGGGCTAAAGCCCTCATTTTTTTCGTAAGCGTTACGGCACGGCTGAAGCCGTGCCCTTTCACAAACCTATTTATGAGACCCAGTTCTACGGACCGCTGACAACTGACCCTCGCGAATGGCCGTGACCCCTGACAACTGACCCCTGACCACTGACAACTGACCCCTGCATTACAATCGATCCGTGCCCGTCCTGCAAAACCTGCGCGTGACGCTGGAGATGATCAAGTGGGAGCATTCCATCTTTGCTCTGCCGTTTGCGCTCTGCGGCGCGATGCTGGCTGCGGGCGGATTCCCGCCATTCCATCAACTAATGTGGATTATCGTCGCGATGGTCGCGGCGCGCTCAGCCGCAATGGCCTTCAATCGCTGGGCCGATGCCGCGATTGACGCCGCCAATCCACGCACAAGTACCCGCGCGTTGCCCGCTGGACATCTCTCACCCGCGTTTGTTGCCACTTTCGTGGTTGTTTCCAGCGGAGTCTTCATACTGGCGGCAAGCCGCTTGAATCGCCTGACCTTGTTGCTCTCCCCTGTCGCGCTCGCCGTGCTGCTGCTGTACTCGTACACGAAGCGAGTCACGCGCTGGTCTCACCTGGTATTGGGACTTGCGTTAGGCATCGCACCGGCCGCGGCCTGGATCGCGGTCCGCGGCTCGCTCGATCCCCGTATTCTTCTGCTCACCGCCGCCGTCACCTTCTGGGTGGGAGGCTTCGATGTCCTCTACGCCTGCCAGGATTACGACTTCGACCGCCAGTCGGGATTGCATTCCGTCCCGCGCTACTTCGGCATCGGCCCCGCGCTCTGGATCGCGCGCGCCTTTCACCTCATCATGGTCGGCTTGCTGGTCGCGCTGCTCATCGTCTTTGGCATGGGCAAACTGGCAGTCTGCGGAGTTCTCGCCGTGATCCTGCTGCTGCTGTATGAGCATTCCCTGGTCAAGCCCAACGATCTCTCCAAGCTCAATGCCGCGTTCTTCACCATGAACGGCGTCATCTCCGTCCTGTTCTTCGTCTTTGTCGCCGCGGACTTGCTCGTACGCCGCTAGCGATTCATGCCGCATAGCGATCCAGTTTGCGGTTACCAAAATCACCGTGCTCGCTGGGGCAAGTCGTGCTATCGTGCCCCCGAAGGAGCAGGACTTGAGCAGGCAAAGAGCAATTCTTCTTCTGGTGGCATTGGGGCTGGTAGTTGTTGTTCTGATCACCTTCGCGGTATTGCCCAAGCACTACTCCGCCGGACAGGGCGTCGGGCAGACAAACGTCTTCTGGAACGACCACGACGCTTTCCTCTTTCTTGCTTTAAATACTTCGGGACGTTCCCGCAATGTCCTGCAGGAAAAGCTTGCCCGCTCGAAGTATGTGTATCTAAATCTCTTTCTCGGCGGCTATCAGGACTTTCACAAGCAAGAAGCCGTTGCTTATCACCTGACCCGGTCCGGTCAGCTTGACCGCTTCGCTCTGCCGGAGCGCACCAACCTGTATGGAACCTGGGGACTGGCCGACGGAAAGCTGCAACTGGTTCCGGCCTCGGGAGTTCGCGATTGGACGGGCACGCGCTGGGATGGTGACAAATTTGTTGCCCGTTCCGGCGCCTTCGCAGTCTGCCCCCAAACTCAATCTGCCTCGAGCAACGTTGAGCGCCGATGACGACGAAGAGGCAGACACCGCATCCCGCGGCTACCTCGACGCCGCTGCCCGAGCCACGTTCAAGCAGTCCGGCTGGCACTACAAGTTTCTGACGGGCTATGAAGCCCGTGGCGGGGAAGCCACGCTGCCCATCGTTCTGGGCGCGAACACATTCGACCTTACGGTGGAAAGTAGTCCCATCAATCGGGACATCAGTGCGCAGTTCGATCTTCTGACCTTTGGACCGAAGAACATCCGCCTGTCCGGCGATCATCTAGCTTCATCCCCGCAGATTTTGTGGACACAATCCGGCTGGCAGCCGATTTCCAAGGTCGAATACGAGCAGATGAAGAATCGCTATGGGACCGGCAGCCTGAACTCGTTTCCCTCGTGGATATGGCTGGCCGCAGTCGTGGTCCTTGCGGTCTGGCGATTCGGCCACTGGTTCCTGCTCCTCTTCAATATGGCGACGGTGAAACGGCGCGTGCTCGACAGCATGGCCACTTCATATTCTTTTCCTCCCGCCACGCCTGCGCAGTTTCCCTTGCTGGATGCGGGAGCACTCGATCGCTACACGCGTGAATTTGAGGGAATGGGCTTCACCCGCCTGCTGGATTTCTCGCTGGTCTCCAATTCGACGACGGGCCAGCCCAGTTTCTGTCGCTTGCTGGCTCATCCTCGCTACCACTGCTGGGCTGAAGTAAGCCAGATTTTCCCCAAGAGAAAAGCTCCGATGCCACTGAAGTGCTCGCTGCAGAGCTGCCTGCAAAATGGCTGGACGCTGTCTTTTTCCGATCGTAAACCGCAGGCCGCCTCCACCCTCATTCGCCGCAAAAGAGGCGTGAGCGTGTGTATGCCGGAAGTCACCACGGCAGAACTGCTGCAAGCTTTCCTGAAGATGCGCGAGCAGGTGTGCCTCGATCTCGCCATATCCCCGGTGAACGATGACAGCGTGGAAGCGTACATCGCCAAGGTGCAGCATTCGGTCACCGAGATGCGCGAGGCTGTTCAGGAAAAGAATTTCGCGAAGAGTATTCCGGAGATTTATCTGCGCCGCATCACCCTGCTCAAGACCAAACCTGAATATGTTTGGCTGGGAGACTATCCCAAAGAAACCGAGCAGCGGAAGCAAGGCTTCGGCACCTTGGCGCCGAGCTCAAGATGAGGGCTGGTGAACTGCCGTGAAGCAATGCACACTGATTAGCGCCCTTTGCGGCTCTTTCTTCGCGATCTTCGCGGTTAAAAGCTTTTGACCGCAAAGCTCGCCAAGGTTTCGCAAAGATCGCAAAGAACTCAAAAACTCAAGAAATGGAGAAGCGACGGCTCGAGAAGAATAAAATTACCTTTGTAATCCCTCCCGAGGTTACCCGGTTGCCTCGCCTGTCCTCCCCCCCCTAGACTTTCAATGCGCCAGCTAGAGCGATCTGGCTGCATTCTGCGCGCATTCTCGTGAAGGCTCAGCCCAATTCGTTAATCGACCGCCCGTCTGCCGTTAAGCTCGGCCTGACCGCGCTGCTGTTCGCGGTAATTCTCATTCTTTCCTTGAACTGGAGCTTCTACTACGAGTCGATGGTCAATGCCTATCTGTCCTTGGCATTGGGCAGCGCCCTGATTGTTCTAGCCATCCTGCGCCGCTCCTGGTTCGACGTCCTGTGGGTGGTGACGGGCGCGCTTGTGCTCGCCGTCCTCGACCTCAAGGTGATGGGCTACAAGCCCTTCTTCATGGCCGGATTCTCGTTCATCGGCTTAAGCGCTCTGGCCGTGCTGGGCGCACGCACGATCTGGGCAAAGGCAGAAGACCGCAAGCTGTTGCTGTATGGTTTCGTTCCGGCAGTTCTGTTCGTCGCGTCCGAATGGACGGCGTCGACGCTGCTGGATATCACCGAGTCGCTTCATCCCAAAACCTTCGACGTCTTCCTGTACTCGTTCGACAGCAGTCTGCGGGTGCAGATCAGCTTTCTCGTCGGTCAATTCCTGCTGAAAAATTTGTGGCTGCGCACCGCATCGCTCGCCATCTACATCGCGCTTCCATTGCCGTTGGCCCTGGTCTACGCATCGCAATTGCGGAAGCACAAACAGAAAGCT
Organism: uncultured Acidobacteriota bacterium; assembly: GCA_963725565.1. Lineage (GTDB taxonomy): Bacteria > Acidobacteriota > Terriglobia > Terriglobales > Acidobacteriaceae > Sulfotelmatobacter. Next base: position 44,539 of record CAVRZL010000027.1, read on the forward strand.
CTGGCCGTGATGATCGCCTTTCTGGCGACCGGACCCATTGGCGTCCTGTGCTACAACATGCTGCCGGCGTGCGGGCCGGTGCACTTATTCGGAGCGGCCTTCCCCTGGAATCCGCTTTCCACCGCCGACGCTATGCGTCTGAACGTTGCGCCCGTGCTGCTGAAGGGCGCACGCAATGCGATTCCCTCTCTGCACATGACCTGGGTGCTGCTGGTGTGGTGGAACTCCCGCGGTCTCGCGCGCTGGGTGAGCGCCATTGCGGCTGTATTCGTCGCGCTCACGGTGCTCGCCACCTTGGGCACGGGCGAACACTACTTCATCGATCTGGTCGTCGCCTTCCCCTTCTCGCTGATGGTGCAGGCGCTGTGTTCCTACTCCATACCATTTCGCGTGGGGGAACGTCGCAACGCGTTTCTGCTGGGCACATTTTCCACTTTGATCTGGCTGGCCCTGCTCAGTTTTTCCGTCAATCTGTTCTGGAGTTCTCCCATCGTCCCCTGGACGATGATCGTTGTGACCGTAGCGTCGTCCATCTACTTCTGGCATCGCCTTCTGGATGCGGGCACACGGCAAGAATCGGTGCTCGCCAAAGTGGCGGTTGCACGCGCCGGAGCCTGAGAGCCCAAGCCTCGGCAACCGCTCATCTTTGGTTACGCACGCTACTGCTGTCCAACTTTCAGTAGCAACATCGTTCCACTTTCCAATTTCACGTTGTTCTTCTCGGATGTGACGACCGAGCCTTGCGCTCCACTCGCGGCGGGCGACAGGTTCATATTCGAAATTCCGATCACGCCTGTCGTCTGTCCATTGATCGCAGGATGCGCATTGTTGGCGCTGGGTGAATCAGTCGCCCCACCACCTGTCCCACCGGGCGCCGGCGGAGCAGGCGCGGCCGCACCCCCTGAACTACCCGCGCCATGGGCACCACCGCCGCCCATGCCGCCGGACGGCGCACTCGGAGCCGGAGCGGCCTCGCCGCCTCCGGCCGCAGCTGCATTCTCATTCTGCTGTTGCCCGATGATGGCCTGAATCGACATCGGCATCTGCATGGCGTTCCCATCTTTCGTGACGGCGCGGTCGAAGGCGATCGCCAGTTGCGATTCCTTTTGCTCCTTGTTCCGTGCCTGCGCCTCGGTCACGTGCCCAATGACTTTCGTATCCTTCGGAACCAGCACTTCACCGCTCTGCGTCTTCATATCCTGCGTAACCTTGGCGACTACTTCATCACCGGTTTTCGCCTTCTTGGCGTCGACGGTTTTGGTGAGCTGTACGGGAATCACGCTGCCGGGAGCGATCTTCGCTTTTTCAGAAGATTGCGTCTTTCCAGTCGCCGGAGACGTCACCGGCGCCTGGCCCGTCTGCGGCCGCGTCTGTGTTGTGGGAGCGTTGGGCGCCTGCGTTTGCGGCATACTCGGGTCTGTCGTCGAGGGGGTCGTTTGCGCCAGCGCGGCTCCGCAAGTCAGTGCCGCGATAACTCCCGCAGCCATAAAAATATTTTTCATGAAGCTGTTCTCCTTCCAATGGACATGAGCGCGAAGCGGCAAACCTTCAGTCCCTGCAAAATCGTCTTGTAATAGATGCGATTTTCCCGGGGGAAGTGGGCTACAATCTTGCTTCCGATACCCAACCGTCGCGTACGGGATCGCATCGGAACATCATGCTCGAACGCGTCCTCGTCTCCGCCCTAATCGCCTCTCTGCTCTCGCTTTGCGCCGCCTGTTCGAACCAGAGTCCCGATCAGATCCGGCAAAAGACCGCCGAGGAGACGGCCGCCATTAAGCGCGACACCAAGGCCGTAGCCCAGGGGATCAAAGAGGGCTTGAGCAACAAGCGTGCCCTGGACTTGAACAAGGCGACCAAAAACGACCTGACTTCTTTGCCCGGAATCTCTGCCAAACGCGCCGACCGCATTATCGCCGAGCGTCCTTATGCGAATACGCATCAGCTGGTGACCCGCCGGATCCTCACCGAACAGGAATATTCCCAGATCCACGACCGCCTCGTTGTAAACCGTTAGCCCTGGCAGGCTGCTGAAAAACCCGGCTGTGGGCCTGTTTTGAAAGGGCGCGGCTTCGAGCCGCGCCGCTAAGTGCAGCAAACTCAATCCGGCTTTAGCCGCTGAGGGACGCTCGCCAAGAACGCAACGAGTTTTTGAGCAGTCTGCTTTTGGTAGCCACGCTTCGCAATGGCCCGCCACGTTATTCCTGCGATATCATTACAGGGATGGCTTCTTTGCACGCTTTTCAGACCGACGATCCGCGCCTGGCGCCGATCCACGAAAAGGTCTTGGCCGGCCAGCGGCTTGATGCCGACGATGCCTTGACGCTCTACCGCACCGGCGACATCCTCGCCGTGGGCTGGATGGCCAACTCCGTGCGCGAGCGCATGCATGGCGACAAGACGTATTTCAACGTCAATCGCCACATCAATCCCACGAATGTCTGCGTAGCGGCTTGCCGCCTGTGCGCCTTTGGCCGCAAGAAAGATACGCCCGGCGCCTACACCATGGCGCTCGAAGAAGCCTTCGAAACTGCAGCCTCCGGATACACCGAGGCGGTCACCGAGTTTCACATCGTCGGCGGCCTGCATCCCGACCTGCCGTTCCAATATTTTCTCGATCTCTGTTCCGGCCTGAAGCAGCGCTTTCCGCAGGTGCATCTCAAGGCCTTCACCATGGTCGAGGTCGCGTACCTGGCGAAGCGGGCCAAGCTGTCGATTCGCGAGACGCTGGAACAGCTGAAGGCTTCCGGCGTGGATTCCTTGCCCGGCGGCGGCGCTGAAATTTTCGCTGACCGCGTGCGCCACATTATCTGCGATCACAAAATCGACGGCGACCAGTGGCTCGAAACCGCCAAGCTCGCCCACCAGATCGGACTGAAGTCGAACGCGACCATGCTCTACGGCCACGTCGAGAACGACGAAGACCGCGTCGATCATCTGCTGAAGCTGCGCGCCTTGCAGGACGAAACCGGAGGCTTCCAGACCTTCATCCCGCTGGCCTTCCATCCCGACAACACGCCGCTGCAGCATCTGCCGAAAACCACCGGCATGCTCGACATCAAGCAGATCGCGGTCAGCCGCCTGGTGCTCGACAACTTCCCGCACATCAAATCGTACTGGCAGATGATGACGGCCAAGATCGCGCAGATCTCCCTGCGCTTCGGCGCCGACGACATGGACGGCACCGTGATCGAAGAAAAGATTTATCACGACGCCGGCGCCACCACTCCGCAAGGCATGCGCCGCGAAGAACTGGAGCGCCTGATCCGCGCCGCCGGCCGCGAGCCCATCGAGCGCGACACACTCTACCGCCCCGTCACGCGCACCGAAACGTCAGTCACGGTCGCGGTCTAGTCGGCTGTCCCGGAAATTCGCGAGATTAAGGTTCGTCTCCCCGAAAACACAGTGGGTGCCCCAGTTCTCGCCGAAGTTGCGAGAACTGGGAGTCCTCCGACGTGTCATCAACTTGGTCCAGTCATCAACTCCGACTTATGATCAATCTCGCGTTGTCATCCTGAGCGAAGCGAAGGACAAGGCAGCCTCTGTTGATTTGATGGAAGGGTGAACCCGCCGCCGGCTATCTGTACTGCTCGACTCGCTTGATCGAGAATAGCGATTCGGACGTTCCCGAGGACACCGCCACGCGTCTCAGCGAGTGCAATCTGATGTTCCGTCAATTGACACTCCTCAACGAACGTCAGTCTTGGCCAAGGAGCTGAAATTCGCCGCTGCTAATCCGTAGCAGCCCAAATTGCGAGGAATTGAATCTGACTCCGACGAACTCATTCGGCTTCCCTCCGTCAATTTGAGCGAATTTCTTGACCGGCCCGATGTAGACAATTTGCGGCTTTTCGGTTCGGTAAAACGAAAGATGGGCATCCGTGAACGGGTCTCTACTCCACAGCAGCTTTCCATCGAGAGAGATTGCTGACACATGCCGACCATCAGTTTCAACGTAAAGCAGCGCTCCGCTGCGCGGATCTTTATAAACCTGTGGGCCTGGAAAGTGCCTTAGATACACATCGACGTACTCCGTGCTCTTTTGTGCCGCGCTGAGGCAGATCATGGATAAAAAGAATACGAGCAAGCGCGTCGCCCTCATTTCGATGCCCTCCCAAAACAGGCTTCCAGTTGTCCGTCAATGTTGCTCCCAAAGCGGTGGTGGATGTTAGCAGATTGGGCGGTCAACTGTCGTAATCACGCCACATCGCAAGCGTGCGCCATTCATTCGCTTCCCCCACAATAGATATTTTTCAAAACATCCCCCTGGGCGTCTATTCCACTTTGCCGGCGGAGGGGCCCACGGCAGTGGCCTGCCTGGTCTTGGGGTCGATCCCGATCAGCGCCACTCCACCGACTCCGCCGCGGCTGGCGGTGACCACATGACCGCGGGCCCTCAGGTTGGCCTGCACTTCTTCGGGCAAGGTGTTGGGCACAGACAGACTGCCCAGGCTGGCGCGGTCTTGGCCGAACGAGCTGATGAAATGCGTGGTAGAGAAGCGCGGCGCCTTGAATGCCTCCTCCGGACTCATGCCGAATTCCACGTAGTTGAGGATGACCTGTATGGCTGCCTGATCTTGCATGTCGCCGCCCGCTACCGAGATCGCCATCACGGGATGGCTGTCGTGGAAAAGCAGCGTGGGGCTCAGCGTAATTCGCGGACGCTTGCCCGGCTCGATGACATTGGGAGTTCCCGCAAACGTGTTCAAGCTGCTGAGCCGGCTCCCGTGAATAATGCCCGTGTGTCCAGCCACGCCAGCCGTGCTCGACAGGCCGCTGGGAGTCGCCGCGATGACGTTCCCAAACTTATCCGTCACACACATGACGGTGGTGCCGCCATGCCACGGCCCGGTGATGGTGGGCGGCTTGGTCGGTTTCATGTTGTACGGATCGCCCGGCCGGAGCTCCAGAGATGCCTTTTTCGGATCAATCAGCTGGCGCCGCATTGCGGTGTACTGATCGGAAAGCAACTGCTGCATCGGCACCTTCGCAAAGTTCGGATCGCCGTAATACTCGTCGCGATCCGCCAACGCCAGTTTCTCCGCTTCAATCACCGTGTGAATGTAATCCGCCGAATTGAAACCCATCTTCTTCAGGTCGAAACCTTCCAGCAGCCGCAGCGTCTGGGCGAGGTAAGGACCCTGCGTCAACGGGCCTGCCTTATAAACCGTGTATCCGCGATATGTAGTTTGGAGCGGATCTACGACGGGAGTTTTGTGCGCGGCCAAATCTGCCTTGCGCAGGAATCCGCCTTTTTCGATATACCAGGCTTCCAAAGCGTCGGCGATGTCGCCGCGATAGAAGCGGTCCGACACGGCCTGCAGTTTCTGCTGCCGCGTACCTTTCGCGGCCTTTTCCGATTCCACCAATTTGCGAAAGGTCACAGCCATATCCGCCTGCCAGTTCACTCCGGTCTCGATCTTCGTCCCGCTGCCCGTGTCGATATACCAACTGGGGCCGCCAGCGTCCAGAATGGCCAGCGTTGGCTGCACGACCTCCTCGAAGCTTTTGGTCCCGTAAAGTTTCAGCAGAGTGACGATCGCATCGATGGTGCCCGGCACGGCGGCTGCCTTGACGTCGCCATCCGGGATTCCGTGTTCCATATACCAGGCGATGGCTTTGGGATCGCGCGGAGCCTCTCCTTGCCCCTCCAGCAGCTTCACATTTTTCTGGTCGGCGCTGTAAACCAGGATAGGAACCTCTCCTCCCACGCAGAACGCGCCCACGTAGGTTACGGAAAGTGCCAGCAGAGTGGCGGCACCTGCATCGGCGGCGTTTCCGCCCTGTTGCAGAATCTTGATGCCGGCCGCAGTGGCCGCAGGCCTTCCGGACACAACCACGCCCTGGCTACCGGCGGCAACACTCGGCCCCTTCGGCGCAACCGGCGTCTTGGTGGCCTGCGGCAAAGCGAAGGGCGTGAGCAAGAGAAGGGAAGCGGATGATATCGAAATGATCTTGCGCATAAGAGGTCAACTCCGTTGCAGTGGCCGGCATTTATTGGCCCGTCTTACATGATTGTCTGTGTACGCCATTGGTAGGAGGGTGCCCCATCCTTGCGGTTTTTTGCAAGGGTGGGTCGTGATACTGCATGCGCTATTTGCTTTGCTATGCCGCGACGTTGACAACTTTGCGCCTGCATTCCCGCGTGACGTGAATCGAAACTTCGGTCACGGTTGCGGCTTACCCGCCAACTTCCGCAGTTCCTCTGGCGACGCATTCAGCAAATTCCGTAACACCGCAACCTCCGCGGCGATCCCCGTGTGCAGTGCCGGGTCCACATCCGGCGCAAACAGTGGCGAGTGATTCGACGGCAAATGCGTGCCTGCAGCCTTCGCCTCGGCGAACTTCTGCGGATCGGCGCCGCCCAGGCTGAAGTAGAAACCCGGCACGCCTTGCTCGACGAAATAAGAGAAATCTTCCGACGGCGTGATCGGTCCGGCGATCACCACGTGATCCTTGCCCAATGCCGCTTCCAGCGGAGCGCGCAGCCGATCCGCAAGCGCAGGCTCGTTGTAGACCGCATCCGTCCCCTCGTAGCGCTCAACCGCAGGTTCGCGCGGAGCACCCGCCCCTTCCGCCTCGCCCTTGGAGATCCGCGAAATGGCGGCCAGCACTTGCTTGCGGATTTCGGCCTTGTAAGTTCGCACGGTTAATCCCAACTCGGCCTGGTCGGGGATGATGTTGTTCTTGTTCCCCGCATGGATATAGCCAACCGTCACGATCGCCAGTTCTCCGGGCTTGACTTCGCGCGAGGCAATGGTCTGCAGCGCCATGATCGTGCGCGCTGCGATCACAATCGGATCCACGGTGGTATGCGGCGAGGCCCCATGACCTCCCTTGCCATAAATCGTGATGCGAATCGAATCCGAATTCGTGTTGTAGATCCCCGGCGTGATGGCAACCGTGCCGGCAGGAAACTCGTTGCCCACGTGCAAGGCAGCGATGACGTCCGGCCTGGGGAAACGCGTGAACAAGCCATCGCTAATCATCGCCTTGGCGCCGCTAATGGTTTCTTCCGCCGGTTGGCCGATCAGGATGAGCGTCCCATGCCACGTGTTCTTGCTGCCTGCCATGATCTCGGCAGTGCCCAGCAGGGAAGCCATGTGCACGTCGTGCCCGCAGGCTTGCATGACGGGAACATCCCGGCCCGCGTTGTCCTTGGTGCGCACCTTGCTGGCATAAGGCAGCCCGGTATTCTCCTCCACCGGCAGAGCGTCGAGCTCGGTGCGCAACATGATGGTGGGACCTGCTCCATTCTTCAGCACCGCAACAATGCCGGTGCCTCCCACGTGCTCGGTGACTTGGTAGCCCGTATCTTTCAAGGCGGCGGCGAGCTTTGCCGCAGTTTGTGTTTCGTGCCCTGACAACTCCGGATGTTCGTGCAGATCCAGATAAAGCGCATGAACTTGCGGATAAACGTTGTCAACTTCCTTGGAGGAAGCGTTCTGGGCAGAAACAAACGCCGCCAATAGAGACACTAAGACCAGCAGGGAAACCCTGATTGCAATCATGGCTGGCGATCATAAACTACTGCTTCGACGCCGTCCAAGCGAATGACAGGAACCGATTTCCTTAGCGTTCTTCGCGGCTTTTCTTCGCGACCTTTGCGGTTAAAAGCTTTTGACCGTAAAGCTCGCGAAGATTTCGCAAAGGACGCAAAGAATTGAAGGGTCAGAGAATTTCTGCAAAGCGCAATAGGTTGCTCAATCCCAATAAGAAAAAGAAAAATTTCCCGTTGGATTTCCCGGTTTGCCTTTTTTCTCGCGGGTGTACAATCGGCTTAAGAAAGCACTTGGTTGCGCGACTTCGTTAGCAAGGCCGAGGCGCTCATGAACGTTCACTTCAGTTATCGTCTTTCTAAAATTCTCGCCGTCGAAAAAGATGTTCAGCATCAAATCGAAAAACTGCAAAAGCGGCTGCAAGTCTTCCGTCCCGAACTCGTCCACCTCAAGGGAGTCGTAGAGGAGATCTCAGCCAGGGAAGGCACCAGCGTTTCGTTGAATCTCCGCCTGCCCTCTGGACAGATGGCGGTGCAAAAGGCCGCGCCCACGCCAACGGCGGCCATAAAAGGCGCGTTCGAAGACCTGCTGCAGCAAGTCAACAAGCATAAGGACCTGCTGCGCGCTTCCCACAAATGGAAGCGCGACCGCCGCGGCACCAGCACGCGCCCTGGCATTCCGGTACGCGAAGTCCCGTTCGAGTCAACCTTGGCCGCAGTGTTTCCCGCGACCATCTCCGCCGACGATATCCGCTCCTATGTGAACGTCAACCTGGCGCGCCTCGATCGCTACGTGGAGCGCGAAATCTACTTCCGCGAAGCGCAGGAAACGATCACTCCCGGCTCCATTTCGAAGGAAGAGGTCATCGACGAAGCCATCGCCGCCGCACTCAGTGACGGACAGGAGAAGCCGGAGAAACTGGCCCTCGAGCCCTGGCTCTACCGCCAGGCGATCAAAGCAATCAACGAGCTCTCACGCACCGACGAAAGCAATGGCAACGCCGTGCACCTCGAAGACTCCGCGCGGCAGCCCAATGTCCGGGCAAGCGACGAGCCGGAGTTACAGTTCCATCAGCCCGACGAATCCATCACCGGGGCGACCGTGATTCCTGATTCACGGGTGGCGACGCCCGAACAGATCATGGCCTCCGATGAATTGTTGCGCCTGATTGCCTCCGCCCTGCGCGATCTCGGCGAGGGGCCACGTGAGGCTTTCATTCTGCACGCGGTCGAAGGCTTCAGCGTGGAAGAAATTGTGGCGATCACCGGGCTGCCCGCCGACCGGGTGCTCGCCTTTGTCTCCGCCGCGCGCGACCACTTGCGCAAAGCGCCCGGACTGGCCAATCAGTTTCCCGGCCGGTTCGCTCCGACTGGCGCCGCATAATTCCAAAATTTAATCTTTGGGGAGATTTATCCATGAGTATTACTCGCGATCAGCTACGTGAATTGGCTGGATTTAAAGATGACAAATCTTGTGCGGTCAGTTTCTATTTTCAACCTTCCACCCCACGCAACAAGGCGCATAAAGAGGACACAATCCTCATCAAAGACCTGGCCCGTGAGGCCATGCGCCGGCTGGAAAGCAAAGGAATGAAGGACTGCGCCCGCGCTGACATCGAACGCGTGGTGGGCCTGTCCGGAGAATTGCGCAGCAATGGCACGCACGGCAAGGCAGTCTTTGCCTGTGCGGCCGAGAACGTCTGGCGCGAATTCGAATTGCCCGCTACTTTGGGCAGCACGCAAATCTACGTTGATCGCCACTTCCACCTCAAACCTCTGGCCCACCTGCTCGGCGGATCTCCACTGCTGGGAGTCGTCCTGGTTGACCGTCACCGGGCCCGCATCTTTGATCTTCGGCTCGGCGAACTGACGGAACGCGACGACCTGTTCCATCCGTTATCCCGCCGCGGACGCGGCGACGGCTATGCGGGTTACGACGGCGGCCACGCCCAGCGCCGCGTAGAAGACGAGGCCCGCCAGCACTTCAAGAATGTCGCCGCCATGATCAAGGACTTGCTGGACAAGGGCGTATTCGAAAAATGGATTCTGGCCTGCCAGGACGCGCACCGTTCGATGTTCGAGCCGCAACTCCATCCTTACGCCAGCCAAGCCCTGGTTGGACGCTTTCACGCGGACCTGGCCCACGTTACTGCCGATGAGATTCGCACCCACGCCCAGCAGATCGTCGATCAGTGGCAAGGCGATCGCCGGCGCCAGCTTGTCAGCCAGGCCCTGAGCCAGTCCCGCAGTAATGGACGCGGCGTGACCGGGCTCCGCCGGGTTCTGCGTTCTCTCGAATTAGGCGAGGTACAAACGCTCTTGCTGGGCGAGAATCTGCAGGGCCATGCGGTGGAATGCACCGCCTGCGGCCACATCGACGCTCACCTCGTCAGCTTCTGCCCCGTGTGTGGCCGGGCCACGCAGGAAATTGTGGATGTGGGCGAGGCCATCCTACCGTGGGTGGTCCGCCGCGACATCGAAACCTTTTACGTCAAAGACGATCCCGAATTCGACAAGGTAGGCAACATCGCCGCCATCCTCCGTTACCGCTCGGAGAAAGTGCAGCCCATCACCACCGCCGCAGCCGAAGATTTGCGCACGGCCGGGGCAGAGTATCCCGGACGCCTGCGCAGGTTTGCTCGACGATAAAAATGAAGTTGCGCTTCGGACCTCCTGTTTGGGGACAGCCAATGACGGCTGTCCCCGTTTTTCGTTGTTCAAGCAGTTTGATGGGAATCCCCGAGAAGCCTGCATTGGATCACGCCCCGTATCCAAGTTTTGAAAGGGCGCGGCTTTAGACGAGCCGTGAGTGCCAAAAATCAGTGCGGCTTCAGCCGCCGTGGCACCATCACCGCACGCGAAGAAGATTCGCATCAGGGCACGCCTTCAACAGCTGCGGAAAAACTCGAGATTCGTATCAGGGCATCGCTTCAGCGATGCCGCAAGTCGCGCATTATCGACTCCCCCGTCAGGGGCTCCGCCTTGGATTCTTTCCGCAGCCTCTTCCAGGCGTGTGCCGAACCACTTCAACCGCGCGCCTGCTGCTTCCGGCCCGCAGCTTCCATCATTACGGCGAAAGCCTGCGCCTCGGCGGAAGTTCCTGAGTGATCGAAGTGGGGTGCGCCGCAAACATGCTGTACGTACCCGAAGCGATCCATTTGCGCCCGCGCTGCGGCACGCATCCGATCGGCGGCGGCCCGATACCTCTGCGGCAGCCATCCACCCACCAGGCCGGTGTAGATGGCGAAGGCCATCATCTGCGCCAGGTTGGTTTCGAGGAACGTCTCAGAACGGTCCACCACATCGTGAAACAGGCCGTCCGGCCGCTGATGGGCCAGGCATCCGTCAATCAAATCGGTGGTAAACGCAGCCAGCCGCTGCCGATCTTGTTGGCGCGCGTCCGGTAGAAGCCGGATCACCCGCGCCAGCCCTGCTACCGTCCACCCGATACCGCCTCCCCAGAAATCCTTGCGGTTCTCGGCATGCTCGCCGTCGTCCCAGATGTGAGCCATGAGCTTCTTGTCCGGATCCCAAAGCCGTTTGCGGTAGCCGTCGATTTGAAGGAGCGCCTCGTCATGATGTCCCATCGCGGCCAGAAAGCATGGAGCGCTGAAGTTTCCATCCGACCACATCTGCGGACCTTCAAAGATGTGATACAGCGCGCCGTCGGGCGCACGCGGCGCCTTGTGCAGGATCCAGTCGAGCATCCCCAGCACCGCATCCTTGATTTCAGCGTCGCCGGTGATTTGGGCAGCGCGCCAGTAAGCTTCGCCGCCCATCGCGGGATCCGTCGGACTTCCTCCCTCATCGAGAACGCCGAGCCGTCCGTCAGCCACACGCTGCACGATTGCGGCCTTGGTCAGCCGGACGACATTGTCATCATCGCCAGCCTCGAAGAAAGCGTGTGCCAGGACGCCTTGCTCCCAGTCGCGGCGCTGCATAGCCAGTCCGGCCGCTGCTGCCAGCTTGATTCTGCGTTCGCTTTCAGAAACGTTTTCTTCGGCGAAAGTTGACCCGTGCGAAAGTGACAAGCTCACACCAGCAATGGCAGCGTTGTGCAACAACTCTCTGCGATTCATGTGGTGGAGTCTAATTCAGGTCGCAACCAACTGCCCGTGATTCCAAACACACAGTTCCAGGGCGAGAAGAGGAGCGGATTAGATCTCTCGACAGTTAACACCCATGGCGGCATACTCATGGTCATGAGCAAAGAGAAATCTCCAGCCGAAAAGAAGCGCATCAGCCTCGCGAGAGACCGCCGCAACATCTACGGAGAGTCTCCGACCTCAAGCCGAAAAAATATCCGGCGTGGTAAGCAGCGGAGTCATATGGAAATACGGCGAGCTGCGAATGAGGAGCTTAGGGCTATGAAAGGCGTGTCCGCTGAAGCCGATGCGGACGTAATAGACTCTCGCGCCAAGGGCCGCATACTTGCTCTCGCACGATCCGCGTTCAAGAAGGTCCCTGACGCTCCACTCGGTGTGGTGGTGGCACGCAAGGCTAAACGTCGCGCCCACCACGCCACGGGTCGCAAATCGCGGTAGACTGCGGAGCATAGAGATCCTGGAGGCAAACCTGTGACGACTGTGAGAGGCATCCTTAGTGCATTGGCCGCCATATTTGTCGCTTTGCTTGGACCCGGATTGGCTTCTGTTTTGTGGGGGATCAACAATTCCAAAGCAACAGGTTTGGCTGCGGTCGTCGGGGGCTTTCTTGAAGGCCTTTTCTCTCCTTTGTTCTGGATTCTGGCGTTTTCGTTTTTTGTTTTGTTCTTCGCTGCAAGTCGACTCAGCAGCAGGCCGCTAAGAATCATTCTTTTTTGGACTCCAGTTAGCGCTATTTCGATACTGGGACTGGGCATCTTCTCCTTATTCACGTTTTTATGGATACATCTCAGAAGAGGGTAACTTTCGAGAACAGACCATAGGACTCAACTTCCCCGCCTATAGGTTAAAGATTCAGGGGGCTGGCCCAGACTTGCTCGGTGGCCCGCTCACTTACTGTGTAGTATGTCCGGGCCCGCCCCCTATCCGAAGGAAATCGAGACAATCTTCTTTTCATCGTCAAGCCCGACAGCGAACTTGAGTTGGCTGCCCGGCCCGAATTCGATGATGTAGTCGTACCACCGCAGACCGCTGCCCGGCCGCGTACCTTTAAAGATGAAATGGCTAGGCGAGCCGTAGGGTGAGAACTGCTTCGCCAGACGCTCCGCCAGGCCGTTCTTCATCTTCGCATCGAGCCCGGCGCCAAGCAGGGAAGATCCTTTCGCACCGCTTTGTATCTCCCCGAACAGGGTCTTTGCCCTGGCCGTCACGTCGGCATCTTCACCAGTCGCAGGCCTGGAGGCAGCCGCCGCGATATCTGGAAACAGATCGTTGAATAAGGCGGTCGTAATCATTTCCCCAGGCTCCGGGTTGGCATTCAGGTTGGTAAAGGCGATGATCCGCACATTCTGTCTGGGATAAAACTCATTCGCTGCCGTGAATCCGAATGAGCCACCGGTGTGACCGATACGGGGCTGATCCTGTACTGAATCGACGAACAGCCCGAGCCCGTAGTCGCTCTCGCCGTCCACGATCTTGGCGGGTGTAGTCATCGCTGCATAGCTCGCAGAGCTAACTATTTTTCCTTGGGTCAGCGCTCGATTCCACCTCTCCAGATCGTCGATCGTGGAGACGAGATCCCCAGCCGACCAGCCCCAGGTTTCATGAATTGGCTGCGCCGGTTCGACCTTGCCGTCTGCATGACGGTACCCCACTGCCATGTTCGAGAGGTTCGCCTCGTCGGCAACCGTATAGGTCTGCGCCATGCCTGCGCGCTCCAGCAGATGTTTACGCACGTACTCGCGATAGGATTCCCGGGATACGATCTCGATGACACGCCCGAGCAGGATGTAGCCCGTGTTGTTGTAGACCATTTTGGTGCCGGGTGTGAAGTCGAGTGGCTTACCCGCAACCCGCGCCATTAACTGCTCGAACGCGGCCGGCTTCGTTGCGGCGCTCTCGATATCGGGCCCGTCGAGGTATTCGGGCAGTCCGCTCGTGTGCGAGAGTAATTGCCGCAGCGTGATTTCGCCGGCGTGCGGCGCCTCGGGCAGATACTTTGAGAGCTTGTCGTCAATGTCGAGCTTCCCGGATTCCTGCAACTGCAGGATTGCCGCGGCAGTGAACTGTTTCGTTATCGAGCCGATTTCATAGTGGGTGTCGATCGTTGCGGCGCTCTGTCGCCCTAGGTCACGCAACCCATACGCTTTGCGATAGACCATCCGCCCGTCTTCGACGATCCCGATCACCGCGCTAGGAGTCCCTGTGAGACGCAGGATCGTCTGCACATCCGTATCGACCCGTTGGACCACGGAGGGGGCAAGCGTTGCCGTTGCAGCCGGAGACGGGGCGACATGCAGTAAGGCAGCAAGAAAGATGGAAAGCAACACTGAACGACTCCTAACTTTGGCTACTGATCTAGAACGCAAAATCGTTCTAGATTTGACGTCACCGTCGTTGTAATGATCTTTGACATCGTGGGCCTTGCTTGATGGACAGCCGCTGTGGGCTGACCCAGGCTTGTTCTCGCGGATCGGGGCAACCGACTCACTGTGTAGTATGTCTGGGCCAGCCCCCGATGTTTCGCCAATTGAGTCGCGCGGACATCGTCAACTTATTTGTCCTGATTGACTTGCCGCCTGCCAATCCATAAGATTACCCGCAAACTTTTCGCGCCACGATGATAGATCAGATCGTCTCCCACTTTCGCATTATCGAGAAGCTCGGCGGTGGCGGGATGGGCGTAGTTTACAAGGCGGAAGACCTCTCGCTTCACCGCTTTGTCGCCCTGAAGTTTCTGCCCGGTGATGTGGCCAACGATCCCCAGAGCCTGGCGCGCTTTCAGCGTGAGGCACAGGCCGCATCCGCGCTGAACCATCCCAACATCTGCACCATTTACGAAATCGGCAATCACGATGGGCAGTCGTTCATTGCGATGGAGTTTCTGGATGGTGTGACCCTGAAGCATCGCATTGGTGGGCGGCCAATGGAACCTGATGCGCTGCTGAATCTCGCTATCGAAATTGCCGATGCTCTCGATGCTGCGCACACAGAAGGTATCGTCCATCGCGACATTAAGCCCGCCAACATCTTCGTCACCAAGCGGGGACACGCCAAGATTCTGGATTTCGGACTGGCGAAGGTTACGCTCACTGGCAGTTCTTCGAGCCAGATTGCGTCTCTGAACACGCAGACGGTGGACGCGGATCATCTCACCAGTCCCGGTTCCACGCTCGGAACCGTCGCCTATATGTCACCGGAGCAAGCCAAAGGGAAGGAATTGGATGCACGCACGGACTTGTTCTCGTTCGGGGCTGTGCTGTACGAGATGGCGACGGGCACGTTGCCCTTTCATGGCGAAACCTCCGCGCTCATCTTCAAAGCGATCCTTGATTCCGAGCCGCCGCCTGCCATTCGGTTCAATCGCGATATTCCAGCCGAACTGGAACGCATCATCAACAAGGCTCTGGAGAAGGATCGCAATCTCCGCTATCAGAACGCAGCCGACATACGGACTGACTTGCAACGGCTGAAGCGAGATAGCGAGACCGGACGAGCCAGGGCGGCAAGTTCCGGCGCCGTAGCCGTTGCAAGCAGCGGAGAGGCAGTCGAGCTGCGCTCGACCGGACAGCCGGGGGCGGCCGCCCCCGCACATACTTCGTCAGTCCCTGCAATTCGCGAGTCCACCACCGGACGTGTTGAAACAGCCCATGTGGGAACGGAACATGTGGGAACGGCCGCCCTCGGCCGTTCAGGCCGAGCGAAGCTCGGCGGCTACGCTGCGGCCGCCATTCTGCTCGCAGCTGTCATCGCAGGCGGACTTTACTATCGTTCCCGCCAACAGACCGCGCACCAGCTCACCGAGAAAGACACCATCGTCCTCGCCGATTTTGCCAACAGCACCGGCGATCCCGTCTTCGACGACACGCTCAAGACCGCACTCAGCGTCTCGCTGAACCAGTCACCGTTCCTCAACGTTCTCTCCGACAGTAACGTCGGCAAGACACTGAAGCTGATGGAGAAACCACCCGACACGAAGCTCACGCCTGACGTTGCTCGGGAGCTTTGCCAACGGGCGGGCAGCAAGGCATACATTGCTGGGTCGATTGCCAGTCTGGGCAGCAAATACGTGCTGGGATTGAAGGCGGTGAATTGTCAGAGTGGAGACCCGCTGGCCGAGCAGCAGGTGACAGCGGCGTCCAAAGAGAAGGTGCTGGACGCGCTGGGCGAGGCGGCATCGAAGCTGCGCGGCGAGTTGGGTGAATCGCTGGCTTCGGTGCAGAAGCTCGATGTTCCGCTTTCCGAGGCCACCACGACTTCGCTCGAGGCTCTGAAAGCCTACAGCCTCGGGCGCAAGACTGTCCAGGAAAAGGGCTTCACCGCAGCGCTGCCCTACCATCAACGTTCCATCGAGCTTGATCCGAATTTTGCCACGGGCTACTTGGCAGTGGGCAACGCCTACTCTAGCCTCGGCGAGCTAGGGCGAGCCAGCGAGTATTTCACCAAGGCATTTCAGTTGCGGGAACATGCCAGCGAGCGGGAAAAGCTGACGATCACCGCCACCTACTATCAGACTGTGACCGGGGAACTGGATAAATCGGTCCAGACGTATCAGGAGGAGACTGAGAGCTACCCGCGATACTACGCAGCGTACGTCAATTTAGGCACCCTGTACGCCGCACAGGGGCAATATGAGAAAGCTGCGGAAGTTACGAGGCAAGGCCTGCGCTTCGCACCGGATCGGGTAACTGTTTACGACAATCTCGCCAATTGGGCCCTTGCCTTGCAGCGTTTTGACGAAACGCGGCAGATCATTCACGAAGGGCAAGCGCGAAAGGAGGATGATTACATAGTCCATAATGCCCTCTATGCTCTTGCCTTCCTCGGCTCGAACTGGGCGGCCATGGCGGAACAGCAACAGTGGTTTGCGGGCAAGCCGGAAGAGAACTCTGGGCTGGCGCTCGCTTCCGACACAGAGGCGTACGGCGGTCATCTGGGCAAGGCGCGGGAACTGACCAAGCGTGCGGTGGACTCCGCTATCCGTGCGGACAGCAAAGAAACGGGAGCAATATGGCAGGCAATTGCCGCGCAGTGGGAAGCCGCCTACGGCAATACGACAGAAGCCCGGCAGTTTGCGGCGGAGGCTTTGAAACTGGTTCCCGCCAGTCAGGGTGTCGAGGTCGAAGCTGCGCTTGCCTTTGCCATAGCTGGCGACACGGCGCGAGCCGAATCCTTGGCACAAGACTTGGGGAAACGCTTCCCGCTGGACACGCAGGTGCAGTCTCTTTGGCTGCCTGCGATTCAGGCGCAATTGGCGCTGGACAAAAAGAACCCTGCTTCAGCCCTGAATGCCCTGCAAGCCGCTGCTTCCCCCCTCGAGGTGGGGCAGATTCAGTTCGTCTCCAACATTTCCTGCCTGTATCCGACGTATGTTCGCGGCGAGGCTTATCTGGCCGCCGGGCACGGCAAAGAAGCCGCGGCCGAGTTTCAGAAGGTCCTCGACCACAGCGGCATCGTCTGGAACTGCTGGACGGGAGCGTTGGCTCATCTGGGAGTCGCTCGTGCCAACGCCCTGCAGTCGAAAACCTCGCAGGGAGCGGATGCCGATGCCGCCCGCGTACGCGCCCTCGCCGCCTACAAGGATTTCCTCACCCTCTGGAAAGACGCCGACCCCAACATCCCGATCCTGAAACAAGCCAACGCCGAGTACGCAAGGCTGCAATAGTGGCACGGCAATGTTCCAGCTTGGCTCCAGGTTTGGTTTCGCAAGGAATATGGTGATTTTCCCTACGCCGCTAGTGGACTGTCGCAACGACGGCGTTAGCGCGAGGAATGTAGGGGCGGACGCCTTCGTCCGCCCCGCCGAGCGCAGCGAGGCGTGACTGCTGCAGATTTCCTGACGAATCCTTCCCAGCCCTTCGTGATATTCTTCCGCCTTCCGAATGAAACACGCCGTCGTTGTGAATATCGTCAGCGCAGATTTTGATTCAGTCATAGAGCACAACCTTAGGAGGCTTCCGTGTCATTCTCCCGCCGTGATTTTGTAAAGACATCAGTCCTCGGAGCCGTCGCCGCCGGAGTGGGAACCAACTCGGCAGTCCCCAAGGCCCTGGCAGAATCCTCCCAGCAGGGACATGCCTCTCAAGCCGATGCCGCCAAGCGTCCCATCATCATCTGCGCCCATAACGGCTACGCCTACGCCGAGGCGGCCTATGCGTTTCTAAAAAGCGGCGGCGACACGCTCGATGCCGCGATCCGCGTCGTGAAAGGGCCGGAGGACGATCCTAACGACGACTCGGTCGGACTGGGCGGGCTTCCCAACGAAGAAGGCGTGGTTGAACTCGATTCCTGCTGCATGCACGGCCCCACACGGCGCGCCGGTTCAGTAGGCAGCGTGCGCAATATCAAGAACGTCTCGCTGGCCGCCAAGGCCGTCATGGAGCACACCGGTCACGTCATGCTGGTGGGCGAGGGTGCCGAGCGCTTCGCCGTGGCCATGGGCCTGCCGCGCGAGAATCTGTTGACCGATCGCTCACGAAAAATCTGGCTGCTGTGGAAGCAATTCCATTCCGACCGCGACTGGTGGGGACCGGGCATCGCCGATCCGCACTGGCAGGCGCCGGCGGAGAATTCCAAGCCGCAGGCTGATCTCTGGCGCGATCGCATGCAGCAGTTGCAGGCCCGCGCCGCCGATCTCGGGATCGAGCGCGAGTTTCAACTCGCAGCCGTACGCCGCGTCCTATCCCCACCAACCGGCACGATCCACTGCTCGGTCTTAAGTGAAAAAGGAGAAATGTCCGGCATCACCACCACCAGCGGGCTCGCCTTCAAACTGCCCGGCCGCTGCGGAGATTCGCCGATCATCGGCGCGGGCTGCTATACCGATCAGGATGTGGGCTCCGCCGGTGCGACCGGCAGCGGAGAAGAGAACATCAAGGTTGCCGGTGCGCACACCATCGTCGAGAACATGCGCCATGGCATGTCGCCGCAGGAAGCCGGCATGGATGCGCTCAAACGCATCGTCCGCAATTACAACAGCGACATGAGCAAGCTGCGCTACGTTTCCATGACCTACTACATCCTGCGCAAAGACGGAGCCTACGCCGGAGTTTCGCTGTGGCAGGGCGCCGAAGGGCATCCCCACCAATTCGTGGTACACGACGGCACCCTGCGTTCCGAGTCCGCCGTCGGCCTGCTAAAAGGAGAAGCGCAAGAGTGGCCGCCCTTCCCGC
>CAVRZL010000028.1:0-39963 GCA_963725565.1 uncultured Acidobacteriota bacterium
GACGTCGAACTCGACGCCGTGCTGCAGGGTCATGCACAGGTCGCCGGTCTGGTTGTAATGCTGGAAAAACTCTTCCGGCGTATGCACCTTGTAGACATGCTTCCATCCCCCGCCTGAGTAAGGCTTCAGAAACGCCGGGAAGCCGACATAGTCAAACAGTTCCTGCCAGTTCAGCGGATACATCAAGTTTCGCATCGACCGGTCGGTGGTTCCCTCGGGATGTTTGTTGTGCGGAAGAATCACGGTCGGCGGGATCGCCACGCCCATCTTGTGCGCGAGTGCGTAGTTGAAGAACTTGTCGTCAGCCGTCCACCAGAAGGGATTGTTGACGACGATCGTCCCCTGCATCGCCGCATTCTTCAAGATAGGCGCGGTAGAACTGGATGTCCTGTGAGATGCGGTCAATGATGACGGCGTACTTCTTCGGCTCATCCATGCGGATCCCGCCGATCTTTACAAATTCCGCCTCGACGCCATCGACCTTCATCGAGTTGATCTTTTCGACTAGGGCCGGGGGGAATGTGTTTTCCATCCCGAATAAAAGTCCGATCTTCTTCATCTTTCACTCCGTAGAGACGTTGCTTGCAACGTCTCTCTCGCCATCGTCCGTTACGCCGCAGGCAGAGACGTAGCCAGCTACGTCTCTACGATAACTAGTCAGAAATACTTCCCAGCCATTCTCAGCCACAGGGGCCAGTCATGCTTTGAATTGTCATTCCATACGTCCAGCCAGTGTGGGATCGCTTTGCCATTCAGAACTGCGGAAAACTTGATGTTTTGGTCCAGACAAATGTCCCAGTCTGCCGACGCCAGAACAATCTTCATTTGCCGGTAGCGGCTCAGGAACCAATCGTCGCTCAGGTTGGGGACAAAGTCAGGAGGGTTGTTGAAGTAGCAATCGTTGTCGTAATAGCCGTCCAGGAACTGGTGAATATCAAAGGCACCGCTCATGCTGACGCAATGAGTGACTACATCCGGATGCTTCAATGCAAAATTCACGGCGTGATATCCGCCAAAACTGCACCCGGTTACAGCCAGTTGCCACGCCGGATTTTTCCAGCGAACAAATGGCAGGAATTCATGCAAGATGTAGCGCTCATATTGCAAATGCCGCAGTACGCGCACGCGGGGATGGACGCCCTTGTTGTACCAACTCTCCGTATCGACGGCGTCCGGACAGAAAATCTGCAGTTCGCCGCGCTCAATTTTCGGAGCCAGCACGCCAATGATCCCGCGATCTTCGTACTCGAAGAATTTTCCCATCGAAGTGGGGAAGACCATGAGCGGCAAACCTGCATGCCCGAAGACCAGCGCTTCCATGTCGCGGTGCAGTTCCTGGCTATAAGCCTTGTGATATTCGCGATTCATCGTGAAGGAAATGGTGCGTAGAGATGCTGCTGGCAATTGCTGTCAGCAGCCGAAGTATCTTACCCGATGAAAGGCGGAAAACCCTAGAGTGGGAGAAATCCGGGCAAGCACACACGAAGGTGGGCAGATCAGTTTTGAAATGGCGAATGGGCGGACATCTCCGCGGCGGCGTCCTGTCCGCTTCTCACATGAACAGAAGGGAGAGTGTGCGACCGCTAAAGGCTATTTTTTCCCGATGTACAAAAAGATCGCCAGCCCCACGAGGGCGACCGTAATGATCCACAGAATTACATTCTTACTGCCCTTGCTTTCGTCTGCCATGAGGAGAAGTACAGCACACCTGCGGACGCGGTTCAAGTGTTGTGTCAGTTTTTCCTGGAAACTTTCGCCTTCACGGTTTTGTCGCCGCGCCGCCTGGCCCGGTTCGCTTGTAGTCGAAGAATTTTACGATTTCGCGAACATGGATGGATTGAACGCCGAAGTGGAGGGTGTCATCCACGCGAGCGTATGCCGGGAACCAGTTCCCATCCACAATCTGCCGGTAGCCTACAAAGGTCGGCCTTACATCGACCGGCCGATTCTTCTTGACGTGCACGGGTAGGCCCACGCTTTTTCCGCATAGTTTGACCACCTGCAGATCGCGACTATCCACCCACACGCGTCCCTCGAAATAGCGTTTGTTCTTCTCCTCGGTTTTCGGTTCGACGTGGAATACATAGGTGTCGAGGTCATCCACGTGCTGTTGCCCGGCGTAGCTCAAATTGTATTGAGCCACCTGCTCGGCGGTCAGTATCCAGGGCATGAAGACACGGATATCGTCGGTGTCTTCGGCGGAGATCTGGATGCCGCGCAGCGTGGACTGTTCCGCAAAAGTGACATTCTCGATGCGCTTGCCCTTGTCGTCGTAGGAAACTTTGGTGATTTCGTGAAATTGTCCGTCGACCGCCTTGCCGTCCAGAGTCTGCACCAGCACATCCTGGGTGAACGCGTAATGATCCCGGGCTGCCTGCACCCTGGTTTCGTTCGCGACGAATTTCTGGATCAAGTCAGGCACGGCGGCGTTCTTCGGCGGCGTCATGTCCAGAATGCCGTCGCCCTCGGCGCAGTCGGTTTGCGCTGCAGCGGACCATACGAAAACACCGGCCACAAGAATACAAATCGCGGCGAGTCTCCGCGAAATGGCAGTGCTCTCGTCCTGGATTCAACATGTTCAAGTGCTGACCTCGACTCGCCAGCGGAAACATACACCTTGCCAGCACAGCGCGCAAACCCCCAGTTCAGAGACGCTCGAGCGGCGGTCGGCAACTTCCATAAAGATGAAAAGTCTTGCAATCTGCTTCATGGTTTGTCTGCAAACGCATGATTTAAAAGCCGTAAATATTGGTATGAGGTTTGCAGAAATAGAGGATGAACGAAGGTACGAACTATGAAAACAACGATACTTGTTCTGCTGATATTGTGCGCTGCGACGGCCTTTGGACAAACCAGCGCCGCCGTCCTCTCCAACCAGCCACAGGTCATCCGAATGGTTGAACATCCCATGCACGCCGATATTCAGTCCATGGCGGCTGAGCACCCTCTGGTTGGCGGAGGGCCCAGCACCTATACCTACGCGCAAGGAGAGCGTCCGCTCTGGGAGTTTGGGCCGGTGTCTGCTCCACCCATGCCTCTTGGGGACGTGGCCCGCGCATACCGCAAGGAAAAGGAAACTGCCAGGAAGGCTGAGTTCGTTTTCGAAAAGCAGGGATCGTAAGTTCTACGGGGCGGGTCTATCCCGCCCCAGGTTGCTGCCGACTGACCTTCCGGCCCTGACGAGCCCCAACTCCCGTTCTCCGCGGCAAATCGAGCGGCTTCCTGGGATACACAAAACGATTCCCCCATCTTCGGCATCCCACAAATAGAATTAAGATTCTTTGAGGCCGCCTGCCGCATGGGTCCATCGGCGAGAGGTGGTCAGTTTTCCCACAGGGGAGGAAACCTAGGGATGAGGCGCTGCAAGACGCACGTGGTGCGCGTGTGTCTGTTTGTCTTGGCTGCGGTCCCGGCCTATTGTCAACGAGGGACATTTGGAATTGACGTTGGACAAACATCCGACAAGTTCGGCGCCCTGTCTTCGGTGAGCGGCCTTGTGTTCGGCATCGACGGCCAGTTCACGGTTCTGAAGCCGAGCAAGAAAGCAGGGCGGCCCGAGCGTCGTGGCCGGCGGCGAGATCCGCCTGCCCAGTGATACTTCGAATCATGCCAGGGAATATGCGGTTTACGGCGGCTTCGCGTTTCAGGCCCGTAATCTGACGATTGGCGTGAACGCCCAGGTCCGCAAGATCTTTCTTCCTACCGCCACCGTGGACAATCAGGTATTCGTTCGCGACACAATGGAGTTGCTCGAGATTCCCCTCGTTGTCAAGTATTCATTCGGCACATCCAAACGTGCCTGGGTCGAGGCCAAGGGAGCACCGGAATTTACGCCGCGCTTCCGTTCCGGCGGATCACTGCTGATATTGCCCAATCCGAATTTCGATCACGGTTATTTTGTCCGAGGTACTGCGGGCTACAACTTTCGGCAAATGGTATGCCAAGGCGTCCTACGAGACCCGCTACTTCAAATTCGTAGAGAACGCCGGAAACCCCCTCGGCCTTTACAACTGGCGGACCAATGTGATCTCCGGCGGCGTGGGTTTCTCTTTCTGAGGCGAAAACTTAGGATTGGAACTACGTCCGGGCTACCGAACTTCAACCCATCGAACTGAATATTGAGTACTGGGGCGTGCCGCCCACCTTCTCGAAGCGGCCGTTCTCGAGGAAAGTATGTTCCAGTTGGGGATTGTGATAAAGCACATAGACCGGCCTGGGATTGCGAGCGAGGCTGGTTTCCAGATTCTCAACCATGCGACGCATGCCTGACTCCGGGAACGGATTGAATAGATAGACAATCAGCGGCACGCCGGGTAACGGGAACGTGGTCGCGTCCCCGAGTATCGACTCAAGGGCGAAACACTTCTGCGATTCGCTTTTATATTCGCCTAAATTCTGCTCTGCAATCTCGTGCAGAGAGGGAAGGAATTCGACTCCCACAATCTTCTGAAACGGATAATCAGAAGCCATCAGAAGCGTGCGTCCCTTGCCGGAGCCGAGATCGACGAACGTGAAGTCGGCAAAGTTCAGACCCGCACGTTGTTGCAGCGCGCCGAGCATTTCATGGAAGGCGGCCGGTTCGGTGGGTTGATAGAGAGAGTGAAACGTTCCCACAAGCCGGTCCCGCCAGCCGACAGCTCCGCTGGTAGTGTTCACGCGATAGTCCCAGTCGTAATCGGCGTCGCCGAATCTCTGGCGCAGGCGAGACGGTGTCGAGTCGCGGACGAACTCCCAGACAGCTCCTAGCAGGATGCGAGTCGCATACAGAGATCCGTTGTAGGCGGCCTGGTCGCCCCAAAACTGACGGGCGGCAGCCATGATGCTGGGTCGTTTCTGAGACGAAGGATGCATGCAAGATGTTCCCGTAATCGGGGACGTTAGAGCGACTGCTCCCGCAAAGCCTGAAGGGCAGTGCGTTCGCGACCATGATACGGGAGCGGCTAAGGCTTGGTGTGGAACCTGGGCGGTCCGGGCTTGTAGTCGGGCGGCAGCCCCTTGCTGATGAATGGAAAATTCTCCGGCTTTTCCACCTGCACACGGCCATCCAGTGTCAGCTCATAGGGATTGCCATCGGGATCCACTGGGACACCAGCCAAGTGCTCGGCGGCGGCCAACTCCCACAGGCTGGCAGGAAGACGTCCATTGTGCTCGTTGAAGCGAATTACTGCTTCCTGCAGACGGCTGACTTCCTCATCGACGCGGATCGAGCGCAGATGCTCCAGCGCGTTTTGCCGGATATTGAGCTCGCTGTTCGATTCGTAGGTGGCGGTCCAGAGCATGCGGGCAGTCGCATAGTCGTCAGCATGCTCGGCCATTTGCGCGGCGAGCAGTTTCAGGAAAGGATGCGCGTTCGGCACCTTTGAGCCGAGGTCGAAGACTTCGCCAGCCCTTTTGTAGTCCTTCAATTCCGTGTAGTAAACAAAACCCAGGTCGTAGTACAGGTGCCAGTTGTCGGGATTGTGTTGAATCCCGTACTTCATTAACTCAATGGCACGGACAGGCTCTCCGGCGCCGTTCGGGGGAGCCGGAGCGAGGAAGCTGGCACCGAATTGGTACGCCGGGATCAGGTGCGGGTCGAGGGCAGTCGTAATATCGAGCAGCGGAGCGAGTTCATGGTAGGTCTGCGCATGAAGATAGTGCCGATGTCCGAAGTATTGCACGGTGCGCGTCCAATAGATGCAGGCCATCAAGCCATCAAAGCCGAGGCTGGCGCGTTTCACCATCGTGGGTGAATTGATATACAGGGCGTCCTCAATAGTGGCGCGAGGACGGATCTCGTCGATGTGGTGCAGCAGCAGGACGCTTGCAATCATCGAGATCACGAGTCCGGTCGTGGCCAGGACCGTCGTACGTTGCCGTGAGGTCATTCGACTTGGCTCCGGGCTGCGGTCGGCGGAATCATTTCAAGTTCCTGCGCTCGAAGATGAGAACCGCACCGCTTAGGGCCATTGCCGTATAGAACAGCGCATAGAAACTGTTCTGCAAGATTAGTTGCACTCCCAGATGTTGCTGGTGAGCGACGGCGCTGATCACGTTGAGGGCGGAGAAGTTCGGCACCAGGTAGGCGGCGCCGGTGGCGATCCATCGCGTGATGCCGTGCGTGAGTCCGGCGAATCCGCGGAGATCGTCGGCGAAGCTTCCAATCACAAACAGAGAGAACGCAAACACCGCGGAGAGCAGCGGAGATGAGAACGACGAAAAGAGCAAAGCGAGCGAACAGATAATCAGGAATTCGAGAATGATGAAGTAGAGGGCGACGAAAATAGTTGCGTCCGCCGCCGAAAACTTGTGGGCGACATACAACAGAGCGCCGAAGACTCCGATGGCCATGAAGAACGTGTTTACGACCAACGTGCCCGCCAGCCCGAAGAACTTCCCGATGATGAATTCCCAACGCCGCACCGGCCGCGACAGAACCGTATATAACGTGCGCTTTTCAATTTCCTTGGAAACCAAACCGATTCCGATGAAGATCGCAATCACCACACCGAAGAGTGAAACCGCGGTGAGCCCGAGATTCACCACGACCAGACGCTCGATCTCGATCGAGATTTGGCCTACGAAAATGGCCGCGCCCGACAGCAGCAAGGCAAAGGCGATCAGGTTGTATAGCACCCGATCGCGAACTGCTTCGCGAAACGTATTCGAGGCAATGTAAAGAATGCGGGAGTTCATGCCGTGGTCCCTGCTGTGGTCTGAGAATGTTGCAGCTTTTCCACGAAGTAAGCTTCGAGCGAAGTACGCAGCGGTGTGATCGCAATGAGCCGGATGCGCTCGCGCCGCAGGGCGTCTATCGCCGCATCCTGCTGGCCCTCGGGAATGACGGCCCGCACCGTATCTCCGCTAATGTGGCAATCTGCCCCCAAGGCTTTCAGCGAGGCCGGCACCAGCGTCCCCTGCCACACCACTTCCACTTTCCCCTGAACACTCGAGGTTAAATCTTCAATTGCGCCAACCCCGCGCAATTCTCCTCGATGGATGATAGCGACGCGGTCGCACAAAGCCTCCGCATCGGAAAGAATGTGAGTGGAAAAAAATACGGTCTTGCCTTCCTTTTTGAGCTGTTCAATGAGGTCGCGGACCTCGCGGCGGCCTAACGGATCCAGGCCAGACATAGGCTCATCGAAGAAAATCAGCTTGGGATTGTGCAATATGGCTTGCGCGATCCCGACACGCTGCAGCATGCCTTTGGAGAACTTTCGCAGTTGCACTCCCTTGATGTCGGTGAGCCCCACGCGCTGCAGGACTTCTTCGACTCGACGCTTCCTGTCTTTGGCCGGAACTCCCGAGAGTTGGCCATAGTAGTCGAGCAGTTCGTGAGCCGTAAGATAGTCGTAAAAATAAGGCTGCTCGGGAAGAAACCCAATCTGCGCTTTGACTTCGGGATCTGTCCAGTCGTGTCCCAGGATGCGAGCCGTGCCCGCGGTGGGGAATACCAGGCCCATCAGCATCTTCAAGGTCGTGGTCTTTCCCGCCCCATTCGGTCCCAGAAATCCGAAGATCTCGCCTTCCTCCACCTTGAGATGGAGAGGTTGCAGAGCGCGCTTGGGGCGCTTCCGCCAAAAGCCCACCATGTAGGTTTTTTCTAAACCAAGGATTTCAATCGCAGCCATTGTGGATAGGAACGTCGACTAACAAATTATAAGCAAAGACAGCGGCCGGAAGATGGTGGTGTTAGTTACGACGGTCATGAAGGAGGATAAGCAGAATTCGGCGAGGCGTGAATGGCACACAGATAGGGCAGACCAGGCAGCGTGGTATGCGTTCTACTGGGTTGCAACACGCAAGAACGTTCCACAATCTCAAAGCAAGACAAATGCGTCTCAAAATCGCAAACTCTGTACCCAAACTACTGCGCCACTGGAAAAGCCATGCAAGCCGCCAGAGTGGTCACCGGCACGTCTCCGATGTTCGCCATCTGCGATCGGAGAATGCCGTCGTTGCTGGTGCAGTAATCGTGATTTCCTGTGGAATGTACCGTCATCGGAGCTGAAGCCGCGACAAATGCCGTGTTGATGGTGGCACCACCCGGTCATGATGCCTGTGGCCTGATAAACGTAGCCGCTCTTGCCTGTACTGCCGGGCGTGGATGCGGCCAGGAAGCTGTCAATCAAACAAGCATTCGTGGACGCGGGCGTGCACGGCGGCGGGCCTCCCAGGGAGGCAATGTCCGGCGAATATCCCACCATGGGGTAGGCGCTGTAGTAGGTGACTTCCGCGCTCTTGATGGCGCTCAGAGAGCCGGCGGCGGACGCCTCATTGGCAGCCAGCCGTGCTTGTAAGAGATTGGGAATTGCGATCGCCGCGATAATCAGGATGATAGCGACGACGATCAACAACTCGATCAGTGAAAAACCTTTCGCCGAACCCATAAGCACACCTCAACCGCGAGTCTAGATTCTGGGCGGACATAAATGTCATTGCAGTTTCGGTTCCAACTCGCTCGCTGACCGGGAGAACTTCGGTAACCGACTTTGGCGAGATCACGTCCCTGAGAGGCGTCCGAAAAAAACAGAGAGCAGCGAACTTTCGTTCGCTGCTCCCATGGCTTATACCCTCCCCCGGGTACTTCGCCAATCTCTATTACTGGTTGAGCGGGTTGAAGGTCAGGATGCCCGCTTCGGTGTTCGAGCAAGCGCCGGCTGGGTCGACGCGAACCACTGCATCTTCCTCAGCGCAGAAGCCGCGAATACCAGTCTGGTTTACGGTCAACGGCTTGGCCAGTACCGTATATCCGACGTTCACGCCGCCTGCGACTGCCCCGGCACCCGTGGAAAACGAGTATCCGCTCTTACCGCTGCCAGCCGGGTTGCCATTGTTGGCCAACACTGAGTCAATCAAGCAACTGGTCGTCGAACTGGGAACGCAAGCCGCACCCAACGCGCCACCCAGGTTGACCAGAGCCGGAGCATATCCCACGGTAGGATACGCGGTCTGATAGGTTACTTCGCCCACCGTCGCCGTACGGACTGAAGCGACAGCCGAAGACTCATTCGCTGCCATACGTGCACGCAGCAGGTTCGGGATCGCGATCGCGGCGATGATCAGGATGATGGCCACGACGATCAACAGTTCGATCAGTGAAAAACCCTTTTGTTTCCGCATCTCTTTTGTTCTCCCCAAGCTTTTTTATTTTCGACTAGTGCTGATTTCGAGCGACGCCAGTCGTCATAGTCATAGCACCCACTCCTCCAAACTCGGCGGTTGGCTGGAAGCATGAAGGTCGTTTGTTTTCATCAGGGCGCGGAGAACGTTGGCGATTAGTGATCCGGTCGTCAGAGAGCGGCGACGGTAAAGAGGAGATTGTTGACAATTTTTGTCAGTCAAAACTGACCACCTAAGACGTTGCTAATACCTGGTATTTGAATTCGAAGAGCCGACAGTGTCCCAGCAAGCAAAAGGGCAGCGAATGTTTCGCTGCCCCCTTGACGCCAACTAGTTGGTGTTCAGACCTGTAGATTACTGATTCAGCGGGTTAAACGTCAGGATGCCCGCTTCGGTGTTAGAGCAAACGCCCGCCGGATCGACGCGAACTACGGCA
Organism: uncultured Acidobacteriota bacterium; assembly: GCA_963725565.1. Taxonomy (GTDB): domain Bacteria; phylum Acidobacteriota; class Terriglobia; order Terriglobales; family Acidobacteriaceae; genus Sulfotelmatobacter. Next base: position 9,542 of record CAVRZL010000028.1, read on the forward strand.
TCTTCCTCGGCGCAGAAGCCGCGGATACCGGTTTGGTTAATCTGCAACGGAACGCCAGCGATCGCGTAGCCGACGGCGACGCCACCAGCAGCCGTTCCAGCACCGGTGGTGAAAGAGTATCCGCTCTTGCCGCTGCCCGCCGGGTTGCCGTTGTTGGACAATACGGAATCGATCAAGCAACCCGTGGTGGAGCTAGGAACGCAAGCCGCGCCCAGCGCGCCGCCCAGGTTAACCAGAGCCGGGGCGTAACCCACGGTTGGGTAGGCGGTCTGATACGTTACTTCGCCCACTGTAATGGTGCGGATCGAAGCAACTGCGGAAGATTCATTGGCGGCCATGCGGGCGCGCAGCAAGTTCGGAATCGCGATGGCGGCGATGATCAGGATGATGGCCACCACGATGAGCAGTTCGATCAGTGAGAAGCCTTTTTGTTTCTGCATTGTTGTTCCCCTTTGTGGAACTTTGAAGTTCGTCTGTATGGAATGACGGAGCCGTCATCATCATCACCTTCGCCATTCCAGGTACGGGGTGACAGGAGAATCCGGTTCACGCTCTGTATTTCGGCAGACAGCGCAAACCGGGTTAATTCTATATGGTTCCCGGGTGAGCGGGTCCACAAATCCGTCTCAGATTATCGATTTGGTTGTCCCTATGGAGCAAGCCAGAGAAGGCCAGATCGCGCTTACAGCGGTGAATCCGGAGGTATTGGTCTCAGAAAAAACAACTGAAAAGACAAAGGAGCAGCGAACTTGCATTCGCTGCTCCCTGGCTTGTACCCTCCCCCAGGTACTTCGCCAAAGCGTAATTACTGGTTGAGCGGGTTGAAGGTCAGGACGCCCGCTTCGGTGTTGGAGCAAACGCCGGCCGGATCAACGCGAACCACTGCATCTTCTTCAGCGCAGAAGCCGCGAATACCAGTCTGGTTGATCGTCATCGGAACCGCCGACGATCGTATAGCCTACGGCGACGCCACCAGCGGCCGTTCCAGCACCAGTGGTGAAGGAATAGCCGCTCTTTCCGCTGCCCGCCGGGTTGCCGTTGTTGGCCAACACTGCGTCAATCAAGCAAGCCGTGGTGGAGCTGGGCACGCAAGCCGCACCCAACGCGCCGCCCAGGTTCACCAGGGCAGGAGCATAACCGACTGTCGGATAAGCGAGTCTGATACGTGACTTCACCGGTGTGTGACGGTACGCACGGACGCGACAGCAGACGACTCGTTAGCCGCCATGCGGGCGCGCAGCAAGTTCGGAATGGCGATAGCTGCAATGATCAGGATGATCGCCACCACGATCAGCAGTTCGATAAGTGAAAAACCTTTTTGCTTCCGCATCTCTATTTTCCCCTCGTTTTTGGTTAAGACTTTTGGTCTCGTCGACCCAGTCGTGATCCGATATTGCACTTGCCTATCCAAAATCGCTAGTTACCTTGGTTCCGAATGGAGGCTTCAGAAAGGCTTTGTTTTCACTAGACAGGTTACCTTCAGCCCTCCCCTTACCTCGGTGAATCTGCCCCAAATCGGCACCAATTGGCAAAATTCGGCTTCCCCATGACATTTCTTGTCAGTGGTAACCCGACCGTGACCCACTTGAAGAACGAGGCTCTGTGCGCCGCTTGCACGGCCCTTGCCGTAAAATGTGGCGTCGCCGTTCACGGAACATCTATGGATAACTCGCCAGACCTGGTTCAAGTCGAACCCGACATTGCTCGCGCATGGACCCTTCCATCTCGCCTTTACACCGATCCTTCGGCATTCGCCGCCGAGAAAGAGAAGATATTCTCACGGACCTGGCAGGTCGTGGGCCATGGCAGCCAGGTCGCGAATCCTGGGGACTACTTCACCACCGAACTCGTGGGCGAACCGTTGGTCATTGCACGCGGCTTCGACGGCATACTCCGCGGTTTCTATAACGTGTGCCGGCATCGCGCCGGCCCTCCCGCCGAAGGCTGCGGCTCGCGCAAACTGTTTCGCTGCGGATATCACGGATGGACCTATGGTCTCGACGGCACCCTGATCAGTGCCACCGAAATTGAAGGCGTCGAAGGATTTCGACCTGAAGATTTTGCTCTAGCTCCAGTACGAACCGAGGAATGGTTCAACCTCGTATTCGTGAATCTGGACCCGCAGGCTGCGCCACTTCACGAAAGTTTGGGCGAGTTACCGCGGCAGGCGGAGAAATTCCCATTTCCCGAGATGAAGCTCGTTCGAGCGCCGCACCTACGACATGAAGTGCAATTGGAAGACGTACGTCGACAATTATCTCGAGGGATATCATCTGCCGAGCGTCCATCCCGGACTGAACCGTGAACTCGATTACAACGCCTACGTCGTCGAACCCTACGCGCAGCACGTGCGCCAGTTCAGCCCGATTCGCGGAGCCCAGCCCGGCGACGCCACTCCACGCCGCTACCAAGAAGCGCGCGAGGATCTGACCACCGACTATTTCTGGATTTTCCCCAACTGGATGCTGAACTGCTATCCCGATAACGTCTCGCTGAATATTGTGCTGCCCCTCGAACCGGAGCGGTCGCTGGCCATCTTCGAGTGGTATTTGCCGGAAGAGGATCACACTTCGCCGGCGGCGAAAGCGTCGGTGGAATTCAGCGACCAGATTCAGATCGAAGATGTTGCGATCTGCGAAGCCGTGCAAAAGAATCTGCGATCCCGCAGTTACTCTCGCGGCCGCTTCAGCGTGAAGCAGGAAAAGGGAGTGCACGCCTTTCACCGGATGTTCGCCGCGATGATGAATCGGGACTGAAACTCTCGAAACTGCACAGGTGGCCGAAAACCACCAGCTTGGTTGAGGTCGGCCAATTGCCCGTCTTTACGGCTCTCCTGGCTTGCCACCTCCTCTTTTAGACCTGAAAACAAACAAGTTGTGGGAGAGATGTTTTTCTTTCTTTGGCACGGAAGTTGCTATTGTGTTAGTAGAGGATTTTAGGGAGACACGTGCAAGCAGATTCGCCTGGAAAGGCGGCCTTATGAAGAACACGATCATACGAAGATTCGGAATTCTGGCGATAGCGCTGTCGGGAGCGCTGTCGATCGGCGCCTTGGCGCAGACAACGGACGAAGGGCCCGGGACCCTCAGAGCAACCAAGTGCTCCGATGGAAGTGGGGCAAGGTCAGCCAAGCCAGGGACCAGATCAGAATCAAATGGACGATCGGAGCGACGACCAGAGCATGGATGCTCAGGCCGACGCGCAGCGTCCGACGCGCAACCCACGGAAGCGGAGCCCGGCGGACCGTCGGGTGAAGCTCCGGCGCGCACCGATCAGGGCGTGGCTCGCGTCAGCTTGATTCATGGGGACATCTCGACTCAGCGCGGCGACTCAGGCGACTGGTCGGCAGCCACTTTGAATCAGCCGGTGATGACCGGCGACAAAGTTTCGACCGCTGATAATGCCCGCACCGAATTGCAACTCGACTTCGCGAACACTTTGCGTGTGGGTCCAAATTCGAAAGTCAACGTCGCCAATCTCACACACAAGAACATCCAGATTCAATTGAGCGAAGGTATCGCGAACTACACGGTTTCAAAGGACAGTGAAGCCGAGCCGGAGATCGATACTCCGAACGTTTCCGTCCATCCATCCCATCACGACGGGATGTTCCGCATTGAAGTGCACCCGGATGGCGACACGATTGTGATCGTGCGCCAGGGCGAGGCGCAGATCTCGACTCCGCAAGGCAGCACGGAAGTTCGCAGCGGAGAAATGGCTACGGTGCGCGGTGACGCCAGTTCCGCGCAATACAAGATTTCATCCGCTCCCGATCGGGACGACTGGGACAGCTGGAACAGCGATCGCGATCACATGATCCGCGATGCGACTTCGTGGCGTCACACGAATCGTTATTACACCGGAACACAGGACTTGGACGCCTACGGTCATTGGCAGAATGTTCCTGACTACGGCGACGTTTGGGTTCCGAACGAGTCCGAAGACTGGGCTCCGTATCGCGATGGAAACTGGATTTACGAGCCGTACTACGGCTGGACGTGGGTCGGCTACGAGCCTTGGGGCTGGGCGCCGTATCACTACGGCCGCTGGATGATGTACGGAAACTGGTGGGCATGGTGGCCTGGTCCGGTATGGGCCGGCTACAACCCGTTCTGGGCGCCGGCATATGTCTCGTTCTGGGGATGGGGCGGCGGCTTCGGATTCGGCGTGGGCTTTGGCGGTTGGGGCGGCTTCGGCTGGCTCCCGCTCGGTCCGTGTGATTGGTTCCATCCGTGGTGGGGCGGATACCGCGGACGCTTTGGTTGGACAGGAAGAGGATGGGACGGTGGAAGAGGTTTCCATCGCTACGGCGGCATCGCTCCTCTGCATAACGGAATGCGATTCTCGAACGTCGCCAACTCCGCAACGGTCGAATCGGTGGCGCGATGTCGACAGTGAATGCGGGTCACTTCGGAGCGGGCAGAGTTCGCGCGGTGGCCGCAACCGGCGAACAGCTGAGAGGAGCGCGCATGATGGCGGGCAACCTGCCCGTGGTTCCGTCTCGTGCGAGTTTGTCGGCCAGCGGCCGCGCGGCATCGCCGTCGACGATGCGCAACGGCGGTGCGCAGCACTTCTACGGATCGGCGCGTGACACCATGACGCGTCCGGCATCGTTCCAGCAGCAGACTGCAAGTCTGCGGCAATCGATGCAGCAGAGCCACGTGGGCGCGATTCCCGCAGGTGGCCGCTCGAATGCGTCGTTCGCCGGGCGCGGCAATAGCAACATGCGTCCGAGCGCGGGCATTCCGGCGAACCGCCAGATGAACAACTTCGGAAACCGGGCTGGAAACAATCAATCAATGCAGAACGGAAACCGGGGCAGCTTCAATAACAATCGACCGGGATCAGGCATGAATTCTGCGCAGCGGGGCACCAGCCAGGCAGCACCGGCAGAAAACCGCGGCGGATTCCGCCCCTTTACTCCGCCGAGCAACAGCAGCCGCTCGCCGGGATCGAACATGAATTCTTACCGACCGGAGCCGCAGCGTGGCACGAGCCAGGCGGCACCGGCGGAGAATCGCGGCGGCTTCCGTCAATTTAATCCGCCGTCGCGCAACGAGATGTCGAGTAGCGGATCGAATGGCTACTCCCCCAATCGGGGTAACGGCAACAATTACTGGAACCGCACTGCGCCCAGCACATCGGGACAGCGCGGTTATAGTTCGCCGTATTCCGGCAGCTATGGGCGCGGATCGTCCTCACGTCCACAGTTGGACATGCGGCAGCCTATCGTGCGCGGTCCTTCTTACGGTGGCGCTCCTCGCGGCAGCTATGGTGGCGGCTACGGCGGATATCGTGGCGCACCCAGCTACGGCGGTTCGCATAGCGCACCCAGCTATGGCGGTTCGCGAGGACCGAGCTATGGCGGCGGAGGCGGCGGGCATGCCCCGAGCGGTGGTGGTGGACATTCCTACGGCGGAGGTGGTGGTGGACACTCCAGCGGCGGCGGAGGCGGTCATTCCAGCGGCGGTGGAGGAGGTCACTCCAGTGGTGGCGGCGGCCATTCTGGTGGCGGCCATCACTAAACCCGACGTCAGGCAAACATGCCGACGCCGGTAGCAAGTTGATGTAAACGAAGTGAACGCAGAGGCGAGAAGGGCGTGCTCAAAAGGCACGCCTTTTCTCTTTTAAGTTCCCGCGAATTTCGTGCTGCCCCGTGAAGTTCAGCTACGTGAATCACCTGCCGGCCGCGGAAAAGGACTGGGAGGGGAGCGGTCTCGCCGGTCGCAGTGTTCCTGTAGGAACATAGCGTCATGACGATAAAGGATATACGGTTCTGTCGTGACAGCTAAGAACAAGAGTCCATGATGGACGACGGGCCGATCTGCCGGAGTCACGAGAGTCAAGCGAGTCACTTCATGGAATGTCGGGAATAAATGAATAGCATTACCAGTTATAGCTCTTGTAGGTCAGTTCGTTGCTCATGTTCGGTAGCCGCGCTGGAGCGCCTTGAAGCGCAGGGCACGACTTTTGCGGAAATCGGGGTTTGAGTCCAAGGACGAACAGATTGCCATCCAAAGGAAAGAGATTCGATGAAAACAAAATGGAAGATGCTTGTTGTGTTGGCGATTTTTATGCTGACTAACTACGGGAAGTGCGATTTGTGGGCGCAGGACTTCGCCACTCAACTATCCGTCCTGCACATTCAGCAATCTCAGACTACGTCGCAGGGGTCGCAGAATGGATTTCCAACGTTTCTCGCTATGTATCACGTACTCGATGGCGCAAAGTCGTCGGCCAATATGTCGGGCTTGAATGGCACCCTTTCGCTGAAAAACTATGAGCCAACTTTTAGCGAAGTTCTATGGCAATTGGTGTATTGGCAGGGAGAATGTCCAGTGCACGACATCAGTTTGAGTCAAGCCGCAGGTATCCTGTGGTCCGTTATAGTGAAGAACCCTTCCCAGTCGGATTCCTCATTCCCCGTGAATCTGGTTTTCCCGCACCCTCTGCCGATGAGTGGATGCATAGGTCTTTATTATGGCGGTGGACCGCTGCTTCAAGGTAAGGCAACGATGTCGGCCGATCTAGTGCTGACGTATAAGCCAGCAACCTCCAACCCAAACACGGTAGTCGATCTCGGCGGAGGCGAATATTGTTTTGGCCAGGACTGGGGCTGTCAGAATGCCACCGCGATTGACGGAGAAGCATTCGCAGTTCCGACGACACTGCCAGCCGGCCATCTGCTGGAAATCTACGGAAACATCAGCGACAGCACGTTTGATGGGACAGGGGACTACGGGCCGCTTCCGAGCGGTAAGTCTTGGGGCTCTGTGAACGATTTCTACCTGCTTCCCGGAGGATGCGGGATATTCGCTGAGAACCTGAATAGCCAGGGATTTCCGAATCCTGCACCATTGTCAACGCTGCACAGCTGGCTTCCCAAAGATGCGCTGCACCTTCTGAGTGTGCCGCAGGTCGATCGGATTCCGTTCGGAGAAACGGGCAGGGCAGCGCTTCAAAACCAGGTGGAGAGCATTTTCTCCGTTCCCGTGAAAGTAAATGCGGGAGATTGCATGCTCACGATTTTCGGCAGGACAGGCAATGGGGCGACGGACAACGAAACGCAGGTGAATGCTTTAATGGCACCGTGAGGATTTGATCGAGAATCGGCCAGCCATCTTCAGCGGGCCCCAAAGCCCGCTTGCTACGGCCGGGTGTATGCCGGGCTGTCCGGGGCGGGGCGGTCGTAGTCGCGGCCGTACTTGTTTTTGTGGGCGACCGTGAGGTCAGTTTCTACCAGCGAGAAGCTGCCCAGCGAAGTCTCTCCCGATGAAACCGTAATTCTCTTATTCAGCGCGCGCAGAGAAGCCGGGTCAACCGCAGCATGGAAGATTTGAAGATCGTAGCGCCCCGGGGGCACGTTCGGAATGCTGATGTCTCCTCTTGCATCGGAGATCGCATAATACGGAGTCGCCAGTGCCACGACCACGGCACTCATCTCAGCGTGAATGTTGCAGAAGATGAATGAGATCCCCGGCTTGTCGAACTGCACGAAGCGCGTTGTGCCGCTCTCATACAGTCCCAAATCGAATCGCTTTCCTTCGAACAGCGAAAATACATTGTGAAAAAACGGATCGCGGTTTGGAAATTCCACCTTACCTCCGACGGGAATTACCACCAAGGAGGGATGAAAGCTCTTGTTGCGCTGTACCAGTTGCGGGATATCTGTTTGGTTCTGGCGTGGGGGCTCGGGCGCTACTCCCACGGAAGTCAGCCAGACTACTGTTTGCGAGGCATCTTTCAGACGATGCCCGTTGCGCGTCAGATCCACATGCGCCTTCAAGGATTGCTGGGCCTGGGCACAAACACCCGCCAGCAGAACGACGCACAGCCACGCGGGTTGGAAACGGTGATTTGTCAAAATAAGATCCCGATCGAGAGATTTACCTGGTTGGTGATGCTGCTACTGCTGTAGACGGGAAAGGTGCGCAGTCGTCTCAACTCTGCGGACAGCAAGAGATCCGAGCGCGGCCGAAACACGAAATTGCCTAAGGCTCCACGATTCCTACCCAGGATTGGCCCGAAATTGTTCGCATCGCTCGCGAAACCGCGGATGCCTCCGGTAAGCGCATCGTCGTCCGAGATGACGCCATTGAACTCCAGTTTGGGTGTCAGCTGAAATTTCAATTGAGCCCATCCGCCCGCCGTATCCAATCCACGAAGCGGGCTCGAAGCTACAGTCGGATCGCTTCCATAGACGATTGAGGTTCCAATGGCGCCGCCGAGTCCACCGATGCCGCGTCCTCGATAGAACTCGCCTGACAATGCGAGGCGCGAAACGATTGGTACTTGCCAGTCGGCCATCGCTGCCCAGGCATCCACGTTTCGCCCCCATCTCCAATTCTGCCGTCCGTAATATCCGGCTACGCCGAAACTGAGCGGGCGGCTCTGTACTGGACGTGACCACGCCGTACGAAATGCATAGGCGGGCTGGCCGGATAGTTCCCCGGGTTGTGCCGCGCGGTAAAACGGATCGTACGGAGCGCTCCAGTCAAGATTATCCAGGATGCCTGCTTGCATGGTGATGGTTTGCTGGTCGGAAACGGAGAAACGATGCTCCACGCGCAATTGCGGCGTCCAGCCCCAAAGATTTCCCGCAAAGGCGAAAGCAGGTGTAGCGAGCGAGGCGAAGGAAGTGGGCGACAGCGGCGAGATGAATAGGGAATCTTGTCCCGCGACGATCGAAGTGTGTTCCCAGTCGAACCGCAAACTGGCGGTTTGCATGCGAGCAATTCCGAAATCCACGCCATTTCCGGTGGCAGGGAATCCGCCCGCAAAGTCGAACTGAACGTCGGCCGACGTTCTGGCTCCCGCCACATTGGGGCCAAAGACTTCTAAGCCAATTTCTGTCTGGCGCAGGGTTGCTCCGACGTTTGCTTGCGGCGCTCCCAGGCGCACCGGCTCCGCATAGGTTGGAAAATCCAGATTGTCGGACCCGCCGACGTTGCCAAAGGCGTTCATCAAGATGATTCCGTGCAACCGCGCCCGGTATTTGGACGCGGTCTCCACCTTGGTTTGATATTGCTCGTCAATCTTCGATCCCGCCAGGGAAGTGGAGTCTTCCAGTTTTTGCACCCGCTCCTCAAGGGAGGCCGCACTCTGCGGGGCTGCATCCTGCACTGAGTTGTCGGCACTCTTCGGTTCGCCCCCGGCCGCGGACTCTGCCACCTGTTCGGCTGAGGAGGGTTTCTGCAATAGCGCACGGGTGGCTTGCAGATCCTGCCGCAGCTGATGCATCTCAGCGCGGGATTGCGCGTTTTCCGTGCGCATTTCATCGACCAGCGCTCGCAGTTCCTGGACCTGACTTTGTAAGTCACGAACCGCGCTGCCGGTATCAGCGGCTGCCGCAGTCGCGGGAGTAGCGGGCGCGTTCTGCGCCCAGCCGGAAAAACTGGTTACAGCGAGAGCGACGACCGCAAAAGCGGTACCGCGCGGGATCGAAAACCTATGGCTCTTCACACAGTCCTCCTGCAACATCCGGAATGCGGCGCGTGGGCGAGACAGGGGGCGCACCTAGGAGCCCGGATGGGATAGCAAATTCTGATTGGCATCTTCCCGCTGCGTGGGCACGAGCGCGGTCATTTCCGTGCCGGTGCCGTCGATCACAATCGACCCACGATGCAGCTGGGGAGGCAAGACGATACGAAAAACCGTGCTACCTTCTGCGGTTCGCTCTACGAAAATCTCGCCGCCGTGATCTTGTACGATCTTTTGCACAACGGCCAAACCTAATCCCGTTCCGTTTTCTTTGCCATAACTGACAAAGGGATGAAACAGGCGATCGCGGATCGAGTCGGCAATGCCGGGGCCATTGTCCGCCACCGAAATCGTAATCGCTCCTGCCCTATCAGTCGCGGCGACTTCGATCTTGCCGCCAATGTCGGGTGCGGCTTCGCAGGCGTTGAGCAGCAAGTTGTACAAAGCGCGTTCCAGCTTGCGTTGATCGAACCAGCCGGATACCTGACTGCCGCATAAGACGGTGATGGAGCGGCCATGATGCCGGGGGTGCAGCCGGACAGCCTGCACAGCCCGCTGAATCGTTTCCGCAACATTCCCGTAGGTCAAGCTTAGAGACTCGCGAGTGCGCGCGAACTCGAGCAGCGAATCGATGAGATCGGTCATCAGGTTCACGCCCGTTCGGACCTCCTGGTACAACTCCTCGCGCTGCGCCGGAGTGAGGTGAGCATCACAGAGGAATTCAGAATTGGCGACAATGGCAGCAAGCGAATGCCGCAGATCATGGGAGATCGAGCTGGCCATGCGCCCGATAGTCGCGAGTTGTTCTGATTCCAACAGATCATGCTGGCTCTTCAGCAGGTCGGCGCGCATGCGGTCAAAGGCGCGAGTTAACTCGGCTACCTCATCTCCTCCGCGGGAATCCAGCGGATGGTGGAAGTCTCCGCCCCCGAGGGCGCGGACGCCGCCCACCAAATTTGCCAGTGGCCGGGTGAACGTGTGCGATACAAAGAACACCAGTCCACTGCCTACCAGGATTGCCGCCAGACCCAGCAGAACAATGTAACGATTGAGTTCGTCCAGGAATTTCGTGGCCTGATCGTAAGATCCCAGAACACTCAGCCGGACCGGCTTTGCCCGCGACCCCGATAACTCCAGAGAGGTCGCTAGAAACCGCTCGTTTCCGATGTCGACATCGCGCGGCTGTTCCTGAACCGAACTCTTGATCAAATTTTGCAGGCCGTCACCTTTTGCTTGTGCCAGGGGAAGGGTTGTGGCAACCACTTCCTCCCCACAGGAAAAGGCGACCTGGCTCCCGGCAACTTTGCTGACTTCTGCCGCCAACCGATCGTTGATTTCATAGCCAATCACCAGGAATCCGAGCAGAGTGCCTTCGGTTCGCGAGCCGCGATAGATGGGCTGGATGAACGTCTGATACAGGTGATGTTCCCCCAGCCACCAGTGACTGGTCTCCCCGCGATCCTCGTCCAGAGATTGCTGGAAATACTGTTCCGCCGCGTCACGGCTGAATCCAGGAGTCTTGGTGTGCAGCGCGACGACTTTGCCGTTGCGGTCGACCAGCACGAAAAGATCACTGTTGGCTATCCCGGAAATGTCCTGCGACGCATCCTGGATCGTAACCGGATCAGGTCCCGTCATAATGGCGCGAGTAATGGGAAGGTCGGCAAGCAGGGCAACGTCGCTGGTGAGCATGGTCTCGCGTTCATGGCGGAAATCCCGGAACGCTTCGACAGAATGCTGCAAGTTCACTGCGATGCTTTGGCGCACGTTTTTCTCCACGCTGCGCCTCACCAGAAGCAGGCTAGTTACGGTTAAGCCCGCAGTAATGAGTAGCATGGACAACAGAAAGCGCGTGCGCAGGCGCAGTCGAGGAACGAGTGCCCTCGCCGATTCACTTGCAGCCGGGTGTTGCACGGGATCAGAAGATGGAGTCACAAATATCAGCGCACGAACTTATAACCCATACCATGCACTGTGCGGAAGTGTACCGGGCTCGATGGGTCGCGCTCCAATTTCTGGCGCAGCTTCAGGATGTGGTTGTCCACCGTCCGGGTGGAAGGATAGTTCTGATAGCCCCACACTTCATTCAGCAACTCATCCCGGCTGATCACCCGGTCGGCATTCTGTACGAGAAACTGAAACGTCTTGAATTCCTGGGCCGTCAAGATCACTGGGTTGCCGTCGAGCTTGACTTCCATTTTTCTGAAATCGACCGAGATTCCATCAAAGCTCACAACCTGCACTTCGGGCGTGCGCTGGGTGTGCCGAAGGGCAGCGCGAACCCGTGCCAGCAACTCCCGGGGACTGAAGGGCTTGGTTACATAATCGTCAGCTCCCAACTCGAGCAGCAGAACTTTGTCGGATACATCGCTGGCTGCACTCAGCACCACGATGGGAAGAGTGGGAGCTAGAGCTTTGATCTCTTTGCAGACATCGCGCCCTGAAACTTTGGGAAGACGCAGGTCGAGCACCATTGCCGCCGGTGCCGCAGCCTGAAAGCTTTCCAGAGCAGACTTGCCATCGGACTGGACTTCGACGGCATAGCCCTCGGTCTCAAAGAGCCGCTTCAAGGCTTTCTGTACCGCCGGGTCGTCTTCCACGACCAGAATGCGCCCGGTGGGTTTGGATTCCGGAGCCGGGCTGATGTTCCTGCTGGGACTGAACGGAGTCGCTAGATTCCCCATAAAGGTTTCCATTGTGTGAATGGGAGCATTTCAGCCAAACTAACCACCCCAATCAGCTCCCGACTGCTGCAAGCTTACAATGATTTTCGCCCCGATTCGGCTCCATTGGCCCCGTTTTGACATTCTTTTTACAAAGTCGGCTTCCCGGCCGAACGCGTCGGGCACGGCAGTTGCAGCGTCATTTTCCAGTATTCCGCGGCCTCTGCCCTGCAAGGCGTTAGCGCCGAAATCCGCACCCAGTGCGCTATTCGCCAGTATCTCTACAGGAATCAAAGTATAGACGTCATGGGGCGTACGACCTATTTTTGACTAGATTTCCGCGGTATTTCAGTCTATCTGCTTGGAAAAACCCTAGCTAAGGAGCTAGCATGATCCCCCGCAAGTCTCTGGTAGTTTCTTTATTCCTCGTGTGTTGCCTGGCAGTACCTACTCTCTCTTTCGCCCACAGCGATGCCGATTTTAGCAATAGCGGAGGCACCCTGACCGGCTCCAGTGCAGGGTTGTCTCTCTCCGGTTCGACGCTGGCTGCAATCACCGGATACAACGGAAATCCCATGATAACGGGAGATTTGGGATCAGTCAGTTTCACTACCGGCGCTTTGAGCAGCGGTTCTTTAGCCATGGGCGGGACCTTTGCTGCGGGCGGAACTTTTGTGATCACCGGCAATGGCACCGACGGATTGAACGGAACCTTGTTCACGGGCTCATTTGCCAGCCCTGTGACCTGGACGCTGACGACATTGGCGAACGGAACCCACAATTACACAATCACCGGGGCCCTCACAGGGACGATGGGTACTACCCAAGTAAATGGTGTGAGTGTGCAGTTGACGGTTAACACGGGCACTGGATTTTTTAGCGGCACCACCAAAATCGGGGGCGGGGACACAACACTGGTGGGCTCGGTTCCCGAACCATCGACGCTCGCGCTATTCGGAACCGGGCTGTTGAGCCTGGTTGGCCGGGTACGCAGGAAGATGCAAGCCTAAGTGAGGTCTTAACCGGAGCGCCCGTACATGCGGGCGCTTTTGTTTTGCTCGAACATGCAGGCGATCGACCGCATCTGGCATTGATACCCGAGATTTCCTTCGTGTACCTTCGTGGCCTTAGTGGTTCAAGGTCTAGGGCTTTCCGATGTCGTAAAATCAAGCGCTTGCCACTCTCAGACTTAGATCATCTCGTAGTAGTCCTGGTGCGTCCTAGAAATCCGCTGAACATTGGTGCGGCAGCGCGCGCCATGACGAACTTCGGCACCCACCGCCTAAGGCTGGTGAATCCTTATGGATTAGCCTTTCGAGAAGCGCGTTCCGCCGTGGGCGCGGCAAGCGTGTTGAAAGATGCGGAAGAATTCAAGACGGTAGAACAGGCTGTCGCAGACTGTTCCCTGGTGGTTGGAACTACTGCGGTGCGCGATCGAACCTTGCAGCATCCGCCCAAAAAACTGGGCGAACTCTCCGGTGACCTCATTCGGGCGGCATTGGCGAACAGTCATGCCGCGCTTCTGTTTGGCTCGGAGAAAATCGGTCTGACGAACGATGACTTCAGCCACTGCCACTGGCTGATGACCATTCCCACGCACCAGACGAACATCTCGATGAATCTGGGTCAGGCCGTAGCGGTTTGCCTGTATGAACTGGCGAAAGCCGGGCGAGCCCAGCCAGCTGTGGAAAAGATGGAGCCAGCCACCGCAGACAATCTCGAACAAATCACCGCGGGCTTGTTCGAAACTCTACGCATCAGCGGCTACGTCAAGCCGGGAACGGACAAGATGTTCGAGAAGAAAGCGCGGCAACTGATCTTGAGGATGAATCTCGAAGCCTACGACGCCAAGCTTCTCCTCGGCATGGTGAGGCAAATTCTCTGGAAGCTGCGCAACCCCGGCTAGCGGGTCGAACTTTTCGGGAGAGGCGTCGGTGCCGGCTCGACGGAAGCGAAATTGCAGCAGCCACGCACTCGTAGTCGGTTGCCCGCCCTCCTGCGGAGGAGAAAATTCCCACGCCTGTGCTGCAGCGAGAGCTTTCCGGGCGAAATATTGGCTGGGCCCCGCAGTCTTGAGTTTCGCCGCCGTCACTTTGCCGGAAGAATCCACGTCCACTTGCACCGTGACTTTGATCGTCCCGGTGATGGTATTTCGTGCGCTCTTCGGAATATCAGGCACAACCTGGTGCGTCACCGATCCGCCAGACGAGCTTGTCTTCCGAACTGGTTCAGCCACTTTAGGAACGGGTGCAGCGGCAGGTTCGTGAACCGGCGTCTCCGATGCGGGGGAAGGTTTAGTTTCCGCAACCGGTGGTGGAGTCGTTTCCGGGGGAGCAGCCGCGGAGTTCTTTCCGCGAGAATGCAAGACTGCGAATGCAATGATCAGCGCAATGACGACCAGGGCAACCGCAAAGGCCGGCCGCCGATCCGGACGAGACGCAGGTGATACGGCAGGCTTCGGGTCAGCAGGCACGGATCTTGCCGTGGGCTGCAGTCGCGACTGAATCTGCTGCACCGAGCAACGCCGCTTGGGGTCTAGCTGCAGGCACTCGCGCGCGATACCGCGGAACGGTTCTGCAATCGTGTCAGGCAAGCTGGCATTACCGGGAGATGCCTTCTCCGCCAAGGTTACATTTTGGGTGAGCGCGGCAATCAGCGTGACCCCGACCGACCAGACATCGCTGGCGGTTGAGACGATTCCCGCCGCTGTCTCGGGCGCGTCATAGACATCGCGTCGGCGACGGTTTGTACCTGCATCAGCGAGCGCCGTGATCGGGTCGGAGGAGAGCTTCAACTGGTCGCCGACGGCCAGAATGTTCGAAGGCTTGATCCGGCTGTGCACAAACCCCTTGCTGTGAAGATAGGTGAGTGCGTCGAGCAACGGGGGAAGCATATCCGACACTTCGTTGGGAGCAAGCGGCCCGCTGCGGAAGAATCTGCGACAGATCTTCCTCAGCAAAATCCATCACCACAAAAACGAAGGGCGTGCCCTCCATCTGGCTGCGTCCGGCTTCAAACGTGCGAATCAGGTTAGGGTGCGAAATTCGGATGGTGGCACGCAGCCGCGAGACCTCCTGATCCATCCCGGCTGCATCCACGGCAATGAGTTTGATGGCAGCTTTCGTCGGTCCGGGCCGTTCAGTAAGAAAGACTGCACTGTGATCCGAGCCGCCCAGCCATTGCCGAAGCGGAAATTTCCCGTTGACTGAGCGGCCTTCCCAGACTCTTCCAAATCTCAGATTTGCTCATCAGCGGCTCCCGCGATCCATCATTCTAAGCCATCAGCGGCAGGACGGCATATCCAGAGGTTCGCGGGCGCCGCTGTTTTTTTCTCACCGGCTCTTATAGCTGAAGGTAACCTTGGTTTCCTCGTCCAGCACCAGAGGCCGGACAAAGGCGAAGGAAGTGCCGGCATGTGGAACGTCGATCGCTACCGGCAAGACCCCCGAGACCCGCTTTTGCAGGTTCAAGACGTTGGCCGAGGCATTCTGATTGGCCACGCCCGGAGCCAGTTGGGCCATTTGCGCGACGCTGCGTCCGCTTAAAGGACCATCCACAGGTGCGCCATGAATCGCGCCGCCGATGGTTGCCGGCGCGGCGGCCTGTTGAGCAGCCTGGGCCGGACACTTCCACGGTTTCCGCAGCCGCTGCTACGTTGACCGGAAAGTTGTATGCCGACGGAAGATTTGCGTCGTAGCCGAGATTGAAGATGCTGGTTCTGAATCCCGGCATTTCCACCTTAGCTTTGAAGTTTCCCGACGACATCCCGGGTGCCAGCCAATGGCCATTTCCGTCGGTTGCTGCGATCCTGGTCCCTCCGTTGGCCAGAGAAGTGATGGTGACCCGTGCGTTCGCAACCGTCGCGCCACTCGGATCGGTGACGTAGCCCCCCATTTGTCCGGGAGCGGATTCCATGCCCTCGTCTCGCCTCAGTCGCATCTTCTTCTCGAAAGGGCTCGGGCACGCGATTTGCTGCGATGACGTCTCCGCCGAAATCCTTCACCTTGTACTGCTCGGGCAGAAAGACTTCCCAGTTCAGCAGGCTGATCGGAATGTCCATGCTCGGAAGGCTGAGTTCCGCCCCGCCCTTTTTGGCGAACGGAGACCCGGAGTGCATGAACACGAACGACACCGTGTACGAACTGGTGGGACGAAATCCCGGCCGCAACAGCGGCACGCGATTTCCGTCCGGACCTTGCACCGGCTTCACGCGTTCTCCCGCAACGTCCGCGGACAGAATGCTCGCGCCCTGCGGGCAGCGCGACTTTCAGGAAAGGTTGCGCCTGATTCTTCACGATCAATTTCACTTCGGTGAGCGACTTGCCCTCCGATGTGACCAGCGTCGTGACGACCGCACTCTCGGCCACTGCCGCGAGCACGCTTCCATCGGGGAAGCGCACCCAGTTCAGCGCCAGTGCCGGCGATCTCGCTCGGCTGCCGGTGATAGCGAAAGGCCGCTTGCGGCGGGAAGTGAGCCAGCGAGCGCAAATAAGGATTCGCTTCTTTCACGTCCATACGCTTGAGTCCGCCGCCTTCGGTCGCGGTGATTTCCATCGTGCCCGCGCCCTCCACCAGCACTTCGCCGGTCTCGCGCTGCGCTCCTTTGAAGCTGACAAATGGGCGCCGCAGCCTGGCGTCGTTGATCGAACGCTCCATCGAGATCAGGAACTGATGGGTGCGCTGGCCGGGAGCATTCACCTTCAGCGTCATCACTCCAGCTTGCGTTTCGGTGGAATCCAGCGTCGCGCCGGTGACGCCGGTGATTTCGTAGCCCGGCGGGAACTTGCACTTGGAATTGCGTCGGCTCGCCCTGCACTACGGTGATGTCCGCCAGCACGGCAACGCGCATTTCGGCTTCGCTCACCGAGACCAGCGTCTTCGCATCGGAGAGGAATCGCACTTCGCGCGGCACAACCGGAGTCGACGATTTCGCGCGTCGCCCACCAGAAGTTCGCAGGTTGTCCCGGAACCAGCGTGGCTTCGATCGCGGTGTGCCCATTTTCCGATTTCCGGCTGGTGATGAGGCCCGGAGTTGACGTTGGCGAACGTATGGTCGCCCGGAATCAGCAGGGAAACTT
Organism: uncultured Acidobacteriota bacterium; assembly: GCA_963725565.1. Taxonomy (GTDB): domain Bacteria; phylum Acidobacteriota; class Terriglobia; order Terriglobales; family Acidobacteriaceae; genus Sulfotelmatobacter. The sequence continues at coordinate 26,763 of CAVRZL010000028.1, forward strand.
GCACGCTTCCCGCTGCCGGCGCGGGCAGAGTGAAGGATGCGCGTCCAGCCTCAATTCTCAACGGCAGACCGGTATCGAGCCCGACCGAGAATTCTCCCGGACCCGGCAGCAGCGCAGCATGCGTGCCATTTTCCTGGATCAGTGGCACGCCTTTGCCGTTCTGGTGAGCGTCGAGAATCGTCATTCCGCTGGTCAGCGGAACCTTGCTCACGCCTTTGCGGAAGACTTCGCCTTCGAGTTCCACGGTGCCTCGCACGCCGTCGTTTTCAACCTTCAGAGTCACTTGCGCGTGCTTGATCGAGTAGGGAAGTGGCGCCACCTCCGGCTTCTTCGGCGGTTTCGCGGCCAGTTCGACCAGCTTGTTGTATTCATCGAGAGTCAGCGTGACATTGCCCGGATCGGGCAAAGGCAGCGCAGACTTTTCTTCTGCCGCAGCACACCGACAGCACAACAAGCACCATCACCAAGAATTTGCTTTTCATCGCACACCTCCCTTTTTGTCGCGCTGGAAGCTGAATTCGGCTGCTGGAAACTGGTTCTCGCTGGTCAGTTCGGAAACGAGAAAGATCGACGGACCGAAGGCCGGGAAGGAAACGCTGACCGGCACGATGCCGGTCACCTTCCCGCCCATCGATTTCGCCTTGAAGGTCTCGAGCAGCGTCCGGGTGTAGCGTCCTTCTTTTCTTTGTCATCCATGCTTTGAAGCTTGGCAAATTGTTCGAGACGATCGAACTCCTTGGGTGGCGCGAGAGCTCCGTTTACTACCGTTGTTGCCCGGGCCAAACTCCGCCCGGACCGCGATACACCGCCTCAATCGCGCTATCCAGCATTGGAGGCAGCAAGACCGCCGACATCGGATTCTGATACTCCTGCGTGCGAAACGTTCCCGGCTCCGCGCTGACCTTGAACGGCGGCGGGTAGTACAGCAGCATCCCGGTGCGCGAAATGGGAAGATCCAGACGCCGGCAACGTGACTTTCTCGTGTCCCTTCTCTGTCCACGCCGTCGCCTTTGTGAGATAGACAATCTCGATCTCAAACGCAGGCGCATCTTCTCCGCCCCGCGATTTTTCGAGCGGCAACAGCAGGCTTCCATCCGGCGATTGCCCCGGACGCATCGGTCTTCCCGCCAGCGAGGCACTCCACACCGTCGCTCCCGGCGGCAGCGTGATCTTCACGAAGTTGCGCTGGTTGTTGCGGACCGCATACCGCGCCTGCACCAACTCCTTGCCGTCGGCGCTCATCAGCACTTGATAGCGAGCCTCTTCGATGTTCGCCATCAGCACGGCCTGCTGGTCGTATCGCGCAACGTTCACGCTCAACGTCCGCGTCGCGCCCGCTTCTCCAGAGCGAGCGCGAAATGCGACCAGTGCTGGAGATTGACGGTTGGCCACCATCTCGCCCAGATCGGTCGCGTCGGCGTCTTCGAGTCCCTGCGCTTTTTGGTCTTTGATCTCGCCAGCTCCCAGGATTTCTACGGCGACGCCGCCACTGTCGCGCTCGGTGTTGAGCAGCCGCAGCAGCGGAATATCGATGATTCCATCGCGTGGCAGACGCGCCTCCCCACTGATCACAAACCGGGCGTTATGCTCGACTGGCTCCAGAAACGTCACGGCGAGTTCGCCGTTCTTCATCTCCCAATCGGCCACCATCGCTCCGGAGACCTGGTTGATGGTGATCTTTTCCGGAAGCTGAATGCGCACCTCGCGCGCTGCTCCCTGCACGATTTCGAAGGTCGCCTCGGCGTAGATCGAAGTTGCGTCCTCCCCGAGGCTGGTCAGTTGCGTCAGCGATCCCCGCAGCCGCAGCGGCAGTTCGACGTGATGATCCTCCGTCTTTCTCCGCCACGTGAAGGTCAGCACTTCGTTGCCGCGCCCGTAGGCGAGCCATTTCGTCTCGCCCGTGGTCTCGGATTTGTCGGAGAGCAATCCACCGCCGACTCGCAAATCAATCCCTTGCCGCGGAAGTTCGTACCGACGCCCTCGTCACGCCAGATTCGGTCGAGGGCAGAGAAAGGCTCTCGTCGCCTGCGGAAGACGTGACCGGTACGTCAACGTCCAGCGTCAGCACCGAGCGGCCCGCGTGCGACAACAGGGCCGAAAGGTGCGTTCCGCCTTTTCCCTGCGCTCCGGGCACCAGCGAAACCAGCTTGCCATCGAGTCGCGCTTCGCGAACCAGGAGTCCCGCCGGCACCGGGACCCGCACCCATCCATCTTTCAAAACGTCGACGGTGAGGCTGGCGCGTCCCGCCGCCAGATCGCCCAGCACGTGCAGGTCGTAGTCCACGCGCGTCAATGTCGCGTCGAGCGGAGGCGGTTCGGGATCGTGCTCCACGGGATACGCCTTGGCCCGCAGCACGCGGTATTCCTCCACGGGAATCACCACCCATCCCGCGGCATGGGAGGATTCCGACGACTTCTCTTGCGCTGGAGCAGCGATCCCCCAGCAGATCGAAGCCGCAATGATGCAGGGAAAGAGCAATCTCAGATCAAAGCGTCTGAGTGCGGAAACAGCAGCGAGAATCGTCTTTCTTCATAGTTCAACCCTCACCTCAATAACTCTGGGGATGCATGTCTGTCTTCGGGGGATGTTCGAGCGGTGCCAGGCATGCAGAGTAAGAATGCGAGAGTGGCCGAAAATTGCGGTCAATTTTTGGATGGTTACTTCGGGAACTCGGCAGGGTAACAAATGAAAACCGTAAAGGACGCGGAGGACGGTCCGCTAAGGTTCCCGCTTGTGTCCCCTGTGGTCGACGGCGGCGGCTTAGCCTAATCGTAGAGACGTTGCTAGCAACGTCTTGGTGGCAGCGCCGTAGACTCTTGGGGCCCGCCGATACTGGCGGTAGAGACGTAGCAAGCTACGTCTCTACGATGGGATATGCGGGGCCTTAACCGCTGCGTCTTTGCCGCGCCGCCTCATACAGCACAATGCTGCCCGCTACGCCCGCATTCAACGATTCGACCTGTGCCGTATGCGGAATCGCAACCATTTCATCCACCTGCGCCATGATCGTCCGCGGCAGGCCCGCTCCCTCGCTCCCAACGAATACGCCGTGGATCCCGTTAGCCGCGCCTCATCCAGCGCTGTCCCTTTGTGCGAAGAGGTCGCAATCAATCGCACGCTTTGCTTCCGGAGCTTCGCCGAAATCTCGTCCACTCCTCCCGCGGCCTTGGCAAGAATGACCGGCAGCCGAAATACCGATCCCGCCGACGCACGAATCACCTTCGAATTGAATGGACTCACCGTACCTTCGCCCAGCACAACTCCCGCGCTGCCAAATGCCTCTGCCGAGCGCAATATCGTCCCCAGGTTCCCGGGATCCTGCAGCCCCAGCCAGCACGATGACCGGCCCGACCTGCAACCGCTCCAACACGTCGTCGAGCGAGAATTCTTTGAGCCGCACCAGCGCTGCCACTCCTTGCGGCGTCTCGCTGGGGACCGCTGCCGTCGAAGAGTTTGTCCGGAAGAAGCAAGGTGTCGACATTGGCACCGATCTGGGGCAATAGCCGTTCCGCGAGATTCTGTGCCGACTCTTTGAAGAAGACCGCGCGGAAACGCAGCCCGCTGCGTGATCGCCTCTTCCACGATGCGCACGCCCTCGATCGCGCAGTCATCCATCTTCGGTGCGCTCTGCGTGCGCAAAGGCCTGGCGCAGTTCCTTCACCAGGGGGTTGTGGCGGCCCTCAATCGCGGCGTAGTCGCTGCTGGAGCGCTGGGTGCGAGTTCTGAAGTCCGAGTCATCTTGTCTCGATTCCGTTGTGCAGCCTGCATCATACGCTGCCGCTCGCATTGCTGCCTTTTGCCGTATTATGATAGGTTTCGCCGTAAAAATACATCCGAGTTTGCTGCCAGATCAGAAGGGAGCGCCGTGCGCGCCGAGATCGTAAAAATCAATTGCGACAATCCTGAGTCATCCCTGGTGAAGTACGCCGCCGATCAGATCCGTTCCGGCGAAGTGCTAGGCATGCCCACCGACACGTTCTACGGACTGGCCGCCGATCCCTTCAACCTGCGCGCGGTCGACAAGGTCTACGACATCAAGACGCGTTCGCGCCACAAGCCGTTGTCGCTGCTCATCGCAGAGCACCGACCAGGCGGAGGAACTCGCCAAGCCGTTGCCTGAAGAATTTTACGCACTGGCTCGCAAGTTCTGGCCCGGCCCGCTGACCATCATCGTCAAGGCGGGCTCGCGCCTGCCGCTCAAGGTCACCGCCAACACCGGCAACGTGGCCCTGCGTGTGCCCAACGCCAAGATTCCGCTGGCCGTGGTGACCGCCGCCGCGATTCCCATCACCGCGACCTCCGCGAACCTCAGCGGCGCGTCGGAGTGTACGAGCGCCGAGCAGGTTCGCGATCAACTTGCAGGGACGCATCAACATCATCGTCGACGGCGGCACATCTCCGCGCGACGTGGCGTCGACCATCATCGATCTGAGCGACGAATCCGACGCGCTGGCGCATCATTCGCGAAGGCGCCATTCCCGCCGACGAGATTTCCAAGTTTCTTTGCCCAGGGATGACGGCCGAGCAGATGACCGCCCAAGGATGACACGACGACCACCCGCCAACCAGCCTCGTACCAACGCGCTGGTGGCTTCGTCTGTTGATTCTCGTCGCCGGCCGTCGTGGTTCTGTTCCTCGTCAGTCACCGTCGTTCGCGATGGTCGACACCGCCTCGCTGGCAGGAAATTCATCTCGCCGATGCGATCGTCGTCTTCGGTGCGGCGGAATACTCCGGACGCCCCTCGCCCGTTCTGCGCGCCCGCCTCGATCATGCGCTTCGATCTCTTTCATCGCGGCGTGGCTCCCGTCGTCATCACCACCGGAGGCGCAGCCGCCGACCCCACTTTCAGCGAAGGCGGAGTGGGACGCGATTACCTGATGCACCACGGAGTTCCCGAGACGCAGCCTGATCGCCGAAACCCAGGGACGGACACGGCGGAATCCGCCGAGTCCGCGTTGCCGTGATCATGCGCGCCAACGGCCTGCACAGTTGCGTCGCCGTCAGCGACGCCTACCACGTCTTCCGCATCCGCAAACTGCTCGAGCACGAAGGCATTGGTCCCGTCTACGTGGCGCCGCGCCCCGATTCGCGCCCGCACAGCATTCTGCAGCGTGCAGGCGCCGTCCTTCGCGAAGCAACCAGCTATTTGTTGTGGAAGCTTGGAATTACTTAGGCGCACCTTCAACTCGTGAAAGCCGCGAGTCCATGGACGGACGCGATCTCGTAGTGCGCTGATTTCGCATCGTACCGCACCAGATATTTCCGGCGTTCTTCGGGAATGACTGCAGTCTCGTAATCGTCCCCCGCTACTGCGCGAACGGCGTCAATCGAATCCCATAACATGATGGTAATGAACTCTACCTCGGCGCCAGCGACGCGGCGCAGCAGGTAGCTGCCTCGGTAGCCCTTCACCTTGCTGACGCCTGGTAGAAGCTCGGGCTTCAACATGGCTTCGTAAGCATCCGCATGTTCAGGCTTGGTGTACCCGTGCCACACTCTTGCGATCATGCTGTCCCCAGCCCCCATCGTATTACCAGGACATCCGCTTGCGAAGTTCGGTGATGTGCGCCACGTGATGCCGGCCGTGCCATGCGTACAGAGCCAGCGTCTTGTCGAGTGGCAGCACTCCAACTTCCGGATGACGAAATGTCCGCTTCCATTCCTCAGGAGTGATCGACTGCAATAGACGTACCCAGCGATCGTGCAGGGAATCGAGCAGGGTCAGAGACACCTCGATCGGCGTCGCCTTGACGTCGGCCAGATCGAGCCCAGCGATCTTCGGCATAGGGCTTGATCGTGGGTTCATCCTCGGTGAGCGCCAGTTTGAAGCGCACAAAGGCATTCATATGGCTATCCGGCACGTGATGCACGACCTGCCGGACGGTCCAGCCCTCATCTCGGTAGGGCGTGTCGAGTTGGGCCTCGGAAAGCCCTTTCACGGCCGCGCGCAGACTAGACGGTGCCTTGGCGATTTCGTCGAGACAAGTCCTCCTCTGCTCGGTGGTGGGCGAAGCCTCGAAGGTGAACTTACCAATGGGATAGCGCGGATCCTTCATCGATCCTCCAGTGAGTTGGGTTGCCCCTCAGATGAGCGCCAGAGAAACTAAGGTGCATAAACATTAAGCGCAATGGAATACCTAGTGTCATTGGAAACAACAAGGCATTGTAAGTTGTTATGAGCATTGTATTCGCTTATACTGATAAGCAGATATATGCTTATATGACTAAAATTGATTCATCCGATTCCGACACCGCCCGTCTCACCATTTCCTGGTCTAAACAGGCCGATCATGCCTTGCGGACATTTCTCGGCGCGCAAGGGATGAAGAAGGGCGACCTTTCAAAATTCATCGAAGAGGCAGTCCGTTGGCGCATCTTTCATCAGACTGTTCGTGAAGCCCGCGCGGCTTTTGATGACACTTCTGCAGCTGAATTGCAAAAGATGATCGATGAGACGGTGGAAGACGTTCGCACGAAACACTACCGGAACCGCGCGAAACGCCCCTGATGCGAGTGATCTTAGACACCAACATTCTGCTTTCCGCACTCTTGTCTTCCTCGGGGACACCGGCCAAACTGCTGGACGCTTGGGAGCGCAAGAGATTCACCCTCGTGGCCTGTGACGAACTTGTGGCCGAACTCCGCGAGGTCACGGGCCGACCTTTTTTTCATGCGAGATTGAAACCAAGTACGGTCGAGTTACTCGCCGCAGGCATCCCAGATTTTTCCGTGTTTTGTCTCGACCTTCCCCCGGATCGTCTCGGCCCAGATCCCAAGGACAGCTATCTACTTGCACTGGCTGACGTCAGCCAAGCTCAATTCCTGGTGACAGGCGATAAGCAATTGCTCTCCCTTAAAGCCTATAAGTCAACGCGGCTTATCACTCCCGCCGCGATGATCGAGATACTCGCTAGCAGCAGCGAAGACAGCGAATAATTTAGCAATACCCGCGAGTGCCAAGGCTTTAGGAACCGCTTCAGTTACCTACAATCCCTAGTGCGGGTGCCCTGCCAACCCCATCCCCTCCGGCTTTGAATTTCGATTCCCCATTTCGCTCGGTTGGTGCATCCAATGAGAGTTCTAGGCTAAACTCTCTCTGCCGTTGAGTTTAGCCACTTCCCGAGGCCGGTTGTGGGCCGCACTCGGGGAACTCCTGCGAGGGAACTATGCCGTCGTCGGTCTGGTCTGGTCACTTAACTTTCGGACTCATCTCCATGCCGGTGCGCCTTTTCTCCGGCGCGCGCAGTTCCGGCATTTCCTTCAACATGCTGCATCGCACCGACAAGTCAGCGCGCTCAAGCAGCAGTACATCTGCCAGGCCGACGGCCAGGTCGTCGACCGCAGCGACATCGTCAAGGGATACGAGTTCCGCAAGGACGAATACATCATCATCGAGCCCGACGAGATCAAGAAGATCGAGCCGCAGACCGCCAAGACGATGGAGATTCTCGAATTCGTGAAGACGAGTGACGTCGATCCCGTCTACTTCGAGTCGTCGTACTACATGATGCCCGAGGAAGCCGGCCGCCGCCCCTACGCGCTGCTGACCAAGGCGCTCGAGGAGAGCGAATACGTCGCCATCGCCAAGATCACCATGCACAACCGCGAGTACACCGTGTTTCTGCGCCCGCACGAAGGCGGCATGATGCTGCACACCATGTACTACGCCGAGGAAGTGCGCAAGGTCGAAGGCTTCGGCGCTCCCGATGTCGAACTGAAAGACGCCGAAGTAAAAGTCGCGCACCAGTTGATCGAAGCGCTGGCCGACGAGTGGGATCCGGAAAAATACAAAGACAACGTTCCAGGAAAACCTGAAGAAGCTGATCGAGACCAAGCTGGAAGGCGGAGAAGTCGCCGCTGTTGAGAAGCCGAAGAAACTGGCTCCGGTCGTCGATCTGATGGCCGCGTCTGAAGCAGAGCCTGGCGCAGATGGAAGGCAAGAAGAAACCGGCGGCCACCATCAAGTCGAAGAGCCCGCCGCCGACACCGGCCAAGCTCGCCGCCGCAGTAGAGGATCTGTACAGTCCCAAGAACAAGATGGAAGATACTCGCTTCATCCGCAGGGCATCCCGCTCGCGTCACCCGCAGCATCCTTGAGCTAGAAGCAAGCTGCGCCAGAACCGCTGAGCACTGATCACAGGACACTGGGCACAGAACACAGAGCACTGAGCACTGAACACTGAATGCTGAGACTACTGCGTCCATTCTCTAGCGCGTAAGCCCAGCAATCGTTACAATACTCAATTCTGTCATTCGATCCAGAACTTATCTCTCGGGGTGCCGATGAGTCTTCGACGTGTGGGATGGGTCGCCGCGATGGCGCTGGCAACGCTGATTTGTGATGTCTTGCGGTGAGGTCTACCGCCCGGTCGTGATTCCGATCAGCACGACGCCGCCGAACCCCGCAAATTTCCATGCCGTTTTCGGCATCAGCACCAATGTCGCGTCCAATCCCGGCAGCGCGCTGCAGATCGACGTCTCGGGAGACACCAACATCGGCCAGGCGAACATGGGCATCAATCCCACCCATGCGGCTGCGCTTCCCAACAATTCGCGCGTATTTGTGGCCAGCGCGGGCAGGGGGATCCATCGACTTGTACGCCGCGGCATGTTCCCCGGAGAAGCGGACTTCGTCACCGCCTTCACTCCCGCGGCCGACAGTTCCTCGTGCTCACCGGACTGGGCATCGCCGACCACCTTCACGTCTTCCCGACACGTTGGTTCCGCTCGGCACCGGCGGTCTGTGCCCGAATGGTTTTGCATCGTACCTCCCGGATTTTCTGACGACGACTCAGTCCAATTTGATGTACGTTGCGAACTACGGGTGGAAAACGCACCAATTGCCCGTCTGCCAGCACAGACTCGTCGCGGGACTCAACACACGTCGAACAATAGTTACCGATGATCAAGTACCGGCTCCGGGCGCGCACCCGGTCGCCCTGGCCGAAACCCCGAACGCCCAGAATCTCTACGTCGTGAATCAGGGCAGCAACACTGTCGACCGATCTTTCTCCGTCGGATCTCTCGACGCTCGCGACCATCACGGTCGGAAATACTCCGGTGTGGGCCGTCGCTCGCTCCGACAGCCAGCGCATCTACGTCGTGACCCAGGGCGACGGCCCTGTACCGATCGCACCGATGCGAACACCGTCTTCTCGCAGACCAATCCGTCGGTGGGCGCGGCGCCAATTTCGCTCTGTACGATACCGAGCCTCAACCGGCTCTACGTCACCAATCCCAGCACCGGTCGTCGGTTTATGTTTTCGACGTACCGGCGACTCGCCCACGGTAACTCCATCGACACACCCACGCTTTTGGCGACGCATGTCGATGACGGCCGGTGGCCACCGCGCCCTGCCCCAGCCGCATGTTCCCCGGTTTCAGTGGCGGCTCTTGGCCGGATGGCTCCCGCTTCTACGTCGCGAGCTATCAGACGGAGGCCGCGTTGCTCCGATCCCGATGTCGGGCACTTCGGCTCCCTGCATCATCCCGCTGCTCACCGTGTTCGACGCTCTCAGTCTCACCGTGAAGCCGGCTACGGCGACCTTGCTCGCGCCGTCGCTTTCGCTGCTCGAGGTCCGCAATTTCGCTCGCCAGCCAGTACGCCGTGCCACCGCAGTTCCCGCCTGCGCGCCGGCTGCCCTACACACCGAGCTCGACCCGCTTCCGCGTGTTTACCACGGCCGCCGCCGACAGCAGCCACGTTTACGTCAGCATCTGCGACGCCGGATCGATCGCCGACATCAGACACCACCACCAGCACCATCTCCACGGGGCAACAACACCCCCGACACCCTGGTCACCGACCTCGGGGCTCCCTTCGGAGCCTGCCGACCACTGCCGTTCTGTGGCGCGGCATTACCGGATTTCGATCGCTTCGAACGTAGTGACCTTCCAGTCGGCAACAACTTCGTCGCCGGCTCAGAGTGGCCATGTCGGATTACCACCGGAACGTATCTGAATGGATTGAACCTGACGGTGCTTCCGACGGGACTATCGCGTTCGCATTCGAGGCCATCTTGCCCACTTCGAATCCGCCTCTGTCGGATGCCAGCACGACCGACACCGGGACGGCGATTCCGCTGCCGCCGCCGCAAGATCCCATCTTCCTGCTGACAGGACAGTAATCGATAACGAGCTGCAGCAACGCTGTCAGTTGAGCAAGCGATGAGGGTAGCGATGCAATCGTCATCGCGCAGTCGAAGCATTCCACTGTGTTTCGACTCCGTCTACGGACACATTGGGAAACGACTAAACCTTGGCGGGAACTTCTTCCTCTCGCCGCGTAGTGCGAGTCCACGTAGTCGTCGAGAATCTCGATGAACTCGGCGACGATGCGGTCGCCCTTCAGCGTCGTGAACAGCCGTCCATCGACGTACACCGGAGCCTTCGGCTCTTCGAACGTTCCCGGGCAGGGAAATGCCGATGTTGGCGTGCTTCGATTCGCCCGGGCCGTTGACCACGCAGCCCATCACGGCCAGCTTCATCTCTTCGACGCCGACGTACTGGCCCTTCCACGTCGGCATCTGCTCGCGCAGATAGGTCTGAATCTGCTCCGCCATCTCCTGGAAGAACGTGCTGGTGGTGCGCCCGCAACCCGGGCACGCCGTGACCTGCGGCGTAAAGCTGCGAATCCCCATCGACTGCAGAATCTGTTGCGCGACGCGCACTTCTTCCGTGCGATCGCCGCCCGGCGCCGGAGTCAGCGAAACGCGAATCGTGTCGCCGATGCCTTCCTGCAGCACCACGCCCATCGCCGCGCTCGACGCGACCACGCCCTTGGCGCCCATGCCGGCTTCGGTCAAGTCCCAGGTGCAGCGGATAATTGCAGCGCGCCGCCAGCGCGCGATAAACGTCAATCAGATCCTGCACCCCGCTGACCTTCGCGCTCAAGAATGATCTGATCCGGGCGCAGCCCATATTTCTGCGCCAGTTCTGCCGAATTCAGCGCGCTGACCACCATCGCTTCCATGGTCACTTCGCGCGCATCTTTCGGTTCGGCGAGCTTCGAATTCTCGTCCATCATGCGCGTCAGCAGCGCCTGAGTCGAGCGATCCCCAGTTCACGCCGATCCGCACCGGCTTCTGGTACTTCACCGCCACTTCAATCATGGTGCGGAAATTCGAGTCGCCACCTTTGCCGATGCTGGCATTGCCGGGATTGATCCGGTACTTCGCCAGATCGCGGGCGCACTCCGGATACTTCGTCAGCAGAACATGCCCGTTGTAGTGGAAGTCGCCAATGATCGGCACGCGCACGCCCGTGCTTGTCGAGTTCCTCGACGATGCGCGGAACGGCCGCCGCAGCCTCGTCGTTGTTCACGGTGACGCGCACCAGTTCCGATCCGGCCCGCGCCAGGGCGGCGACCTGCTGGACGGTTGAGGGGACGTCGGCGGTGTCGGTATTGGTCATCGATTGCACCACAACTGGTGCATCCGACCCCACGCGCACACCTCCGACCACGGCCGTAACGGTCTTTCTGCGTTGAATTGTAGCCATATGGGAACTTCTAGTTTATCACGCAGAATTATCGGAAGCTTGGAGGACCTATCGCTACAGTGAGCAATCTCGGCTCTACCAACAGCTACACTTTTATTCAAGGTTTCTGGAGAACGGGAGTATCTTTCATTCGGCTGTTAAACTGCGATACAGCGATTAGAGTTATAGGAACCAGCTTGGCCTCGTGATTCCAAAGCTTCCGTCACTTCGCCTCGATTCAATGGTGTCTGGCCTCTAATCGCAAATTCGATCACGAGGTCATTCATGACTCCCACGCACGCAAAGCCAAAGCCCAGTCAACCCACTCCGCCGTCGAAACCGCACCGCAACCCAGCCTGGCCGAGCTATCACGGGAACGTCGCATCTCGTTGGAACCAGCCCGAGTGGACGAGTGAACGGTTTACGTCGATCCGTCCTTGGGCAAGCAAGCCCGGCAGAATGCCCAGGATCTGCTCAACGATGCCGATCGTGTGGCGACGGCCAACGACGGCATCTTCGGGACCACGGGCGGTACGGTCAGCGTGATCGTTTTCGCTCTCGGCGGCGCGACCGACGGCACCGGAGGCGCCGATCACATGGGTTGCGATTACGTGAACGGCAATGCCATCGAAGTGGACGCCTCCTTCGGCAATTCCTCGCGCGTTTCCGCGTTGTTTGAAGCGGAACTGAGCGAGTGCTCGATGAACGGAAATCTTTGTGGCGAGAGCACGGGCGAGGCCCTTTCGCGCTGGTGTGCCGCTGTCGTCAGCAACAACGCGCTTGCGGATTTTGCGACCGCTCCGCAGTGGGAGCAGGATGGCATGCCGGACTTTGTGAATCACACCGACAACACGGACCAGAGTGCCGACAGCACCGGTTGCGGCATGGCCTTCATCTCCTGGGTGATGAGTCAGGTCGACTCTCGAATAAGATTGCTCCCGAGATGGTCACGCTGGGCGACTCGGGAACCTTCGCTCAGCTCTATGCGAATCTGACTGGCGACTCTGCGTCGAGTGCATGGTCGAAATTCCAGGCCGCGATTCAAGCTTTGCCGAACGGTGTCACGAGTGATGATCCGTTCAACGCATTTACAGCCGCCGCTGCACCGGCGTCCATCCCCGTGCAGTCCGCGCCGAGCACAACTGAGCAGCCAACGAAGCCTGCCGGAATACGGCTCGTTCCGCCGCAGGTGACTTGTCCGCCAAAGTCCAAACGGCTCTTGCCGCCAAAGAAGAGAGTCCACTAAAAACAAACTCGGGCCGGCGGAATCCGCCGTCGGGTCAGTTTGCAAGCTTTTCAGAAAGTTTAAGGCAGTCGATTCGCCAGTCCTGGGATCGTCTTCATCAGATCGTTGTAGATGACCATCACCGCGAATAGCACGAGGAACACGAATGCAGCCTGGTAGACGCGTTCCTTGATGCTCATGCTGATATCGCGCCGCATCAGACCCTCGATGAACAGGAAAAGAATCACTCCGCCGTCAAGAATCGGAATCGGCAGCAGGTTGAAGATGCCCAGGTTCAAGCTGATTCCCGCGGTCAGCTCCATCAGAGGCGTCCAGCCCTTTTGCTGTGCCGCGTAACCCGCTTCCTGAGCGATGCCGTCTCCGAAACTGCGCGCAGCGAGATCTTCCGTTGGACCAATTTCTTGGCCAGCTCCAGGATCATTACCGAGTACTCACGGTTCTTGTCCAACGACAGGTTCAGCGCCTGCGCGAAGGG